>JAFZBK010000048.1 GCA_017561825.1 Prevotella sp.
AAACCATGGTGTTCTCGATAAGTATCTTAGTCGTTTGCTATGAAATTCTCTAGAGAATTTATGAATAAGTACGTCACTTACTAGTAGTAAACATGCTGCTTGCGCACAAATTCTCTAGAGAATTTATGTAAGAGTGACGTTGTGACTGTCAGAAAGTGACGTACTTTCTACCTATTAGTGCCACAGTTTCTATGGTTTTATACGGCAATTTGTGGCAAAACATGTAGGTAACATGTAGTTATATGTAGTTTCCATGTAGTTTGAAAATCTCGCAACACGCTGAGAAATAGTAAAATAAAGCAAAACATGTAGGTAGATTCTATAAATGACAATTTAATTTCAAAATTTTGTTTCAGAATATGGGAATTTTAAGCAAGTGACCTAATTGGCGGTGTATGTTGCGCCAATTTTTGGCTTTGTATGTAATAAATAACAATGTGTTTGCGTTAGAAATAAAAGATACTCATAATGAGTGTAACACTGCAAAACGAAAGATTGGTATGAGAAAGGATAAGAAAATCTGGAAGAGAGGGCAGCAGATGCTGACCTTAGGTTCTCTATGTGTGTTGATGACGGCCTGTTCTATTGTCAGAGGATATCGAGCTGACGGTGCTGAAGGACCGAATATCTACAGTTTCGAGAAACGCATTCATGATACCATTGCCAATGGAGATAGAACCTTCCAGTTCCCTATTGCCAATAGGAAGGTGGCATGGATTGACACACTGCATTTCTACACACAAAGATCTAAAGACAAGCGTATGACGTTTTTGGAAGCAATGGAAACGAAAGGCAAAACGCAAGGCGTACTCATCATCCATAACGACAGTATTGTTTTCGAGAAGTATTGGGGCGATATTACTTCCGACCGTTTAGCCACAGTCTTCTCCGTATCCAAATCCATCACATCGTTGTTGTGTGGTATCGCTGTAGATGAAGGCTATATCCGCAGCATTGATGATGCCGTAACAGATTATCTGCCTGAACTCAAAAAGAAAGATCCGATGTGGCAGAAACTCACTATCCGTCATCTGCTTGATATGCGGAGTGGATTGGATTTCGATGATACTTATTCTCTAACGATCAAGGATCTGAAACGACTTCATGCCATGGCAAGACTGAATTACGGACATAACCTGATGAAGCAGATCCGTGGTCTGAAATTCCGCTGCGAGCCAGGAACGAAGCATCGTTATGAAAGTATGACAGCACAGATTATGGGTGTGGTGATTGAACGGGCTACAGGGAAGAGGTATGCCGACTACCTGAGTGAAAAGGTGTGGAAGCCCCTGCAGATGGAATCGCCTGCTTTGGTGAACATCGACAGTCGTAAACACGATGTTGCTCATGCTTTTGGCGGCATTTCTATGACCATAAAGGACTTGGCCAAGATCGGTCGTCTGTATCTTCATCGTGGTCTGTGGAATGGTCAACGTATAGTAAGTGAAGAGTGGATTCGTCAATCTACCGAGTATAATACCGATAATGACGGCTATCATTTCAACTGGTATAACACCAGCAGTACAGGTTTCGACAAGCCCCAATATCCAGGCTATTACGCTTTTGGTATATGTGCACAAACCCTTTATGTTTGTCCTCAGAAGAACTTGATTATGGTAAGAATCGGTTTGACGAATTACGGTTCTGTCTTTATACCCGAGTTGTTTGAGCAGTTCAGTAACAGTGGTTTTTTTGATTGATTTGCTTGGAGAATATGACAAAGAACGAACATACCAATGAGATGCTTCAGGGAGAGATGGAACAGACCCGCTGGAGTGAGAATGTGATTGTAGTGGATGCTGACTATATCGATCAGGTGGCGTTTAACCTGACCGTGAATTTCGAGCGCATGATAGGGAGACGGATTCCTTTGGCTGACCTGGCCCGATGGGTGGAATGTGTGGCCCTCGATGGCGGTATACGCCAAAGGAAGGAACATCAGGAAACAACAGTGGTGCTGGTTCATGATAAGAAGATGGATCATCTGCGCAATTTCATGCCTGCCAACTACAAGCAAGAACTTGACGGAAAAGCATTCCGCAGTCCGTTGGGTGAATTTGCGCTCCATACGGTACCTGTTGAGGAGATTACCACCAAGACGAATCTGCTGACGGATATTATCGATGTGCTTCTGCAACAGAATGATGTGAAGCGCATCATGGTGGTTCCTAATGCAGAGGAGGGTGATGCATATGAACGGATTCGTCATCAACTGCAGCCCGTCAGTGACGAGAAGCGTATCACATTGTTCGCCATGCAGCCTATGCCAGGAGGTAATTTCCGTCAGGAAATCCTCGGCTACTCGCTGATGCAGGCATTGGGGATTAGTGGGGAAGAGGTGAGAGGTGAGAAGTGATAGGTGAGAAGCAAGAGGCAAGAAGCAAGAAGCAAGAGGTAAGAGAAATGAACTATTATATAGAGCTTGTATCTTTAAGGCTATTCTCTTGCTTCTTACTTCTCACTCCTTGCTTCTCAATAAAAAAATGCTTATTTCTTTTCTTTTCTCTTATTTATTTCGTATCTTTGCAAACATAATCGTGTGTGTTGAACATTATTCATTCACTTAAATCTATAAGTATCAATGGCAAGAGTATTGATGATCGGCGCCGGAGGCGTTGCAACAGTTGCGGCATTCAAGATTGCACAGAATGCCGATGTGTTCACTGAGTTCATGATTGCGAGCCGTCGCAAGGCAAAATGCGACCAGATTGTGGAGGCCATTAAAAAGAAGCAAGAGGCAAGAAGCAAGAAGCAAGAGGCAAGAGGTGAGAAGCAAGAGACAATAAAGCCTCTCAATATTCAGACCGCTCAGGTGGATGCTGATGATGTGGAACAGCTGAAGGCTTTGTTCAACGACTATCAGCCGGAACTGGTAATCAATCTGGCGTTGCCTTATCAGGATCTGACCATCATGGAGGCTTGTCTGGCATGTGGCTGTAACTATCTCGACACAGCCAACTATGAGCCCAAGGATGAGGCGCACTTCGAGTACAGCTGGCAATGGGCATACAAGGAGCGCTTCGAGCAGGCTGGACTGACGGCTATTCTCGGCTGTGGCTTCGATCCCGGCGTATCAGGTATCTACACAGCATACGCTGCCAAGCACCATTTTGACGAGATCCAGTATCTCGACATTGTGGATTGCAATGCCGGTAATCATCATAAGGCTTTCGCCACGAACTTCAACCCCGAGATTAACATCCGTGAGATTACACAGAAAGGTTTGTACTATAAGGATGGCGAGTGGATTGAGACGGAGCCGCTGGAGATACACAAGGCCTTGACTTATCCCAATATCGGACCGCGTGAGAGTTATCTGATGCACCACGAGGAACTGGAGAGTCTGGTGAAGAACTACCCCACGATTAAGCAGGCCCGTTTCTGGATGACCTTCGGACAGCAGTATCTCACCTATCTTGATTGCATCCAGAACCTGGGGATGAGTCGTATTGACGAGATGGAGTACGAAGCACCGTTGGCTAATGATCCCGATAAGAAGGTGAAGGTGAAGATCGTGCCGTTGCAGTTCCTCAAGGCTGTACTGCCCAATCCGCAGGATCTGGGTGAGAACTACGATGGCGAGACAAGTATCGGCTGTCGTATCCGCGGCTTGAAAGATGGAAAGGAGCGCACCTATTATGTATATAATAACTGCTCACATCAGGCTGCCTATGAGGAAACGGGTATGCAGGGTGTTTCCTACACGACTGGTGTACCGGCCATGATCGGTGCCATGATGTTCCTCAAGGGCATTTGGAAGAAACCGGGTGTATGGAACGTAGAGGACTTCGATCCCGATCCATTCATGGAGCAACTGAATATCCAGGGATTGCCTTGGGTGGAGGTGTTTGATGGTGATCTGGAGTTGTAGAGGAGAGTGGAGAGAGGAGAGTGGAGGGAGAATACTTCCATGTACAAGTGATAGGTTCTCAATGCACAGCTAAGGTAATCCTCAGTCTGCTTTTATTCTACTTATTGTAAAAGGATATGAATGATTTCTATTATCGAAAACTGGAGGTGTATCATATAGCAAGAAGTCTGGTAGTAGATGTCTATCGCTATTGTAACACTTTTCCAGTTAATGAGACAAGGGTGTTGTGTGCTCAATTACAACGAGCCGCCATATCTGTTCCATCTAATATTGCAGAAGGACTAAGTAGATTCTCAATAAGGGAAAGAATACACTTTCTTGAGATATCTTATGGATCACTGATGGAGGTAATGTGTCAAATTGAAATATCTCATTCTTTGAATTATATCAATGATGGAGATTTACAAATGATGGATGATAAAATCGCTCGAATAGCCAGAATGTTGTCTGGCTTGAGAAGTTCGTTGGAAAAGAAACAATCAAATTAATAATAACTAATGGAGGTTTGAGCGTGTTAATGGGTACGAGGGTATTCTCCCTCCACTCTCCACTCTCCACCCTCCTCAAAACAAACACTAATGACAAAAGAAAGAACAAGCGAGGCTACGAACTCGCAAAGTGAAAAGCTGAAGGCGCTGCAAGCTGCGATGTCGAAGATTGAAAAGGACTTCGGCAAAGGCAGTATCATGAAACTGGGTGACGAGCATGTGGAAAACGTGGAGGTGATCCCTTCGGGTAGTATCGGTCTGAATGCTGCCTTAGGTGTGGGTGGTTATCCCAAGGGCAGGATCATTGAGATCTATGGTCCGGAATCATCAGGTAAGACAACACTGGCCATCCATGCCATTGCTGAGGCTCAGAAGGCTGGAGGTATTGCGGCCTTCATCGATGCGGAGCATGCTTTCGACCGTTTCTATGCAGCGAAGTTAGGTGTGGATATCGACAACCTGTGGATCTCCCAGCCCGACAATGGCGAACAGGCCCTGCAGATTGCCGACCAGCTGATCAGTTCATCAGCTATTGATATTTTGGTAATCGACTCTGTGGCAGCCCTTACACCTAAGAAGGAGATTGAGGGTGAGATGGGTGATAACGTGGTGGGTTTGCAGGCACGACTGATGAGTCAGGCATTGCGTAAGCTTACTTCCACCATCTCAAAGACCAACACCACCTGTATCTTCATCAACCAGTTGCGTGAGAAGATTGGTGTGATGTTCGGTAACCCTGAGACCACCACTGGTGGTAATGCCCTGAAGTTCTATGCATCCGTTCGTCTGGATATCCGTCGAGTGACGAGCATCAAGGATGGTGACGAGGTAATCGGTAACCAGGTACGTGTGAAGGTGGTGAAGAATAAGGTGGCTCCACCATTCCGCAAGTGTGAGTTTGAGATCACCTTCGGCGAGGGTATCTCCAAGGTGGGCGAGATTGTTGATCTCGGTGTGGAATACGGCATCATCCAGAAGAGCGGCAGCTGGTTCTCTTATGGCGACAGCAGATTAGCGCAGGGACGTGATGCTGTCAAGAAGCTTCTGCAGGATAACCCCGAGCTCTGCGAGGAGTTGGAGGCAAAGATCATGCAGGCTATCAGCGACAAGAAAGAATAAGAAGAAGCAAGAGGTAAGAAGCAAGAAGCAAGAGAATAGATTTAGAGATACAGGCTCTATATCATAATACATTTCTCTTGCCTCTTGCTTCTTGCCTCTTGCTTCTTACTTCTTGCCTCTTACATCTTTGCCAGTTCAATGACCTTATCAACAGCGGCAGCGATTCCATCAGGATTCTTACCACCTGCTGAGGCGAAATGGGGCTGACCGCCACCGCCACCCTGCATCAGTTTAGCGGCCTCGCGAACCAACTGTCCTGCATTGAATCCCTGTTCCTTCACCAGGTCATCGCTGATGCTGACATTCAGCATAGGACGGTTATCATATATCGATCCTACTACGCAGAGTGAGTTCTCTGGCTCTGCAGCACGTACCTTGAATACCAGATCCTTGGCGGCTTCGGGTCTGATGGGCAGAACGGCAGAGAATACCTTAATGCCGTTGATGTCGCGACCTTTTGAAAGTAATTTCTCTTTCATGCGTTCAACAGCCTCTGCATTGAACTGTTCCACCTGCTTTTTCATCGCATCGTGCTCGTTGATGTATTTCTCAATGGTTCCATGCAGATCCTTGGCATTGTTGAACATTGACTTGATAATCTTGATGGCATCCTCCAACTGATACAACAGTTCCTCACATTCCTTACCCGTCTTGGCTTCGATACGACGGATACCGGCAGCCACACTGGCCTCGCTCACAATCTTGATCATGCCGATATGACCCGTGCTGTGGGCGTGAATACCACCACAGAACTCCACACTTGGACCGAACTTCACCACACGCACCTTGTCACCATATTTCTCACCGAACAGGGCGATAGCGCCCAGTTTCTTAGCTTCTTCGATAGGTGTCTCGCGGAACTCCTCTAAACAGATGTCCTGACGGATCATGTCATTAACCAGTCTTTCTACCTGACGGATTTCCTCATCGGTTACCTTCTGGAAATGAGAGAAGTCGAAACGTAATGTGTCAGGTGAGACGAACGATCCTTTCTGCTCTACATGGTCGCCCAGAACCTGTTTCAGGGCATAGTCGAGCAGGTGGGTTGCCGTATGGTTGGCAGCACATGCCTCACGCTTGTCTGTATCTACACAAGCCATGAAGTCAGCCTCAGGATGTTCGGGCAACTTCTTGACGATATGGATGCTTTGGTTGTTCTCGCGCTTGGTGTCAATGATCTCCACGGTCTCATGCTCACTGACGAGTACACCCTGATCACCAACCTGACCGCCCATCTCGCCATAGAACGGGGTATAGTCGAGTACCAGTTCATAATAGGTGTTCTTCTTCTGGGTTACCTGACGGTAACGCAGGATATGACACTCATATTCGTTATAGTCGTAACCAACGAACTGCTGCTCTCCTTGTTTAAGTTCCACCCAATCGCCATTCTCCACCTGTGCAGCATTACGGGCACGTTCCTTTTGCTTCTGCATCTCTACATTGAACTGCTCTTCGTCAACGGTAAGACCGTTTTCACGACAGATCAGTTCCGTAAGATCGAGCGGGAATCCGTAGGTGTCGAAAAGGCGGAAGGCATCCACACCACTGAGAACTGTCTTTTGCTGTGCCTTCAGCTCATCCATAGCTCCGTTCAAAAGGTTGATACCACGGTCAAGCGTACGCAAGAAAGAATCCTCTTCTTCCTTGATGACACGGGTAATCAACTGCTGCTGGGCTTTCAACTCAGGATAAGCCTCGCCCATCTCATGTACCAGTGTAGGGATGAGCTTGAACAGGAACGCATCCTTCTGATCCAGGAAGGTGTAAGCGTAGCGTACGGCACGGCGCAGGATACGACGGATGACATAACCAGCCTTGGCATTGCCTGGCAGCTGACCGTCGGCAATGGAGAAACTCACGGCACGGATATGGTCGGCAATCACACGCATGGCCACATCAACATCTTCTTTTCCTTCACCATAGTGCAGACCAGAGAGACGTTCAATCTCTTTGATCATCGGCTGGAACACATCAGTATCGTAGTTGGAGTGCTTGCCTTGGATGGCGCGAACCAGTCGTTCGAAGCCCATACCAGTATCGATTACATTCATGGAAAGTTTCTCCAAAGAGCCGTCAGCCTTGCGGTTGAACTGCATGAACACGAGGTTCCAGATCTCTATCACCTGCGGATCATCTTGGTTGACCAGTTCACGACCAGGCACCTTTGCTTTTTCTTCAGGTGTACGACTATCGAGATGGATCTCTGAACAAGTGCCACAAGGACCTGTGTCACCCATCTCCCAGAAGTTATCGTGTTTGTTTCCGTTGATGATATGATCGGCAGGTACGTGCTTCAGCCAATAGCCCGCAGCCTCGTCGTCACGCTCAAGTCCTTCGCTTGCATCACCTTCAAAGACGGTTACATAGAGATCTTCCGGGTTGAGTTTCAGAACATCAACCAGGTATTCCCATGCCATATCAATGGCACCCTCCTTGAAGTAGTCGCCGAAGCTCCAGTTGCCAAGCATCTCGAACATGGTATGATGGTAGGTGTCATGTCCAACCTCTTCCAAGTCATTGTGCTTACCACTAACGCGGAGACATTTCTGGGAGTCAGCCCTACGACGTGGTTCGGGGTCGCGGGTTCCCAAAATAATATCTTTCCACTGGTTCATACCAGCATTGGTGAACATCAGGGTGGGGTCGTCTTTGATTACCATCGGTGCCGAGGGTACGATAGCGTGTGCTTTCGTCTCGAAGAACTTCTTGAACGAGTCACGAATCTCATTTGCTGTCATCATATCTGTAACGGATTATCTTTTTTACAAATTTGGATGCAAAGGTACGAAAAATCTGAGTAAGTGAGAAGAAAACAAGTTTATTTGTTTTCTCGAACGTGAAGATTTTATGCAATAAGCGAGCGAAATGCCAAATAAACATGGAAAAACTTGCATTTCAGTTGAAAATGTTGTATCTTTGCGGCAATCAAATCATTACGGACGTTATGGCACTGAATACAGACAAGAACCTAAAATTGTATTACTCCATCAAAGAAGTGGCGGAGATTGTTGGTGTGTCGGAGAGTAATCTTCGGTTCTGGGAGAAGGAGATTCCTTTGATCAGACCCAAGACTACAGGTAACAACATCCGTCAATATACCGACAAGGATGTTGAGAACATCAAGGCTGTTTACAACCTTGTCAAAGTACGTGGCTTCAAGTTGGCTGCAGCCCGCAAGATGCTACGTGAGAATAAGCAGGGTGTTGACAACAATACCCGTGTGATGGAGGGTCTGATGAAGGTTCGTGATGACTTGAAAGCCTTGAAGAAGCAATTGGATTATCTGACGTGATCTCTCACCTCTTATTTCTCACCTCTCAGATTAAATAATCTGCTGAATCTCCTGTAGTCCGTTCACGGATTTCAGCTCGTCGATGATGACCTTAACATCATCGCGGTCGTGAACGCGGAGTTCAATCTCCCCTTCGAAGATATCGTCTTCACAGCTAATCGTGATCTTATGGATGTTCACGTTCAACTGACGTGAAATGATTTGTGTTACTTCATTGAGTAGTCCGATGCGGTCGATACCGCGCATTTGGACGGTGGCTGTGAAGTAAAGCTGTTTGTGCATGTCCCATTTCACATCGAGGATACGGTTGCCATAGCTGGATTTCAGTTTGTTGGCAACAGGACAGTTACGTTTATGGATCTCAATGCGGTTTTTACCATCGATGAATCCTAGTGCGTCATCACCGGGGATAGGATGACAACATGTGGGGAAGACAAACTGTGTGATATTGTTCTCTGTGATATAGACAGGCTTCTTGCGGTTGAAGTCCTTGGGTACAATGAAATAGTCCTGACTCTTAATCAACTCAGCAGCGGCCTTGGCCTTGTCTTTCCCGATGAAGGGGATATAGCGTCGCCATCCCTTTCCTTCATTGGCATTCTTCTTTCCGTGCAGTTCGTCGATATCCTTATCGCTCAGGATGATATTCTTTTTCCCGATGGCCATCAGTAGGTTCTCAGGTTTACGGATATCATGGAACTCACACAACTTATCGAGGATGGAAGTCGTCACTTCCATGTCATGACGCTTGAGGAATTCTTCGAGAATCTGCTCACCCTTCTTCTGAACCTCTCGGTTGTCCCTACGTAGGATGGCTTGGATCTTGCCTTTTGCCTTTGCTGTACTCACGAAGTTCACCCATGAGGGCTGTACATGCTGTGAGTTACTTGTGAGGATCTCCACCTGGTCACCGCTTTGGAGCTTATGACTAAGTGGAACGAGCTTGTGGTTCACCTTTGCGCCGATACAATGGCTACCTAAGAAGGTGTGAATCTGGAAGGCGAAGTCGAGTGCCGTACATCCTGCGGGCATGGTCTTGATCTCACCCTTGGGCGTGAACACAAAGATTTCAGAAGCAAACAGGTTCAGCTTGATGGCATCGAGGAAGTCCATGGCATCAGGCTGCGGGTCATCGAGGATCTCCTTGATGGTGCGAAGCCAGTCGTTCAACTCGCCTTCGTCTTCGGTAATTTCTTCCTCTACACCGTCTTTATATTTCCAATGTGCAGCAAATCCTTGCTCTGCAATCTCGTTCATGCGGTCGGAGCGGATCTGTACTTCGATCCAACTTCCCTGTTTGGACATCAAGGTAACATGGAGGGCTTGGTAGCCGTTGGCTTTCGGATGACTCAACCAGTCACGCAAGCGGTCGGGATGACTCTTATAGATCTTACTAATGGCTACATAGATATTGAAGCATTCATTGATCTCCTCCTCTCGTTTGTTGGGAGTGAAGATGATGCGAACGGCAAGGATGTCGTAGATCTCATCGAAAGTGATGTGCTTGTTCTGCATCTTATTCCAAATGGAATAAGGACTCTTTACGCGGGCCTTGATCTCATATTTTACTCCCATCTCATCGAGCGCATGCCGAATCGGTTCTGTAAACTTCTCAAAGAGTTCGTCACGTGACTCCTGTGTTCTTGTCAGCTTTTGAGTGATGGCATTGTATTCTTCGGGATGTTCAAACTTAAAACTGAGGTTCTCCAATTCGGTCTTCACCTTGTTCAATCCCAGACGGTTGGCCAACGGGGCATAGATGTAGAGGGTTTCACCAGCAATCTTATACTGCTTGTTAGCCGGCTGACTCTCCAAGGTGCGCATGTTATGAAGACGGTCGCAGATCTTGATGAGAATCACGCGGATATCATCACTCATCGTCAGCAGCAGTTTCTTGAAGTTCTCTGCCTGAGCAGAAGCCTGCTCACCGAAGATACCACCACTGATCTTTGTCAGACCGTCAACAATCTGGGCAATCTTCTTACCGAAGATGTTCTCAATGTCCTCAACGGTGTAGTCGGTATCTTCCACCACATCATGGAGCAGGGCAGAGCAGATACTCGTGGAACCCAGTCCGATTTCAGAACATGCGATTTGTGCCACAGCAATAGGGTGCATGATATAGGGCTCACCAGAAAGACGGCGGACGCCTTTGTGCGCCTGTCGGGCGAAGTTGAAGGCTTTGGTGATGATATCAACCTTCTTTCTATGTCGTGAGGTTCGGTAACTGTCCAGCAGATGCTGGAATGCGTCGTCTACCAATTGCTCTTCTGACAATTCCTTCGCAGTTTCTTTGTTGATGTGCTCTTCCATGTCCCTATATATTAAGGTGTATGATATTATTTCACCTTGATCTTCTTACCTGCTTGGATGGTGTTGCCTTTGATACCGTTCAAACGTTTAAGTTTGTCAACGGTGGTGTTGTTCTTTTTGGCTATTTGCGAGAGGGTCTGTCCTGACTTGACCGTTACGCTCTGGCTCTTTCCCTTTGAAGCTGTTTTCCCGCCCTTGCGACTACGACTTTGGGTTGCGGCCTTTGTTCTACCGCGTGAAGCCTGACTGGTTCTGGGTGCAACTGTCTGACTCCTTGCCACAACCTCTTGCTTGACATCCTCGGCCGTTACTTCCACTACGGCGCGCTTAGTGAGTAGGGTCGCTGCCTCATAATTATAGATGGAGTCCTCACGGTCGAGGAAAGTGTTGACATAAGTCTGAGGCAGTCGAATAACCGATGGTTGGGTACTGCCATTGACAATGTCACGACGATACTGTGGGTTCAATGAACGCAGTTCTTCAATCCTGATACCTGTTACTGCGGCAATCTGTTTGAAGTGCACATCCCTGTTGACGACGATGGTGTCTGATTTTGCAGGAATCTGTGTACGCATCGGACAGATGTTGTGCTCACAGTAGTAGGTCATGATATAATTGGCGGCGATGAATGCCGGTACATATCCTTGTGTTTCACGAGGCAGGTACTTGTAGATAGCCCAGTAATCCTTGACGCCTCCTGCACGATGAATGGCCTTGTTGATGTTCTGCGGACCGTAGTTATAGGCGGCGATCACCAAATTCCAGTCATCGTAGATCTTGTAAAGGTCGCGCAAATAGCGGGCTGCGGCATAGGTTGACTTAATCGGGTCACGACGTTCATCCACCAATGAGTTTACTTCCAAGCCATACTGCTTACCGGTAGCAAGCATGAACTGCCACAAACCAGCTGCACCCACACGAGAGGTGGCCGTAGGACTGAGTGCCGACTCAATGACGGGCAGGTATTTCAACTCCAGCGGAAGATTATACATCTCCAATGCCTCTTCGAAGAGCGGCATGTAGAAATTGGCTGCACCGAGCATGTAACTGACAGAAGCCCGCAACCGTACCGCATAGCGGTCGATGAATTTCCTTACCACATCATTATAGGGCATCTCCATCACCGAGGGAATGCGCTGCAACCGTTCGATGTAAGTTTCTACAGGGAAGTCTGGGTTGTTGTCGCTATAGTGACAGTCGTTGTCTTGTAGATACGTCTTGGAATTATAGAGGTTAAGCAGACTGTCAATCTCGAGTAGCATACCTTCCGGCACTTCAATGACATCCGCTTCTCCGTCTGTTGTTGTCACGGTGATCTCATCTCCTTCAATTTGGGCCATGGTACATGGTCCTCCTAAGAACATCGCGGCTATGGTTATAAATACTTTCTTTTTCATTGTTGAATGGTTTAGGTTTTAATAGGCTGATAATAGTTAGAAAGTCAAAGCGCAGTGAATACCCAACGAGGTGGATTTCACTGGATTGAGCGTGTAGCCCTCGTTTCGCATCAGTGTCGGTGACACTCTCATGCTCAGATCTTCAGAGATGTCGAACTCTGACAACGAGGCATCCACGTAGGCATCAATCACTGACAGCGCATACACGCCGATAAGGATGAAGGCACTCATATCACGATATCTGCGGTAATAGTCCTTTCTGCGTTTGAACTTATTTGAGTACCTCTGCACATCGGTGGCTTTCGACTCGTCGATCTTCATGCCCAAGTGCATGAACTGGTTGTAGCTCTGCGTTTCCAGGTTACCGTCCATCAGGTCCATGTAGCCTTGCGAATAATCGCGATACATCATGTTGTTCCACCGCATGGCGTAATAGCATCCGAGAAATCCTCCGTAGAAGATGGGCAGTTTCCAGTACTTCCTATTATAGATCTGTCCGGCACCCGGTACGACTATAGCCAACCACATGGCCCGTTTGGCCGTTGGATGCCATGTGTCCCAGTCGCGTTTGACTTTATGATGCTTGGTGTTCTGCATGATCAGATCGCTGATGAAGGCAGAATCTTCTTCCAGGACATCTGCTATGGAGTCAACATTCACGCTGTCTCTCAGCATCTCTGTCGCAGCACCACATGGAACGCACATGATGATCAATGAGATCACGACCAGCCATTTTTTGTATATCGTAATGATGATACTCACTCTTTCAGCTTGTCAAACATGTTGATGATACGCTCCAACTCCTCTTCGTTACTGAAGGGTATGCTGATCTTTCCTTTTCCTTTTGCCGAACAGCTCATTTCCACCTTCGTGCTGAAGAAATCAGATAACCGTTTCTGTAAAACGTCAAATCCTTTGGGAAGACTTTTCTTCTCGGCATTGCTTTTCTTGGCAGAGGGATTCTCTTCGCTTTCCTTGGTACTCTTCACAAGGTCTTCTACCTGACGAACGGAATAACCGTTTTTCTGGATGACTTTAAACAATCTAATTTGCTGGGCAGGACTATCCAGGGAGAGCAAGGCACGGGCGTGTCCCATGCTGATCGACTTGTTCTGCAGGGCCATCTGTACTTGTGCGGGGAGTTTCAGCAGACGGAGGTAGTTGGTAACGGCGGTGCGACTCTTGCCTACACGTTTCGACATTTTCTCCTGCGTCATACCGCTGGTTTCCAGCAGGTGTTCATAAGCCAGAGCGATCTCTATGTCATTCAGGTCCTCACGTTGGATATTCTCCACCAGTGCCATCTCCATCACCTCTTCGTCCTTGATGGTACGGATATAGGCGGGTAGGGATGTCAGACCCGCAATCTGTGAAGCACGCCAACGGCGTTCTCCTGCAATGATCTGATATTTGTGCTCACCGATCTGTCGCAAGGTGATGGGAACGACGATGCCAATTTCACCAATGCTCTGTGCCAGCTCATTCAGTGCTGTTTCCTCAAACTCACGTCGAGGCTGGTTGGGATTTGCCTCAATCTGATCGATGGGTATCTCGTTGATGGTGGAGGAGCCTTGTGTCTTCACATCTTCTGTAGAGATGAGCGCATCAAGACCGCGTCCCAGTGATTGATATTTCTTTCTTACTGCCATTTCTTCCTCTATTCAATGGTTACTCCTTACTTTTCTTTTTGCTCTTCGGCTTGTTTTTGTTGATGATCTCTTTAGCCAACGACAGGTGGTTCTTTGCTCCAGTAGAATCTGCGTCGTAGAGGATGACGGGTAATCCGTGACTCGGACTCTCCGACAGCTTCACGTTACGCTGGATGACAGTCTTGAATACCAACTCTTGGAAGTGGCGTTTCACTTCATCATAGATCTGGTTGGCAAGACGGAGACGACTATCATACATGGTCAGCAGGAAACCTTCAATCTCCAAATTCGGGTTCAGCTTGCTCTTGATGATCTTAATGGTATTCAACAACTTGCTGATACCTTCCAGTGCGAAGTACTCACACTGTACTGGGATGATGACGGAATCGGCTGCCGTCAGTGCATTAACGGTAATCAGTCCTAACGACGGTGAACAGTCGATAAGGATGAAGTCGTATTCGTTCTTGATCGGTTCCAACAGGTTCTTGATCACCTGTTCCCGATGTTCCACATTCAGCATCTCTATTTCAGCACCTACCAAGTCGATATGACTGGGGATGATGTCAAGTCCTTCAATATCTGTGGTGTACATAGCATCACGCACATCGGCATGATCAATGATGCATTCATATAGAGAGCAGTCGATATCTTTGATATTTACGCCAAGACCACTGGAAGCATTGGCCTGCGGGTCAGCATCGATCACCAGCACATTCTTTTCCAACGTGGCCAATGATGCGGCCAAGTTGATGGTGGTGGTGGTCTTTCCTACGCCTCCTTTCTGGTTGGCTAAAGCTATAATCTTTCCCATTTCTTTGTAGTGTTTATGTCAAATACACCTCAAAAGAGGTGTTCAAACAAACAAAAATCTGTGCAAAGTTACATATTTTATGTGAGAATCGGGTATTTTCCAACCTTTTTTAGTAATTTTGCGAATAAATTCGCGAAGTTACTCCGTCTCGGCAATAAAATCAAAGATTTGTTTTGTATTGCTCTCGACTTTTCGTAACTTTGCGTGCAAACAAGGATTATTTATGAAAAAAAATAGACCGTTAATACTTATTTCGAATGATGACGGCTATCATTCGAAAGGTCTTAATAGCCTTATCGACATGTTGCGCGACATAGCCGACCTGTTGATATGTGCTCCTGAGTCGGCCCGTTCAGGCTATGCCTGCGCCTTTTCCGCCACCACCCCGTTGCGTCTGAAACAACGTAGGAAGATGGAAGGTGTAGAGGTATGGTCGTGTAATGGCACACCAGTGGATTGCGTAAAGCTGGCATTGAATCAGTTCTGTCAGGATCGTAAGCCTGACATGGTCATCGGGGGCATCAACCATGGTGATAATGGTTCCGTGAATACCCATTACAGTGGTACGATGGGTGTTACCATGGAAGGCTGTATGAAATACATACCCAGTGTGGCATTCTCTCTTTGTGATTATCGTGATGAGGCTGACTTTGAGCCTCTGCGACCGCTGATTAGAACCATTACTCAAAAGATTTTGAAGGAAGGTCTTCCCCTCGGGGTTTGTCTGAATGTGAACTTCCCCTTGGTTCCTGAGTTCAAAGGAGTTAAGATTTGTCGTATGGCACACGGTACTTGGGGAAATGAGTGCGTGAAATGTCATCATCCTCGTGGGTACGACTATTTCTGGATGGTTGGTTCCTATACCAATGATGAGCCAGAAGCAGAGGATACTGACAACTGGGCGCTGAATCATGGTTATGTGGCGATTACGCCCACCCAGATTGACGTAACCGCGTATAGTGCGATAGAGATGCTGAAGGGGTGGAATCTCTGAGGGCTTGATGGCATTGTCAATTATGCATTATGCATTATACATTGTGAATTATGAAGTACTACCTGATAGTAGGAGAGGCGAGCGGTGACCTCCATGCTTCACATCTGATGAGGTCGTTGCAGAAAGAGGATCCGGAAGCGGAGTTCCGTTTCTTCGGTGGTGATTTGATGACTGCCGTAGGTGGCACCCGTGTCAAGCATTACAAGGAACTGGCTTACATGGGATTCGTTCCTGTGTTGCTTCATCTTCGTACTATCTTCAAGAACATGTCTTTGTGCAAGAAGGATATCTCATCGTGGCAGCCCGATGCGGTTATTCTTGTTGATTATCCAGGCTTTAATCTGAAAATCGCCAAGTTTATCCGTAAAAACCATATCCCTACTCACGTTTATTATTACATCTCTCCCAAGATCTGGGCTTGGAAGGAATACCGCATCAAGAACATCAAACGCGATGTGGATGAACTGTTCTCCATCCTGCCTTTCGAGGTTCCTTTCTTTGAGCAGAAACACCATTATCCCATTCATTACGTAGGTAATCCTACGGCTGATGAGGTACGCTCTTTCCTGAAAGAAAGAGATGAGAGAGGAGAGATGAAAGATGAGAGAGGAGAGATGAGGAAGGTGATAGCATTGTTGGCGGGAAGTAGGAAGCAGGAGATTAAGGATAATCTGCCAGCCATGCTCGAAGCAGTGAAGGATTTCCCTGAATATCAACCTGTTGTTGCAGGTGCTCCTTCCATCGAAGATACCTATTACGAACAATTCCTTGCAGAAGCGGATGTTAAGATTGTTCATAATCAAACATATCATCTTCTCTCGCAGGCAACAGTCGCATTGGTTACCAGCGGAACGGCCACATTGGAAACCGCATTGTTTGATGTACCGCAGGTTGTTTGCTATAAGACGCCCGTTCCCCATTTGATTCGGTTCGCCTTTAACCATATTATCAAATGTAAATTCATTTCGTTGGTGAATCTGATAGCCGATAAGGAAGTGGTACAGGAATTGCTGGCCGACCGTTTCTCGGTGAAGAATATCCGTGAGGAACTGTCCAAGATCTTACCAGGACAGTCTGGGCGGGAGCAGATGCTAAAGGATTATCAACAAATTCGGACAGCCTTGGGGGATACTTGTGCTCCCGACAATGCTGCCCGAATCATGGTTAAACTTCTTCAAGCCCCTACATCATAAGCGTTAGGGTATAGACATATATCACGGCTGCGGGGAATGCCATCAAGGAGGAGTCGAATCGGTCGAGCATTCCTCCATGTCCAGGCAGGATATTACCGCTGTCCTTGATGTTGATGGTGCGCTTGAACAGACTCTCAACAAGGTCGCCCCAGGTTCCGAAGATTACCACGACCAGTCCTAAGCCGATCCATTGGATCAGTGTGAGAACGGGTGGGTTCAAAGACGACTGTGTTGGATCCGTTCCCTGTTGGTCGAACCACCAGATGATGCAGGCAGCAATAATCACAAATATAGCACCGCCGATACTTCCTTCCCAACTCTTTCCCGGACTGATCCGCGGGAAGAGCTTATGCTTTCCTAACAAGGATCCCACGCAGTAGGCTCCAGTATCGTTCACCCAGAGGAAGATAAAGACACTCAACGGAAGGATGGAACTGAACCGTATGGTACCGTCAGCACTCCCATGGAACGCCAGGACGTTAATCATCGATAACGGCAGGGCAATATACATCTGTGAGAGCATGGTATAGGCCCAGTCGTTGACGGGGTTCACCTGCTTGAGATACAACTCGCTGATGAACAGGTAGATGATGGTGAGCAGATAGGGAATGAAAACGCTGCTTCCTGATACCAGACCACTGCAGTAACCAGCCATGGCCAGGAAGAAATATACTCCCGCCACCGTACAGATAAAACGATTAACGGTAGCACCAGCAATACGATCGTTTACCAATCCGCAGAACTCCCAGATGGTGAGTCCTGTGACAATGGCAAAGAGCAGGAACATGGCCTCAGGGCGCATGAAACTGACAACGATGGCCGCCACGAAAAAGATACCGGTAATGGTTCTGACAATCAAGTTCTTCATACCTCCTCCTCTTTCTTGTCCTCACTTACTTCTTGCTTCTCCACACTTGCTTCTTGCTTCTCCTCATTCGCTTCCATGATCTCTAAGGAACGACTCACCCAAGGACGCTTGCCAAAGATGTTCTCCACATCTTCCGTATAGATCACCTCACGAGAAATCAGCAACTCTGCCAGTTGGTTATGACCTTCCTTGTGTTCTGTCAAGATCTGCTTGGCGCGGTCGTATTGTTCGTTGATCATCTTCAGTACCTCTTCATCCATAACCTGTGCGGTATTTTCAGAATAAGGCTTCTGGAAGTTATACTCATTATTATTATAGTAGCAGATGTTTGGCAGCTTGTCGCTCATTCCCGCAAAGGCCACCATTCCGTACGCACTCTTTGTAGCACGTTCCAGATCGTTGATGGCACCAGTAGAGATATGACCGGTAAACAGTTCCTCTGCAGCACGTCCACCTAATAGGGAGCACATTTCATCGAGCATCTGCTCTTTCGTAGTGATCTGTCGTTCCTCGGGCAGATACCAGGCAGCACCTAAGGCTCTTCCTCGTGGTACGATGGTCACCTTTACCAGTGGAGCTGCGTGTTCGCAGAACCATGAGATCGTAGCATGACCCGCCTCATGGAGAGCGATGGAACGTTTCTCTTCTGAAGTCATCACCTTGGTCTTCTTTTCCAATCCTCCGATAATACGGTCAACAGCATCCAGGAAATCCTGCTTGCTGACGGCTTTTGCGTTACGACGTGCTGCTATCAGGGCAGCCTCGTTACAAACATTGGCGATATCTGCACCAGAGAAACCAGGAGTCTGACGTGACAGAAAGTCGAGGTCAACAGTATCATCTTTCTTCAGCGGTTTCGTGTGAACCTCGAAGATAGCCTTTCTCTCGCTGAGATCAGGTAGGTCAACATTGATCTGACGGTCGAAACGTCCTGCACGCAGCAAAGCGGAGTCGAGCATATCGGCACGGTTGGTGGCAGCAAGGATGATGACACCACTGTTGGTGCCGAAACCATCCATCTCTGTAAGCAGGGCATTTAGTGTGTTCTCCCGCTCATCATTACCACCCATCGCCGGGTTCTTGGAACGAGCTCGTCCTACAGCATCAATCTCATCGATGAAGATGATACAAGGTGATTTCTCCTTGGCCTGACGGAACAGGTCGCGTACCCTACTGGCACCAACACCTACGAACATCTCCACGAAGTCACTACCGCTCATCGAGAAGAAGGGCACTCCGGCCTCGCCAGCCACGGCTTTAGCCAAGAGCGTCTTACCTGTTCCCGGAGGACCGACCAACAAGGCACCCTTGGGAATCTTTCCACCTAAGTCGGTATATTTCTGCGGGTTCTTCAAGAACTCCACGATTTCCTGTACCTCCTGCTTGGCTCCTTCCTGTCCGGCCACGTCCTTGAAGGTGATACCCAGATCACCGCCTTTCTCGTACATCTTGGCCTTGCTCTTGCCAACGTTGAATACACCGCCACCGCCAGCGGCTCCTCCTCCCATGCGGCGCATGATAAAGATCCAGGCACCGATGATGATGAGCAGGGGTAGCAGACTGATAAGGAGATTCAGGAATTCGCTTCCTCGCTTATTCTCATAGCTATACTTCCCGGTGAACCGCTTTGCCTGTCGCTGGTCGTCAATGAACTTCTCCAACTGGTCGATGCTACCAAAGTCAACGACGACAAACGGTTCTTTACCAACCTGCTCAGTACCCTTACCAAACACTTCGCGGATATGTTCCGGCTTGACGTACATCTTGAGTTTCTTCTCATCGGTCATGACGACGATCTTGGAAGCATACTGTTTCTGCACATAGATCTGGAACTGACTGTAGTCGGCTTCACGACTAGCACTGCTATTGGTAGGTCCCTCGCCTGAGAACCAGACAAAAGCCAAACCGAGCAACACGAGGAGATAGATCCAGTTCATGTTGAACTTGGGCATCTTGGGCGTATCGTTTTTCTTGTTCTGTTGCATCTTGCTGTTAGTCTATATCGGGAATGCGCTCCAGGGGAGCATCTTCCCAGAGGTTTTCCAAATTGTAATACTCACGCATATCAGGGACGAAGATATGAACCATCACGTCTGTATAGTCCATGGCCACCCATACGGCATTCTCTTGTCCCACGATGTGTACGGGTTTCTCTCGGGTTTCCTTCCATGCAAATTCCTCCACCGAGTCGGTGATGGCCTGTACTTGCATGGGAGAGTTTCCCTGGCAGACAATAAAATAGTTACAGATGGCACCATCAATGCCATTCATGTCGGCAATGGCGATGCCTTGTCCTTTCTTCTCTTGAATTCCTTTGGTAATGGCTTGTACTAATTCTTTTGTTCTCGTCATTGTAAAATGATACATATTAATATCCGCAAAGGTACGATTAAGTGAGCGAAAAACCAAACATACCTATACAATTCTTGTTAATTTGCGTTTTTTTTCGGAAAAGGAATAAAAAAGTCTGGAAAAATGTTGGTAGTTAAAAAAAAAGCAGTACCTTTGCATCCGCAAATCGAATTTTGGGGTATGGTGTAATGGTAACACTACAGATTCTGGTCCTGTCATTCTTGGTTCGAGTCCGAGTACCCCAACAGAAAGAGGGCTTATCAATCGATTGATAAGCCCTCATTATTTTGTTTGCTTGGATTAGTTCTCCTCGGCATTTTCTGCATCGATGGCCTTGATCTTCTGGCGCACCAGCTCGCAGTCGTCTTTCAACTTCTGCACCTTGCGGTTCATCTCATCGATAAGACTGTTACCTTTCTTGCTGGAAGCATTCAGGAAACCCAGGTTGTTCTCGTAGGTCTGGATCTCCTGCTTTAGGGATTCGTAACGGCGCATCAGACGGGCGCGTTCATTGTCGAGAATGTCACCGCCGCGCTCAGCCATGTTCTTGATGTTGCTCTTGAAGCTGTCAAGACGACGGCGTGCCGTTGAGATATTCAGGTCCTTGTACAGCTTGTCGAGCACCTCATGGTATTCCTTATAGATCTTATCCTTTTCCTTGAAAGGAACATGACCGATACCCTGGTAGTCATCAACCAGTTGCTGCACTTTCTCCTGTACATTCTCACCAGCCTCCTCAGCCAATGCCTTCAGCTGGGCGATGATGTCGCGTTTCTTCTGGAGGTTATCACGTTCTGCTGTGCGTGTTCCCTGGTTGGCCGCATTGCGGGCCTCGAAGAACTTGTTGCAAGCACCGAGGAACTCGTTCCACAGCTGGTCGCCCAAACGTTTGGGAACCATACCGATGGTCTTCCATTCTTTCTGAAGAGCGATGAGTTTGTCGCTGGTTGACTTCCACTCCGTACTGTCTTGCAGTGCCTTAGCCTGCTCGATCAGTGCCCGTTTCTTGTCGGCGTTCTCAGCGAACTTTGCCTTCATATCCTTGAAGAACTCAGCCTTTCTGCCGAAGAAATCATCGCAGGCAGCGCGGAAGCGTTCGAAGATCTTCACGTTCATCTTCTGAGGTGCGAAACCGATGGTCTTCCATTCAGCCTGCAGGTCGATGATCTGCTTGGTATGTTTCTCCCAGTCGCCAGCACCCTTGTTCTCCTCCTTGGCGATGGCTTCCACCTTCTCGCACAACTCAGTCTTGCGTGCCAGGTTCTCCTCCTCCTTGGAGCGGAGGGTATCGAAATGCTGCTGGTGCTTCTTGTTGATTACCGTAGAGGCAGCCTTGAAGCGTGTCCATACCTCCTCGCGCAGATCCTTGGCTACAGGACCCGTTTCGCGATACTCCTGATGGAGCTTCTGTAACTGGTGGAAAGCGCTGATGATATCCGGCTCATCGGCCAGTTTCTCTGCTGCTTCGCAGAGGCGGTTCTTGATTTCGAGGTTCTTCTTGAAATCGTATTCACGGGCTTCACTGTTCAGTTTCAGCAGATCATAGAACTGCTCCACGTACAACTGATAGTTGCGCCACAGCTCATTAGCCTTCTCTGCGGGAACAAGACGGATTTCCTTCCATTCCTGCTGCAGCTTCTTAAATTCCTGGTAGTTCTTATTGGCCTCCTCGGGCGAGGTAGCCATTCCTTTGATCTTCTCAATGATGTCCAGCTTTTTCTTCAGGTTCTCCTGCTTTTCAGCCTCCTGCTCAAGGAACATCTTGGCACGTTTTTCCTTGACGACACCCATTTCAGCCTTAAACACTTCTTCGTCCTCATCAGGAAGAATTGTATATTTCTCCGGATCGCCACCTCCGTCGAGGTAGGCTTTCAGGTCGGCCTCGCGCTCTGCGAAATGCAACTTGTAGAACGTGGTCTTCAGCAGGTCAACTTCCTCTTTGGTAGGTGACTCATCACCATGAGCAAGTTCCTTGAGCCGCTCGATCACTTCCTTCTTGGTGGCATAGACCTTTGGGGGCGCTGGTTCTTCAGCCACAGGCTCTTCTTCTGCTGCAGGTTCTTCTGCTACAGGTTCCGGATTTTCAACAATTTCTTCGTTTTTAACTTCCTCCTCAGCCACTGGTTGCTGGTTGGTTTCTTCTAACTGTGCCTCGTTGTTGAGGACGTTTTCTTGAGAGTCCATCATTTTTGAATGATTAAAGTTTCATATTTCAAGGTACTATCACTATAACGTAATAGGGTGCAAACTTAACAAAAATTATCGTAAAATCCTAATGATTTTCGAAAAATTTTCACTTTTTGCGCCTAAATCAATCGTTTGTACCTTAAAAAGAGCCAAGTGAGTGCACTTCCGCCGATGGAAATCACCAATGCTACAATGAATCCTATTTTGCTATTTTCCATCCCGTTGATGAGGTTCATACCAAAAAGACCTGCCACAAGGGTGGGGAACATCATGATGATGGTCACCACGGTAAGCGTACGCATCACATTGTTCATGTTGTTGTTGATGATGCTCTGGTAGGTATCCATGGTTGACTCAAGAATGTTCGAATAGATACTGGTTGTTTCCCGTGCCTGTGTCATCTCGATATTTACGTCCTCAATAAGGTCAGCATCCAGCTCATCCACCTGCAGTTTGAACTTCAGTTTGGCGAGCAATGTCTCGTTTCCCCGGATGGAGGTGTTGAAATACGTGAGTGAGTCCTGCAGTCGTGACAGTCCTATAAGACTCTCATTATCCACGTTATGGTCGAGATTACGCTTAGCCTTCTCGATGAGGGTGTTGATCTGCTTCAGTCGTTTCAGGTACCACACCGCTGATGAGAGGAACAAACGGAAGATCATATCCACATAATCCGTGAACCCTGCACCGCGTTTCTGGTGGAAGCTCACGAAGTCGATCATCATGTTCGTCTCGTAATAGCATACGGTGATGGTAACGTCCCGTTTGTGGATGATACCTAACGGCACGGTGGTATAGGGCGTGCGCGACCGTATTTCCTTGACGTAGGGGATACGAAGAATGATGAGCATCCAGCCGTCATCATACTCATAACGGGCACGCTCATCAGTATCGCTGATGTCACTCAGGAAATAGTCGGGTATTTGGAATTTCTCCTCCAGCATACGTTGGTCATCTTCTGTTGGACACGTCACCTGTATCCAGCAGTTCGGTTCCCACTCAGGGATTGCCTTCAAACTGTTGTTTGTATTCCAGTATGTTCTCATTGTGCTAATCCTTTTTTCTTAAATTGACAATTGATAATTGACAATTGATAATTAGTTTTAGCGGCAAAGGGATTAGCAGCCTTGCTCGCTATCCCCCGCCTTTACGAATTGTTTTTATCCGCCGGGTAATCGTCCATATAGTTATTATTTATATTCCCTTTCTTACCTCTATATAAAGAGTGAAGAATTAGCGGGAATAGGTTATCAGTGTGCAAAGATACGAATAAATGAGAATAATTCAAAAGAAAATCGCGATTTTCTTTTGAATTTTCGAGTGAGGAGCGAGGAGTGTGGAGTGAGAATAGTGCTAAGATAGAATAATCATATTCATATCGTTTGTACTTGTAATCAAATCTCCCTCCACACTCAACACTCCTCACTCCTCACTAAAGTATTACTTCACAGGAATGTCAGCAAGTGTTTTCTTCAGCAGCTGCCAGAAAGGTTCTACGGTAGCGATGAGGGCACGCTCTGTGGTGGTATGCGGTGACTTCATCGTAGGACCGAGACTGACAACGTCCAAATGCGGATATTTGCCTAAGATGATCGAGCATTCCAGTCCTGCATGATCCACCTGGATGATACCATTGTCATTGAACAGTTCCTGGTATTCCTTGAGCAGCAGATGCAGGATCTCACTCTTCGGGTTCGGATCCCATCCGCCATAGCTGCCAGCGGTCTCCACCTTCATGCCAGCCATGTTGAAGCAGCTTTCGAGCATCTTCACGATATAGTCCTTCATATCCTCTCTGCTTGAGCGGGCGAGGATCTTCAGCGAAGCCTTACCGTCCTCAATGTCGATGATGGCGAGGTTAGAGCTGGTTTCCACCACATCGGGGTAGGAAGGAATCATGCGCACCACGCCGTCATGACAAGCATAGATAGCGTTGATGAGGTTGTCCTGAATCTCCACGGGCACCTCTGTCTTTGGTGCTTCCACCTCTTCTGCGAAGAACTCAATACCGCTCTCGATGTTCTTGAACTGATCTTCGAAGTCATCTTTCCAGTCAGCCACCAGTTCCTTCAGGTCGGCCACATTCTCCTTCGGCAGTGTCAGCACCACCTCTGCCTTGAACGGGATTGCATTGCGCATGTTACCGCCGTGCCAAGTAGCCAGACGAGCTTCGCATTCCTCGATGGCCTCGCGGACGAAGCGTACCATCATCTTATTGGCATTGCCACGACCTTCGTGGATCTCCAGACCCGAATGACCGCCACGCAATCCTTTCAGTGTAACCTTCACGGCTACATCCTCAGCATCAGTTTCCACCTCTTTGTATTCGAGGGATGCGGTAACATCGATACCGCCTGCCGAGCCAATCACGAACTTACCCCAATGCTCTGAGTCGAGGTTCATCAGGATATCACCGTTCAGCTCGCCCTCGGGCAGCGCGTTGGCACCAAACATACCCGTCTCTTCATCAGCAGTGATCAGTGCCTCTACAGGACCGTGCTTCAACGACTTGTCTTCCATGATTGCCATGATGGCAGCCACACCGAGTCCGTTATCAGCACCGAGGGTGGTTCCCTTTGCTTTCACCCATTCGCCGTCGATCCATGGCTCAATGGGATCAGTCTCAAAGTTGTGCTTACTCTCGGGAGTCTTCTGCGGCACCATATCCATGTGGGCCTGCAGGATAACGCCCTTACGGTTCTCCATACCAGGAGACGCAGGTTTGCGCATCACGATGTTGTCGGCAGGATCCTTGAAGGCTTCCACGCCAGCATTCTTGGCAAACTCCAGCAGGAACTGCTGTATTTTCTCTAAGTGTCCGCTGGGGCGCGGCACCTGTGTCAGTGCATAGAAATTCTTCCATATGCACTCAGGGTTCAGATTCTTAATTTCACTCATAGTTGTTTTCTTTTTCGAGGAAGGAGTAAGGAGGAAGGAGTAAGGAGATTACCTTCATGTCTTTCCAACTTTCGACCTTCCATTTATGTTATTAATGATGATAAATACTTTTTGAGTCCTGACATTACCTTTGACAAGTGTTCTGCTTGCATTTCAGCTTTTCCCAGTTCTTCTTCTGTTATATATCCTAATGACTGAGATATGTCTAATTGACATGATGTCTCGGCAAGGGAAGCAAAAGATATATCGAGGAAATGGATTCTCTCCTTAACGGCAGTACGGGATAGGCCTTCAGCTATATTTGATGGTATAGAGATAGCGGCCCGTCGTATCTGATCACATAATGCATATTGTTCATATTGAGGATAATTCCTCAACAATGAATATATGAAAATTACGTAGTCTTTAGCTATATGGTATGCGTCAACTTTCTTATAGAAAAAATCATTCATAATTGTGTTTATTATATCATTGGTATTCTCCTTACTCCTTTCTCCTTACTCCTTTCTCGAAAAGAGCGAAGCTCGCTCTGCAAACGAAAGGGCCACCCAGGCATAAATACCGAGGGCAACCACAAGGAGCGTCTGGATGGTATGCACAATGAGCACGAAGTAGAGAGCCTGCTCGTCAACCACGCCGTAGAGAATCAGCATGGTCTTCACGGCGAAGTGCCACGGACCTGCCCCATTGGGCGTTGGTACGATAACCGCGATGCTGCCCACCACGAACGTTACCAAGGCGCAGGAGAGTCCTAAATGACTGGTGAAGTCGAAACAGAAGAACGTGAGGTAATAATGCAGGAAGTAGCTTACCCAGATTCCTAACGTCAGAACGATGAACAATGGGATGTTATGCACATCCTTCAGTGAGGCTACACCTTGCCAGATACCGCGCAAGGTTGCCTTTACCTTATTATATATAGATAGACGTTTCAGCAGCAAGTGTCCTAAAAGTATCACGGCAATACCGCAGATGGCAGTCACCAGATAGCCTGTCAATGAGAACTGTTGCCATATACTGTTCATGGAAGTACCTGTCTTCTCGAAGAAGGTGCCGAACACGCTCATTTGGAACAGCAGGGTACATCCTGTGATGATCAACACCAACAGTGTGTCGATGGCACGCTCTGTAACCACCGTCCCCAATGCTTTCGAGAAGGAGACATGATCATACCGTTTCAGAATACCGCAGCGGGCGAACTCACCAATGCGGGGAATCACCAGACTGGCGGCGTAGGATACGAAGATGGCATGAATACATGTGGAGATGCGCGGATGCTCGTCAACAGGAGCAAGCGTCTGTCGCCACCGCCATCCACGACACATCTGTGCCAGGATACCGAAGGGGAACGACAGTAGCATCCACCACCAGTTCATCTCGTGCATCAGTACATGCTGGATCCTGCTGAAGTCAAACCCTCGGTACATCCACCAAAGGATGGCCCCGCCGAGAATCAGCGGGAAAAGGATCTTCAATGTACTACCTATTATCTTCTTCGTTTCCATGTGACAAAGGTACATAAATAATTCATAATTCATAATTCATAATTTTACATTATTTTTAGTAACTTTGCGAATAAATCCGTATCTTTGCGGTCAAATGAAGCAAGTAAGACCCAAAAAGAACCTCGGTCAGCATTTCCTCACCGACCTGAATATCGCAAGCGCCATTGCCGATACAGTGGACGCGTGTCCTGATATTCCCGTCTTGGAGGTAGGTCCTGGCATGGGTGTGCTCACCCAGTTCCTTGCCAAGAAACCCCGTCCGCTGCGAGTGGTGGAGATTGATCGTGAGAGTGTAGCGTATCTCAAGGAGACGCTCTTCCGAGAGAACGAATCCCCCATCATCGAAGGTGATTTCCTCCGCATGGACCTCCATCAACTGTTCGACGGTCAGCCGTTTGTGCTTACCGGCAACTACCCCTACGACATCTCCTCGCAGATCTTCTTCAAGATGCTAGACAACAAGGATCTGATTCCTTGCTGCACAGGAATGATCCAGCGTGAGGTAGCGCAGCGCATGGAGGCCAAGCCGGGCACCAAGGCCTACGGCATTCTCAGTGTACTGATTCAGGCGTGGTATGACGTGGAGTATCTGTTTACCGTGGATGAGTACGTATTTGATCCGCCACCCAAGGTGAAGAGTGCCGTGATTCGCATGACGCGCAACAAGGTGCAGGATTTAGGGTGCGATGAGAAACTGTTCCGTAGGGTAGTGAAGACGGTGTTCAATCAGCGGCGCAAGATGCTGAGGGTGAGTCTGCGACAGCTGTTCACCAAGGATACCATGCCCGACAGTTCTTTCTTTGAAAAGGACATCATGACCAAACGACCGGAACAGCTTACCATCCCGCAGTTTGTGGAACTGACTAATGAGATTGCTCTCTCGAGTAAGGAGTAGGGAGTAAGGAGTAAGGAGAATACTTCTGAGATACAGTATTTTAATAAAACAGAAAATTTTACATGTACCCAGTACATATCTCCTTCCTCC
>JAFZBK010000049.1 GCA_017561825.1 Prevotella sp.
AAACATTAAAATAATAATAGAGAGAAGTGTTTGATTTTGGATTAAAGGATATCATCGATATCGTCCTTGTGGCGATGATGCTCTACTACTGTTACCGGCTGATGAAAGAGTCGCGTTCTTTGAACGTGTTCATTGGCATCATGGTATTCATCGTGACCTGGCTCTTTGTGAGTCAGATCCTGGAGATGCGTCTCTTAGGCAGTATCATGGATAAGTTGGTGAGTGTAGGTGTGATTGTCATCATCATCATCTTCCAGGATGAGATCCGTAAGTTCCTTTATAATCTAGGTGCCCACCGGCGGGTTCGTTCGTTGGTGAAGGTGTTCAAGAATGGCGAAAAGAATACTGAGCGGAGTACCGACAAGGAAACGATCATCCCCATCGTCATGGCTTGCATGAACATGGCACGTAGGAAGGTCGGTGCCTTGATCGTCATCGAGCGCAACACGCCTCTCGACGACATCGTGGCAACAGGCGATGTGATTGATGCTTCCATCAACCAACGACTCATCGAAAACATCTTCTTCAAGAACTCACCGCTGCACGACGGTGCTATGGTGATTGCCCGCAAACGCATCAAGGCCGCTGGCTGCATCCTGCCCGTCTCGCACAGCGTGGATATCCCTAAGGAACTAGGACTCCGGCATCGGGCTGCCATGGGTATCTCACAGGAGAGTGATGCCATTGCTGTGGTGTGCTCCGAGGAGACTGGGCGTATCAGCGTGGCCATCAACGGTAACTTCCAACTCCGTTTGTCAGCTGAGGAACTGGAGAGTATCCTGACCAAGGAAATGGCAACAATAGAATAACCAGATAAAAGAATCTCATCATAAAGAAAAAGCTATGGATTTAATTCAACAAATCATCGAACGCGCCAAGAGTAATAAACAGCGCATCGTGCTCCCCGAAGCAGAAGAGGAGCGCACACTGACTGCCGCTGACCGTGTATTGGCGGATGATATTGCCGATATCATCCTCATCGGTAATCCCGAGAAGGTACACGCGCTGGCTGCTGAGAAAGGACTGACAAATATAGGTAAGGCAACGCTCATCGACCCGCTGAACTGCGACAAGAGCGAGGAGTATGCCCAGTTGCTGGCTGAGTTACGTAAGAAGAAGGGTATGACTATCGAGCAGGCTCGTGAGCTGGTGAAGAACCCGCTGTATCTGGGTTGTATGATCATCAAGACGGGTGATGCTGACGGACAGATCAGCGGTGCCCTTTCCACAACCGGTGAGACACTTCGTCCTGCTCTTCAGATTATCAAGACCGCTCCGGGTATCACCTGTGTGAGTGGTGCCATGCTGCTCATTACCCAGAAGCCGGAATTCGGCGAGAATGGTGTTCTTGTGGTAGGTGACGTGGCTGTTACCCCGATGCCCGATGCCGACCAGCTCAGTCAGATTGCCGTTTGTACGGCACAGACCGCCAAGAGTGTGGCTGGCTTCGACGATCCCCGTGTGGCCATGCTGAGTTTCTCCACCAAGGGTTCTGCCACTCACGAGGTAGTGGATAAGGTCATCGAGGCAACCTGTCTGGCTAAGGAACTGGATCCTGCCCTGAAGATCGACGGTGAGTTGCAGGCTGATGCCGCTTTGGTTCCTGTTGTGGGTAAGAAGAAGGCTCCTGGCAGTGAGATTGCCGGTAACGCCAATGTGCTGGTATTCCCGAACCTCGAGGTAGGAAACATCGCCTATAAGTTGGTGCAACGACTTGGTGACGCCATTGCCATCGGTCCGATCCTCCAGGGTATCGCCCGTCCTGTAAACGATCTCTCTCGTGGCTGCTCCGTAGAAGACATCTACTATCTCGTGGCTATCACTGCCTGTCAGGCAATGGACGCGAAA
Organism: Prevotella sp.; assembly: GCA_017561825.1. GTDB lineage: Bacteria > Bacteroidota > Bacteroidia > Bacteroidales > Bacteroidaceae > Prevotella. Next base: position 1,849 of record JAFZBK010000049.1, read on the forward strand.
TAGAAGACTCTCCCCCGTCCCCTCCCTGAAAGTGAGGGGAGTAGATAGTTAATTATTTAACCTCAAAGAAATGCCCCTATAACTCCCGGAAAGGTAATTACTCCTCCCCATTTAGGGGGAGGTAGGGAGGGGGTCCTTATTATGAAGATATTAGTATTGAACTGTGGTTCGTCCTCTATCAAGTACGCATTGTACAACATGGACGACAAGAGTGTGATGACCAGCGGCGGTGCAGAGCGCGTTGGCTTGGATGGCTCCTTTGTTAAGGTGAAGCTGGCGAACGGTGAGAAGAAGCAGATTATGCACGATATTCCCGAGCATACCGAGGGCGTGAAGTTCATCTTCTCCCTGCTCACTGATCCTGAAATCGGTGTGATCAAAGACCTCAGCGAGATTGATGCTGTGGGTCATCGTATGGTGCACGGCGGTGAGAAGTTCAACAAGAGCGTGATCCTCACCGACGAGGTACTGAAGGTTTTCGAGGAGTGCTCTGATCTGGCTCCGCTGCATAACCCTGCTAACCTGAAGGGTGTGAACGCTGTGAAGGAACTGATGCCCGGACTTCCTCAGGTAGGTGTGTTCGACACCGCTTTCCACCAGACCATGCCTCCGAAGGCTTTCATGTATGCCATTCCTTACGAATTGTACGAGAAGTATGGCATCCGTCGCTATGGCTTCCATGGAACAAGTCATCGCTATGTCTCAGCCCGTGCCTGTGAGTTCCTCGGTATTCCTGCCGAAGGTACCAAGATGGTTACCTGTCATGTGGGTAACGGTGGTTCCATCTGCGCCGTGAAAGACGGTAAGTGCGTGGATACATCCATGGGTCTTACCCCGCTTGAGGGCTTGATGATGGGTACGCGTGCTGGTGATATCGACGGTGGCGCCGTAACGTTCATCGAGAAGAAACTCGGTTTGGATGCCGACGGTATGTCGAACCTGTTGAACAAGCAGAGTGGTGTGGCTGGTCTGACTGGTGGTAGCAGTGATATGCGCGATGTGGAGAATGCCGCCAAGAGTGGTGATCCTCGTGCTAAGCTGGCACAGGATATGTATTTCTACCGCATCAAGAAATATATCGGTGCTTATGCTGCCGCTATGGGTGGACTCGATGTCATTGTGTTCACAGCCGGCGTAGGCGAGAATCAGACCAGCATGCGTTCTGTTGTCTGCCAGGACATGGAGTTCCTTGGCGTGAAGTTCGACGAGCAGCGCAACAATGTTCGCGGTGAAGAGGCTATCATCTCTGCTGATGATTCCCGTGTAAAGGTTGTGGTCATTCCTACCGACGAGGAACTTATGATAGCCACCGACACCATGAACCTGCTGAAGTAAGGCAAAAACTTCTTTAAAGTATCAAAGAGGGTGGGGCAGAAAGCATTCTGACTCACTCTCTTTTTGTGCTTGTCTGTTGGCAACGAGGCAATTAATAAAAGTTAAACAACGACTTAGGGATTAAACATTTTTTCATTTTACCACTCTAATACGTGTACATATGTAACACATTCCATTAACTCCAAGCAGTTAAGCGAATGTAAACTTAAATGATTAACCCTTTTGTTGTATGAGTTTTCACTGCCGTACCCTTGTCTTGTCGATGGCACTAATGCTGAGTCTGTTTGCACAGGCCCAGAATGAGTCGTTATCAGGTTCCGTTGTTGATAGTGAGCAACGCCAAGCCCTTGAGAATGCCACGATCCAGTTGTATAAATTAAGTAAGTCGAATGGCCGTAACGACACCACCTATGTCAACGGTGCCTATTCCGATAAGAATGGGCAATTTGTCATCAGCGGTGTCAACGAAGGCAACTACCTGTTGCGTGTCAGTTTTATTGGCTATAAGCAAGTGAACCGTAATCTCACCAAGGTAAGCGGTCGTCCGCTGGCAGTAGGGCAGATCGTCATGCAGAATGATGGCATGATACTCGATGAGACCGTGGTGCTAGCCAACCTGCCCAAGATGGTGGTCAAGGATGATACGTTGGTGTATAACGCCGATGCGTTCCGCGTGCCAGAAGGTGCTGTCATCGAATCGTTGGTGGAGATGCTGCCAGGTGCGAAGATCGATGATGATGGAGGTGTTACTATCAATGGCAAGCAGGTGAGAAGATTCAAGATGGACGGTCGTGACTTCATGACCGGCAACAACGATGCGGTGATGAAGAACCTTCCTTCATATGTGATTGATAAGGTAAAAGCCTATGATGAGAAGAGCGACTTGTCACGTATGACTGGTATTGATGATGGTAATGACGACTTCGTCTTGGAGTTCGAGACCAAGCGTAGTGCACGCAACGGACTGCAGATGAATCCTGATGTGGGCTATGGTACGGATAACCGCTACGGTATCCGTCTTACCGCCATGAAACCGTTTGGCGACATGCGCTATACCTTCATGGGTAATGCCAATAACGTGAACGACCGTAACTTCTCAGGTCGTGGCGGTCGTGGTCGTGGTAATAACCAAGGACAGCGAGAAACGAAGACCGCCGCATTGGATGTGAGCTACGAGAAGACAAGAGATTTCAGGGTCAGCGGACGTGTAACATGGACGCGCAACGATGCTGACAACTGGAACCGCCAGGGATCGGAGAACTTCGTCAATACTCGTGGTGGTGCCTTCTCGAACAGCATCAGTCAGAGCTATTCGCGTAACAACAACTGGTCGGGTAACATGAACCTGCAATGGAGCATCGACAGCGTGACCACCCTCTCGTTCCGTCCTAATGTCAGCTTGGGCAGCAGCGACAGTCGTTCGTTCTCCACTTCTGCCTCGTTCAATGCCAACCCCTTCGATTATGTAGATGATGCTTTGAGCGAAGAGAGTCTGCGCTACATGGACGAGCATAACCTGATTGTGAACAGTAACCAGAGTAAGTCACTGAGCCATGGCAATAACAAGAACCTCAGTTCTCAGTTGCAACTCACCCGTCGTTTTGGTTCCAAGGGTCGTAATGTGGCCATCAGCTCGAACATCAATTACAGCGATAATGACAATCGTAATGCCAACCTCTCTGCCGTTCGACTTTTCCAGACGATGAATATGTTCGGCAACGACTCCACCTATCAGACGAACCGTTATACCTTGTCAAACAGTGATAACTTCAGCTATCAGATAGGTGTTACCTATACCGAGCCGCTTTATAACTTCAAGCCGAAACCATCAGCCTTGGACAGCCTCATGGTGCGCGGTGGCTTTGGCGGCGGTGGCATGATGAGGGGCGGTAATAACCGCAGCTTTGGTGCCCAGGGTATCTTCCTGCAGTTGAACTACCGTTATAACTACAGTCGTCAGAAGAGCGATCCCGCTACCTACGACTTCCCAACCTTCACAGATGAGGCCTTTGCCGATGTGATCAATGATTATCGTGAATGGACCCGTCTGTTCGGTTATCTGGACAATCCCTTTGAGATGTATCTGAGCGATAGGTTGAGTCGTTACTCAGAGCGTACGGAGAACAATCAGAATATTGACCTACAGTTGCGTGTGGTGCGTGATAAGTTGAACATGAATGCCGGTGTGACCTTCCAGCCCCAGCATGCACACTACATCCAGCAGTATCTGGGTATTCCCATTGATACGACGCGAACCGTGACCAATGTGTCGCCAACCCTGAATGTGCGCTACCGTTTCAACCAGCAAACCAACCTTCAGGTGCAGTTGAGAGGACAATCATCTCAGCCGAATATCACGCAGTTGCTCGATATCTACGACGATACGAACCCCCTGAACATCTCCATGGGTAATCCCGGCTTGAAGCCTTCGTTCAACACCAACCTGAACGTGAACTTCCAGATGCAGCGTATTCCCACAATGATTCCCGGCAATGGAGGTTTCCAAATGCCTGGCGGTGGCGGAGGTTTCCAGATGCCTGGTGGCGAAAGCTTCCAGATTCCTAAGGCACAGCGCCACTGGAGTTTCAGTGCCAACGCAGGATTGCGCACCACGAGGAACTCCATCGGTAATGTGGTTACCTATAACGAGACCACTGGTGGACGCATCTCTCGTCCTGAGAACATCAACGGTAACTGGAGCATCAATGGTGGCGGCTCGTTCAATATCGGTCTTGACACCTTGAACCGCTGGGACTTCAGTGGAGGTGTGAACGCCAGCTATAACCACCAGATCGGTTATGTGAACCTGAACCGCACGGCCATTCCCGACCGTAATGTTACACATACCTATAATGTATCTCCCGATGTGTCACTCAGCTATCGTAACAACTGGCTCAGCGTATCCTTGAACGGTCGTGCCACCTATGCTCATACAGAGAACCGACTGCAGGCTTCGCGTAACCTCACCACTTGGAATTTCTCTTATGGTGCGAACACCAAGATTACCTGTCCGTGGGGCACTAGTCTGTCAACCGATGTCAATATGTTCAGCAAACGAGGATATGACGATCAGACGCTGAACACCAATGAGTTTATCTGGAACTTGCAGCTCTCGCAAGGCTTCCTCAAAGGCAGGAAGCTCACGGTGATGCTGCAGTGGTACGATATCCTGAACCAGCAGTCGAACTTCACCCGAACAGTCAATGCAAACGGCTGGACCGACCGCGAGGTGAACTCCATCACCAGCTACGCGATGATTCACGTGAGTTATCGTCTGAACCTATTCGGCAGAAACAGTCAGAATAACGGATGGGGCGGCGGTCGTGGCGGTCGTAACGGCGGCAACATGCCTGCCGGTGGATTCCCCGGTGGTGGCTTCCCAGGAGGTGGCGGCTTCCCTGGCGGAGGCGGTGGTGGATTCCCCGGTGGTGGTATGCCTGGTGGCGGTGGATTCCCAGGAATGTAATAATCAATATACAAAAAGAAAGTACAGCTTAGAACTGTACTTTCTTTGTTTTTCCACCCTTCTTAATCATATAGCATGCTACATGTTCCCAGCCTGGGAATTATTTGTTCCCAACGTGGGAACATTTTATTCCCAACGTGGGAATGTTTTCAGGGTGAAGAGTGAAGAAGAACATTTGTATATTTAACTTGCACTCGATAGTAAAAGAAAAATAGTTATTTTCTTTGTACTATCCTCATTTATTTGTACCATTGGCTCCGCCGAAGGTACTTGCATTCGACAGAAAAAATAAATCTTCATTTATTTTGTTCTGTCCTCATTTATTCGTACCTTTGTCCCCAATGACACAAGAGGAAAAGACAATTATCGAAGAACGTATCGTGGATGTGATCAAGACAGTGTATGATCCGGAAATCCCTGTTAACATCTACGACCTGGGCATGATCTACAAGATCGATGTGCAGGATAATGGCGACGTGGAGGTGGATATGACGTTCACTGCACCCAACTGTCCTGCTGCAGATTTCATCCTTGAGGATGTGCGCACAAAGATCGAGAGCGTGGAAGGTGTTCAGAACGTGAACGTAAACCTCGTCTTTGAACCTGCATGGGATCAGAGTATGATGAGTGAAGAGGCCCGTGTTGAATTAGGATTCGACTGAAATATGAAGAATGTTTATATAATCAGTGATGCCCATCTCGGCTCATGGGCGATACCACACCAGCGCATGCAGGAGCGGCGGTTGGTAAGGTTCCTTGATGACATCAAGCACAAGGCGGCGGCAGTGTATCTGCTCGGCGACATGTTCGACTTCTGGTACGAATGGAAATATGCCGTACCCAAAGGCTATACGCGCTTCCTTGGGAAGATATCAGAGCTGACCGATATGGGTGTTGAGGTGCATTACTTCACGGGTAACCACGACATCTGGATGTATGGTTATCTGGAGAAAGAATGCGGCGTGATTCTTCATAAGCAACCTCTCACCACAGAGATCTATGGTAAGGTGTTCCTCATGGCTCACGGTGACGGCTTGGGCGATCCTGACAAGAAGTTCAAGTTCATTCGTGGCATGTTCCGCAACAAAGTGTGTCAGCGACTCTTCTCCACGCTGCATCCCCGCTGGTCGATGTGGTTCGGGCAGACATGGGCTAAGCATTCCCGCATGAAACGTGCCGACGGGAAGGAGCCTCCGTATATGGGAGAAGACAAGGAGTTCCTGGTGCTCTACACGAAGGAATATATCAAGACTCATCCCGAAATCGACTACTTCATCTACGGTCATCGTCACATCGAACTCGACCTGATGCTGTCGCGTAAGTCACGCATGATGATCATCGGTGACTGGATCTGGCAGTTCACCTATGTGGTGTTCGATGGTGAGCACCTCCTACTTGAAGAATACGTGGAAGGAGAGAGCAAACTTTAATTAATGATTAAGAATGAAGAATTAATAATTATGATTACATTAATGACATAGAATAATTATGATTACCTTAATGAGATAGAATGAGGAATGATGCTTTTAGCATTTGTTCCATACTATAATACTATGATTCCCTTAGACTATGCTACAAAGAAAAGAAAACATTATCATCAAGAAAACAGAAGAGTTTTCTGATAGGATTATCCGTATGTATCAGTACCTGATAGACTCGAAAAATGAAAAGACGATATCTAAACAGATTCTGAGGAGTGGAACAAGTATTGGAGCCAACATCGCAGAGAGCACGTTTGCCCAAAGTCGTCTTGATTTTATTAGCAAGATGAGCATTGCATTGAAAGAAGCGAACGAAACATCTTTTTGGTTAAGTAGGCTCTATAAAGGTAACTACATCAACAAAGTTCAGTTTGATTCCATGAATACAGATATTGATTCCATCATCAAGATCCTAGTAAAGATCATAAAGACCTCAAAGGAAAGAGGAAATTATTAATTATTAATTCTTAATTATTCATTCTTCATCCCCCCTCAAATCCTTCCTTGTTCCTGATAACTATAGTAGGCACCATCGGTGATGATGACATGGTCGAGCAGGTATATGCGCATGGTATCACATGCTTTCTTTACCCGCTCCGTTAATCGGTTGTCATCGTTGCTGGGACGTATGCTATTACTCGGATGGTTATGACAGAGTGCAAGCACGGTGGCATTACATAGCAAAGCTTCTTTCAGGATGATACGTACATCCACGGCAGTCTCACTGATGCCTCCACGACTAATCCGCACAGTCTTGATGAGTTTATAATCTTGGTTCATCAGCAGAATCCACGCTTCTTCCGTACTCAGATCCTGCATCAATGGATGCATGTGTTCATAGATGGCTGTTGCCGAGTCGATACGCTCCCGTTCCTGCGCCTTCTCCAATTGTCGTCGTTTCCCCAGTTCACAGGCTGCGAGGATCGTGATAGCCTTGGCCTCGCCAATACCATTGTATTGACATAGCTCATGCACACTTTTCTTACCCAGCGTGTTCAGGTTGTTATTACAGTCGTTAAGCACTCGCTTCATCAGATCCACAGCACTTTCTTTTGTGGATCCTGAGCCAATGAGTATGGCAAGTAATTCTGCATCGCTCAGCGTTCCAGCACCAAGTGATGCCATTTTCTCTCTTGGGCGATCTTCTGATGCCCATTGGTTGATATTGAGTTTGTTCATAGTACTTATAATTAGGAAACAGAACTAAGGATTAAGAATTAGAATCTTTGAACCTGATTATTGTGTTTCGCACTTATAGTCTGTATCATATCGGTAATCATAATTATTAATTCTTCATTCTTAATCATTAATTATTTATAGAAGTTCTTTTCGAAGGCTGTGAACTCATCTTGTTTGAGCACGCACCGTTTCCACCACGCTTTGATGAAGCCCAGACCGTAGCCCATGAGTTGGGTGAAGGCGGCAGGGATGGATAGCAATCCTACCCACAGACTCTTGTTGCGGATGCTGGAATCGATGAAGATGATGAGAGAATAGAGCAATAAAGGCAGGAGGGCTAAGATGCAGAACATGAAGCCTACGCCTTGGTGCATGTTGTCGGTAGGACGAAGTCCGTTGGCATCAAGCCATTCTCCTTCAGCATACAGGGCAATGCCTAAACAGAGGAGTAACAACAATCCGATTACTCCCACAGTGAAAACAGTGGGCAACAGATGTACCAGTTTCAGTGTGCCAGGATGACGTTTGGTGAGGTTGATGCGGGCAATACCGCTGTTATAAACCTGACGGAAGAATTTCTTCAAGTCAGTGCGCCGCTTATGCCACACCCATGCTTCAGGAATCAACATCGTCTGATGTCCTGCTTCCACGATGCGGTAGGAGAAGTCGATATCCTCTCCGAAACGCATCTTCGAGAAACCGCCTAACTGCTGATAGACATCACGGCGGATGCCCATATTAAAGGATCTTGGGTAGAACTTGTCGAGTTTCTTCTTTCCTCCGCGAATGCCGCCAGTGGTAAAGAAACTCGTCATGGAATAGCTGATCGCTTTCTGGATGGGCGTGAACGAGGGATGCGCAGCATCAGGACCGCCGAAGGCAGCAATCTGATCAGAATTATTAATTCTTAATTTTTCATTTACTGCCAGAAGATAGCCTTCTGGCACTACCACGTCACTATCCAAAATGATGAGCCATTCACCTTGAGCACGGTCCGCGCCATAGTTACGACTCTGACCAGGACCGCTGTTCTCTTTGGCGTAATAATGCAAATCAAGGATGCTTGCGTATTTATCGCAAACATCCTTGCATGGTTTTACCGATCCGTCTTCAACAATCAGTACCTCAAAGTCCTTGAAGGTCTGTCCACAAAGACTCTGTAGTAACTCGTCCACTTCATCGGGACGGTTATAGACGGGAACGATGATTGAATACTTCATTATTCCTTTACACGCTGCAGATAGCTGCCGTCGCGGGTGTCAACCTGTACCAGCTCACCTTCCTCGATAAACAGAGGAACGCGGATCTCTACGCCAGTCTCAAGAGTTGCGGGCTTGGTAGCATTGGTAGCGGTGTCGCCCTTGACACCTGGCTCGCTGTGAGTGATGCGAAGCACGGTCTTCACCGGCATTTCAGCATAGAGAATGGTGTTGGTATCAGCATCGCTTACCACTTCCACTACGTCGCTCTCCTTCATGAAGGCTACGCCAGTGATCAAGTCTTTTGCGATAGGAATCTGATCGTATGTCTCCTGGTTCATGAAGATGAAGTCCTCACCCTCCTGATAGAGATACTGATAGGGGCGGCGCTCCACGCGCACATCTTCCAAAGCCTCGCCGATATTGAAGCGCTTCTCCAATACACGACCGCTAACCACGTCCTTCAGTGTTGTGCGCATGATGGTGTTACCCTTACCGGGCTTCACATGAAGGAAGTCGATACAGAAGTACAACTTGCCATCCATACGGATGCATGTACCTTTCTTGATGTCTTGTGATTTAATCATAATTATCTTATCTAATGAATGAATTTTCTATTTTCGGGTGCAAAGGTACGAAATTTCTAGTGGTTGAGAAAGAAAAAGCGGTATTTTCTTTGTTATTCCAAAAATTATGCGTACTTTTGCACCCCAAATTGGAATGAACTCGTTGAATAATAACAAATAAAATAGATAAATAGCAATGAAAAGAACATTTCAGCCTCACAACAGGAAAAGAGTGAACAAGCACGGTTTCCGCGAGAGAATGGCTACTAAGAATGGTCGCCGCGTGCTTGCATCACGTCGTGCTAAGGGACGTAAAAAACTGACTGTTTCTGACGAGAATCACGGAAAGTAATCCCTCGGCAGATAAAAAACAACAGGAAAACAGAAAGAAGTAAGGTAAAACTTTGCTTCTTTCTGTTTTTTTTGTACCTTTGGCTTCGCCGAAGGTACTTACGCTCGACAAATCAAAAGAAAAACGAGTTTTTATTTTGAATTGTGCTCACTAAATCGTACCTTTGTGACAAATTTAGAGTTATGAAGTCATCAGAGTTCTTCAAGAAGGTGTTCAGTTGGAAGCTTTGGGCCAACTTGTTCGCCATGGCATTGGTAGTGGTTGCTGCCTGTTTCGGTGTCAAATATGGTATAGACCTCTATACACACCACGGCGAAAGAATCCAGGTGCCGAATATCCGTCATAAATCATTTGCCGATGCGGAGCATATCCTCGACAAATGTGGTTTGAAGATCGAGATCAGCGACACAGGCTATGTAAAAGTACTGCCGCCGGATTGTATTCTGGAGCAGTCGATCCTGCCCGGAACAACAGTAAAGTCGGGCCGCATTGTCTATGTGGTGATCAATGCCGCCAACACACCAACACTGACCATTCCTGATGTCATTGACAACAGTAGCTACCGCGAAGCACGCGCCAAACTTGAGGCCATGGGCTTCAAGGTGGGTGACCCGCAGTATGTACCCGGTGAGAGAGACTGGGTGTATGGCATCAAGTGTCGCGGCAAACTGGTGTCGAACGGACAGAAGGTGCCTGTAGATGCAATGCTGGTTATCCAGGTGGGCGACGGTATGCGCGACATGGCCGACTCGGTGGCTTACATCGAACCTGAATATGATGATTTCGATGAGATCAAAATAGGGGATGAGCCCGTGGAGCAGCAGGAACAACCCTTAGAGCAGCCTGCTGATCAACCGACGGAACAGCCTGCAGCCACTGGTGATGTGGATGAGTTCGAGGTGGTAACAGGACCGGAATAAAGATGACTGACGAGAGGTTTGACAACCTGACCGAGATGGTGGAAGATAGCGACCTGGAGGAACAGGCACAGCTCTATGAGCATTTCCGCGTCGTGGCCGATAAGGGTCAGGAGCCGTTGCGGGTAGATAAGTTCCTCTTCGAACATCTGCAGCACTCTAGCAGAAACCGCATACAGAAAGCAGCAGAGGCGGGGTTCATCCATGTAAACGACCGTCCTGTAAAAAGCAACTATAAGGTGCGGCCCCTCGATGTGGTTACCTTGATGCTCGACCGTCCTCACTATGATGATACTATCGAGGCTGAGGATATCCCGCTGACGGTGGTCTATGAGGATGACGATTTGATGGTGATCAACAAGGAGGCGGGAATGGTGGTACATCCGGGCTGTGGCAACTATCATGGCACGCTGGTCAACGCCATTGCCTGGCACCTACGAAATAATCCCGATTACGATTCCAACGACCCAGAAGTAGGTCTGGTGCATCGTATCGATAAGGATACCAGCGGACTGCTCGTGGTGGCCAAGACACCTGATGCCAAGACAAAGCTCGGCGTGCAGTTCTTCAACAAGACCACCCACCGCAGTTATAATGCCTTGGTATGGGGCAACTTCGTGGAAGAAGAGGGTAGGATAGAGGGGAATATCGGTCGTGACCCCAAAGACAGGTTGCGCATGAGTGTGTTCCCGCCCGACTCAGATATCGGCAAGAGTGCCGTTACCCATTACCGTGTGCTGGAACGTTTCGGCTATGTCACGCTGGTGGAGTGTGTTTTGGAAACAGGAAGAACGCATCAGATCCGTGCCCACATGAAGCATATCGGACATCCGCTGTTCTGCGATGAACGCTACGGCGGTACAGAGATACTCAGAGGAGAACGGTCGGCCAGCTACAAGGCTTTCATCCAGAACTGCTTCAAGTTGTGTCCACGACAGGTGTTGCATGCCCAGACATTGGGCTTCGTTCATCCACGAACGGGAAAGCAGATGGATTTCAACAGTGAGTGGCCCGATGATATGAAGCAGCTCATCGACAAATGGAGGAATTATTTTAAAAACCGTGATAACGCAATATCATAATAACGAAATATAGTAATAGATGAATAATTTGAAGAGAACAATTGCCATTGTTTGTGGCGGTAACTCATCGGAGTATGGTGTATCCCTGCGTTCAGCACAGGGTCTCTACTCCTTTTTCGACAAGGAAAGATACAACGTATATATCGTGGTGATCAAAGGTCAGCGGTGGTTGGTGGAACTGCATGACGGTACCACGGCACCCATAGACAAGAACGACTTCTCGTTCAAGCTGGATGGTGAGCTGGTGATGTTCGACTATGCCTATATCACCATTCATGGAACTCCTGGCGAGAACGGAATCCTGCAAGGCTATTTCGAACTGATCCATCTGCCCTATAGTACCAGCGGTGTTCTGGTGGAGGCGATGACGTTCGATAAGTTCGTGCTGAACCAGTACCTGCGCGGCTATGGCGTGAGCGTGGCAGAGAGTCTGCTGATCCGCAAAGGCTACGAGGAATTGGTTAATGATGATGAGATCGAGGAACGTATCGGTATGCCTTGCTTCGTGAAGCCTGCTGCTGATGGCTCATCCTTTGGTGTCTCTAAGGTGAAGAACAAGGACCAGCTGGCACCCGCCATCCGTAAGGCCATGATGGAGAGTCCTGAGATCATGGTGGAGAGCTACCTGGAAGGAACAGAGATCACGCAGGGTATTTATAAGACGAAGGAGAAGACGGTGCTGCTGCCGATTACGGAGGTGGTGACCAGTAATGAGTTCTTCGACTATGATGCGAAATATAACGGTCAGGTGGATGAGATCACCCCGGCACGCATCCCTGAAGAGGTGGCAGAACGTGTGGGTAAGATCACCAGTCATATCTACGATATCCTCCACTGCAACGGTATCATTCGCATCGACTATATCATCAGTAAGGAGGGAAAGATCAATATGCTGGAGGTGAACACCACACCGGGTATGACCGCCACGAGCTTCATTCCCCAGCAGGTGCGTGCAGCAGGTCTTGACATCAAGGATGTGCTGACTGATATCGTGGAGAACCAGTTTGATTAAAACAATGAAGATACCAGGTGAATACGATGCCATACGACCCTTCGAGCCACAGGAGTTGCCGGAGGTGTTCGACCGACTGCTGGCCGATCAGCAGTTTCAGGCAGTGCTTGCCTATCTGTATCCGCAGGTGCCCTTAGAGGCTATCGCACAGAAGATGCACGCCTGTCATTCGTGCCTTGACTTCCAGAAGGCGTTCTGTTACGACTTCCTGAAGAACCTCATGGCAAAGGCGAGTAAGGGCTTCGATATGGATGTGTCGAGTATAGACGTGTCGCGTCGCTACACTTTTGTGAGCAACCACCGTGACATCGTGCTCGACTCGGGTCTGCTCGACGTTCTCCTTATCGACAACGGCTTCGATACCACCTGCGAGATTGCCATCGGTGACAATCTCCTCTCCCTGCCTTGGGTGAAGGATCTGGTACGGGTAAATAAATCATTCATCGTGGAACGCTCCCTGCCGCCGCGACAGATGTTCATGGCCAGCAAACGGTTGTCTGACTATATGCACTTCGTGATCAACGAGAAGAACGACAACATCTGGATTGCGCAACGTGAAGGACGGGCCAAGGATTCCAACGACCGTACTCAGCAAGCGATCTTGAAGATGATGACGATGGGCGGAACGGGCACTCCCGTGGAACGGTTGAAACAGCTGCATATCGTACCGCTGGCCATCAGCTATGAGTTTGATCCGTGTGACTATCTCAAGGCGCGTGAGTTCCAGCTGAAACGTGATATCGATGGTTGGAAGAAGAGTAAGGAGGATGATGTGCTGAGCATGAGGACAGGCATCATGGGCTATAAAGGACAGGTGCATTATCATTGCGCTCCATGCATCGATGACTACCTCGATCAGCTCTCGCCAGACATCCCCAAGACGGAGATCTACGAGGTGATCGCTTCGCATATCGATGAGGAGATCCATCGTAACTACCGTCTGTACCCCTGTAACTATCTCGCTATCGACCTGCTGAGCGGAGAGTCATCGTTCAGCATGCATTATAATGAAGCATACAAGACACAGTTCCTGCAGTACCTCGACACACAACTGGCAAGGATCAATGACGTGCCTAACAAGGATGAGGCTTTCCTCAGGGAGTGTATGCTGAATATGTATGCGAATCCCGCCATCAACTACTTGTCTGCCAGATGATCAGATTGTTCCCATATCCCTTACTAAGGTACGCATGGCTGATTCTTGCGACTTTCTTGCTTGCGGCATGCACCTCTCATGATTATGATACGGGGGATGGGGACTTGTCGTATTATTGCGCGGATTTTGTGGATGCCTATACCAATAGTAAGGCGTATTTCGTGAATGCCATGACGGATGATGGCGACTCCCTTGTTTTTTCTGCTCCGCTGAATATGAAATGGGCCACCACGCCTGATTCCGTTTATCGGGCCCTTTTATATTATAATAAGGTGGAAGGGAAATCGCAACCCAGATCGGCCTATTCGGTGTTAATGCCCAATATCCGACCTATCAGTAAGGTGAAGGAGATGCATAATGATCCCGTAAAGATGGTCAGTGCTTGGCGCAGCAGGAACGGGAGGTATGTGAACCTTTGTCTGGGACTTGTTACGGGGACAAACGAGGGTGATAGCGCCAAGCATTCCGTGGGTATAATATGTGATACGTTGCTACAGCATGATGATGGTAGCAAGCACCTTCAGCTGCGGTTCTATCATTCCAGAAACGGAATGCCGGAGTATTATACCACGAAGGTGTATTTCAGTATCCCACTAAAAAACAACCCGTACCACTTGGGCACGGGTGATTCGCTGTCTGTCGCTGTGAACACCTATGAGGGGTGGGTCACAAAGACGTTTACTTATTAAGTTTCATCTCCAGATGTTCTAGCATGTCGATGGTCATGCGGCGCAGGTCGTAGTCGGGCATCCAGCCCCATTCCCTGCGGGCGCAGGTATCATCCATCTTGTCGGGCCAGCTCTCTGCAATGCTCTGCTTCAACGGATCCACCTGGTACTCCATCTCGAATAGCGGACGGTGTTTCTTGATTTCTGCAAAGATCGTCTCTGGGGCGAAGCTCATGGCGGTGACGTTGAAGGCATTGTGGTGCACGAACTTCGTAGGGTCGGCCTCCATGATGCTGATGGCCGCCTTCAGGGCATCAGGCATATACATCATATCGAGCAGTGTTCCTTCTGCTATCGGACAGATGAACTTTTCTCCCTTTACAGCACTATAGTAGATATCCACGGCATAGTCGGTGGTGCCTCCTCCAGGAGGTGTCACATACGAGATGATGCCAGGGAAGCGGACGGAGCGGGTATCCACCCCATACTTCTTCTGATAGTAATCGCTGAGCATCTCTGTGGTTACCTTCGAGATGCCATAGATGGTCTGCGGACGCTGAATGGTGTCTTGCGGTGTACCCCGATGAGGTGTGTGCTTGCCAAACGAGCCGATGCTACTGGGGGTGAACACGGCACAATGGTTCTCGCGGGCCACCTCGAGGATGTTCCACAGTCCGTCGATACCAATCTTCCATGCTAACTTGGGCTTCGATTCCGCTACCACCGACAACAGGGCGGCCAGGTTGTAAATGGCATCGATGCGGTGTTTCTTCACCACGTTGGCAATAATCTCACCATCGGTAACATCAGCCAGTTCGGCAGGTCCTGACTCTTTCAGCTCACCAGTAGGCTCTGCGCCAGTGATATAACCTGCCACGACATGATCGTTGCCGTAGCGTTTCCTCAGTTCTCTTGTCAGTTCTGAACCAATCTGTCCAGTTGAACCTATCACCAAGATCCTTTTCATATCATCGTCATAAAATAGGTTAGAGTAGTTATATTCCAACTGCAAAATAAATACTTTTTTTCGACATACTGTCACTTTTTAGCATAAAAAATACATAAAAACAAGTAGTGCCCCTAAAAAACTTGGTGGAAAAGACCAAAATCTCGAAATTTTTGTCTTACTTTGTAGCATATTTCTAACAAAACAAAAGCCTATGTATGGAAGAATGAAAGAACATCTCACGCAGACACTTGCTGAGATTCGTGAAGCAGGACTTTACAAAGAGGAACGATTGATTGAGAGCCCGCAGCGGGCAGCGATTCAAGTGAAGGGACAGGAGGTGCTGAACTTCTGTGCCAACAACTATCTGGGCTTGTCAGACCACCCACGACTAATTGAGGCTTCGAAGAAGATGATGGATCGTCGCGGCTTCGGGATGTCGAGCGTGCGCTTTATCTGTGGCACGCAGGATATCCACAAGGAACTGGAGACTGCCATCTCCGACTATTTCAAGACCGAAGACACCATTCTGTATGCGGCCTGTTTTGATGCCAATGGTGGCGTGTTCGAACCGTTGTTCACCGAGGAGGATGCCATCATCTCTGATGCGCTGAACCACGCGTCGATCATTGACGGCGTGCGCCTCTGCAAGGCTAAGCGCTACCGCTATGCGAATGCCGACATGGCAGAACTGGAGAAATGCTTGCAGGAGGCACAGGCACAGCGCTTCCGCATTGTCGTCACCGATGGTGTGTTCTCGATGGACGGTAATGTGGCTCCTATGGATAAAATCTGCGACTTGGCCGAGAAATACGATGCATTGGTCATGGTGGATGAGAGTCATTCTGCCGGTGTGGTAGGAGCAACAGGTCATGGTGTGAGCGAGTTCTTCAATACCTACGGACGGGTGGACATCTATACTGGAACGTTGGGTAAGTCATTCGGCGGTGCTCTTGGCGGCTTCACCACAGGACGGAAGGAGATTATCGACCTGCTCCGCCAACGCAGTCGTCCGTACCTGTTCTCCAACTCCTTGGCTCCTGCTATCATCGGGGCCTCGTTGGAGGTGTTCAAGATGCTGAAGGAGAGCAATGAGATTCACGACCGTTTGGTGGAGAACGTGAACTACTTCCGTGACAAGATGATGGCCGCAGGCTTCGATATCAAGCCCACGCAGAGTGCCATCTGTGCTGTGATGCTCTATGATGCCAAACTCTCTCAGGTGTATGCTGCCAAGATGCAGGAGGAAGGCATCTACGTGACGGGTTTCTACTATCCTGTCGTGCCAAAGGAACAGGCTCGCATCCGCGTACAGATCTCTGCCGGACACAAACGTGAACACCTCGACCGTTGTATTGCCGCCTTCATCAAAGTGGGGAAGGAGTTGGGAGTATTACATAGTTGAAGTTCCCAACTAGCCTAGTTAGTCCCTCTAACCAGCCTAGTTAGACCCACTTATCAGCCTAGTTGAAGGGCGTTATAAGCCTTGTAGGAATTCGAGGTATGAATTGGAATAAAAGAATGCTCCGCTATTACGTCTAATCAACTTATAGTCAGTAGGTTGTTGGTGGAGGATTTTTAATGGGAATTCCTCCGCTACGGATCTTCTGGTAATCATGTAATTACACTAATATGGCGGAGGATTATTATCGAATGATCACGAATATGTGTCAGAGAAAGAAAAGAAGAGCGCCCGTAATTAAACGAGCGCTCTTCTTATTTGTATGTGTCGTACTTCTATTTGAAGTAGAGTTTTATGGGTGTGTATCTGTCACCTGTGAATAATAGATGCTGTGCATCCAAGAGGTCAAGCAGATCTGTGGCACCGCTCAGATTAACCTTTAGCGTCCAGGTGCCGTCTCCATTGTCTGTGAGCAGCTCATTACCAGGCTGGATGTCGTTCTCGGTCAGATTGGTGCTCCACCAACCCGTGGTTACTCGGATCTGGGGATCAGTTGCCTCTAAATCCAGATAGAAGGTACTGGTTTTGATCTTGTCCCAGATATCCTGCGGGAAGGTGGTGATACACTCGTTGTTGCCATCGTGTCCGTCGAGACCGAAGCGGTATGTACCGTTCCAGCTTACTGCACCAGCTCCACTGTTCGACCAGAACACATCTTCCTTGGCACCGCCACCACCGCCACCATGGACGATATCGATGAAGTAGATCTCCAACGGGGTGTAGCCGCTACCAGTGAACAGCAGGTGCTGAGCGTCAAGTTGCTCAAGAATCGGATCATCACCGAAGTTAATCTCAATGTAGTATGTTCCGTCTCCATTGTCGATAATCCGTTCGGCCATGTTCCATGGAGCAATGTCGTTATCCGAACCAAGCCATTGTACAGACCACCAGCCAGTGGTGACACGGATTTGGTAGGAGTCGCCGTTAGGACGGAAGCGCATGTAGAAGGTACCAGTCTTGATCCTGTTCCATACATCCTCGGGGAAGGTGGCGATACACTCGTTGTTGCCGTCGTTGCCGTCAAGACCGAAGCGGTATGTGCCGTTCCAGTTCACAGGACCGTTGCCATCAGGATCGTTGTTCGACCAGATGGTGGTCTTCACTTCCTGGTCTTCACCACCACCATCAACCCATACTTCTTCTTCGAAGTAGAGTTCCAACGGGGTGTAACCGCTACCCGTGAACAGCAGGTGCTGAGCATCGAGTTGTTCTACAATCGGATCATTACCGAAGTTAACCTCGATATGGTATGTGCCATCCTCGTTGTCGATAATGCGCTCGGCCATGTTCCATGGAGCAATGTCGTTGTCTGCGCCAAGCCATTGTACAGACCACCAGCCAGTGGTGACACGAATCTGGTAGGAGTCGCCGCCAGGACGGTACTGCATGAAGAAGGTACCAGTCTTGATCTTATCCCAGATATCCTGCGGGAAGGTGGCGATACACTCGTTGTTGCCGTCGTTGCCGTCAAGACCGAAGCGGTATGTGCCGTTCCAGTTAACAGGACCATTTCCATCGGGATCATTATTCTTCCAGATCGTAGTCCTTACAATCTCCATGTGTCCACCGCCTGCATTGGGCTCGTAAGCCAGCTCGGGCAATGCGATTGTCTGTCCGTCGTAGGTGTGAAGATATCCCACGAAGGTGCCTTTATAGATATCCTTCTGCGGAACACGGAAGATGAGACTACTTGTGCCCTTGCGATAGAAGTCCATGTGGTCGATGAGCTGAGGAACAGAGTCGGCATCGAGCAACTCCACGCTATTGATGAACTCCAGGTCTGTACCATATACGGTGATGAGCTCACCACCCGTGGCACTTTCACCAGGTTGTTTCGAGAATCCCGACACAATGGTATGTCCAACAGTCAGCGGCAGACGTGACTCAGCCTCGTCGTTTGCCGTGCGAACGATAATCTTACCACCATCAGCGGGGATGCCCGACGGCGTGTTGACCCTGATCATGTCGTTGCCGACAATCTCGAAATCGGTCACTTTCCTACCACCGGGGAATTCTATCTCAGTTACGTTATTGAAACCAGAACCATTAATGGTTATCGGCTGGTTGGTGACAACCTTCGTCGGGAAGAACACCTTGATGCCCAACCCTACGTTAGCCGATTCAGCGTCTTCATCAGAGCAGGCTGTGAATGTGGTACCGATGAGCACCACAGCAAGCAGCGCGCCTAAATATTTGATTATATGCTTCATAATTTTCAATTTTCAATTTTCAATTATCAATTTCTTTACCATCCTGGATTCTGAATGAGGTTAGGATTCTTCTTCAGTTCCGACTGCGGGATGGGATAGTAGTTAAACTTATCATCCCACTGACGGGTAATCGTAGAGCGGGTGAGCATAAGATCGCTGCTGATGTTAGCAACCTGTATTGTCTTGAAATACTGTGCACCCTTCTTCCAACGACGTACATCCCAGAAGCGATGGTTCTCGAAAGCCAGCTCCACAAGGCGCTCACGCTCATAGCGCTTTACCCATGCATCACCATCCTCGGTGAATTTTGGCATCTGGATGTCGGCGCGGTTGCGCAATACATTGATGGCCTCGTTAGCTGTCATACCGTAGGTGTCATCGTTGGCACTGCCTGTAGCATTAAACACTGCCTCAGCATAGTCAAGATAGAACTCTCCCAGACGGAAGATGATCCAAGTGTGGCGACGGGAAGTCTGGTTATCAGCTGTGGTGACACATGAACCATCGACATACTTCCTGAGATAGTAACTCGTGGGGGTGGCTCCATACTTTGGAGCGGCATTGAATCCACCTGCGAAGGTTTCTATAGCCTTCTTCTGAGCACCATTGCTGGGCCATTCATCACCGTTCTTTACAACAGTGAGTGCAAAACGCGGGTCAAGACCTTCGTAAGGATCAACAGCGGTGAGGTCGATGCTACCGGGATAGCGCTCGCCAAAGGTCTCACCGTTGTCCTGATACTCATACTGGTCGATCAGACTCTGGGTGGGACAGTTGCCCGAAGAGCCGTTCTCCACACCAACGGGATAGTTGGCTTTCTCGAAATCGTTGCTCTCACCGCGTCCGAGACCGAAGATCAGTTCTGAATTGAAGAAAGCATCATGTCCCCACAGAGAACCGTAAGAGCTGAGCTTCAGACCCCAAGTGGAGGCATTGTCAAGGATATATTTACAAGCCTTGGCAGCCTTCTCCCACTTGGCCTTGTCACCTGTCGGGTTGTGAAGTGGTGAGGCAGCATAGAGCAGCGTGCGGGCTTTGAGGGCGTAAGCAGCAATACGTGTGGCACGTCCAACCTCTGAACCCACCTCAGTGGTATAGGTTTCAGGCAGGTAGGGAGCAATAGCATCACATTCCTCAACGATGAACTTCACGATCTGATCTGCTGAAGTGCGCTCAATGTTATTTGCCTGACCGTTGGTAAGCGTGGTTGTTACCAGAGGCACGTCGCCGTAGGTCTTGAACAACTCAAAATAGAAGTATGCTCTGAGGAAACGTAACTCATAGGGGAACAGCTCCAACTGTTGTACCCAGATCTTATAGTCAGGGTTATACTGCCAGTCGGAGATGTCTGCCTGATCGATCTTCTCCAGGTACATGTTGACATCTGCAATGGCTGTATATGACTTAGTCCAAGTGTTGGAATAGGGATTAGCCGGGCTCCATCCGCCATTCACGTAGTTGTTGACGGCTCCAGTCTCGAGTGCATACTGAGCCTCGTCTGTAGCTCCGGCAAGGAAGTAGGCACTGTTAGAGGCCAGCTCATTATTATACACCTGTGCATAGACGTCGAACACCAGGTTCTTGATACCATTCTCGAAATAAGTGAAGGTCCAATCCTCGTCTCGGGTCGATTGTTCCGTGTAGTCAAGATCGGCACAGGAGAAAAGGAGGGAAAGAGGAAGGAGGAAGGTAATTGCTCCTACCGCTACCTTATTATATTTATTAGTATTCATATTATTATGCATTATGAATTATGAATTATGCCTTGCTCAGAACTGAACAGAAAGACCAATATTTACACTCTTCATCACAGGATAGCCCGTGTTGAGATTCTCTGCATCCATGGCATCGATATTGTCGAATGACAGGAGGTTCTGTCCTTGCAAGAACACCTTGGCACTTGAAACCTTCAGAGGCTCAATGAACTTAGCAGGCAACTTGTAGTAGATCTCGCAGTCGCGCAGCTTCAGCCAGTTGATGTTGCGATACCATATTGTGGAGTTCTGTGCGTTGTTGGCCACATTCTCTGTTGACAGACGTGGGTAGAGTGCATTGGCTCCAGCGATGTCGAAGCAGTTATCATAATACTCTTGAGAGAGGTTACGGTTGTCGGAAAGTGCTCCCCAGACACCGTCAACCCAGCGCAGATTCTTCACCTGATGACCTGCACCTTGGAAGGTGGCATTGATACCAAAGCCCTTGTACTCCGTTCCAAGAGTGAAGGCATAATTCAGTGAGGGGAAGGAATTGCCATAATCCTGAGCTACGTAGTCATTCTCGTTGATGACACCGTCGCCGTTGACATCCTTATATTTGATGTCACCCACTTTCACCTGTCCGAACTGCTGAATAGGACTGTTGTCGATCTCGGCTTGATCCTTAAAGAATCCCAAGGCGATGAGTCCACGTTCTGCATCAGCAGGACCGCCAACAACTGAGAGGTTGGGGTAGGCGGGTGTCTCAATCCATTCCAGGATCTCGCTCTTCACTGTTGAGAAGGAAGCACCGGCATACAGGTTCAATCCATTCGCGAAGGTCTTGGCATAGCGCAGTCCCAGTTCCATACCGTAGCTGGCTACACGTCCCTTGTCATCATACGACGACTGGATACCTACCACTGCCGAGTTAAGTGAGTTAGCGCTGACCAGAATGTTACGACGCTGCTGATAGAACACATCGAATGTGACATCAAGCGCGTTGGCTATTCTCAGATCAGTACCGAAGTTTGCCTTATAGGCAGTCTCCTGAGCAAAATCATCAGTGGGGAACTGCGTCAGGAAGGCACCCCAAGAGCTTTGGAAATTGGTGCCATACCAGAACTGTCCGTGGGAATTGTTCCATGCTGCGAGCCAGAGACCGTTAGCTGGTACATAGTCGGTATGCTGGATACCACCTGAGAGGCGAACCTTTCCATAGTTGAGGAAGCTGCTCTCAGGCTGGTCGATAAAGATATAACCCAGACCCAGCGTCGGTGAGAAGGCCCACTTGGCAGGATAGCTGCGATTGGAACCGTTGGCTGCCAGCACGAGGTCGGCCATCAACCGGTTGGCATGGTCGTAGTGTAAAGCCAGTTGCCAGTTGGCACGATACCAGGTATTGCTCTGCCCGTCACGGATCTCGCTCTTCATATTGTAGTTGGCATTGGCAGCGAAGTTGTCACCGTTATTGAACTGTGTGCCATATTTCAGACCTGTGTTGAAGGTAGCGATACGCCACTGTGTGTCAACCCAGTGGTTGAATACCAGCTTGTCCTCCACGGTACCCATCACGGTCTCCTGCAAAGCGCCATTGGCTCCATAGTAGTTCCAACCATACTGATAACCCTTAGAGCGTGTCTCAATGGTGTTGGAGGAGTTGTCGTAAGAAGCTCCTACATAGAACTTCAAACCATTAGTGATGAAATCAAGATCTTGCTCCAATGTCATGTTCGCCCAGATCTGACGCTGGTGAGTCTTCATGAAACCAGCACCCTGCGTCTTAGCCAGAAGGTTGAAGTCACCGTAGGTCTGACTACCACCCCATACGCCACCTGCCGTCTTAACGGGGAAGGCCAGGGCAGGCACCTTATACAGATGCCACCATGCATCGCTTGAGTTTACGTTGGGCACGCCGTTCGTCTCCATCAGGATACCCAGAATATTGGCGTTAACCCTTGTGGTCTTACTAACCTCGAAGTCAACATTGGCACGGATATTGGCCTTTGAATACTTCAGCTGAGAATTCCAGTCGCCCTGATCAGGGTTCTTATAGAGTCCGCGGGCATCAGTGTAGTCGAGCTGGGTATAATACTGCACCTTTTCTGTGCCACCGAAGAATGACAGGAATGCATTCGACTCATGAGCTGTGTTCTTGAACACTTCGTCCTTCCAGTTGATGTTTGGATAGACCAGCGGGTCACTGCCATCTCTGAACTTCTGCAGCTCAGCGTCCGTATAGGCGGCAGTAGCACCGTCGTTCAGACGAGCACGGTTCAGTGCATTGGCATAGTCGTAAGCGCTCACCATGTCAGCCGACTGTGGGTCGAACTGAATCTTATGTGATGCACCCACCTTAAAGTGGTATTTGTCATCTTTACTGCCGTGCTTGGTTTTCACCAGCAGCACACCATTGATAGCCTCATGTCCGTAGAGAGCCACGGCAGCAGCGTCTTTCAGTACGGTAACACTTTCCACCTCTTCAACTGTAAGACGGTCGATGGGCCTTTCTACACCGTCAACAAGAATCAGAATGTCTTTCTCGCCAGTGGTCTGGACACCACGGATATTAAACGTTGCGCCACGACCTTCCTCGCCTTTGAAACCAGTGTTCTGGAAGGCATTCAGGCCAAGTAGCTTGCCATAAAGGGCATCTGCCAGGCTGATGGCTGAGGTGCGTCGAAGCTCTTCAGCAGTGATGATTGTCGCTGCCGCTGTAGTGAGATATTCCGACTGCTCAACACCATAGCCTAAATCTACCTTTTGCGACGCTTTGTCGCTCAGCGTCACCTGGGCACTTACCGCCATTGGAATACCACAGAGTCCCGCCAAGGTATATATAAATATGTTTTTTATCTTCATAATCTTTTCAATTTTCAATTGTCAATTATCAATTTGAAAAATTACCACCCAGGATTCTGTGTAAGTCCATATCCCTTCTGAATCTCAATACGAGAGACAGGGTCGAGATACCACTTGTTGGTCCAGTAGCCAGGATCCCACCAGCGGCGGTGACCTACAACGATTTCAGGCTTCTCGTATTCAAACTTCGGCCATGGATCACCAGCTTTATACTGCTGATCTCCTTCGGTCAGACGATTGCCGTTGGCATCGAGACGATAGATCCGGATTTCATGAAGCGGTTTGGTGAATAAGTCCTGCCTCTTACGGCGGACCATATCATAGAGACGGTCACCACACTCGGCGCCGATTTCACAGTTACGCTCACGGAGGATCTCTTCAATGAGGTTCTCCTTGTTGGATGTCAGATTCAGACTTGGGTTCATCTCCTCAATGCGCCCTAATCCTACACGACTGCGAACAACATGCAGGTCGTCCAATGCACCTTGCAGGTCACCTGTCTCTGCACGTGCCTCAGCACGGATGAGGTACATCTCAGCCATACGGATGTAAGGAACACCGATGTATTCATCGTCATATCGGTTGCCACCCCAATAGTCGAGCAACCACTTGAACTTGCTGTAGCCCGAGGCCACGTCATCCTTGTTGTTTACATTACTGTTCTTATCCAGGAATCCGCCTACCCAAGAGTCCATATAGGTCATACCAGCATAGTCGAAACCTGCAGGGAGTGACTTCTGCGGAACAATAATCGTCTCATACAGACGTGGGTCGCGGTCGGCAAACATGTCGATTCCATCAGGATTCTTGCCAGCACCGTAGATATCGGAATACGGGAAGTTGCGACCATCCTGCATACCGAAGCATTCCATCAGCTCGTTGGTGGGAACCTGTCCGCCTTGGCGCATACAGTCGAGAGCGAAACCTCTCCATCCCCATCCCCATCCGCCATCGGACAAGGTAAGTGTTGGATGTGCATCGAAAATCTTCTCATGATGGGTTGCATCATTGCGATATCTGTATGCACGGCGATAGGCTGTACGGTAACCTGCTTCGTCTTGTGATGTCGGCTGAACCAGCTGATAATAGTTACCGTTGGCTGCATTGTCGTCGAAGAAATCATTGCAGTACTGCAGACAGCGATTCCACAGAGAATGGTCTTCCTTACCGAACCATATATGCTCCTCATTCTCAAAACCAGTCGGTTTATTGGAGTATGTCATATAAGGAGCAGCATTGTTGAACAACGGCGATGCTGCGAACATCCATACCTTGGCACGAAGTGCGCGGGCTGAAGCACGAGTCAGACGACCAGACCACTGACCGATATCAGCATCGGGTACGTTCCAGATGTATCCGGGTTCATTGATGGCACACTGAATCAGTGAGTCGATGAACTCCACGGTCTGCCAAGCAGTAGAACGACCATCAAAGAAATCCTCTCCCACTTCGTATGCCTTCTTTACAAGACACAGACCACCGAAGTTACGGAAGGCATCGTAGTAACGACTGGCCATGATGGTATAGGCTTCACCGCGCAGACGACTCTTCTCTGAATCGCTCATGTCGGGTACACGATCGATGTTCTCGATAATCTGCCAGCATTTGCGCACGGTCTCATAAATAGATACGCGACCACCTGCATCGCTGTCCAGACCACTCTTGGTTGAATAAGAGAATTTTCCCTGGAAGTTACCATCCTCCGTATCCTGAGCGTTCTCGTTCAGGTTTCCGGGATAGTAGCTCTGTATAGGACCGCCCCATCCAACATAACAATGGTAGGAGTCGGAAAGCACGTCAATGGGCGCACCGTTCATCATATTTCCCGCAGTGTAGGTACAGTAGAGCTGTCCGTATGCACTCCATAGGAAATTGCGGGTGTATTCGGCCTTGGAGAACACCGTGTCGATATTTGTCTCGACACCTGGGGCTTTCTCTAAGAAGGCATTACCCACATTGAAATCATCTACACATGCAGTGAAGATACCGGAAGTCAACCCCAAAGCCAATATATAAATAAATAATCTTTTCATAACTTCAATTTTTCAATTATTCAATTCTTTCATTCTTAGAAGTTAACTTGTACGCCAAAGTTATACACACGAGTCATAGGATAACGTACACCGAAGTCAAGTCCTGAGCCAGGAGCCTCGGGGTCGTTGCCTTTGAAGTCGGCGAATGTCAGCAGGTTCTGTCCTGAAACATAGAATCTAATGTAGTTGAGCAAATCCAACCACTTTGGTTTGTTGATGGTATAACCAAGCTCTACGTTTTTCAGACGCACATATTTAGAGTCGATGATCCACGCTTGTGAATCATGGTTGTTATGAACGCGGTTGGTGAACGAGATTCTCGGCAGGATGGCATTGGGATTGTCCTCCGTCCAGGAGTTGTCAGCAACCCACTGTGCCAGTGCCGAAGTATTCGTAGAACCGAACTGGTCGCGGAAGTATCCGTTCAGTGTACGACTGGTGTTGTCAGCACCTACCCACAACATAGAGAAGTCGAGTCCTTTCCAGTTCAGGTTGGCATTGATAGACCAAGTGATCTCGGGATTGTCGGTATAGCCGAGAGGTTTCTGGTCGTTGGCATCGATAATACCATCACCGTTCAGGTCAACATAGACAGCATCACCATATTTGAGTTCGATATTCTGATCAGGAATATCTACACCATATTTCGCCTTGTAACGAGCCTCAGTGCCCTCTTGATAGAATTCAAAGAGATCGTAGCCGAAGCGTTGTCCTACAGGCAGTCCGGTACGACTCAGATAATCATAAAGGGGTGGCACTTCGAGCATCTCAATGACCTTGTTTCTTGCAAAGGCGATGCTTGGACTGATGCTATAGCGGAAATCACGTATTTTGTCAGCCCACTTCATGGTCAGCTCGTAACCATGATTCTTCACACGACCCTTGTTCACGTAGCTCGATGGCAGACTGGTCACTGCAGGTAGCTGAGAAGCATTCGACACCAGGATGTCCTTACGGTCTTCCCAGAACAGGTCGAGGTTCACTGTCAGTCGGTCATTGATGAAAGCAGCATCAAAACCAAGGTTGATTTTGGATGCGGTCTCCCAGGTAACGTTCGGGTTACCGGCGGTCAACTCCTTCACGGCCTGTAGCCAGCTACCGCTCGTACCAAAGTTGGCACCTCGCTTCTGTGGGTTTACAGTTGTTGCACCTGTGTAGAACTGCCAAGCACCTGGCAGATAGAGGAAGCGGGCACCGTTGGTATTGTCGTTACCTACCATACCCCATGATCCACGCAGTTTCAGATAGCTGATAATGCCCTTAATCGGTTCCCAGAACTTTTCGTTCGATGGAATCCAACCTACGGAGAATGATGGGAACGTACCATAGCGCTTGCCTTCGGCGAAGTTCTCTGAACCATTGTAGCCGATATTGAAGTCAAGCAGGTAGCGTGTAGCATAGTCGTAGGTGATACGGCCTACCAGTCCCACATAGCCCTTCGGGATGGACTGATACAGACTGCCGTCGGAATCCCATGGATAATAGGTCTTGCTCTGGTTGTAAAGAAGCAGTGCACCTACATTGTGATTGCCGAACTTATGTGCATAGTTGAAGCTTGCCTCGGCATACCAGTTGCGATTTCCCCATTTACTTTCGTTGTAAGGAATCGGCCAAGTGATATTCTGCTTGCGAAGCACCTCCTGTCCGTCAACAATCGTGGCCACGTATGTAACACCTGTACCAAATCCGTTCTGGCGGTTCTTCTGAGCTGTATAGTCGGTGTTGTAGGAACCCTTGATCCTGAAATCCAAACCTGGTGTGAGGAAACTCATGTCGAGTTTGTACTGGAGGTCGAGGTTCAACACGTTGGTACTCTCATTTACATAACCTAAATCGTAATAGTTAGAAAGGGCATCACGGTCGTAAGGACCCACGAAGTTTTCGTCGGAAACGATATGACGGCCTTGGTCGTCAACACCGATACCTGCGTATGGAGTGGCTCCCTGCAGATAGCGGAAGAGGAATCCCTCGCCACCACCCATGGTGGTACGATTCTGGACGCGTCCGCCTAATGTCAGTGCCAGTTGACTGTACTTAGAGACGTTGATGTCGAGGTTGGCACGATAGTTGAAACGGTTATACCTGAAGGTCTCATCCTCATTCTTTGAGAAAGTCTTGAAGAGAGAGTTCTGATTCAGGAATCCAGCAGAAACGAAATACCTTACTTTCTCAGTACCTCCGTTTACGTTTACGTTCACCTGCTCCTGCCATGCCGCATCATTCATGATGTACTTAATCCAGTCGGTATTGGGGAAAGTGACGGGCATGTCGCCTGTGCGGAAATGCTCCATAACCTCCTGACTGAATCGGATACCAGTGTCGGCATACGGCGTGTAGTCCGAGATGGTTGCAGAACCTGGCCATTGACTCATAGGCAGTGCATCCGTGATGGCTGCGTAGTTCCACATCTTTCCGTAAGTATAGGAGTCAGCGAAATCTACGAATTTAGAGATCTGCTGTACGGCAGAACTTGCAGAGACAGTTACCGAGGCCTTTCCTGGCGCACCACGTTTGGTGGTGACGAGGATGACACCATTGGCACCTCGCACACCGAACACGGCAGTTGCTGAGGCATCCTTCAGGATGGAGATGTCCTCGATCTCATTCGGGTCGAGCTGTCCGAACGAACGCTCAACACCATCAACGAGTACAAGTGGTTCGGCACTATTCAACGAACCTGTACCACGAACACGGATGACGGGCTCATCGGCACCAGGCATACCTGAAGGCTGTACCACCGACATACCCGGCAGCTTTCCTTGCAAGGCGTTGGCCACGCTGGCCACAGGTGCCTTGAGCAATTCATCACCTCCCACGGCAGCAACGGCTCCGGTGATGGTGACCTTTTTCTGCTGACCATAGGCAATGACTACCACTTCTTCCAGATTCTGTAAATCTGGTTTCATACTGATGTTCATTCTGGAACTGGCTCTCTGTGTCTGCGTGACATAGCCGATGTAAGAGAACTCCAGATTCGCACCTTGTGAAACTGAGGGCAAAGCAAATTTGCCATCGAGATCGGTGATTACGCCAGTATCAGTGCCTGCCACCATCACGGAGACACCGATCATGGGTTCACCAGTCTCATCTTTCACCTGACCTTCCACCCGGATGTTCTGGGCAAAAGTCACACTGGGCAACAAACACAATAGCGCAAGTAGCCCAAAGAGATAAGATTTACATTTAAATTCCATATAAAATTGTTTGGTTTATATTATATTTTTATCATGATTATTGCTTTGACCACAATAGCTGTGATCGTCTTTCGTTTTCTCTTTTCCTATAGCTTGATTCATTCTTAAGTTAAAAATTATAGTAAATAGTTATGATGATTAATGGTAATCGGTTGCAAATATAAACATTTTTTTTGACATTAAAGAAATATTAGCTTTTTTTTTCGATGGAGGTGAGATTTTCTTTTTCTCGTCATGAAACGTCATCTATAGCCACATAATATAATAAGGTGTAGAATGAAGGCAAACGAATCATGGGTTCATTCAATGGGTGTATTGTTAACAATCATGAAGGATTTTACCGATGTTTTTGTTGTTTTTTTGCAAATGCGAGGGTTGGAAAAGAAAAAAAGCACGAAAAGTGTAAAATTTAGCAAGAAAGTATTATGATATTAAAAAAATAACTTTTATCTTTGCAAATTGAAATGGTGTATTGTCTAGTGTGACGTATATGCCAACCTAAAGAAAACCCAAACTGTATTACAAAACAAAACCGAAACAAATAGGGAATACGGAAATCTTTTTTAGAAATCTATATAAACCTAAGAAAAATTAGTATGAATCAAAACTTGAGAAAGACAGCGCTGCTTACAGGTGTCTGCGCAATCCTCGGATTGTTCTGGTCACCTCAAGCTAAGGCTGACTCTGCTGTAAACACCGTTCAGTCGGTGCAGCAGGACAGAAGAGTGACAGGTACCGTTATGGACGCAATGGGACCGGTTATCGGTGCCAGCGTCATGGAGAAGGGTACTAGTAATGGAACGGTTACCGACCTCGACGGTAACTTCTCCCTGAGTGTAAAACCAGGTGCTACGCTGGTTATCAGCTACATCGGTTACAAGACTCAGGAGGTCAGTGTTGGTAACAACAGCTTCATCAATGTCACTTTGGAAGAGGAAAACACTTCTTTGGATGAAGTGGTTGTAGTGGGTTACGGTGTCCAGAAGAAGAAACTCGTTACCGGTGCTACCGTACAGGTAAAGGGTGAGGACATCGCGAAACTGAACACCACCAATGCGTTGACCGCTATGCAGTCAAGCACTCCTGGTGTGAACATTACCCAGAGTTCAGCTCAGCCTGGACAGGGCTTCAAGGTGAACATCCGTGGTATGGGTACCATTGGTGAGAGTTCTCCGTTGCTGATTATCGATGGTATCTATGCAGGTACAGCCGATAACGGTCTGAACGGTTTGAACCCGAACGACATTGAGAGCATCGACGTGTTGAAGGATGCTGCTTCGGCTGCCATCTACGGTGCCCGTGCTGCCAATGGTGTAATCCTCGTTACCACCAAGCAGGGTAAGGCTGGTACGCTTTCTGTCCAGTACGACGGCTTCGTTGGCTGGTCGAATGCTTACAAGGTGCCTGGTATGGTGAATGCTCAGCAGTACATGCAGATTATCAATGAGACCAACTTCAACACCTATGGTACGATTACCAACTGGTCAAGTCTCGTTCCGCAGCGTATCCTTGACAAGGTGAACAACGGATGGGAAGGTACTGACTGGTTCAAGGAGTATGAGAATAAGAACGCCCTGCAGTTCAGTCATGCTGTGACATTGTCTGGCGGTAGCGAGCGCTCCAAGTTCTCTTTGGGCTTGAACTACAGTTCTAACGAAGGTATCATGGGTGGAGACAACGCCTCCAACTACAAGCGCTATGGCGGACGTATCAACTCTGAGCACGTTGTGTGGAAGGCTGCTGATCATGATGTTGTCACCATCGGTGAGAATGTATCTTACTGGTATCACAGAGGTCATGTGCTTGCTGAGAGCAACGGTTACTGGAATGTGATGCAGTCAGCTTATATTGCTTCTCCGCTCGTAGAGCCTTATGATGAGAATGGCAATCTGACCAGCTATGCTACAAACCACTTTGGTTATAGTGACATGGTCTATGTTCAGCCGTTGAACAGTTTCCTTAATGGTGAATATGGTTCTCTGAACAAGAGTCGTGATTTCGGTGTAGGCGCAACCATTTACTGGATTATCGAGCCGATCAAGAACCTGAGGTATCGTGGACAGTTCAATACAGGCTACAGTAGCGATAACTACCGTCAGATAGGTCTGCCTTATAGCAAGACTTCCACGCGTTCATCTTCCGCTTACACGCTTAGCATGAGCCAGAATCAGAGTAGTAGTTTCTCTTTGGAGAACACGCTTTCTTATATCCTGCCGAAACTTGGTAAGAATACCATTGACGTACTGGTTGGTCAGTCAATCGAACGCTCCAACTGGAGTACGGGTATGAACATGAACTTCGAGGTTACTGAGGATAATCTGAATACGATGATCCTCAATGGTTGGGATTACAATATTCCTGCCAACTATGAGAAGGTACAGACCCACAGTGGTTATGACAACCCGATGCAGGGTAGCATCGCTTCGTTCTTTGGACGTATGAACTGGAACTATGACGAGAAGTACATGGCAACGGCTATCATCCGTGCTGATGGTTCCAGCAACTTTGCACGCGGCAAGCGCTGGGGTTACTTCCCCTCATTCTCTGCTGGTTGGGTGATTACCAACGAACCTTTTATGGAAGGAACACGCAGTTGGATGGATTTCTTGAAGCTCCGTGCTTCTTGGGGACAGAATGGTAACTGTAACATCCCGAACTTCTATTATCTGTCAAACATCAAGTTCTCTCCGACAAATTATGCCGACTATGGTTATAAGTTCTCCAGCGATATGTTCAATACCGTAAACCGTAACGTTTATCAGACTGGTGCATACGCTTCTAACGTTCCTAATCCCGATGTGACTTGGGAAACTTCTGAGCAGATCAACCTCGGTCTTGATGCACGTTTCATCAATGGCAAGCTCGGTTTGAACTTCGACTGGTATGTAAAGAAGACAAAGGACTGGTTGGTGAAGGCTCCGATGAACCAGGTACTTGGTTATGAGGAGGCTGCATACGTGAATGCCGGTGACGTAAAGAACACTGGTTTCGAGGTTGCTCTTAGCTGGCGCGACAGAATCGGACGCGACTTCAACTACTTCGCCAACGTGAATGTAGCTACCAATAAGAACGAGGTAACTCGTCTGGCCAACAACGCAGGTTATATCAACGGTGAGGATAAGGCTATCTTCGAGAACTCTTCTTGGGCTTCTCGCGTAGAGGTAGGTCACCCCATCGGTTACTTCTCTGGTATGTCATACAGCGGCATCTGGCAGAATCAGGCTCAGATTGACGCAGCTCGCAAAGCAGGAAAGGCCGTTATTGACGGTGCTCAGCCTGGTGACTGCATCTGGGATGACTGGAATGGTGATGGACAGATCTCTCTCTCAGAGGATCGTCACGAGATCGGTAACCCGCATCCGGATGTAACCCTTGGTGTAAGCCTTGGCTTTGATTGGAGAGGCTTCGACTTTGGCGTGACAGGTTCAGGTGCTTTCGGCATGCAGGTAATGCAGTGCTACCGTACCGCTCTCTTGGCTAGTCCATACGACAACTACACAGTTGACGCATTTGATCGTTGGCACGGAGAGGGCACCAGCAACAAGTATCCTCGTCTTACTGTAGGTTCTATTAACGACCAGTGGGTATCTACCCGCTATATGCAGGATGCCGACTACTTTAAGATCCAGAACGTAACATTGGGTTATGACTTTGCCCGTCTGTGGAAGCAGGAGTATTTCTCCAAGTTCCGCATCTACGTTCAGGCTCAGAACCTCTACACCTTCACCAAGTACACAGGTGTTGATCCTGAAATCGGTTCATCTGGCGGTAAGGACTCTTGGGCACGTGGTATTGACGTAGGTCTCTATCCTACAGCACGTACTTTCATTATTGGTGCCAGCATCAATTTCAAGGATAAGAAAGACAAGGTTGCTACTGTAGCTCCGAAGGTGGTTTATCAGGTGGACAACAGCGAGATCGATCGTCTGAATGGAGAGA
Source organism: Prevotella sp. (assembly GCA_017561825.1). Taxonomy (GTDB): domain Bacteria; phylum Bacteroidota; class Bacteroidia; order Bacteroidales; family Bacteroidaceae; genus Prevotella. The sequence continues at coordinate 34,602 of JAFZBK010000049.1, forward strand.
TCAACCGTCTCCGTGCACAGATGAACCAGCCAGCTCCTGCTGCTAAGGAGAAGGTGGTTGTTAAGGAGTCTGTCCTGACCTATCCGTATTTTGTCAATTTCGACCTCAACGTAACCGACGTGGTGAACCGTGAGAAGGTGAACCTGAAGAATATCGCTGAGATGATTAAGGAAGCACCTGCTGGAACGAAGTTCAATGTAGTTGGCTATGCTGACAAGGCAACAGGAACCGCCGAGCACAACGCATGGCTGGCAGAGCATCGCGCCCAGAACGTTTACGATGTACTCGTTAAGGAATTCGGTGTACCGGCAAGCAGTCTCATACTCGACTCCAAGGGCGGTGTGGGCGACATGTTCTACAACAGCAATGAGCTGAGCCGTGCCGTCATCATCTCTGAGGTTAAGTAAACTTATTAACAATAAACGTATAAACTCAGAATATATAAGATATGAAAAAGATATATTTAATGGCAATCGCGGTTCTTTTCGCAGTTGGACTCACCTCTTGCGAGGACTTCCTCGATTCCTCGAATTATACAGGAGCAACGAATGAGAACTACCCTGCTACGGCTGGTGACTTGACAAAAGAGCTGGCTGCCCTGTATGGTGTGATGAACCAGATGAGTACGGATCCCCTCCAGACTCCTTGGTTCGTGAACTACATTATGTCTGATGAGGGTAATGGTGCCGGTGGTACTGGTGACGTTGAGGCACACGCTATCGGTCACCTGATGACCAACAAAGAGACTCTCTTTGATAGTGCATGGAAGAATGTTTATGTAGGTATTTCACGTGCAAGCGCCATTATCTATGGTGTGGACGCTTTCGACTGGACTGGTCAGGAGAAAACCCGTAACCAGCTTCTTGGTGAGGCTTACTTCATGCGTGGTTTGTTCTACCTCTGGGGCGTACAGTTCTGGGGTGACATCCCTGCATACTGGGCTATCGCAGCTCCGGATCCTTGTCCTCAGCTGAGCGCAGAGAACGAGATCATGCCGCATATCCTGGCCGACTTCACCAGTGCTGCCAACTTGATGAGTCACGGTATGACAACACGTGGCGACGGTCATGCAACCAAGGGTGCTGCCGAAGGTATGTTGGCTCGTGCCTATATGTTCTACGAAGGCTTCTATAAGAAAGCCGGTGAGCTGGCTTCAGCTTCTCTTCCTGATGTTCCTTTCGACTTCGAGCAGGAAGCTGCCGGTTCTTCACTGAGCAAATCTCAGGTGGTTTCTTATCTGGAGGATGCTATCAACAACGGTGGTTACAAACTCGTTGAGGACTTCCGTCTGTTGTGGCAATATACCAACGAGCTGACTATTCAGGACTATGCTTATGTAGCTGACCTGAAAGAGGCTGGTAAGGTATGGGCTGGTAACGGCAACGAAGAGGAGATGTTCCAGGTTCAGTATATGAACTGTAACTCTTGGGATGGAACCATCGGTATGGGCTTCTGTAACCAGGTTGAGCTGTATTGCGGTCTGCGTTGCGATGCTGATGAGAACAGTAATGTTAACGGTGGTAAGGAGACCTTCCCGTTCGGACAGGGCTGGGGCCAGGGTACCATCAACGCTACCCTTTGGGATGATTGGAGTGATGCCGACCCACGTAAGAAGGCTACCATTCTGAATGGTCCGGAAGAGCTGCAGGCTTACTACTTCACAACCTCTTGCTCAGAGGATGCTGGTTTGTATAACAAGAAATGGATGTGCGTTACTTGTATGGATACCGACTTCGACGGTCAGTCTAACTATGCATGGTGGGGCGTATGGCGTGCCAAGAACACGGATACATCCTCTCCTAACGGTAACTCCTTCCAGGGCGACCACTTCTCAGATCTCGTATTGCTCCGTTTGGCTGACGTCATGCTGATGCATTCAGAGCTGACAGGTACGGCTGATCAGATGAATAAGGTACGTGCTCGTGCCGGTCTGGCTGCTACCACTTATTCATGGCAGAACATCAAGAATGAGCGCCGTTGGGAGCTCGCAGGTGAGGGTCTGCGTTACAACGACCTCCGTCGTTGGTCTGGTAAGGATGGTGGTGCCTCCTGTGAAGCTGCAACTGCCCTCCAGAAACAGGAAGGCTCTCGTGTGAACTACACAGGAACATGGACAACCATGAGTCATGGTAAGGGCGTAGGCGGTAGCAGCTGGGCTCAGCGCTATGCTGATACAGACGGCTTCCTGCCCAAGCCTCCTTCACAGATTGCTATCATCAACGATCCTGAGATCCTGAGTCAGAACAAGGGATGGTATGATGGTACGAAGTGGAGTATGTCAGGTACACCTATCTATTAATAAAGAGTCAATCATTAAGAATTAAGAGAATAAGCAATATGAAAAAATCAATTATATGCTTGATCGTTGCGGCTGGTATGGCTGTCTCTTGTGATCCTATCAAGGACGAGAAGGATTTTGATATCTATAGCGTGTCAGCGAGTGAGATTGAGAATGCCATCTCTATCACCCAGACGGATGCCAACGGCAACCCAGCAGCTGATGGTAATTACTTTACCTATACAACGAATCCGGCAATACCGGTAACGATCTTCAATTATATGAGTGACGGCTCTGAGAATATGTTGGCACATGGCATGAGCGGCTCATTCGTGATTAAGCCGAAACGTGGCTCTGATCCTAACCAGACATACTATATCCGTTTCGTCGATTCTAATAACAATCCTGTTGATATCCAGAGGTCTTGCAATGTCTATGTGCAGCAGGAGCTGGATCCGGAAATCCGTCTGCTTGCCTCTGATGTATATGGTAAGAAGATCTGGAAATGGGATACTTCTATTACAGGAACCTTCTGGGGTAACATGGGTTACTGCGGTGGCTCTGGTGATGCCATTGGTATTGATGGCGGTGGTGCCCAGTGGTGGGGTATGTCTTCTGACGCTGACTTCCCCGAGCAGCTCCAGCACTCTCACGATGGTGCATACCATGGAGAGGGTCTGAACGCTTGGATGGAGTTCTCTGATGAAGGTATCATTACCTGCTACAACGAGAATGGTGAAGTATATCAGTCAGGTCCGTTCTCTGTAGAAGGCTGGAATCCCAACGGAGAATGGAGAAAGGGTCTCTTGAAGACTACATCTATCCTGTGGCCGTATCAGGTTAACTGGGCTAGCAATGGATTTGACGCGATTCCTGGTGAGTATGAGATCGTTTATCTCACTGCCGACAAGATGACGCTCGTTTATCCTGATGGTGGTGACTACGGCGGTCTTGGCAACTGGGGTGAGGCTACCTACTGGCACTTCAAGAGTAACTCAGATATTGAAGGCATGGCATTAGGTTATGGTAAGACAGCCAAGAAGAGTTGGACATGGGATACATCTATCACTGGTGCTGTTTGGGGTAACATGGGTTACTGCGGCGGTGCAGGTGCTGATGTAGGTACTGCTGGTAACGGTCAGTGGTGGGGTATTGACAGCTCTGCCGAGTTCAATAACCAGTTGCAGCACTCTGAAGGTGGTGTGAATCATGGAGATGGCCACCTTGATGCTTACATGACATTCGATGCTGATGGAATAGTGACGAGCTATGGCGCAGATGGTTCAGTTGTTCACTCGGGTGCCTACGAGTTCGCTCCTGTAAATGGAAATGAATGGAAGGTGGCTGATCTTAATACTTCTGCAGGTGCTATTCTGTGGCCGTATGAGATCAACTCCGGCGGTAACATGCCTACAACGTTCGAGGTTGTTTATCTGACTAATGACAAGATGACACTCGTTTATCCTGCCGGTGGAGACTTCGGTAGCCTCGGCGGTTGGGGTGAAGCAACGTTCTGGCACTTCAAGGCAAAGTAAGCTCTCCCTAACGAAAGCTTACTCTACCTAAGGTTTAGTATTCTCTCTCTTAGGTATTAGTTTCAATACGACCGTCCCGTAGCGTTTGTTCGCTGCGGGGCGGTTTATTATTTCACGATGTTCCCACGTTGGGAATGAAATGTTCCCACGTTGGGAATAAAGTGTTCCCATGTTGGGAACAAATGGAATCCTGCTCAGATTTACAAAGAAAGCACTTAAAGTTACCCTTTGAACCTTTGGCCGTTTAAAGAATTAATCGTATCTCTGGCTTCGCCGAAGATACTTTCGCTCACTTAATCGTACTTTGGCTACGCCGAAGATACTCTCACTCGGAATTAAAAATAAATAGATTTATTTTGTACTTCTCTCGTTTATTCGTATCTTTGCAAGGTATATGAGAAAGGGATTAAGGAGATATGGAAACTGGGTGCTGTCGGTACTTGTTGGTATCGGCGTATTCCTGTTTTGGTATATCCTCTACCCCCACGCATTGTCGTATCAGGAACAGTATCAACTGTTCTTATGGACAGGTGATTATTTCATGGAACGGATCAGTGTGCCTGGGGGCTTGGCCGACTGGCTCGGCGAGTTCATCGTGCAGTTCTATTATGTGGAATGGCTGGGTGCATTACTCCTGGCATTGCTGTTTGTTGTCTTGCAGCGATTGACCGCAAGACTGCTGCCCAAGAAATGGTGGCTGCTGAGTGTGGTGCCAGTATTGTTGGTTCTATGGCTGATGGGCGACGTGAACGTACTGCTGTCATTACCCGTTGCAATCATCCTGGCTTTGGCATTGGCTTGCATCCGACTGCCCAAGCGCCTTTCCTGGCTCGATATCCTGATTATTCCCATCGCCTATTGGCTGATTGGACCGGCGGTTTGGATATACATCATCGTTCGTGTATTACAACTGGGATGGAAGCATCTGTGGTCGGCGGTATGGTTCTTGGCGGTGCTGTTGATGGCGTATGCCTGGCTGTTGCCGCAATGGCCTTTGCAGCAGGTAATGACAGGTCTGAACTATTGTCGTACCCCGCTAACCTATCCCCAATGGAAAGGTTACGACAAGGATATGTATGAGTTGATCCGTCAGGACTATCTGGTACGAAACGAACGATGGGATGAGATCGTGAAGCGGGCGAAGGAATATCAGGTGAGAACACCTTTCAGTTCTGTCTGCGTCAATCTGGCCTTGTCGCAAAAGCGTCAGTTGGCAGATCGGATGTTCGACTTCTACCAAAGTGGTGATGATGCGCTGATCATGCCACGTATTCGCGACCTGACCTCGATGCTGCCTTCGGCTGAGGCCTTCTGGCATTTGGGTATGGTGAACTCGTCATTGCGTTATTTCTTTGATACGCAGGAGTCGATCCTGAATGGGAGAATGAGCGGTCGTTGTACGAAGCGCATCGCAGAATGTATGATCGTGAACGGTCATTACAAGACTGCCGAGAAGCATCTTCATCTACTCAAGCAGAGTTTGTTCTATCGTGGATGGGCGAAAGAGGCTGAGGCGCTGATGAAAGATGAGGCTAAGATCAATGCACACCCCGTGTATGGTAAGCTGCGCAAGCTAAGATATAAGGATGATTTCCTTTATAGTCATGAGGAACTTGACAAGATGTTCGGACTGCTCTTCATGAATAACCAGGAGAACAAGATGGCGCTCGATTACTTCATGGCAGAGATGCTCTTGAAGGGAAATCTCCAGGGCTTCCAACAGAATATGGGCGTGGTGCAGCAGATGGGCGGTTATCGCATGATGCCACTGGGCTATCAGGATGTGATGCGCTGCATTCAAGCTCAGGGGAACGTGCCAGGCTCCCCATACGCCAAGTATGTGCAGCGGATGGCAGAAAGGAGGGGAGAATGAAAAGAAGGGTTTTAACCAAACTAGTATCACTAGTATTGCTAGTACCACTAGTGCAACTAGCTCTGTTAGGTTGTGTCAGCAGCCCGGATAATCCTGTAAAGGTAAATGCGCTGCCTGAAATCTATCCTGATTATATCGGTGTGACCATTCCTGCTGGTATCGCTCCGCTTGACTTCAACTTTGTCGATGAGGATATCGATGGCATGGATGTGGTGGTTAAGGGTAGCAAAGGCGGAGAGATTCATGCCAATGGTGCGTGGGCTGATTTCAATATAGACGACTGGCATGCGCTGACTGAACAGAATGCCGGAGGTGAACTGACATTCACGGTATGTGTCAAGAAAGACGGTCAGTGGAAGCAATATCAGGACTTTAAGATATACGTGAGTCAGTACCGTCTTGATGAGTATGGTGTTACTTACCGTCGTATCGCTCCAGGCTATGAGGTGGGTGGTGATATCGGTATTTATCAGCGAGATATCCATAGCTTCAAGGAGTCGGTTATCTTGGCAGAGAATATTGTTCCAGGACAATGTATGAACTGTCATGTGGCCAACCGCGCCAATCCCAACACGTTTAACATGCAACTACGAGGCTCAAGTGGCGGAACGTTAATATACAAGGATGGTAAGCAGTCGTATCTGACAACCAAGACTGACAGTACGGTTGCCAATACCAGCTATTCGTATTGGCATCCTGATGGCGACTATTGCGCCTTCTCTACCAATTCCATCCACCAGAGTTTCTTTGTGGGCACAGGTCAGCGCATCGAGGTGTATGATACGTTCAGTAATGTGCTTGTCTTGGATACGAGAACCAACGAGCTTGTTCTTTGTCCGCTGTTGCAGACTGATGATTGGGAGACCTATCCTGCTTTCTCTGCCGATGGGAAGACACTGTTCTATTGTACGGCCAAGCCTTTCAGGGTGCCCGCCGAATGGGACAAGGTGAAGTACAGTCTGTGCAAGATCTCGTTTGATGCCAAGACAGGTACTTATGGCACTCAGGTTGATACGTTGCTGAATGCCCGTGAGTTGGATAAGAGCTTTACGTATCCACGACCGTCGTACGATGGCAAGTGGCTGATGTATAATGTCACGAACTGCGGTAATTTCCCAGTGAATCATCCCGAGGCAGACCTTTGGCTGATGAATCTGAAAACGGGGGAGACGCATCCTTTGACGGAGGCGAACAGTGATGATACGGAGAGTTACCATAGCTGGAGCCTAAACAGTCGTTGGTTCGTGTTCTCCAGTCGTAGGGAGAATGGCGTCTATAGCATGCCGTATATTGCCTTCATAGACGAGAACGGTCGTGCCGGCAAGCCTTTTCTACTACCTCAGCGCAACCCGAGGAAATACTATCTGGAAGAGATGGATTCCTATAACAGCATCGATTTCACTGAGAGTAAGGTAAGGTTTGATGCCCATGAGACCTATCGAAAAGTGTTTGACAATCAAAGAATACAAGTAACAATAAGATAACAATGAAAAAGATTCTATTATGTTTCACGACCGTGGCAGCTGCAATGATGATGTTCGGTTGCCAGTCGTCAGGTGATGGTATGTGCCATATCACCGGTGTGGTGAAAGGCGAGCAGTACGAGGGCAAGCGTATCTTCCTTGTACCCATGAACGGTCCTAAGACCACGGAGTATGTGGATTCCATGGAAATAACCAATGGGATGTTCTCCTTCAAAAAAGACTTCAGCAAGGATACCATACAGATGTATCAGATTTTGATGGACTATCACTATCGTATGGGCTTACAGCCTTTGTTGTTGGTGGGTGAACCCGGAGAGGTAAAGGTGGTGATTGATAGTGTGAGCAGCGCAGGCGGAACACCGCAGAACGACTCGCTGCAGCAGTGGAAGATACGTACAGAGATGCATAACCTGCAACTGGCAAAGATGCGCAGGAATGTCGAAGAACTCAAACAAAAGGGTGATACGGTGCAGGCGAAGTATATTGATCAGCGGGCAGACAGCTTCCATCTGGTCTATAAGAACTACACCCGTCAGTTGGCGAAGAACATGAAGAAGGGTGTTCTCCATGATTTCCTGAAGCAGCGTTTCCCCTTGACCTATAAGCGTAAGTATCCCGACGGACGAGTTGTCACGTTCAACGCAGATACGAATGAAGAGATAAAATGAGGTTATAAGTAAAAGTGAAACGTGAATAATAAGCTGTCGCTTTATAAGCATTCCTATTGGTTGCTGACCTTGGTGTTTGGCATAGCGGTGTTTCTCTTTTGGAGATTCCGCTATCCGTTTGCGCTGACCTATCAGGAGCAGTTGCAACTGTTCTTGTTTGACGGCGATTACTTCTGTAGTCGTATGGCCGAACCTGGGGGCTTTGCTAGGTATATTGCTGAGTTCTTGGTGCAGTTCTATAATGGTGTCACCATCGGTGCCCTGATCCTGGCTGTGCTCTTCATGCTCATCCAACGCCTCACCTGGCGAGTGATGAACTCTCACCTCTCACTTCTCACCTCTCACTTCTATCCATTGAGCTTCCTCCCCGCCCTGATGCTGTGGTTTGCCATGGGCGATGAGAGCGTGATGCTGACGTATGCGGTGGCTTTGATCTTGGCGCTAGCTGCAGCTTTAGGCTTAGCAAAACTAGTTAAACTAGTAAAATTAGAACAACTAGGTAAACTAGCTATCTTAGCCAAACTAGGCTTTTTTTTAGTGCCTATTCCTTTGCTCTATTGGCTCATCGGTCCTATGGTGCTGTTGGTGGCTGCATTGATGCTACCTTTAATAGTGGCGGCAGTGGAAGTTATCTATGCCTTGCAACTGATCTTACTGAGCGCATACTATCTGCCTTTCCCGAAGTCAAGAGTGGTGTTGGGCATCAGTTATTACCGTTTCCCAGAGGTGCTGCCCTACATACTGATGGCGATTCCCGTTGTTATCATCCTGCTTGTTTGGCTTTGCAGGAAGTTCCATACGGTTCTTGAGAAGCAGAAAAAGTGGTTATATGTGGCAGAACTCGTCGTGTTGACGTTAGCTGCTGTACTGATCATCCCTCGCGGCTATGACGCCAAGAAATATGAGCTGATAGAATACGACTATCTGGTACGTACCAATCAGTGGAATACCATCATCGCCAAGGCTGAGAAACAAATGCCCGACCTGCCGATGAGTGTGAGTGCTACGAATTTGGCGCTGGGTATGACGAACCAGTTAGGGGAGCGGGCGTTCGACTTCTATCAGCGTGGCTCAGAAGGTTTGCTACCGAAGTTCGAGCGGAACTTCGCCACGGCACAGCTGACGGGTGAGATCTATTTCAACTTAGGACTGATAAATACGGCCCAACGCTTTGCCTTTGAGGCCATGGAGGCAATACCTAATTATAATAAGAGTGCCCGTGTGGTGAAACGTCTGGCAGAAACGAATCTTATCAACGGTCAGTACAAGGTGGCCGAGAAATACCTGAAGATGCTGGAGAAGACAGTTTTCTACCGACCGTGGGCAAAGCGTACCTTGGCGATGCTGGGTGATGAGAAACAGATCAATAGTCATCCGCTCTATGGCACTTTGCGCCAGTATCGTCTGCAGGAGGACTTCCTTTTCAGCGAGCAGGAACTCGACAAGATATGCGGCAGGTTGTTTGTTCAAAACTCACAGAACCAGATGGCAGCACAGTATCTGCTGCTGATGCCCCTGCTTGACAGGGATATCCCTCGCTTTATGTCGTATGTCCCAGTGGTGCAGGAAAAGGCTCAATATAATCCGCGCAGCTGTCAGGAGGCCCTGTCCTTTGCGTTCATGCAGCAACGTCAGCAACCGCCTCGCGGACTTATCAGTGATATGATCCTGCAGAAGATGAATGATTTCAGCAGGATATACAGCAACAACAAGCAATCGCCTGAACTGGCAAGATTCAAGAATACAGTGTGGTACTATTTAACGGTAGGAAAATGAGGAAGGTTCGAGAGATACAGTTTTTGCTAGTTTTACTAGTATCACTAGTATTACTAGGTTGCACCAGTCAGGTGCAAAACCCTATCAAGGTGGATCAGTTGCCTAAGATCTTCCCTGATTACATCGGTGTAACCATTCCTGCCGAGATTGCACCGCTGAACTTCAACAGCATAGATGAGGATATCGATGTCATGGATGTGGTGGTAAAAGGCTCCAAGGGGGGCGAACTACACGTCCAAGGCGATGTGGCTGATTTCGATATCGACGACTGGCATGCGCTTACCCAGCGGAATAAGGGCGGTCAGCTGACCTTCACCGTCTGCATCCGGAAGGAAGGACAGTGGACGCAATACAAGGATTTTGTGGTGATGGTCAGTGAATATGCCCTTGATGAATGGGGACTCACCTACCGTCGTATAGCCCCGGGCTATGAGGTGTTCAGTAAGATGGGACTCTATCAGCGCGACCTGTCTAACTTCAATGAGTATCCTATCATTGAGAATACACAGGTGCCGGGTATGTGTGTCAACTGTCATGCTGCTCATCAGACCGATCCTCAGCAGTTCGTCTTCCACGTTCGTGGCGGTCATGGTGCCACGATGTTCCAGATCAACGGTCTGCGTGAGTGGCTGAAAGCTGGTAATGACCAGTTAGGTGGCTCGATGGTCTATCCCTATTGGCATCCCAGCGGGAAGTATTGCGCGTTCTCTACCAACCAGACTCGTCAGGGTTTCCATGTGGCTCCTAATGAACGCATCGAGGTGTTTGATTTGTCATCAGACGTGTTTGTATATAACCCTGCCACACATGAGATCCTGACGGATACTCTCTTGCGGACCAAGGATTGGAGCGAGAACGTTCCTGTGTTCTCTCCTGACGGTCGTACGTTGTATTATATGACTTGTAAGCAACAGGATTATCCTGCTCATTATAAGGATGAGAAGTATAATCTTTGTAAGATCGACTTCGATCCGGAAACGGGAACGTTCGGCGAGAAGGTGGATACGATCTTCAATGCGGTGGCCATGGGGAAAAGTTTGACATGGCCCCGTCCTTCCTATGATGGGAAGTATATCCTTTTCACACTGATGGATTACGGCTACTTCTCCATCTGGCATGAAGAGAGCGACCAGTGGTTGCTCGACTTGCAAACAGGGGAGGCTCGGGAACTGAAGGAGATCAACAGTCCGAAGGCTGACAGTTATCATAACTGGAACCTGAACTCGCATTGGATTGTCTTTACCAGTAGGAGAGGGGATGGATATTACAGTCGTCTTTACTTGGCGAGTGTTGATGAACAAGGGCGTTTCTCAAAGCCGTTCCTCCTGCCACAACGTCATCCCAAAGCGTATGATGAGGAGAGTATCTATTCCTTTAATACTCCCGACTTCACCAAGACGAAGGTGGACTTCAATGCTTATCAGGCGGGTAAGGAGATTGTATCCGACCAGCGAGTGGAAACAAAAGTGAAATGATGATGGCGGCCAATGGGCCGCCATTGTTATTTGAAAGGTATTGCTTCCTGCTTCATTACTTTCGCTACATCGTTCGCATCGAAGGGAACCTTTCCCTTTCCTAATTCCGGGGCATTGAACGATTTCAGGTTGTTATCGTAGAACGTTGGATGTTTCTGTGGCAGACAGAAGGGTTTGTGCGCCTTGCCGTTCTTGTCGATATAGCAGAAATAGGGTTTTCCATATAATCCGTCATCACGCTTGGAGGCAAACACGAACCAACGACTGTTACTGCTCCATGAATGATAGGTGTCGCTCTTCTCGCTGTTTACGATGGCAAGGGTGTCAATAGCGCCTGTCTGCAAATCCATCATTTGCAGATCTGCCTCAGGATGCCAGATGGGGAAGGTACCGTAGTCGGCCACCGTATAAAGCAGATATCTTCCGTCAGGACTGATTCGCGGATGACAGACGGACTGTTTGGTATGCTGTTGTGACACATCAGCTAACTGAATGACTTCTTCAATCTCTGTGCCGATAGTGCCTGTCTGCTCGTCAAAGGGAATCCTTACAAGACAGTATTGCAGTTTCTGAATGTCTTGTGGCAGACTCACTGTATCGGCACTACAATAATAGATGTACTTGCCATCGGGCGAGAAGGTGGGGAAGGTCTCGAACTTCAGACTGTCACACAACAAAGGTGAAGAGATGATCCGATGCTCCTGCATGTCGGCTACATAGACATTTGATGTGGCATCATAGACCTCCAATCGCTTGCTGGCAACACTATGGAAGGCAGGGATAATCTTCTGGGTGGAGTAGGTGATGTACCGTCCACTAGGACTGAAACAGAAATAGACACTGCCAGGGATGTTGAGTTTACTGAGCGTGCCGTTCTGGTTCAGGATGGCACCGCCTCCGTCACCTCTGACATACATCATCGACAACTGCGGATCTTGATGGGCAAAGGTATGACAGTTCATGCAGCGGTTCCCTAACTGCTCATAATGACCGATGGCATTGACGTTGAAGTTCTCCACACAACGCTGCTGGATCTGCAGTCGGTTGAAGATCTCGTAGTCGGGCTCGATAAGACGGTAGGTGAGATAAGGATCGATCTTGTCCTTGACAATGGTCCAGGTGAACGGTTTGTATTCAATCCATTGATCGTTGATGAGTGCTGTCACCGATACTGTCAGTTCCTTACCAGCGTTCTTTTCCATCAGTTCTTTCCATTCGCTCATATCGAACGTTACCTCATTACCTTTGGCATTGATGGTGATATCTCCTGTCTGAACCTGAATGGCTTCGCATTCTGCACGAAGCAGGAAGTTCAGCGGAGCGATGTTCTCTGGGATGGTGACATCGCAATAATCAGGATAGATAGGAGGCAGCTCATCGCTCTGCTGCACATCCCTTGGGGTGGGGGTGCAGGATGCGAAAGTTGCTAATACAACAAGCATCACTAGTTTGATATATTCATTGAGCTTTCTCATACCTTAGGCGCATTTGATTTGTCAAAGTAATACCAGTAGGAGCCTTTGAAGCGGGGATGACCTCGTTGGTTGTTGTACTCAACGAAACGATGCATCACCTCTTTGTTCACAATGTATCTCTCCCATTCTTCTTGCGGGGCATTGGTACCGGCCAGCCAGATGCATAGTGCTTCTTGGTAGAGTGTCTTCAGACGTGGCTTTCCTGTATTGATGCAGTAGCGGTCGTAATCGCGCTTGAAGTTTTCGATATCTTTCAGGAGCAGGTTACTGCAGAGGATATAGTCTAAGGCGATGATGTTGTCGGGATGACTGTCCAACAACTGCATCATCAGGAAATGGGCATTGTCTGAAACCGTGATGGTGTCGTGATGGTTGATGAACTTGGTCTTCTCCTCATACAGCTGCTTGCTGTTCTTCCTAATGTTTTTTGCCCAAGAACGATAGACCCATGTCTTGTCGAGGATTCGCAGGTACTTGTTGGCGGCCAGGGTGTCCTGACTAACGATGTTGCATTCGGCCAATCGTCTGATCATACGCACATTCCTGTTCTGTGGAGAGAATACGTTCGACATCATGGCTGCACGCTCCGTGAAGGTCATGTCACCCAATACCCAATACAGCTCATTCATATTCTTGATGGTGAGCATGGGTGTCTCAGGACCGATTTGATAGAAGGTGCCGAGTTCGTTGTTACTGAATCGCATCAGGTAGTCGGGCAGTTGTCCTTGCCGAGCACGTACCAGGTTATAGAAGAACTTCATCTCTTGGGTAGGGTTCTTGTCGTTCTCTACCATGTCAATGACTTTCTGGTAATGACCGAAATAGTATTCATTATCCACAGCGAACTGCTTTTCCAAGAAGAAGTCGGGGACTCTCAGTTTTCCCCATTGAGGAAGTCCGAACAGCCAGTAGCCGATGACTGCGGCGAGGATGATAACAATCCCGTTCAGCCATTTCTTCTTTCCCCACAGCCATGTGGCGCCATACAGCGTGATAAGAAGACCGGCTGCTGAGATAATGTTCCACAGCCGGTAGCTGTGATGAAAGCTGAAAACGGCACCTAAGGTCATGAGTAGGATGGCAATCACAAATGTCCAAATCCTTTTCATGCCACAGCGTTCAAGTAATCTGCGCGCCGCATCTCCCAATATCAGTAAGGCCAAAGTGAGGATGATGGCTCCCAGATACAGGTAATAATATAACTGTGTAAGGAAGTCACCAATGAGTCTGGCCAGCCATCCGCAAGGGGCTAAATACTGACAGATATGCTCCCGAGAGAGTAGGAAGATCTGGTTCTGCTCCTGGTAAAAGAAATGGTAGGAATAGTAAAACTGGAAGAAAGCCCAGCATACTACTCCCCAAATGATTACTAATACAAATGGACCATATTTCTTTACCATTTCCTCCTATATAATATAGGGTATTACAAACTTTGGAGCATGCGCTTAAGTACTACGGAACAGGAGATCTCGCGATTGGCTGCTTCGGGAATGACGATGGAGTTCTCGCTCTCAATCACGTCATCGGTGACAATCAAGCCACGACGTACAGGTAGGCAATGCATGAACTTCGCATTGTTTGTCCATGACATATGTTCTGTATCTACTGTCCATGACATATCTTTTGAGGTGATCTTACCGTAGTCGGCAGGATTGGAAACACCAGGGTTACTCCAGTTCTTGGCATAGATGAAATCGGCTCCCTCAAAGGCTTTCCGCTGATCATACTCCATACGAGCATTCCCCACGAACTGCGGATCAAGCTCATATCCCTCAGGATGGGTGATAACGAAATCCACATCGGCGGCATTCATCCATTGTGCAAAGCTGTTAGGAACAGCCTGCGGCAATGCTCTGCAGTGAGGAGCCCAGGTTAATACGACTTTCGGACGCTCTACTTTCTTATGTTCCTCGATAGTAATCAGGTCGGCAAAGGCCTGCAGGGGATGCACAGTGGCAGTCTCCATGGCGAAGACAGGACGACCGCTGTATTTGATGAACTGGTTCAACACCGTTTCGGCATAGTCGTATTCACGGTCGGTGAGTCCGGCAAAACTTCTGATACCAATCAGATCACAATAGCAACCCATCACGGGGATAGCCTCCAACAGGTGCTCACTCTTGTCACCATCCATGATGACACCGCGTTCCGTTTCCAGTTTCCAAGCACCGGCATTCACATCGAGCACGATAACATTCATGCCGAGGTTCATGGCAGCCTTCTGGGTAGAAAGACGGGTGCGCAGGGAGTTATTAAAGAAGATCATCATCAGGGTTTTGTTCTTACCCAGATGCTGGAACTTATAACGGTCGTTCTTGATCTCTTGTGCTTCGGCGAGTGCTTGGTGCAGGTCACCGATATCTTGTACGTTGATAAAACTCTTCATAATTTTCAATTCTCAATTGTCAATTTTCAATTAAGGTCTAACCTGTCCTTCGCCCTCGATGAGCCATTTATAGGTAGTGATCTCTTCCAAGGCCATTGGACCGCGAGGACCGAGTTTCTGGGTGGAGATGCCGATCTCTGCACCAAGTCCGAACTGGGCACCATCGGTAAAGGAGGTCGGAGCGTTCCAATAAACGCATGCAGCATCTACATGTGATTGGAACTTACGGGCAGTTGCTTCGTTCATGGTGATGATGGCCTCGCTATGACCAGAGCCGTTCGCGTCGATATGGGCGAGTGCCTCTTCGAGAGAAGCCACGGTCTTGATGGCGAGTTTGTAATCCATGAACTCTGTGCCGTAACTCTCTGGAGTAGCATGTTCCAACAGAGGATACTTACCTTCGAGGGTAGCATAAGCTTTTTCGTCGGCATAGATGATGACGTTTTTCTCAGCCATCGGCATTACTAGTTCTACTATATCTACTAGTCTTTCCTCATGAATGAGCAGACAATCCAACGCATTACATACCGATACACGACGGGTCTTGGCGTTGTTGATAATGGCCTTGCCCATTTCCAGATCACCTTCCTTGTCGAAATAGGTGTTCACCACACCGGCACCTGTCTCGATAACAGGGATGCGGGCCGTATCGCGGACGAAGTCAATGAGCTTACGACCGCCACGGGGAATGCACAAATCCACATAACCCACCGCATTCAGCATCTCGCCAGTGGCTTCATGAGTGGCAGGTAGCAGGGCTACCACATCAGGATTAACACCATATTTCTCTAAGATCTCATGGATCAATGCCACCTCCTCACGGTTTGAGCAGTCAGCATCCTTTCCACCTTTCAATACACAGGCATTACCACTCTTGAAGCAGAGTGAGAAGACATCGAAGGTAACGTTGGGACGTGCCTCGTAGATCATGCCGATAACACCAAAGGGAACACTGATACGACACAGGCGTAGTCCGTTGGGCAACGTCTTCTGCTTGGTGATGTGTCCGAGGGGAGAGGGTAGGGTGGCCACGTTACGCATATCGGCAGCGATACCCTCCAGACGACTATCCGTCAGTTGCAGTCGGTCGTACAGCGGGTTACTCTTCTCCATTTTGGCCAGATCCTGCGCATTAGCCTCCAGGATCCTCACCTTATTATATATGATCGCATCGGCAACGGCATTCAGGATATCGTTGCGCTGATCGTCGCTCAGCAGGGCCAGACTCTTGCTGGCGCGCTTCACTCGTTCGAATGTTTCTTTCAGTTGCATGGTGTAAACTCTGTATGTGGGGTTTCGTCTTTACGCTCGATTAAATCAACAAGGATATTCTCACGCTCACCATTGGCGATGATGACGCGGATGCCCGACTGCGATACCTTGCTGGCAGTGGTATATTTCGAGTGCATGCCACCGCGACCGAAGGCGCTCTTCTCAGGTTGGATGTATTCGCTGAGGTCGCGACCGGGAGCCACTTCCTTGATCAGTTCTGCATTCGGATCATCGGGATGGGTGGTAAAGATGCCATCGATGTTAGACAGAAGAATCAGCGTATCGGCTTTCATCATCTGGGCGATGAGGCCTGACAGTTCGTCGTTATCGGTGAACATCAACTCTGTGACGCTCACGGTGTCGTTTTCATTCACGATGGGCAGCACGTCATTTTCAAGCATGACCGTCATACACGCCCTTTGGTTACGGTATTGTTCACCAGGCTGGAAGTTCTCTTTCATGGTCAATACTTGTCCTACATGGATACCGAACTCGCGGAACAGATCATAGTAGAGACCAACGAGTTTCACCTGTCCGACAGCAGAGAACAACTGTCGCTGCTCCACAGAATCCAATGAGTGGTCAACCTTCAGTTCTCCCCGTCCGGAAGCCATGGCACCTGAGGATACGAGGATGACCTCAATATCCTGCTTACGTAGCCATGCTATCTGGTCAACCAGTGCCGACATGCGTGTCACATCCAGCTTGCCGTCTGGACGTGTCAGGACGTTCGAACCTACCTTTATAACTATTCTTCTCATAATAATGCTACATCTATGATGTGGTCTATTTCTGGCTTGTAACCTATGTTGCCGACGATACTGATGATATCGAAGCGCACATGACTACTGAAACGGTGCGACTTGGTGTAGTGGTTGATGGCCGAAAGAAGACTCCGACGTTTTTTGTAGTCGATGGCCTCTTCGGGATTACCATACAAACGGTTGCGACGGGTCTTTACTTCTACGATGACCAGTGTGCTACCTTCCTTTGCCACGATGTCGAGATCATGATGCCCCGATTTCCAGTCGCGTTCGATAATCACATAGCCTTTCTCTTGGAGGTAAGCTGCAGCCAGGTTTTCGCCCCACTTGCCGAGTTCGTTGTGAGCAGCCATTTACTTCTTGCTGTCCTTGTTACGAATCTCTACACGACGAATCTTACCACTGATCGTCTTGGGCAGTTCATCGACAAACTCGATAATACGGGGGTACTTATAGGGAGCCGTTTCTTTCTTAACGTGCTGCTGGAGTTCCTTGATAAGGTCTTCTCCAGCCTTATCCTTCCACTCCTTACCGAGTACGACAGTAGCTTTCACCACCATGCCGCGGATATCGTCGGGCACACCAGTGATGGCGCACTCCACAACAGCGGGATGAGTCATCAGCGCACTCTCTACCTCAAAGGGACCGATACGGTAGCCAGACGACTTGATCACATCGTCAATACGACCCTCGAACCAATAGTAGCCGTCCTCATCACGCCAGGCCATGTCACCTGTATGGTAGATACCATCGTGCCATGCCTCACGGGTTAACTCTTCATCGCGGTAGTAATACTTAAACAGACCGATAGGCTTGCGGTCACCTACACGTACTACAATCTCGCCCTTCTCACCATCCTCACAAGGAGTGCCGTCGGCACGGAGCAGGTCGATGTCGTATTGAGCGTTGGGGATTCCCATGGAACCGGGCTTGGGTGTCATCCAAGGGAAGGTACCCAGAGTCATGGTGGTTTCCGTTTGTCCGAAACCCTCCATGATGTTAAGACCAATCTTCTCCTTAAGCTTGTCGAACACGGCGGGATTAAGTGCCTCGCCAGCAGTACAGCAGTATTCAAGTGAAGACAGATCGTACTTGCTCAGATCCTCGCGGATCATGAAACGGTAGATGGTTGGCGGGGCACAGAACGATGTCACGTGGTATTTCTCAATCTGACGCAGCAACGTGTCAGCATTGAATTTCTCATGGTCGAACACAAAGACCGTTGCACCGGCAAACCACTGTCCGTAGAACTTTCCCCATACAGCCTTTCCCCATCCCGTGTCAGCTACAGTCAGATGAAGAGAACCCTCATGCAGGTTATGCCAAAACACGCCCGTTGAGAGATGCCCCATGGCATAGAGGTAGTCGTGAGCCACCATTTTCGGCTCACCGCTGGTACCACTGGTGAAATACATCAGCATGGTATCATCGTTGGTGTTAACGAAGGCGGGCTTGACGAACTTCGGAGCATTCTGCCATTCGTTCTGCCAGGAGTGCCAAGGACTAGAACAACTAGCACTACTAGTATTACTAGCTTCTTCTACCTTAATTAGCACCTTAATGGTCGGGCTCTCAGGCATAGCTGCCTCCACCTGACTCATCACGTAGGCATCATCTACACAGATGATACCTTTCACGCTGGCGCGGGTATTGCGATAAACGATGTCGTGCTTGGTAAGCATGTGGGTCGCAGGGATGACGATGGCACCCAGCTTATGCAGGGCCAACATGACAACCCACCATTCGTAACGGCGCTTCAGAATCAGTATCACGGGGTCGTTCTTGCCGATGCCCAGTGACATCAGGTAACTGGCGGCCTGGTCGGTCTGCTCCTTCAGTTGACCGAAGGTGGTACGAATCTCCTCACCCTGATCATTTGTCCAAAGGATGGCCAGCTTTTCAGGAGCTTCAGCAGCCCATGCGTCCATCACGTCGTAGGCGAAATTGAAGTTCTCAGGGATGATGAACTCCAGGTTCTTATTATAATCTTCTACAGAAGTAAATTTTGTCTGCTTTAAAAATCTCTCAATCATAACTTCAATTCTTCAATTTTTCATTCTTCCATTCTACTCCACCGTAAAGGCGAGGAATTTAACGGCCTTGTCGCCTACTGCCAACATGCCATGAGGCTTTGACGAATCGAAATAGATGCTGTCCCCTTCCTCAAGAATCATCGTCTTACCACCGATATACAATTCCATGGCGCCTTCAAGCACGAGGTTGAACTCCTGTCCGGGGTGTGAGTTCTTATAGATGGTACGAGCACCTGGCTTCGGCTCAACGGTAACGATGAACACATCAGCCTTGTGGTTTACGAAGCCGCTTACCAAACTCTGGTACTTGTAGGCTTTTGTGCGCTCAACCGACATGCCTTGTCCTTTGCGTACCACGAAGTACGACTTCATATGTGGGGCCTCGGCAAACATCAGTTCCTCGGCGGAGATCCCATACTTGTGAGCGATCTTCATCAGGTTTGAGATGGTGATATCCAACTCGCCAGCCTCGATCTTTTCATACTTCTCTGCACTGATGCCGATGGTTTCCGCCATCTCATCGATAGAGATATCGAGCACGTCACGGAGTCCGCGCAGTCGTTCACCTATTTGTTTCAGTTGTTCTTCCATATTTCAATTTTCAATTATCAATTTTCAATTTATTTCGCTCCTGCCTTCAGTCCACGGATAACGGCTGAGGTGAAGCCTGCGTGCTCCATCTCGTTAAGCCCCTTGATGGTAACACCGCCAGGTGTGGTTACCAAGTCGATGGCAGCCTCTGGATGCATGCCACTTGCTTCTAACAGTTCAACAGCACCCTTCATGGTCTGCATCACGATCTTCTTGGCATCATCAGCCTTAAAACCTAATTCCACGCCACCTTCACTGGCAGCACGGATATAACGCATGGCGTATGCAATACCACAACTGGCCAGTGTGGTTCCTGCGGCTAGATGCTGCTCGTCAGTGATCAGCGTGTTACCCATCTCGTTGAAGATATCTACAACGATTTGCGTATCCTTCTCAGAGGCTCCCACGGGAACGATGAAGGTCATCGAGGCCATCTCAGCAATGGCGATATTGGGGATGACAAGGAAGAGGGGAGGACAGTTCTCGCCCAGCCACTCCTTGATGCTTGCTGACGATACACCAGCAGCAATCACGATCAGCAGTTGCTTCTGAGGATCCAGTCCTGACTTGATATCTTTCAGCACATGTTCCACCAGCCAGGGCTTCACCACCACACATACCACATCGGCTGATTCGGCAGCCAGCTGGTTATCGGTGGTAACAGCCAGTCCCATCTGGGCGAACTTGTCAATCACCTTCTGTGACGGATCGGCAACGGTGATATCCTCGTTGCGGAAATACTCGCCTTTGATCAATCCTTCAACGGTGGCACCTCCCATGGCACCAGCGCCAATCACTGCAATCTTACTCATATCTTCTGTCTCCTTCTATCTTCATCTAATTCCTTAAAACTACTTTGAGCTTCTCAATGAACTCATCTGCCTCAGCCTGTGTTAGACAAAGCGGTGGCAGCAATCGTAGAATATTCGTTCCAGCACAACCTGTAAAGCAGTGCTGCTCGTAAATCAGCGGTTTCCTGATTTCCTGATGAGGCACGTCAAGGTCGATGCCAATCATGAGGCCACGACCACGCACGTCCTTAATCCTTTCACTATTTAATTCTTTAATAGCGTTGATGAGATAATCGCCAACAACACGGGCATTATCCACCAGGTGCTCCTCTTCAAAGACATCAAGCACGGCCAACGCAGCGGCACAAGCCAGATGATTTCCACCGAACGTGGTTCCCAACTGTCCATAGACCGGTTGGAAAGCGGGTGATATCAAAACTGCTCCCATGGGGAAGCCATTTGCGATACCCTTGGCTACGGTGATGATGTCAGGACGGATGCCCAACCATTGGTGAGCAAAGAATTTTCCGCTACGACCGTAACCACACTGGATCTCATCGCAGATCAGGATGGTGCCGTGTTTCTTGCAGGCAGCTGACAGTCCTTGTGCGAACTCTTCTGTGGCTAGTTGAATGCCGCCCACACCTTGGATGCACTCCAGGATCACGGTGCACACATCACCCTTGGCCAGCTCAGTCTCCCACGCCTTCAGATCGTTCAGCGGCAGGTAGGTTACGTGCTTATTGGCATTGATAGGCGCAATAATCTTGGGATTGTTCGTCACCTCTACAGCCAATGATGTACGACCATGGAATGCTTTCTCGCAAGAAAGAACACGGGTACGACCGTTGGTGAACGAAGCGAGTTTCAGCGCGTTCTCGTTCGCCTCAGCACCCGAATTGATCAGGAACAGCTGGTAATCATCATATCCACTGATCCTGCCCAGTCGTTCTGCTAGTTCAACCTGCAGTTTGTTCACCACAGAGTTTGAATAGAACCCGAGCTTGTTGAGCTGTTCATTCACCTTGTTGATATAATGGGGGTGAGCATGACCGATGCTAATGACCGCATGACCGCCATAGAGGTCAAGGTATTCCTGACCTTTGTCATCCCATACCTTACAACCTTTTCCCTTCACGATGTTCACATCGAACAGGGGATATACGTCAAATAGTTTCATACCTTTGAATGATAATCGGTTGCAAAGGTACGGTAAAAAACTGACAAATCGTCACTTTCCGCTATCTTTTTGCATAAAAACGCACACAACAAGAAACATTAAACAACAATACCATAAATAGTTCCAAGCATAGAAACACAATGTTTCTGGGCTTGGAACACAGTGTTTCTGGGCTTGGTACTATATTTATCAACCTGTTTGGTAAATACTTACTTGAATGTATATGCCTTCAATAAGATGGATCCAGTTGATGTAAGATCAAGATTGGTACTGGTTACTTCCTTTTTGGAAGACACCTGTGTTAACTCAGCAGAAGCCTCTGTAACAAGGAGTTTCTCCTGTCCGTATCCGTCCCATTCGTAGTAGTCGTATGTAGGCCAACTGGCTGAGCCATAGACTGGCACCTTGCTACATTTGATCTTCACCTTCGTGAAATAGTTACCACTACTCAAGGTGTTGTAATTCTTTATATAAGTATGTTCATACTCTATGTCGGTTATGTCTTTGAAGGAATAGAAAGCTCCATTGTAATCTCTTTCAGACAGTTTGAATTTGAGGACATCTGTTGTTGATTCATTCTTGTTGACGACGGTTACTGAATAGCCGACATCTTCTTTTGTTACAGTGATGTTCTCTTTGGGATTCTCGAAGCTTCGGTTAAAATAGAGATTTCCAAATTTGAAACTCCGTATATTTACATAAACGGAATCGAGTAGTTCTACAACGTTACCTTGCCCAGGTTCCGGATCATCACCACCTGTTCCTGCTTGATAGACGGGCACTTTAGCTTCAACTTTCTGCCCTCCTTCTGTCTTGCCTTCCAAGAAGACATAGTCACTTCGACTGTCTTTGCTCTCGTTTTCGCTCACCGTCACCGAAATGGTCTTGTCGCTCAACTTTGCTGTGATGAACTTGGCAGTCGTGAACACCTTTATATTAGTAAGGTTAGTGTCGGTAATCTTCACGGTCTTCTTCCCACCTTTCGCATCGAACTCCAATTTATCTGGACTTAGTTTCACAAGGGGTACTACATCCTGCTTTACTGTGACGGTCTTTTCCAGTTTGATGCTCTTGTCCTTGTTGACGGTAGTGAAAGTAATGTCGGCAGTGCGCAATGAGGAGCTTTCATTCTTGCTGATCTTCATCACGTAGTCGTTGTCTTCCCACTTCCCCGTAAACCAGGACTTGACACCCTTGCCAAAATCGGTTTTTGCGGTAGTCTCATATTTATCCTCTGTATGATCCAGGTTGTCAGTGACGGTGAAACGCTTCTCAATAGCATCGCCAGTCACTTCTATCTTGTCAGGATCGACATACATCACTGCTGGTATGGTATAGGTCTTTGACGGTGATGCCAACAGTTCGTAGTTGAACAACGGCAGCGTAACAATGGGGTAGATGGTCAGCTCCTTACCGCCGTGGAGGTTCTTGAAGGTCTGGCTCCACTTGTTGAATGAGGCCTTCTCGCCATCGTCGCTGTACATGGTTTTGTAAAGGCTTCTCGCTGCGCGTTTGCCACTCTTGGTATAATAGGCAGCAAAGCCCACCTTGTTTCCTAATGTCTTACGTGTCAGGGCGGCTTGAGCAGTCAAGGTGTTCTTCTCTTCATCGTAAGATAGCTTCGTGTTTGAGAACTTGGGTACCAGACCGCCCTCGAAGTCTATCGTAGCCGCCTTGGCGGGTGTAGAGAAGCTATCGTAGAGTGTCTTGGTGTATTTCAGTTCTTTGATGTTGGCCAGCTGTGCCTCGAAATCACACTTGAAGAACCGCCCGAACTTTAAAGAGCCATCGCGGTTAAGATAATCATAGAGGGCTGTAGGCTTTGCCATTAATGCTGCAGGAAGTGCTGACGGAACGGTGGCAAGCAGGTAGTCTGTCATGCTTAGCTCGGCAGCGACGGCAGCCTTCATTCCCGCATCGAAGCGAAGGCCTATCTTGCCTATTTCTTTCTTAACCAAACTGAGGTAAAAAGCGAAATATGGACCTATCGTGGCTGACACTTCACCGCTGAGGGCAGTGGAAGCTTCAGCACCTAGTGTTTGGAAGCCAGAATCGCATCTAGGGGGGCGTTTCTCGTCGAAGAAGCTGTCGTTATACTGCACTATTAGATGACTGCTCGACACGTGCTTGCGGTGGATGTCGAGGTCCACCTTGCCAGATGCGCCAATGCTGAATCCCCCTTCCCACTCGATGGCAAACGGTGTATCGGGAATCCATTTCCATCCGTTGAGCAGATAGGTGTGTAGGTCTATTGATCCGCCCACCTCGCCAGAGAGCTTAAGATCGAACCTGGAGGTGGTCTCCACACGCTGGACAATGTCGAGGTTCCTGTCAAATGGCCATCTGATGGCCATGAATGCGCGGATATTCACCTTGTGTGACACGGCCATGTCTATTGACCCACTGCCCTTGAACTTATCGTAGCTGATGGCTCCGTTGCCCAGATCTTGCTTGTAGGATACTTCGGGAATCTCAAATTCTGCTATTGTTGGACTCTCCTCACCACGCTTACGGACCTTGTTACTGCCCTTGGGCGCACCTACTACCGCAGCCTTGAACACCACCTGATCGAAAAGTTCCGTCAGTTCAGGCACTTCACAGGT
Source organism: Prevotella sp. (assembly GCA_017561825.1). Classification (GTDB taxonomy): domain Bacteria; phylum Bacteroidota; class Bacteroidia; order Bacteroidales; family Bacteroidaceae; genus Prevotella. The sequence goes on from JAFZBK010000049.1 coordinate 58,786, forward strand.
AACGGTGATGTTCTTTGAGCCGGTCTTTACACTTTTAACCACTCCATAGAAGCCACCGGGAAGGAAGTCGCGACTCTTGGTGGTTACGATCTTGTCACCTTTCTTGGGAACAAACGATGACGGTGTAGTGGTTTTCAGTTTCAAAACCTTTACCGAGTCGCTGCCTATAACGTAATCCCACAGCTTACTTTCCGTGGTGTGGGCTACATCTTTCTTATAGACCGTTTCAGGAGTGACAAAAGTAACGCTGTCGATGGCACTTAGTGGAATGCGGAACACGCTGTCGAGTGCATATATCTCCTGTACCACATAGTCCTTCTGCGTCTTTCCCAAGGTATCAACCTTACTATATTCTATCCGGTCAATATCGCTGAAGAAGAAACCATGGAATCCGCCATCGTTTCGGTAGATGTACAACGCATCTTGTTTCTGCTGAGCATTGGCGGTCTGTGCAGACAGGGTCGCAAGCATGAACGCCAATGCATATAAGGTACGTATTATTCTCATGGCATTTTACTTAGCTTTTTTATAGGTGTTCCAGCCTATCTGGAGTTCCCTGTAAGCATCTTGTTTCCATACGCCATCAACATATCCGGACGACTTGATGAGCTTGATAGGTGGATCTGTAGTGTACGCATTCGTAGAACCGTCACTATTGGTATAGCGGATATTGAGACTGGCCTCCATAACCACTTCCCCGTTCTCTTCTTCCGAATAACTATTCACTACGAAGTTTCCTTTGCGGTTTATCTTGGTACTTTTAGTATCCCATATCTCAGTATAAGTACCATCGCTGCCAAAGGTGTACTCCACATAATAATTATCCTTCTTGTTCTCGTAAATCCACTTACCCAGGAACTTCATATCCTTCTTGGTAGCAATGGGCACTCCTTGTGTAACAGTCACAGGTTTGCCTCCAATGAGGTACCATTCGCTCTCAGGCGGAACTTGACCATCAACTTTCTTATAAGCATAGAAATCTACATAGCCCGTTCGTTTCTTTTTGTCAAAGTGGGGCTGTGCTGTGATTTTGCAAGCCATGCCATCCCATTTTACTTTAATCCAGTCCTTACTACCATCATCGCGTACTCTGGCACGAATATTGGTAAAAGGAACTGCATCCCAGTCGATACTCACGGTAACATCTTGCGTGCTCTGTGCAGAGGTGTATTCAAGTTCATACCTGTCAAGAGAGATATCATACTCTTCTTCTTCACCCTGAACAATCACAATATCCTTTTCCATGAGTACCGTTTTCCCATCATATGTTTTTCCTGTGATATGGATCTTGCCTTGGCGGCCCTTCAACTCTTTTGGCAAGGTAAAACAGGTAAGTTGCAAACTACCCTCTTCGCGTGTCCAGAACGGTTTTATCCAATCATCGCTGGTGGTAAATGTCATGTCGGGTATGTTCGTCAGTACGTCAACAAACGTCTCACCGTACTCAGTCCCCACCGTAACCTTTTTTGCCACCTCTATCATCGGGTCGCCAAGGTCAAAGTAGATGGGCTGTACGTCGGTAACGACGAAGGGGTTGGTAATGTCGATGATTTTCATCTTCGGCATGGCCATATAACCAACACCAGGATCCAAATTATTGAAGCTATGCGAATAGCTTTTATACTCTTGTTTCCTGTAGTTCTTACTATACCACCATGATGCCGCCTCCTTGTTATTCTGTGTTTTGAATACAGAGAATCCTACTTTGACGGGCATGAGCACATTTCTTGAGAGTTGCGAGGTGAACTTCACGATCGAAGGCGCCTTTTCGTTTACCGTCATTTTGATGTTCTTGAAATCAGGAGCAAGTGCAAAACCTATATCAAGCAGTGGTAACTCTCCCTTGTAGGGCCCAAAGGTGGTCTTAAATAGCTTTGCGTATGCCTGTCCGTCCAAATAATAGGATAGGATGGCAACATCGTCATGGTCGAAAGCATCATACACCCTGTCCTCATAAGTCTTCCACAGATTACTGGATATGCTGAGGGCAGCCTTTCCTAAATTGACTGATAGTTTCCTACCTAAATCGCCGCGTAAGCCAAGCTGTAGGTCGTTTTCCTTTACGACAGGGTTGTTGAACTTCAATTCTCCCTTGATGTACCCTCCAGAGCTGAACGAGTATGCACCAGTTGATGTTGTAAACTCAGGAGTGTCTGAAGTGCCCGTCCGTACTTTTGTCCTATTGAAGACCCCTTCCGACAGCGGACGTTTCATGTATGTTATATTCTCAGCAAAGGTGCCAGTACCCGACCACTTGAATGTAGTCTTCACTTGTCCCTGTGCCTCCAGGAAAGTCCCTGCAGAGAAGTCGAACACCAAGGGGTGCTTGCCGTTCTCATCCTTTTCTCCGAAGAACTTGACAATGGAGGTCTTATTAGTGGCCATTTTGATAGGAATGTCAACATGGGCGGTCAATGACCCTGAAACCTCTCCGTCAACGCTGATTCCACTAGTCATTTTGAGGAACGTACTGGTTTTCACGCCCTCAACGGCATCAAGGAAAAGGAAGGCGCGTGCTTCTACTTTTGGAGTAAGCACGAAGTTGATCTTACCCTCGCCATCGATGGAGATTGAGGCATTGCCGCCCATTCCCTCTATCAGGCTCTGTGAACCCGCGATGTTTAGGGTCTGCTTGATCTCTCCGAAGTCCCACTTGGTCTTGTATTCAACATCAGAACCATCGGTAATACCCCTGGTTTCCTTGGCCGAGGAATCATCATCTCCCGAGGTTGCAGCCCCTTTCATGATTAACCGATCATATACATCCGTGAGTTGTAGTGCTGAAGTCTTCACAGTGTAGTTGCCTGCACTGGTTTTCGTCACACTTGTCACTTTACCTCCGAAGCCATTGGGGATGTACTTGCTGGGTTCCTCGATGAGGAGTTTGTCACCTTTCTTGGGTATCAGCTTCTCCGGGGTGTTCTTGGAAAGACGGATCCAATTGATGGTGTCGGAGGCAATGATGTATTTGGAAATACTTTTGTCGGGACGAACCACATCCTTCTTATACACGGTCTTGGGTGTGACGAAGGCAACAGAATCGATAGCACTGATCGGAATTCTCCAAACGGAGTCGAGGGCGTAAATCTCCTGCACCACATAGTCCTTTTGTGTCTTTCCCAGCGTATCCACCTTGCTGTAGGCGATATGGTCGATGTCACCGTAGAAGAAAGCATCGAACTTCCCGTCATTGCGGAAGATATAGAGTGCATCTTGCGATGCTTGGGCGCTGGCGGTCTGTACTGACAGGCATGCAAACACTACCGCCATGGCATACACTAAGGTGCGTATCGGTTTCATGGCTTTGCAATCTTATAGGTGATGGTTCCAGCTTTAACAACATATACCCCAGAAGGGAGCTGTGAGAGACTAAGACGGAAGGTTCCTGTACGAACTGCCTTCAATTGTTGAACAGGTTTGCCATCGAGTGTATAGACTCCAACAGAACTATTGGCTTTGAGGTTGGTAATCACAAGCACACCGTCTTCGAAGTTGAGTCCAGTCTGTTCATCCTTCAACTCGTCAACGCCTGTGGGATCTATCTTCTTGTAGGTAAATCGTACTACGTCAGAGAGGGCGAAGGTGGCTGAGGTTTTCGAGCCTTTCACTTTGAGGTTCTTCCCTTCGAACGTCACCTTAGGTTTGTCAGTGAGTGCGAACCGGTGCTCCACATGGTCCTTTGTCAGCACAATAAGCGTGTTGACGGCACTGGCAGCCTTTACACTTACTGGTATAAGCATAAGCAGGAATACCAGCAAGATAATGGTTTTCTTTCTTCTTGTTTTCATATTTTCCTTGTTTTAGGTTAGTAGATATATGTCTTGGTATATAATACGTTGCAAATATAATAAAAAATCCCTGAAGCACCAAGTGTTCAGGGATTTTATTTTTGAATTGTTAGATGATTTTCTACTGAAGACCGATCTGACCGTTCCACTGGAGGTACCAGTTACGCTGGTCTGTCAGGTCTTTCCTGATCTCACCACGCATAGCACCGCTGTTATCCTTGCCGCGACGAGCATACACCTTTTCTGCAAGGAACTGTCCGGGATTCGGCTGACGGAAGGCGAAGCGCATGATGTCATAGAAACGTGTTCCTTCGAAAGCAAGCTCCAGACCGTTCTCGTTGAGCAGCAGACTATCAACGAAGGCCTTCTGCGTTTGGGTCAGCTCTGGTGTGTCCTTTTGGATGATATATGCGCCTTCAATGGGGTTGCCCTCTTCATCGAGTATAGGCTGACGCTCGATATCCGGCAAACGGTAGAACTCGTTCAATGGTGTCCAACCAGAGCCACGGGTATGGATACCGATGGTGTTGTGGTTGGCGCTGCTACTGTTACCACGTGAAGCATACTCCTGAACCGTTACGATGCCATAACGAGTCTCGGGGAAGTCGAGCTGACTGATCCACAAGGAGTCGCTCTCAGAACAATAGGGATAGACAGACTCTCTATATACCTCGTTGTTCAGACCTGTTGAGAGGATGCTGAAAGCTGCGCGGGGGAAACCAGCTCCATTGAGTGCTTCTGCCAGTCGCAGATAGACCATGGCACGACGGTAGATATGGATATGCTGGAAGGATTGCTTGTCGATATACGACACTTCGAAGCGCTCACCTGTCATACGGTCAGTTCTCTCTCCCCAACTATAGCTCCAGTAGAAACGCAGGTCGCCTGAACGGTAGTTCGGAAGATCGGCAGGCGAATAGTAGGTGGAGGTACCAGTAGTACTCACACAGCAGTTGGCCTGACTTGCTGACAGGTTAATCATACTGTTTGAGGGAACGATGCTGACATGGTAATCGTTGTCCTCGCTAGAGTAGAACAAGTTACGCAGTTCACTGTAGTTACCTTCTGCAGGGATGGAGTCACCTGCGATGATGGTGATGAGCTCTGTGTTCTGTCCATAATTCTCCGAACTATAGTCACCACCGCTGATCATACCATAGGTACTATCCCAAGTAGATGATCCAGGCATCCACGAATAGAAACTCATGCCAATGGGGTAGGCAGAGTTGTCACCGTTACGTTGTGAGATGTATTTGTAGTAACGCATGGCAGCTTCGCGGTAGGTGGCCTGATTGCCTGTTACACTGGCCAGCCAGAGGTTCAGGTCGCCCAAAACAACGTTTACAGGGAAGAAGAGCAGTCTGGAAGCGCCGTTCCTGAGGTCTCTGATGTTTCCGTATTCAGGATACTCATTGCCCCAACGGTCAGTCAGGGGAGCGAGATCGTTAATGAAATACTGGCATACAGCCTGCAGGTCATAACGGGGGTAGTCCTGCTCAGCTTCAAGTTTACTGAGGATAGGCTCCGTTACGAAGGGAACAGAACCGTAGTTGAGCACTAGCTGGAGGTAGGTCCAGGCGCGGATGGCCTTCACAGCAACATACTCCCTCATGAAGAGATACTCATTACGGTTGTTCTTCATGGCCGTATCAACATTGGCAATAAAGTAGTTACAGTTGTTGATGATGGCGTAGTAGTCGCGCGGCTGATTGTACATATTGTCATCGCCCATGTTGAAAAGAGCCATGTCACGTAAGTCGCTATTGGCAGTATTGGTGATATCGACAAGATCGCCGCGCACCTCACCGAGCAGAACGGTACGGTCGCCAATGGCCTGCAGCTTATTCAAAATACCGGTGACACTATAGATAGTATCGGTAGCATTGTGCAGGTGGTTCTTTTCTGAGAAGATCACATGCTCAGACTCCTGGTTGAAGAAATCGGAGCAGGAAGCCAAACCACAGATGACGCTGAAAGCGAAAATGAATTTATATATCTTAGTCATCATAATTGTCAATTTTCAATTATCAATTTTCAATTAGAGTTTAATCTTAATTCCGGCCACAATGGAGCGACTTTGACTCAGTTGCCCCAAGTCGATACCTTGTCCGATAACATTAGATGTCATAGTGAACTCAGGATCGCTGCCGAGATACTTCGTCAGGGTGAAGACATTGTTGGCTTGTACCCAGAACTGCAGACCTTGCAGGTACTCGTTGCGGAGTGGCAGGTCGTAGCTGAGAGTCACGGTCTTCAGACGAAGATAGCTGCCGTCCTCAATCCAACGGTCGCTGAAACGAGAGTTTCCAAGCGGATCCTGGAAGGTAATCTGCGGGATGTCTGTCACCTGTCCTTCCACCTGCCAGCGGCGTAACATCGCTGTGGTCTGATTCATGAAGCGGCTACCGCTTTCCAGCTGTGAGCGCTGATAGTTATAGACATCATTGCCTAAAGAGTAGTTGAAGCGGAGATCCAATGTCAGATGCTTATAGGCCAGTGTCGTGAAGATGTTTCCGTAGAGGTCGGGATTCGGATCACCGATAATCGTACGGTCTGCCTCTGTAATCTGATGATCACCGTTGAGGTCGGCAAAGTGAATGTCACCAGCCTTGTAGTAGTTGCGGTCAATACCGTTCTCTTTGAGTACGAACAGACCAGCAGCCTCAGCCTCAGCTGTTGTGGAGAAGACGCCAAGTGACTTGTATCCGTAGAACAGGTTGGCAGCTTGTCCAATCTGGGTGCGGATGGTTGCTCCATAGATATCATTGTCGATATAGTTTACACCATCGGGCAACTGCGTAATCTCATTCTTGTAATGACCCACACTGGCTCCTACCTCCCACTGGAAGTCCTTCATGGCCAAAACCTTGACAGCTGCAGAAGCATCGAAACCAATATTCTTCAGCTTACCATCGTTGGTCCAGTTCTGATCCAGACCGCTGAGGAAGCCCAATGACTGACGGGTAAGCAGGTTGTCGGTGGTTGAGCGGAAGCCGTTCAGACCGATGCTCAATCGGTTGTTGAAGAGACTGGACTCAAGACCGACATTGATACGACGGGTTGTCTCCCACTGGATCTTGGTGTTACCAATGCCTTCGAAACTGATTCCTGCAATGGTGTTGAGGAACTGCGAAGCACTGAAGAAGCTGCGGGCAGCATAATAGTCAATATCATCATTACCGCTGACATCGAAACCAGCAGACAGTTTCAAGAAGTTGACGGCCTTCACTTTTGCCATCCACGGCTCGTTGCTGATCAACCAAGCGGCCTGTATGCCCGGGAAGATACCCCAAGGAGCGTCGAAGACGCGGATGTCACCACCATCACGACCAAAACGGGATGAACCCTCAACCGTGAGGTTTGCCTGCAGGAAGTAGCGGCCCAGATAATCGTATTCAGCCTGTGCGTACCAAGCCAGCGAGTTCCAGTTGTCACTGGTACCGAAGTCGTTGGTATTGGTAAGACTTGACTTCAGGAACGGCTGCTTGTCATTACCTGTATTGTAACCAAGTAGAGAAGTCATGGAATAGCTCTCCCAGTTGATGCGAGCACCACCAAAGACATGGATGAAGTGTGCATTATAGCGGTTCTGCCAGTCCAGGCGGGTATCGCTCAATACGGAGTTCTGCTTCGAAGCCAGTGAGCGCACCTCGTTGTCACGATAGTCGCCGATACTGCTTACGTAGTACGAAGGTGTACCGTTGACAGGAATGTAGAATGCCTCGTTCGTGTTCACCAGGTTGTAGCTGAAGTGCTCAGAGAGGGTGAGGTTACGTGTAAGGCGGAACTTCGGCGTAACGGTCAGGTTCAGCATGGAGTTCTCCAAACGGTTCTTGTTCTCAGCCTCTGAATACTCATTAATGGCTGCTGGGTTACCCAACTTCCAGTTGTAGTTCTTGTAGTTGGCCAGCGCCTCTGAGAGATACGACTCTTGTTCGATGTCGTAGTGGTTGTCAGACAAACGTCCCATACCGTAGCTGTAAGGACTCATGAACGGGCTCTTTATATAAGCGAGGAATCCAGGCGCTGTAGGCGTACCCTCATCGTAGCTGGCAGGTGCGCCATCGTTACGGATATCACGGGTGATATTACCGAATGAAGCATCGAAGCGGATATTGAAACGGTCGCTCAACGTGATATCAGTATTGAAACGGATATTCAGTCGGCCCATGTCATTATACTTCAATGTGCTCTGCTGGTTGACGTAACCTACTGAGAGGTTATAGTTAGCCACAGCATCACCACCTTCGATATTAATTCCGTAGTTCTGGGTCATGGCCGTACGATACACATAGTCCTTCCAGTCTGTATTCTGGTGGTACTGTGTGTAATAGTAGTAGTCAGGATCCTCTTTCAGGAACTTGAATGTACGGTTGCGCGTATTGGTGGTCTTCAGCAACTCAGAGGTGTAGCTTCTGTACTGCTCGGCATCCATCACGGAGATGAACTTCGGCTCGAGGGTTACACCGGCAGAGATGTTGGCCGTAATACGGGTAGCCATCGACTTGCTACGGTGTGTCTGAATCAGGATGACACCGTTAGCACCCTTGGCACCATACAAGGCTGTACCGTTTCTGATCACGGTCACCTTTTCGATGTCCGACGGGTTGATGGTCGAGAGGATGTCGTTGAAGAAACCCTCGTGGAGCATGGTACGTCCGTACTGCTGGTCGATGATGACATCGTCAACCACCACCAGTGGTTGTGCATTGACATTAAGTGAGTTGAGACCTTGTACGAACATCACATTACCAACACCGGGTGTACCGTTGCGGCTGATGCTATAGACCTGAGCGCCCAGGTGCTTCTGTACTTCGTCCTTGATGTTCACCGAATTGGTATAGGTGAAGTCATCGGTAGAATAGTCATTGCGAACATTAATCTCTTTCCCGTACTCCTTGGAGAAGGTTTGGGGGTAGAGCTTAACCTCCTGCTGCTGTTCAGTGTCCTGCAGACCCAAACGTACAGGGTTGAAGTCGGGCATGCTGATATACACCGAAGTCGTGAATGTTGGTACATCCAGTTTGAAGGTACCGTTTTCTTCGGTCAGGGTACTGTAGCCTTCCACATTGTCTGCGCTGACAATGGAACCGGATACAGGCTGTCCTGTGGTGGCACTGACCACACGACCGCGAATCACTCGTGTGGGGTACTGCTTATGCTTCGGTTGCAACTTACGTGCAAGGATGGAGATAACGTCTTCGTTTCCTGTTGCATCCTCTTCCTGTGCAGCCAAGCTAACAGGAAAGGCCATCAGTAGTGTAAGTCCAAATAATATATATTTCTTCATAACTTAACTGTTCTTTATTCATTACTAATTATTAGTACTTCAGCCATTGGAAGATGTCTCCGTCACCATGTGGCGCAATTTCGAATCGTTCCTCGTTGACATTCGAGATGCCGTGAGGTACTAGCATGACACAGTCGATTCGCATAGTACGCGTGTATTTCTTGGAGCGAATCTCAGGACTTGACACTTTGGTTGTAACATCAAGTGTAATCTGTGGTACGCTCTCACTCAGACCCCAAGTGGCTGTCGGGAACTTGAAGTCTTCTGCTAAGAGGATGTAATCCACTACATTTGGATTGGTTTCTACACCCGACTGGAGAACCTCTGACTCTGTTTCGCCTTCCTGGTTATGATAGTTGATGGTACAGGTCAGCTTGGTAGGAATACGCTCCTCTTCAGTTGCATTGCTGTCGTTGGCCAAGGCAGGAGCCGTAACCAGATAGATGTCATAGCCGATGTTGGACAGAACAGAGCGGAGGTTGAACGTAACAGTATGGTTCTGTGTTGTCTGCATCTGCTTGAACTCTACGAATTCATTGCTCCATACCTTTCCATAGAAGCGGTTGTTGTTCAGAACTTCTCGGATAATGGGGTCGATGGTCGGCTCCATTTCACCGGTGGTGCTGTTTTCCTTCTTACTTACCTCCTTGATGTTACTTGTTTCTTCTGCCTCGTAGATTCTCCACTGGTGGAATGTGTTCAGCTTGTTGATCTTCCAGTCATCACTCTTCATGACCACACCGTTCGAGCACTCCACATTGTCTGTGCCCGTGAAGATGCCTGTTGCAGAGTATGGCTTTTGGGTGTTGGTAGCCGACTTGCCTCCAAACTGGTAATAATGAAGATTATTGTTACCCCAGTAGCTGTAACGATAAGTGTATCTCTCTGCGGCACTGGTTGACAAGGCGGAGTCCGTGAGATGGGCATCCGGGTTTAGCGTACGACTGAAGTTAGCACCAAGGACAATGGCGATACGTGGCATGGTGTAAACCATTGAGTCACGGAAAGCAACATTGTTGTCGTAGTTGAAATAGGGTTCGTATTCTTCAATCAGTTTCTTCCACTCCTTGTTGGTAGGTGCAACCATCCAGTAGGTACTGTCCTCGTCATTCGTATAAGCCCAGAGCATATCCCAAAGGTCGTTCTGCTGAACGAATACGGAGTCGAGATACACGGTCTTACCATTCTCCAGACCGCCGGGAACGCTTCGCTCCGGATAAAACTCCTTGCGGTAGAAACGGGAATTATAGAAGAAGCTTGCTACACTGTCAAGGTCGGCATCTTTACGAAGGTATTCGAATACCGTGGGGAAGTAATGGGCTTTCCCCTGAATGGTAAACAGAACACCGTTGTTATAGTGTCCGTTGGTTGACAGAATAGGACTGTTGCAGAAACTGCTTGTAGTGAGAACAGTCTTCTTTCCATTCATCAAGGTCAGGGAGTCACTGCACGATTCCGCAATGGAATGGTTATACAATGCGATGTGGTTCTGGATGAACTCCTTGATAACGGTATTGTCATCCTCATTCACCTTGCCTTTCTCAGCGTTATAAGCGGCGATTAACTCGTCGGCCTCCTGGGCAGAGAAATTGTCATTGGTGGGTGCAAAGACCGTAAACACCTGACTGCTGTTCAATGCTTTGTCGTAGCCGCAGGCCTGTACAACCTTGGCGAAGTTGCTCAGGTTGCTATTCTGTGAAATGGCCTGCCAGAGAGAGGCATCGTTCATGCCTTCCCCTTTCCTGTCATAGTGGTCATCCCACGTGTCAGTACAGGCCGCGAAGGTGAGGACTGCCAACGCAAGTCCTAACACCTTTTTATATATATTATATCTTTTCATCATTGTCAATTGTCAATTGTCAATTTTCAATTTTCAATTCTCAATTCTCAATTGTTTAGAGGTCATCCTCCATCTCGCCGTCACCGTCAGCACCATAAACACTCTTTGGCACCAGTTCGATAAAGTCGAGCGCGAACTCGTTCTCGCGTCCTCCCTTACCGTCGGAAGCCACCCTGATTCTTATGTAGTGGTCCTGGTTGCAGTCAAGGAACGACTGGCTGATAATTTTACGCTGACCGATTGCCGCTACGATATTATAACCCTTGCTGCCACTGCCCGCGCTGTTATAATAGAAGGAGCGCGGATGGGGATAGACACCGAGGTTCTTCAGCGACTTGTAATATTCGGCTTTCTCCTCAGCACTCAAGGCATCGTAATCATCAATATTACTGATGAAGTCATCGCCGATATAGTAGTCCGAGTCCAAATCCTTGGTCATGTCAAGGGGAATACCTTGAGGTACACCGTCAACGTAAATCTGGGCGACGCCACGCGTTGTCTGTGAAGTGTAGCCAAGGCGCACCTGCCATTCTCCGTCGAACGGAATAGGCGGAAGGCGGAAGGTAAAGTCAAAGTTTCCATAGAGGTCAAACTCATCCCACATGTAGATGTTATACATCGAGACGGGTCTTCTCCACAAGAATTTGCAGTTGGTGAACGATACACCGTCGAGATAACCTTCAGGGAAGCACCAGTTTCGACCATACTTCTCTTCAACAGCATCAGCTTGCGTAGGGTCACCTAAGATGCGCAGACCGTTAGTGATAAATTCGGGGAAGACGGTGTTGAAGTCCATACGGATACGCTGATTATGGATCTTATCCCGCACATCCTTGGTGAAGGCTACGATGTCATCGACATAGTAGTAGTGGCCGTTGATGCCATCGTGCTTATATTCATCATCAACTGGCTCAATGCGCTGTCCCAGGAAGTTGAACTTCGCATCGTTACGACGGTTGATATAGCGCTGGCCTCTCTTACAGCCACCTAAGTATTTGCTGACAGTCACCTTATCCACCTTGAGCATTCTGTGGGGCAGGAGGGTGTAGTGCCAGTCACAAGGATTGACTTTAGTTTCATCAATACCGATGGCGCCATCAAATCCTGTCAATCCCTGCACATTGGCAACCTCTTGTGGAGTGAGGTCATCGGCACCGGCAGCAATCATATTCAGAATGTGATACTGGACAAAGCGACGCAGGGGGTTGACACTGTCTGTTAGGTTCTCGAAGCTATGTCCGGGCGCATTGACGTCATTAGGATAGACCTCATCATAGATGGAGCAGGCCAAGTCATACAGCGCATGGAGGTCACCCTTCTGTATGCCGTATTTCGACTCTAACAATTCGTCTGGTTCAATGAAGAACGTGTAGCCGTATTTCTTGGTGTCAGGAGCCTCATACTTCTTCTTCTGTTGTTCATATCCGCCTGAGGCAGTGTAATATGGCTCGTAATCCTTCGGATTGTAGTTCTCATCTTCAACCTTCATCACGTCATTGATGACACCTGTAGCCATCAGCGCACTGTAGAAGGTGCTGATCTTGGGGTTCTCGCGCATCAGGTCGGTGATATAGCTGTTCGACTTCTCAATCACCATGTCGATGGGTTGCATGATACCGTTCTCCACCGAGTCGTCCTTCAATTCGAATATGATCTTGGCCAGTCCTTCCAGCACGATGACGGCATTGCTGTCGTTGTCGAAACCGGGTTCGGTTGCCAAATAGCGGTTCAACATGTTCACCGTTGGCATTTTATGTCCGACCATGTCATAAGTCGTGTACATATACGACACCAGGTGTGTACGGGCAATGGTGTCACAGTCGGCATCGCTCAACTGAGATACACTGCTGAGGCCACGTCCCTGCAGGTACTTGTCAACAGCATCGTTGGATGGAGCGAAGCAGGTATAGTGACCATAGGTAGCGAGGAGGTCCATCAGTCCGGCTCTTTCCACAATCTCTGTGAATTCGCTGTACTGAGGACGGCTCTTCAGGTATTCGCTCATCATCTCACCCGTGAAGGTATAGAAGTATTCGCTGTCAGGCTCGTCTGAGCAGCTGGTCAGCAACAGCGTATTGAGAGGAGTCATCATGGCGAAGAGCAGTCCTCCCAAAATCCCTTTGAATATATTTTTACGTCTCATATCTTTTCACTTTTCTTTTTTCACTTTTCACTTCTTCGTCGTCTTTTGGTAACTCTCGTCTTCGCCACTGCTGAAGGCAGGGTTCTGTATCAGATTCAGGTTAACCTTCATCTCGTCGAGGTTATATGGCCAATAGATAGCATCCATCTTTGCCAGATGGTTACCAATCAGTCCTGCACCAGTCGTTGCTTTCTGCAAGGCGGCAGAGGCCAATGTCTGGGTGTTACCATTACGCTGTGAGAGGCGAACGAGATCGAACCACCGCTTGCCCTCGAACATCAGTTCGCGCTGGCGTTCCTGGAGTACCAATGCCTCCATGTCGCCCTTGGTGGTATAGTCGCTTCTGCGGAGCGTGTCATTGAGTATGGTCTGACAGAGGGAACGCTTGTTAATAGCATTGACAAGTGTAAACGCTCTGTCCAAAAGAGACTTGTTGTATTCGCTACTTTCCGAATCAGTACCTTCACGCATCATCTGTGCCAGGGCTTCAGCCTTGAGCAACATGATGTCCGTCAGACGATAGATGATCCAGTTGGAACCATTCTGGTTCTGAGAATACTTTGAACCGTAGGATGCTTCCGGAGAACCAGAAGCGACACTGATATCAATCGTACTCGTTGTGTACTTATTGATGGCTTTGTCGCCGCTGCTTCCTCTATATAAGCAATTGGTATAGATACGGGAGTCGAGTTTCTTGTTCTTGTCAGCATATACCTTGCGTTCCGGTCCTGTAGCCTCTATCTGAGAATAGATATAGTCAGAGGGGGCAACCAGACCGACGGTCGAGTTGGAGTTGCCATAGAAGGAGTTAACGGCTGCATTAGCCGACATACCTTCACCTTCCGGGTTGTCGGAGAACACTAACTGGAAGATGATCTCCTGGTTGACAAGATCTGTATAGTTTCTGTCCCTACCGAACAAAACGGTATAGGCATCACCGAAATAGTTGGCTGATGTGGAATTGCTGACCAGTGGGAAACCGTTGAAACGTTCAATGTCTTCATCGTTTGACATGGAACTGGTGGTACGCTTCTGACGGTTCTCCTCATAGATAGCTTTCTTTGAGTCGATCACCATGTCGGCATAGCGCACACAGTTCTGATAGTCCTTCTTCCAGAGGTAGAGTTCGCAGAGCAGGGCGCGGATGGCATCCTGCGTGATACGACCAGTCTGGTACAATTCCTTGGTAATCGGATAGCGTTTCACAGCATAGTTCTGAACACCTTCCAGATCGTAGATCAGTGAGTCGAGCACGTCATTGAACTTCGTGGCGGGCAGATCCATTTCCTGGTCATCATCGGTGAAGGCCTCTCTTGAGAAAGGCACATCACGGAAGGCGCGGATCAGATAGAAATAGCAGAGGCTGCGTATAGCCACCATCTCGGCGATGTTGGCCTGCAGCTCACTTTCCGTATAGGCGGGGTCATCGGCGGCCACGCCAGGAGCGTACTTGATTACGGTATTGCACCGGTTAATAACAGAATAGAAATCACTCCATTTGGTGTAACTATTCTTGGCATCGATATTCTCCTTCAGGATTTTCTCGAGGCTTCCGTCAGAGCTGACGTTACTGCCCGGACCGATATTATCGCTTCGGAACTCACCCCAAACCATCATGCGTTTGATAGCTCCTTCCGACTGCAAGCCTGAGTAGCAACCTGCAATGATGGCATCCACGTCGGCTTTCTCATTCCAGAATTTCTCCAGGATAATCTCATTCTGAGGTTCAATCTCCAAGAAATCAGAACAAGATGTCAGACTGCCCATCACACAGATGGCGAAAATGATTTTATATATCTTGGTAATCATAATTCTTAATGCTTAATTCTTAATTCTTCGTTTCTTAGAACTCAACAGTAATACCTAATGTATAAGAGCGTGAACGCGGTGTCTGTGCGTTGTCGATAGCAGGAGCATAACCGCCGCTTGAGATATCCGGGTCAACACCCGAGTACTTCGTGATAACGAACGGGTTGTTGGCACTGAAATACAAGCTGATTCGGTTCAAGCCGAGGTGCTTGAGATACTTTCTGTTGATAGCATAGGAGATCTGGGCGTAACCCATACGAAGGTATGATCCGTCCTCAACGAAACGATCGCTGATCAGCGTGTTGTAGTTCGAGTTGTTACCATACATGGCACGAGGAATCGACGTTACGTCGCCTTCCTTACGCCAACGATAGTTCACAGCCTGACTCTGGTTGTCGTTACCGATCATGGCTTCTGCGTGCAGACGGGCCCTGTTCAGGATCTTATTGCCTACACGATAGGTGAACTGGGTGTTCAAACGCCAGCTGCCGTAGTTGAAAGAGAATCCGAAACCACCGGTGAGCTTCGGCAGAGAAGAACCCAGATAGACGATGTCAAGAGCATTGATCTGACCGTCGTGGTTGATATCTTCATAGATGGCATCACCACCGTTGAAGCGGTAGTTTCTACCCGTAGCGTCGTTGGTGTAGTTGAACATCATACGTACGGGATCGCCCTTGCCGTCAACGATCAGTTTGCCATCAGCACTTAATGCCACGGGAGCTGTCTTGCCCTCAGCGAGGAACTGTTCGCGCTCTTCAGGTGACATTCTGCTGAAGGTGCTATAGTTGTACTGATAGACACCCTTATAGCGGAAACCGTAGATGGCTCCTAACGGGTTGTGCAGCTGCACACGCTGCAGGGTCTCGTCGTTAGAGAATCCATAGACGGAATTGAGCTTATCCAAGAGGTTCTCCTCCAATTCCAGCAACTCGTTGCGGTTGTTACCGAAGTTAGCGTTGAAGTCCATTGAGAACTTCTTACCTGCGGTAATCAGGCGGTTGGCGTTGATATGGAACTCCCAACCGGTATTGCGCATCTTACCGTTGTTGCTATAAGGTATTGATTCGAAACCTGCGTTTGAAGGAATGCTGTAGTTGGACATCAGCATGTCGGAGGTTGTCTGACTGTAACCCTCGATGGTCAATGTCAGACGTTCGTTGAAGAATCCTAAGTCGATACCGCCGTTCCAGCTCTCTACGATCTCCCACCTCAGGTCGGTCAATCGGATATTGTTCGGCTTCATGGCCATCATGTCGAGATACTTGCCGGCAGAGTCGTACTTAGAGGTAAAGAGGTAGTTCTGTCCAGGCTGGTGACCTACACGACCCCAGCTGGGACGGATAGCGAACATCGACAGCCACTTGCGGGTTGGTTTCATCCAAGGCTCGTCGCTGATGATCCATTTCAGAGATACAGAGGGGAAGAAGCCCCAGCGGTTACCCGGACCGAACTTGGTGGTACCGTCGGCACGCAGCGAAGCATCGGCGATGTAACGTCCTTTATAGGCGTAGTGGGCAGATGCTGTGTAGTACATGGAGCGGTTCTGACCGAAGCTTGAGCTCAGGTTCTTGATCATACCGCCACCCTGAGTGGTGGTAATACCGGTAGGAGCGCCCTGCTTGTCTTCAGACTGTCCCGTAGATGATCCGCTCGTTAACTCGAAACGTCCCATCACCATGAGGGAGTGGTCTTTGTTCTTGAAGGCCGGAATCAACGTCAGCTGCTGCTTGGTGTTGAACGACACGCTCTTGTTTGAACTGTCAGAGGTTGTGTTGACGCCCTGATCCCAAGATACGGTCTTCAGCTCCTGCGGATAGTACTTGTTCGAGTAGCCATTGTTGATGTTCATATATACGGAACCTCTCCAGTTCAACTGCCAGCTGTCGTAGTCCATACCTAACAATTTGTATTGGAGGACCAACTCAGGTGACATGTCGTACGTGCGCTGCTGGTTCTTGGCCAGATAAGCACTGGCAACGGGGTTCACATAACCTTTCTGGTCGTTGTTGAACCTCGAGCTGGCACTCTGCAGCATCGAATAATAAGAAGAGGTGTTCTCACCCGTAACAGGATCCTGCTCGTAGATGGACATGTTCGGCATCTTCTTCATGGCGATATCGAGCAGACCGTCAGAGTTACGGTAGTTATTGGTATAGGTAAGCGCGAAGTTGGTACTTACGCGGATACGTTCACTTACATCGTAGTCGAGAGCCACACGGGTAGAGAAACGCTGCAGTTTCTGCTTGATCATCGTACCCGTTTCGTTGTCGAAACCGGCACCGATACGGAAGGTCGCCTTCTCACCACCACCGCTTACGGTAACATAGTGGTTCTGACGGAGACCCCACTGGGTAACAGCATCGCGCCAGTCGGTATTGTTGTTGTACTGCTCATATTCCGAGAACGACGGGTCGTAGTTCAATTCAGGGATATCGGCAGCAGCATCGCTCTGCTCAGGATTGAAGTACGACTCTTTCAGCAACATGGTGTAGTCGTCACCA
The DNA here is from genome assembly GCA_017561825.1 of Prevotella sp. Taxonomy (GTDB): domain Bacteria; phylum Bacteroidota; class Bacteroidia; order Bacteroidales; family Bacteroidaceae; genus Prevotella. Next base: position 76,160 of record JAFZBK010000049.1, read on the forward strand.
TTCAGCAGCTTGTAACCCTTTGGTTGGTAGGTACCTGTCAGCTTCAGTGAATACTGCAGTCTGGGCTTACCACGGGTACCGCGCTTGGTGGTTAACTCAATCACACCGTTACCACCCTGTGAACCATAGATAGCTGTTGCGGCAGCATCTTTCAGCACGCGGATATCAGAGATATCTTCAGGGTTGATGTTCAGCAACTCAGCGAATTTCTCGTTGTTGGCTGTGTTGATGTCGAAGTTAGCGAGATCTACCTGACGCACGTTACCATCAACTACGATCAGCGGGTTGGCATCGGTCAGTGAAGAGAGAGATGAAGCACCACGCAGGCGCATCGTGGATCCTGCTCCAAGGTCACCGGAGTTACCGATGATGTCAAGACCGGCGATACGTCCAACCAAAGCTTCTTCGATAGACATCACGGGAAGTCCTTCGAATTCCTTCGTTGAAATACTCTGGGTAGCATTGGCCACCTCTCGTTGCGGGATCGGCAGACCGGTTCCGCCTACACGCTTCGTAGTTGTCACCACCACCTCGTCGATCAGCATCTCCGACTTCAGGACAATCTGATAGTTCGTCTTGTTGATCGGTTCCGTGACGGTTTTCGAACCCACGTAGCTAAAGCGGATCTTATCCTTCGGATTCCTGATCCTCATGGTGAAGTTACCGTTCAGGTCGGTAATGGTCGATTCGATGATACGTCCGTTACCATCTATTTCGCAGACAGAGGCACCCATCAACGGTCCCAAGTCATCACTTACATTTCCGTGAACGGAGGTAATCGGTTCTGTTTGCGCGCTGACTACTGTGGCAGCAATCAGGGCGAATAATATAATAGTGAATCTTAGAATTCGCATGCCTTATTTCCTCCTTACATTAACTTTAAGTTGTTCTTTCCAAGGTGTCATCTTTTCGCTGAGAAGGACACCGTCAATCTGATGGACTACAGCATCGGATGCCATGTAGCATTCACCCGTGGACTTGAACCAGTATTCACGACAGATGCGGTTGTAAAGGCCTTCAGTCTTTACGATATGGCGTGTATTGCCGAGCACGTCGCGTACCCACATCTGACCCGGTTCGTTGTTAACAGTAACGGGGAAGAATCGTCCAGTTTCGAGATTACGCTTCATGGTTTCGTAGGTGTTCTCATATCTTGGCACCTTCTGACCATCTTCTTTCTCATCATACATTTCAGGAGCCATGTTGATGAGCACGGCGTGGTCTTGAATGTGGTAGCGCAGGAAGTTGACGATGATACTCTTGATAATCGCCTTGGCCTCCTCTGCAGCCTCTTCAGACCCCCAGATCTCTTCAGTCTGAGCCTCATAGTCTTCCCATGTGGGCAGCAGACCCTGGTCGATCAGCTCCTGAATAGCACTGTTCGTGGGCACATAAATCGTATAGTTATAGTTGTCGAGCAACTTCAGGTTCTTGCTGGATTTCTTCTGCATACCAGCCTCGTAATTGTTCTTGGTTACGGTGGTTGCCATCAAATCGGCACCGTCGTTATCCAACAACTCTAAGAACGTCGAGAACTCCTCGCGCTCATCCAACGTCAGGTAAATGGATTTCTCTGTTGTCAGAGGCATCTGGTCGTTAATGACGTACGACTTACCGTTCGTCTTCGTGTAGACATCCTCCGGGTTAGTGGGCAGTACCTTGTTGTGGTTCAGCTGCCAGCCACCGGCAAATGCTATACGGCCGTCACCTGTTCGAGTCACGCGGATGGGTGTACCGCCCTTTGACTTGTAGTACTCATGACCGTCCTCTACATCGCCGACGATGATCATCTGGTCCAACAAGAGCTTCAGACATTTATTGATGACATCGCGACTTGATTCCTCGCTTCTGGGAACACTTTCGTCGATAGTGATTCCACCGTTCTCGTCAACGAAGCACTTATAGCGGTAGGCTCTAACTTTCTGGTCTTCACCCTTGGTCTCGTCATAGTAGAACTGTAGTACGTCAGGATATTCCATACCGTCTTTCTCGTTACCATAGGTAGAAGGATCAACATACCACAACATGGCATTGTTGGTAGGAAGGATCAGACTATACTTCGAGTCCATGGAGAGCAGGTAGGGCAGGAAGTTCAGCTGCAGAGCAGGTCCTGAATAGTTCGGATCTACTCTTGAGGCTGCCGAGATGGCCCAGTAAATCACATTCATGATTGTCGGGTGGGCCAGAGCAGGATAAGATACGGATGCGAACTCTGCTGGAGTGTAAACGCGGTTCACCATATAAACCACGCCGTTGCAGCCAATAAAACAGGAATCGACATCTTCAATGCGGATGCCCATTTCAACCTTGGCATCGTTCAGCACCTTGTCGAACTTCGAGGGGATAGCCTCAGAGAACACGTCACGCAAGTTCACGTTGATGAGCTTTGCTATCGTGGCCTCGGGGATACTGTCGATGTAACCATATTCTGTCTGGAGGTCCTTACCTTCATTGTGCCACCAGTTTTCTAAAGCCTGGTTGGTAGGAACGAACATGGCACCAGCATCATAGTTCATGTTGGCATCGCCTGAGGTGCTGACATATTGGTTCCATCCCGGGTCGAATTTTAGTTTGGCTGAAACAGCCTCGCCGTTTGGCGTGGAGGTGTTGGCTCCGCCTGCTGAATAGTCGCTGTAGTAGCGGAGGACATAGACAGAGTCCTGATTGTTGTACAAACGGTTATACTCTCTCGTACCCTCAGCAGTATAATAAGGTGCACTGAAACGGTCGAGCAAGGTTGCCCAGCGCGACATGGCCGGATGCATGTGTACAATCTCTGCCATGTTGGGTGACGACTCGATCACGCCGTCCACCTTCTGGATATAGCCGTTCTTACACGTGATGTCACGCTCAATCACCTTCTTGCCGTTCACCCAGGCCTCGTTGATGTCGTTGGCCTGATGGTTGGTGAGCACGTCAAGGTCTGTACTTGTAACCTTGTTGATCTTCATGTAGGCAGGCAGGAAATGGATCATCGGTGCGGATGTGGCATCCTTCAAAACGGGGATGCTTCTGCCGGCTTCCTTGTACTTGGCCCATACCGCTGTGTTCGGCATCTGATCGGGCTTCATGATCTGCACGGAGTCATAAACACTGGTTGCTGTCTCGCGGCGCATGGTGCGGCCCTCAGCAGGATGTGAATCCTCGCCCTGAGGCCTTCCGTTCGACAACAACTCGATCAGATAGGCGTTGTTGATCATTGAATTGTTAAGCAGAAGTTTCTTCTGCGACACCGAAAGCTGTTCATAACGGTTTACACCCCAGTTGTTCTTGGAGAACCATTGCTGAAAAGCATCGTCGTTGGCGGCAAACAAAGTCTTCGAACCAGTGTGGCTGAGCACTTCGTGTTGCCCCAAGTCATCAATCAACTTCAGCATGGTGGTGTAGTTGCCATCTTCCTCCAGACGCTCATAGATGGAGTTACCCAACCAAGAAGGCTGCCCGGTAAGAATATCATCCTGGCATCCTTGAAGGGCGAAGGCACTCATCAGCAGTCCGCAGGCAGCAATTGACCATTGATGCCGTTGTTTTGCGATTTGTCTCTTTTCCATAAATTGTTATTATAATCGTTTAAAGTTTATTCGTTCGATTTTCATATCTAAAGATATGTCGAATCGGGTGATTTAGGTATGATTGTTGATAATAGTCGTGTGATACGCAGCGTGTATTTTTTACACCATGATTGCAAAATTAAAAAAAATCTCCATATTATGTATTGTAGAATGACACTAAAAAGCCCCAATGATACAAAAAATAAAGATTTTGTAACACCAAATAATATTTATTTCACAAAAAAGCACTACTTTTGTATCTGAATGAGCGAATAGTGCCTTTTGGGGCATGAAAGCTTATCATAACTGCAAACCTTTATACATTATTTAATAATTAAAAATCAGATTTATGAAAAATTTTTTTACTTTACTAGCTTGTGTCCTGATGGCAGGTTCTGCCTTCGGACAAAAGAATTGGAAAAACCTTGTCGTGAATGGCGACTTCGAGGCTGAAGCACCTTCATACGAGGATTATAATGGTATGCCAGCTGAGGCTTGGAACTCATTCTGGGTACATGAGTTCCCCAAAGGTGAGGTTGGAGAAGAGCAGTACAAAGGAACTGTTACTATTGTTGACGGAGTTGGAAACAATGGTAGTCGATGTGCCAAGGTCGTTGCACGTAGTGACGAACAGGCTATTGCTGCAGGTAACAGAGTAGAGGCCAATGGCGCTCTTGCTTCTTGGGACTGCCAGTTCTTTATTTATGCTACTGAACCCATGCCAGTTGGTAAGGAAGTACGCTTGATCATGTGGGTAAAGGGTGATAAGGCCGGCACCATGCAGACCCAGGCACACTATGGCCCAGGAGACTACAACCACTATGTACTATTCGGTGATGTTAAAGTTACTACTGAATGGCAGAAGGTTACTCTCGAAGGAACTGTAACTGCCGATCAAGCTAAGGAGTCAGATGGTAAGTTCTTCCAGAGTGTTGCATTCAATCTGTCAACTGATAAGGAAGGTAATGTGTTCTACTTTGATGATGTCAAACTACAGATGAGAGATCCCAAAGAAGATGATGGTAGTGATGCAGGTGCTTGGATTAACTTCATGAGAAGAGGTATTTATTCGATGGATCACATCGTTGGTAAAGACAATAGTGGTAATGCTTTTGAATGCACTAACTATACCTTCCAGGACCTTACTAAACCTGAAGGGGAGCAGCAGCAGCCAGCACCCGTTGTAGAGGTGCCTGGCGAGCCAGGAGTGTACGCAGTGCATATACCCGTACAGGGATATTATTCAGAAGATGTGCCTGATCTTGATGATGAGGGAAACGAGCAGTATGACGAAGAGGGTAACCTCAAGATGAAGTCCGTGTATTATTGGAATGACGGTACGTTAGTGCCTGGAATCAACGGTGCTGCTGCAGGCTCTGCCTCACCAGCCAGATGGATGTGCCAGTTCTTTGTTTCTACACTCCATAAGATGGTACCAGGTGAGAAGTTCAGATTCAAGTTCCGTGCAAAGGCAGATAAGCCTACTTCTCTTGGTACACAGTGTCACTATGGTCCTGGCCAATATCAATCTTACAACACATTTGGAGATACTCCTGACTTCCCAATCGGTACAGATTGGACAACGTTTGAGTTAGGTGATTTCGAAAGTAATGATGCAAGTAAGAGAACTATTCCTTCAGGTGTGGCTAAACCAACTGCTGACTATGGTTGTCAGACCATTACCTTCGACTGTGTTCCTTTGGTAGGTGACGATAATAACTTCTATCTGATCGTTGAAGAATTCTCATTTACAGAGAAGTATGTTACCGTCGGTGACCGTACACTGGGTACTCCTGAGGACATCGGTCTAAAGGTGAACATGGATGAAGATGAAATGCCAAATACTGTTGACATGGCTAATATGCTGAATACATTCGAGGTTACCGACTTCGACTTCCTGAAGAATCCTAAGGCCGGTGATGGTATTAAGCTTTATAAGATTATTCCACCAGATGATCCTGAAGATGATCCTACACCGTCATTCAGCGGTATCCTTCCTTGGACAGATGGTGGATTCGTTGATGCTAATGGCATGTACATTGACGAGGAGAACGGTATCAGTATCCGTCTGGACGATGAGAGCATTGATGGATCAAAGATTAACGTGATGGTTTGGAACAATCCTGATGCAGGTATCTCATTCGAAAATGGTGAGACTGTTCAGACTAAGCTTGCTATCTCTCAGAGCGGTTGGTACTACATCTATAATATTACTCTTTCTAAGGATGGTGTTGTGGATGGTATCAAGGATATCCAGAAAGACCAGAAGGTTGGTGTTATCTACGACCTGATGGGCCGCAAGGTGAACAAGATGAACAAGGGTATCTATATCGTTAACGGTAAGAAGTACATTGTGAAGTAAAGTCAGTCTTTAAGACTTTCCAATAAAAATGGCGGGTGCTGTTACTACAGCATCCGCCTTTCTTTTTGACTTGTCCTTTTGCATAAATTTGTGTTTTGACTAAATTTTATGCAAGAATAATTTGTGTAATTGCATAAAAAGCAGTAATTTTGCAGTCCAAATAGCATAAATATTCTCAGATGAAGATTAAGAACAGTAGAATGGAAGCCCTGAAGATGCTCATTTCCAGCATGGAACTGGGTAGTCAGGAAGAAGTGCTCCGCGCACTGGAGAAAGAAGGGTTCAAGCTGACACAGGCTACCCTGAGTAGGGATCTGAAGCAGTTGAAGGTAGCAAAGGCCGCTTCGATGAATGGCAAATACGTGTATGTGCTGCCGAACGAGACCATGTATAAACGTGTGAGCACACCACGCTCGGCCATGGAGATGTTGCAGACTTCCGGTTTCGTGAGCATTAACTTCTCTGGGAATATGGGAGTGATCAAAACCCGTCCGGGCTATGCCAGCAGCATTGCCTATAACATCGACAATAGTGATATTCCTGAAATCATCGGTACCATTGCTGGTGATGACACTATATTTATAGTAATAAAACAAGGTACGCGCGAGGAGAATGTCATCGAGAGCCTCAAGATGGTGATTCATGGAATGAAATAAGCCCAACATGAACAATGATGAAACAGATGAGTGAAGAGGTGAAAGAAGAGGAAATCAAGGAAGAAGTGACAAAAGGGGATGTGAGGGTTGAAGACATCCAAGTGATGGTGGCTGACCCGTCGCATGAGAAATACGTGGATACCATCCTGGAGACCATCAGCGAAGCGGCCAAGGTGCGCGGAACAGGTATTGCCAAGCGTACACATGAATACCTGGCAACGAAGATGCGCGAAGCCAAGGCGGTGATTGCTCTCCATGGTGACGAGTTTGCAGGCTTCAGCTATATCGAGACCTGGGGGAACAAGCAGTATGTTACCACCTCAGGTCTGATTGTACATCCCAAATACCGCGGTCTGCACTTGGCCAAGCGCATCAAGGACATGACCTTTACATTGGCTCGCATCCGCTGGCCGAAAGCCAAGATTTTCTCGCTGACAAGTGGAGCCGCTGTGATGCAGATGAACTCACAGCTGGGCTATAAGCCCGTAACATTTGCCGACCTCACCGATGATGAGGCTTTCTGGCGGGGCTGTGAAGGCTGTGTGAACGTGGATGTACTGCATCGCACAGGTCGTAAATACTGTATCTGCACAGGTATGCTCTTCGATCCTACGGAGCACCTGCCCGCAAAGATTCCAGAGGAAGTGCTGGAACGCATCAGACAAATAGACAATAATAAATAATAGATATGGAACAGAAGAAAAAAGTGGTTGTCGCCTTTTCTGGCGGACTGGATACCAGCTACACCGTGATGAAACTGCATAACGATGGTTATGAGGTATATGCTGCATGTGCCAATACAGGCGGATTCAGTGATGAACAATTGAAGAAGAATGAGGAGAACGCCTATAAGCTGGGCGCAAAGGCGTATGTCACCCTCGACGTAACACAGGAGTATTATGCCAAGTCGCTGAAGTACATGATCTTCGGCAACGTATTGCGTAACAACTGTTACCCCATCTCTGTCAGCTCAGAGCGTATCTTCCAGGCTATCGCCATTGCCCGCTATGCCAAGGAGATCGGTGCTGATGCCATCGCGCATGGCTCAACAGGTGCCGGTAACGACCAGATCCGTTTCGACATGACCTTTCTCGTGATGGCTCCTGGTGTGGAGATCATTACTTTAACACGCGACAAGAAGCTGACGCGTAAGGAGGAGGTGGATTACCTGAACGAGCATGGGTTCTTTGCCGACTTCACCAAACTGAAATACTCGTATAACGTAGGTATCTGGGGAACCAGCATCTGCGGTGGTGAACTGCTCGATCCGTCACAGGGTCTGCCCGAGGAGGCTTACCTGAAGCATGTCACGAATCCTGAAAAGGAGTCATTATTGAAGATCACTTTCGAGAAGGGTGAGATCAAGGCAGTGAATGGTGAGGTGTTCGATGATAAGATCAAGGCCATCCAGAAGATTGAGGAGATTGGTGCCTCTTACGCTATCGGTCGTGATGCGAACGTGGGTGATACTATTATCGGCATCAAGGGTCGTGTAGGCTTCGAAGCTGCCGCACCTAAACTGATCATCGAGGCACACCGCCTGCTGGAGAAGTCAACCCTGAGCAAGTGGCAGCAGTACTGGAAGGACCAGGTGGCTAACTGGTACGGCATGTTCCTGCATGAGAGTCAGTACCTGGAGCCTGTGATGCCCGATATCGAGGCTATGCTCACTTCTTCACAGCGCAACGTTACAGGTACCGCCATCCTGAAGCTCCGTCCCTTCGGCTTCGAAACAGTAGGTGTAGATAGCGATAACGATCTGACCAAGTCGAAACTGGGTGAGTACGGTGAGACGCAAACGGGCTGGACAGCTGATGAGGCCAAGGGATTCATCAAGGTTTCAAGCACTCCGCTCCGCGTTTATTACGGAATCCATAAGGACGAGAAGAGATGATTAAGGTAGGTATTCTTGGCGCAGCAGGCTATACAGGCGGAGAGTTGATCCGACTGCTGCTGAACCATCCTGAGGCGGAAATTGTGTTTGCCAACTCAGAGAGTAACGCAGGGAATCCTGTGAGTGATGTGCACGAAGGACTGATTGGTGAGACTGATCTGCAGTTCACCAACGAGATGCCCTTCGACCAAGTGGATGTGGTATTCTTCTGCTTCGGTCACGGCAAGAGCGAACAGTTCCTGAAAGAGCATACCATTCCTGAACATGTGAAGATTATTGATCTGGCGCAGGACTTTAGGATTAAGAATGAAGGATTAAGAATTAAGAATTATGATTTCATCTATGGACTGCCAGAGATTAATCGTGAGGAAATAGCGAAGGCACAGCATGTGGCCAACCCAGGTTGCTTCGCCACCTGCATCCAACTCGGACTGTTGCCCGCTGCAAAGATGGGACTGCTCACAGAGGATGTGTCGGTTAACGCTATTACGGGTTCAACAGGTGCAGGACAGAAGCCTGGTGCTACCACTCATTTCTCATGGCGTAACAACAACCTGAGTATCTACAAGCCGTTCACCCATCAGCATCTTGCAGAGATCTACCAGAGTTTGAACCAGACTGCTCCTTCACCCTTAGGTGAGGCCTCCATTGACTTTATCCCTTATCGTGGTGACTTCGCCCGTGGCATCTTCTGTACAGAGGTAGTCAAAACCACTACACCTATCGAGGAGATTGTGGAATTCTATAAAGAGTTCTACAAAGATGCTGCTTTTACACACTATACAGATAAGTCAATCGACCTGAAACAGGTGGTGAATACCAACAAGGCTTTGATTCATTGTGAGAAATACGGCAATAAGCTATTGATCACATCCGTCATTGATAACCTGTTGAAGGGTGCTGTAGGTCAGGCTGTGCAGAACATGAATATCATGTTCGGTATCGATGAAACCACAGGATTAAGACTAAAAGCCTCCGCTTTTTAAAAACTTGCGCAACATACACTCAGAATACTGAAAAGCCCGATAAACAAAGGGAAATCTATCAGTTTTAACATACACTAAGGGTACACCAACATACACTATAGGGGCACCAACATACACGCAACATACACGCGAGATTCACAAACGAGTTTTTGTTCCCACGTTGGGAACATTTTATTCCCATGTTGGGAACATCGAGTAAGAAGCCTAGTTGCTATAAGTAAGTGGCCTAGTTAGAGGTGGTAATCAGCCTAGTTACTATGAGAAAGTGGCCTAGTTTCTATACGCAAGTATCCTACTTAGCGGTGTATGTCGCGTGTATGTTATAGGGGCTATAGTGAACGTTTGTGTATGTTGCGTGTATGTTGAAAACACCCATTTCTCTCGTATATAAAGGCGTTTCCAGCGAAATCCGTGTATGTTGCGCCAGTTTTGTGACTTCAAAAATCCGATTGTCAGGTTTTGCAGTCAAATATCTATGATATTGGAAAGGGCTCTTTGCGTGAGCAAAACAAAACCGGCAGGAGTTCTTCCTGCCGGTTGCTTGTTATTGCGTTTGTTATTTCTATTCGATCATTAGGAAATACAATCCGTTATTTCTTAACGTATTTCTTTCCGTTCATGATATAGATACCCTTGGGAAGTGTGTCGAGTGTACCCTTGCCCACCTTTGTACCAGAGAGGTTGTAAATCTCATAGTCTTCAACGTTGTTTTCTTCTGACACAACGTACAACCCCTCGATACTGGTAGCTATCTCCTGTATTCCATAGCCGTCGTCGATGGCGAAAGAGAGGGCCTTGGCAGGACTTCCATTTCCAACTGGCCTATAGAGATATGCGTAGGTAGCCCAGATATTCCAGTCTTTAGCGCCAGTCAAGTGATACATATCACCCTTTGTGATTATCCAGTAGTCGTTGCTTCCACTAGCATTCGCACTGCCGTGAATAGTGGATTTGTCAATCACTTTGTGGTAGAATGAGCCCACAAAATGGAGATCTGTTTTGTATTTCGCATCAGTATATGTAACATCTGTTGGGTCTTTAAGAACAACTTGTCCATTCACGGTTTTTTGCCATTCCGTATATTGATCCTTGATGACACCTGGAATAGAATATGATGCTCCATCAATCTCTAATGTGTGGTTCAATTCGTTGGTATTACCATTACCAACTTCCACTGACATTCCATTAGGATGTTGTGGGAATTTAGATACATAGATGATATAAGGTGTACCTGCTTGAATCACATACTTATCCATGTTCTCGTCTTGATCAAGATCGACAGACCTTGAGAACAAGATGCATCCATCAGGATCGCCATTCAACTGTCCGATAAAAGCACACACCTTAGCGTCCTCTCCGAAGGCCTGGCGAACCTGACGACCTGTAAGGCTCAGCGGTAAGCAAATAGTATTCCATTTTTCAACGGCAAAGGTGCGCTGATAATATACAGTGGCGGGATAATCGTAGTTGTCGTACCATTTAGCTGTAGTATATGGGTCGACATTTTCCGCTACTTGCTCTTGATCGCCTACCATGTAGTGTATGGTTTCTTTGGTTTCCCAATCTTCATCCACAAGCAATGCCTGCTTGCCATGCGCATAGAGGTGTACGTTACCGATTACAGTCCAGCCTTTGGCAACTTTCTGCTTTATACCAATGGTAAGTTCTGTTTCTCCATTAATCTCCACGAATGTCGTAAGGAGGTAAGCTTTAGGATTGTTGTTAAAAACATATCCTGCAGACACACCACTATGACGTGTGATGGTACTTCCGAGATCCTCGTTTAGTATGGGCTTGACAGGCATCTCTTCTGTTGTCTCAGTATAGGTGCCGTCACCATTTGGTACCCTTCGCGTTACAACAAAGTAGGATACATGGTCATTGGTGTTGTGATTCTCATCATCGTCATAGAGTGCTTGTGCTGTGAGTTTATATAATCCATCCACCAGATTAGGGATGGTTGCACCGCGTAATGTCTGCGTGAGTGAATTCACCTCATTATAGATTTCAGCAGCATAATACTCACCGAAATTTGCTCTAAACTCATCGTGGTTATAACTGTTGCTTGTTGCTACATTTCTTCCAATTTTTTCACGTGTAATATTACGAGTGGACAGTTCAACGCCATTACACATCACATCCTGGTTTCGCTGGTGCCAATGAATATTATCGCCAGTAAGCTGTCGACCGTCGAGTGTCATACCATTTTCATTAGTCTCAGGGTCATCCCCTTCACCATTCGTTTCCCAAACCCAGTAAATACCGTCTTTGTTGTCACGACCGAAAGAGGCATCCTGCACGAACACGCCCAAGTCAACCTCACCCCAGGTAACATCGCCCATGGCATGATCAAAATCAGTTTCAGAAACAATGATAAACTTGGTTGCTTCATTCCGAGTAAATGTCGTCACCAACTTACCTTGGCTATTAACTCTGATGTACATGGCACGATAGTTGTTGGTATTCGTGCCATCTCCATTTTGTGACTCAACATTCTGGAAGATATAGGTGGTTACGCTTTGAGTATGGCTTGAAGTTTCACCTTTATACCGGACATTACGTTTGGTAGAGGTGGACTCAACAAGTTTCCAATTAGGGAAATTGACAACGTTTCTATGGTCGCCCTCCCAATAAGCCCTTTGGTTGGAGCGGTCGAGATAGATACTCGAGCCTGCATTGTCGTCATTATTGGGTGACATGCGGTCTCCAAGGTAATCGGAAGTTGTATCCGCATTCCGGATACGAGTAATGAGTTGGTAATATGGAGCGCTCGTATTGCGATTACTTAGGTAATATAACGTGTTTGCGGTTACACTTTGAAGTTGCATACGCATACCAACAGGTGAGATAACTGCCTGAACGCCATAATCACCACTTGCACCTACGTATTGCTCTTTATCATTGACGCTCAGTTGGTCTTTCCATTGCACCAAATAGAAAAATTCACCAGAGGCGGCCACTGCTTCTGCCGTAGAACCTTTCCAAACAACGAGACCAGTGTTCATATCTACCTGCTGTGCTAACGCCTGCTGACTTGTGAACATCGCAGCCAGCACCACTAAACCTTTGAATAAACTATACTTTTTCATGTTGTTGCTGATCTTTAATCCCATAAACTCTTAATATCACTTTCCCAAATGTCCTCATCGTCCCAGTCAATATCCACAAACGCATAAGGATTATTAGCCTTAGCGCCATGACCATCTCCTTCTTCAGGATCTCCTTCAATAATACCTATGTTGCCTCCATGCCCGTAATCAGGATTCCATGATTCGGGCTCCAATAGGTTCTCTGTTGCTAACTGCAGCACCTCTGTGAAAGGTGCACAGTAAATTGTTTTTTTCTTCATTTGTTATATGTTTTTGTTATTCTCAGCGTTATGCTATCTTTTTGTGAATAGTTTTCAGAGCACAAAGGTACGGATATTGATTGGTTCTCGCAAAAAAAATGGGAAAAAAGTAATTGGAGATGCTAATTTTGATGGACAATTTGTCCGAATGCCGTATTATAAAAATATTTTTCCTTAGATTTCAATAGCAGGAAAGTCAGTTCTCCAGTTCCAGCGTCTCCTTGAACTCTACGGGCGTCATGCCTGTGTAATCCTTGAACAAACGTTGGAAGTTACGGAGGGAAGTAAAGCCGGAGTCGGTAGCAATAGCCTGGATGGTGTAGTTGGGATGGTCTTTCAGCATCTGACAAGCATGATGAATCCGCAGGTGATTGATGTAGGAAGGAAGCGTTGAGCCGTTGCCGAACTTCTGCATGATGGTGGCTAAACGGTTCTTGTCAACCCCCAAAAGCTGTGTTACTTGATCGCGGTTGAGATCGGCATGCAGGTAGAGTTTGTCTTCCACCATGCTTTTCTCCAACTGCTGGAACAGATGCCAGTCTCGATCCTGTACGGAAGAGTCTTGTGTGAGCAACTGTACCTGCTTGCCTAATTCCTTTTCCTTTCTTAGGCGTTTCAGCAGTTTCAGGTTTTTATGTCTGACGATATGGATGTGCCAGGCGATGATACCCAACAGGGCGATAAATAGCAATATAATTAGAACGTAGTTCCACATGATGTGTTTGTTTTGTTATGCGATACAAAGGTAGTAATATAATTAATTATATTAGCAATATACGGAATAAATTATAAAACGTTAACGCAACAAATATATAGACCACTAATAATACGAATCAATATGCAATAGTCAAAACACGACCTAATTTGTTCGTTTTTTCGTATTTTGACAAATTGTCCACCTTATTATAATAAATTCTTCATAAATAACTTGTGAAAATGCACAAATGTTACTATATTTGTACTTTGAAGCTATTACTCTAAACTTATATAAGCTGTATTCATGTTTTCGATCATAACAAAAACAAAACAAAAATGAAAAAGAGAGAAACTGTATACTGTGCACCTGTTACAGAGGTGCTGCAGTTAGCTACAGAGAACCTGTTAGACCCGAAGTCATGGAACCCTGATTACGGCCATACAGGTAATATTGGGGTTAATGAAGGTGATCCTGAAGGAGATGGTCATGGTGCCAAGGCAAACAACCCTTATGCATTGTTTGATCTTGATTGGGATGATAACGATTATAGTTTATGGGATTAAAACATTGAAATGATATGAAAACGAAACGTATTATAACAGGATTGATGGTGCTGGCGGCGTTGTTTACGGGACTGCGGACGTTGGCACAAGGGACCCAGACCGAGCATACCGAAAAAGTGGACATGGAAACTGGACTCGTTGTGTGGACGGGCTCTACTGTAGAAGAAGTAGTAGTGCAGTCGAGCCAATTGGATGGATCGAACACTAATTATTTCTTCCTCGTAGAATTCAAAGACAACCTCAGTGTTACTGACAAGGAACAGTATATGGGTGCTAGAGGTGAATATGGCGTTCAGGGTATTTTGTCGTCTGTGGGTATGCGCATGCAAATCATTTCATCCAACAGGGGTGTCGATTTAAGTAATCAGCCAAGAGATAACTGCTATCAGCTTGTGTCTCGAATCGATAATGCAGACACTCAAACTGCCTATTTGGGTGACCGTATGGGAATTGATTGGGATTATGATGTTAATTCCGGGTATAGTATTTATCTTGACCGCTCAGGCCTTAGGACCTACCACACATCTGGAGACCCCAATGGAGAACATTATGATCTATGTGATAATTTTCCTAATTGGCAATTCAATAAAGTGACATCATACAAGTATGGCGTCAGGTATAAAGGTGAAGCTGACCCGCATCGTGTTGAAGTTACTACTTATACGATCCAAAATGTAGATACACAGAAAAGGAATGGTGGTGAGTGGTGGAATCCACAATATACAGGTGAATATCAACCCACTTATATTACTCTTAATAATGGCAGACTGGTTACAACGAGCGATCCTACAAAGGCCACCAAATGGATTATTGTTTCTGAGGAGGATTTCGAAGACGCGATGTTAGAAGTAACATGGGGTGAGGTTGATCTTGGTGTATTTGTTATGGATGCTTCTTTCGGCCGCGACAACAAGGACGGTGTTTACTGGGTTTGGTCAAAAGATGGTGAAGGTAATCCCGCTCAACCTGTAAATGGCAAAACCCCTGATGGTATGAATCTCGATCCTGACGCGGGTAAAATTCATTGGCATCAGCGCAACCAAGATGTTATGATCAATGGCGTGAATTTGGATGTGGGCAATGCTGGCTACAATGATTCTGGTCAAGCTCTTACCTCCCGTGCAACAATTGGAGAAAATGTGGCAGGCACGGGTGATCCGGTTCGCCATGGCGATTGTCGTAAGTTTTACGCTCAGTATTATTCAGCTGAGATATACAATGAGGTGAATTCACTTACACAAACTCTTTATGGTCAAAATATACCCAACCTTATTGATGGATTGTATAAACTGACGGCTCAGGCATTATATTATGATAATGGAACTGGTAAAACCAACAACGGTGTTGCCTATTTTATCGTAAAGCGTGAGGTGCTTAGTGCAGATGGACAAACAGTTATTGAAAGAACAGAGGAAAGAATGCCCGTTAAGCCCATTAATTCTATAGATAATGATATCACTTGTATGAGTGGTGTCTCTGCGGGAAAAGTATTCAATGAAAATCCTGATGCCTACCTTCTTACTACTTTTGTGGAGATTAGCGGAAATGTAAGGCTCACCATCGGTATCGAACAGACAACGGATGAAGGATGGACAGTGATTGGTAACGTGCATTTCTACGCTCATGGTAAACAGGCACTAATGATTGATGAAGACTGGGGGACTACGACTGACATGGAATACCGAGTGGGTGATCAACCATTTGAAATCCATGAAGATGTGAGTCCTTATGTCCATGCCAAGTGGTACGATAACTATGACTATCCCTCAACGGTTTATTACCAGCGTACCTTCACGGTCAATGCTTGGAACCCCATTTGTATGCCACTGAGTTTGACAGGTCGGCAGGTACGACAGGCATTTGGTTCAGATGCCTTGGTGTGTGGCTTCCTCGGACAAAGGAATAACGATCCTGACGGCTGTATCTTATTCTCAAGAGCTCTTGATCTTGACAAGGACGAGAATATGAATAAGATTGTCATAAAGGCAGGATATCCATATATCATATATGTAACAGCAGAACCCCAACGTAAAGTGCCTCAAGATAAAGGATATTTGGAGGTGGAAGTAGGCAATGGACAGTATAATCACATTGTAAAAATCTTTGGCGACTGTTATATTATACCTGGGGTTATTAAAGAACGATACACGGGTTATCTTAATGAAGATTACACAGATCTTTTACCTCCCAAGACTATACAACCCAATGGTCAGGATCCTAATACTGATATTACTGCTGAGGATGAAGAGCCTGAATATACGAAGGGAAGGTATCCCTATGACTCAAAATATACTAGTACGCAACTCATTTTCAAGGGTTCGTTCTATCACGAAAAACTTGAACATCAGTATATTCACGGCTCTAGTAATGAGTCTGAGTCTGGTACAAGTGACTATTGGGTGATTACAAAGGGTAACATGTATCACTTGACAGGTGCTAAAGATTGGAATATCTGGGCTACCTACGCATATCTCTATAGGCCAGTTGAAGATGGAAGCCCTGCCAAGGCCCTCTCTTTCGCCATCGACGACGGCTATGGAATACAGGAGATTGCTACCAGTATCGAGGGGTTGTACGTTGTGTCAGAAGAGAACAACGTTGAAGACTATGAGATTTACAACCTCTCTGGTACAAAGGTTGGCAAGGGCACACTCGACACGCTTCCCAAGGGCATCTATATCATGAACGGCAAGAAATTCGTGAAGAGATAAACGGATCCATTTTCTACATGATGGAATAGAAATACGAACGCAATAACACAAAGCTGGCAGGATGTACTTCCTGCCGGCTTTGTTTTTGTCTCATCAATTCTACGGATCTTAGAATGCAAGATTTTGTGCTGCTTTACTGTATGCATCTGTTGAAATACACGTTACAACTGATGTAAGTACAGTACTATATGATTTGTATCATGCTACTTCGTAAAAGACTTGTCCAACCCTGTCAATATGATCTCCGATAGGAGTTCCCTTCTTTTTCTGATAATCCAATAGGTCAACTGAATAAAACAACTCCAAGTCATCTATCTCACAAAGAATATCCAACAATTGATTATAGTCTAGATCTTTGCCAATGACAGCAAGATCGATATCAGAACCGGCACGATAGTTCCCTTTCGACCTCGAGCCGAAAATTATAACCTTTTGTATGTTCGCATGACGACGAAACACACCTTTCAGTTCCTCAATCACAGTATCACTTAATCCAAAATTCATACCTGCTGATAATCCACATCATGTGACAATTGCCATAACTTCTCATCTAATTGTTTCAATAGTGGAGCATAATCACTATAAATAAGTTTAATGATAGGCATTACTTCCTCTTCATCATATACATGACTCAAGGTATTTCTTGACTTTGCCATCTTTCGCCAACCATCGTGATTAACTATCAACCCATCTTCAAAAGCCTTTTTTAAAGCTCCATTGGGTCCCAACATAAACTCATAGCCTTTGAATTGGAGAAGGTCTTGTAGCACTTTCCACGATAATTCAAATGTGTATTCAAAACGTTGCACCAGACCCTCAAGCTCTAATTCTGACAGATCATCAATAAACCTGTCAGCCTCGGTCACTTCTAGTAACCTCCCACAAGCTTTGTGAAAGTTAGCATAACGCTGTATCCATCTAATATCCGTTTCTTGTTCCATAATCATTGTTTGTTGGTGACAAAGATACAACCTTTTTACAAAAAAAACAAATAATCACGAACTATTTTCATGCGATAGGTCTACATTAACATCTTTAGATTCGCACCATTCTCCCCAATGATTGAGAGAAATATCTTTAACTTTTTTAGACTTACTATTCTCCTTGAAAAAAGGAACTCCGTTTTAACAGGTCGTTTACCAGAACAACTTGGACTCCTGTCCTAAACGGAGTTCTAAAAGTGCTTCTATTTGAATAAGTCGCTAATCGAAGAACTTTTGGAGCAGCGAGAGCCATTGTACTTGCACGTTTGGCCGAGTCGTGACAAAAGTCAACGTAGTTAATTCTTAACTTCTACTGTTCCCCATGATCCTTAGCAGATGGATGAACAGGTTGATGAAATCGAGGTAGAGGCTCAGGGCACCCATCAACGCCACCTTCTGAGCAGTCTCGCCAGTATCCTCTGCCATGGAAAGCATGTTCTTGATTTTCTGTGTATCCCAGGCGGTGAGACCAACGAAGATCAGTACGCCGAGGTAGTTGAGGATCATGCCGAAACCACTGCTCTTCACAAAGATGTTCACGATGGTGGCAATGATCAAGCCAATCAAGGCCATGAAGAGAATACGACCAATCGATGAGAGGTCGGTCTTGGTGAAGTAACCGAAGAACGCCATGGCGGCAAAGGTGCCAGCGGTGATCAGGAAGACATTCGTAACACTCTCGTAGGTGTAGGCCAGAAAGATAAACGACATCGTGACACCGTTCAATACGGAGTAGAGCACGAAGAGTAGGGTGGCGGTGGTCAACGACAACCTGTTAATGGCTGCACTCACGCTCCAAACAAGGACCAACTCGCCAAACAACAAGCATAGGAATAGAATCTTGTTGGTCATGATCATCTGAAGGATGGCCGGACTATGTGCCACACCCCAGGCGGTTACACCAGTAATCACCAGGGCTAACGTCATCCATGTATATACTTTACGCATGAGAACGGGTAGGGTAGTGCTGCTCTCCCATCTTCTGCTTTCTTTCTCATTCAATACTTCTTGCTGTAATCTCTGTAAATCCATTTTCTATTTCTTTTAAGGGTTTATACTCAATTTCTTTACTGCAATTGTCGTGCCATTGCTCAACACTGCCAGCTTTTCGCCTGCAAAAATACAAAAAAAACATAAAATCGTTTTACGTTTTGTGTATTTTATTTTCGAGGAGTGTGGAGGGAGGAGTGTGGAGAGAGAAAAGTTCTCACTTCTCACCTCTTGCTTCTATATTATATATAATAAGGTGTATCGCCCATTCGTAACTGCTGCTTTCCATAAAAAATGTAAAAATGACACTTTTTCTAGAAAATATTGGAGAAAAGTTTTGGAGGTTCGCGAGAAATTTGTACCTTTGCATCCGCTTTCGCGCTGAACGGCGGGAAGCAACTCAAAAAAGAGTTCTTTGATAGATTTACATAGACAGAAGTAGTACAAGAAGCAATGGCAATTTAATACATTGTATTATGAGTTGTCATTGGGTAAAGAAATGAACCGTCAATTTTTTACCAAAACTTGATAAGGATAGTCGTTCTGAGACAGATAACATGAACTAGTACCTAGTACCACTAGTGATACTAGTAATACTAGTAAAGACAATATTTTACCATGTAGAGTTTGATCCTGGCTCAGGATGAACGCTAGCTACAGGCTTAACACATGCAAGTCGAGGGGCAGCATGGTCGAAGCTTGCTTCGATTGATGGCGACCGGCGCACGGGTGAGTAACGCGTATCCAACCTTCCCCCCAGTAGGGCATAGCCCGTAGAAATGCGGATTAATACCCTATGCTGTTCAATGAGGACATCTGAGCTGAACGAAAGCTTTGGCGCTGGGGGATG
>JAFZBK010000050.1 GCA_017561825.1 Prevotella sp.
TGTTTAATGTTTAATCTTTAATGTAAAATACTTCTGGGATAATTATGATAATTATGATAATTTCTTTCAGAACTAAAACGAACACGGATCACTCGGATTTAGCGGATGATTTTTACACCATAATTAACTTTCAAAAGTAAAAAATCCGATAATTATTTGATATTCCAAAGTAAAGTTGTATCCTCTTTGGCTTTTCGGTATGCTGTATTAGTTATACACGTTGATAAGTTGGGTTATAACGGAAGAATCGGGAAATTGCGCAAAAGGATACAAGAAAGAGGGAGCCACCCCTAGCCGCTCCCTTATGGAGGGGGATAGTCGGAGGAGCGGTGGCGCGGTGGTGCGGTGGCGCGAGATTACCACAGAGATTAAGTATTCATATACCAATCCACTTGTACTCGAATCACATCTCGTACCCCCGCGCCACCACGCCACCGTACCCCCGAAATAAAACCGGCGTTGACAAAAGTCAACGAAGTTAATGTTTAATATTTAATGTTTAATGTACAACCGCCTTTTTCCCGTTTTGAATATAAACTCCCTTCTTCGCGGGCTTACCGTTGAGCTTCCTACCATCAATTGTGTACCACTCTTCACTTTGAACTTGTGACTTATCACTTGAAACTTGATTTAGGCCGGTGGTCACGCCCATGTCGTCATCGAAGAGGAGGTGGATGGCGCGGGCGCTGGCTGCGCCACTCTCCTGGTTGGGCTGCACCCAGAAGTGGGCACGGAAGTTCTTCAGGATGCGAGGCAGCGTGGCAGTTGTGGTATAACTTAAATCCATACTTGAGTATCTTTCTTCCAAAAAAGACTTATTCGGGTGCAAAGATAAACAAAAAAAGCAAAGTTCTGTTATTTTTTTAGATAATAGTGTTCATGTTGAACTATTTCTATCTTATGTGGGGTGACAACATCTGTGCCTTGCCATCATTAAAAAACAAAAAGGGTGACATGTCACCCCTTAATTGCTACAAACACCCCACTACCTAATAGTAACCTGCGTGGCACCATAGCCGTACTCCTGGAAGGAGGCGTCTTGGTAGGTGTAGGACTTGTATTTGTAGTTGAGTTCGTGGATGATGGCACGGCGGAGCACTCCTTCGCCCTTACCATGGATGAACACGATCTTCTTGCCTTTATGTTCCTTGTGCTCTGCCAATGTGCGATGAACGATGTCGAGTTGGTAGCTGAGGATGTCGGAGGCACTCATGCCCGAGGTGGTTTCAAGAATCTCGTGGGCATGCAGATCGACAACGATTGGATCATCGCCTTTTACGTGCTTGGGCTGGAAGGGATTCTGGGATTTGCCATTATCGTAACGACGAACATACGAGTTGTCCACGCGTGTCTTGTCTGCGGGCTCCTTGTGGTACATCTCCTTCTTCAGTTCCTCGGCATTGATCATCAACGGACGGTTTACTTTGTCGTTCTCCACCACGGTGTAGAGTAAGGCTTTTTGCTCAAAGAAATCATTCTCCTGGAAGGTATGCAACTTGTAGAACTTCACACCATCAATACGGAACTTAGTGATAATTGGATCTTTTAACAAGAATGATTTATCACGTTTATATGCAATGAGTTGTACGGCTACTTGCGACAACTCGTTTAAGTCCTCTTTTCCAAACTCCTCAATAAACTCCTTGGTGTTTGGCTCCACCTCGCCCATGGCACGAAGTGTCCAAGAATTTCCTTCTGCCACGAGGTACGAATAGTAAATGTAGTAGTTACTGTCGTTGACGATATACGACTCGAACCGCGTACTGGTAATGGCATGGATATCGATAGGAACGAAGCCTAAATAGACCGACAGCTTATCACCGCCTTTGCGTTCTTCGATGACAGGACGGAGCACGGGTTTCTCCACCTTCTGCGAAGGTCGTTCCTGAGGGGCTGCCATTGGTTGAGCGGTTGAAGGAGCACTGCCCCCTACCCTTTTCTGTGCCACCTTCTCTAAGTTGTAGTCATCGGTATCAATCACCACTACGTCGTTGATGCGTGTAGGAATCTGGAAGCCATCCTCATCCTCCACCAACACAATATCTTTACCTTGGAAGCCGGCTACGATGCCGCCTCCGCTATCACTGAGAAATCTTACTTTATCGCCGATCTTCATACATTGACCATTGAACATTGAACATTGAACATTAACTTCGTTGACTTTTATCACGACACGGCCAAACGTGCCTGCACGATGGCTCTCGCTGCTTCAAAAGTTAACCTTTGACCTTTGACCGAGTCCCTTAGACCATTTATGGTATTAACAGACTGCTATCCCCATAACTGAGGAAGCGGAAGTTGTGCGAGAGGGCATAATCGTAGATGGTGCGCCAATCGCCTTTGACAAACGCGCTGACCAACAGCAGAAGGGTGCTCTGCGGCTGGTGGAAGTTGGTGACCAGCATCTTCACGATCTTATACTCGTAGCCCGGAGCGATGATGATCTGCGTACTGCTATGCAGACTCCCCTTTCCTTGGCGGTCAAGCCACTGGAGGATGTTCTGCAAGGCACGCAGCGGCTCTATCGCCTGCTGATTCTGTTGATACGGTTCCCACTGCATCACATGCAGCTCCTCCTCGTTGGCATCAGGGTTCTGCTCGAGTTTCAAGCCCACATAGTACAGACTCTCTAAGGTGCGCACGCTGGTGGTTCCCACGGCAATAGCCCTTGCCTGATGAGAGATGAGCTTCTCGATGGTCTGCCGTTTCACGCAGTAATACTCAGTATGCATGCTGTGCCCCTCTATCTCCTCGCTCTTCACGGGCTTGAACGTGCCAGCCCCCACATGCAGCGTGAGCTCTTCGCGCTCGATACCCCGCGCATCGATGGCCTTCAGTACAGTATCCGTGAAATGGAGTCCTGCGGTGGGTGCCGCCACACTCCCCTTGATCTTGCTATAGACCGTCTGGTAGGTGGTTTTGTCACTCTCCTGTGTCTCACGGTTCAGGTAAGGAGGAATCGGCAACTCGCCTGCTGCATCGATGAGCTCGGCAAACGAAGGCGCAGCACCAGCTTGCGGTGCGGTGTAACGCCAGGCAAAGCGGATGCGATGACCAGTACCTTGCTCACCCAGACGGGTGGCAGCGATCTCCACTTCCTGACCGTGTATCATCACGGTTTGCTTAAGCTCACCCTCCTTCCATTTCTTCAGGTTACCGATCAGACAGATCCACTCGCACTCGGAAGTGGTTTGGAACATTTGCTCGTAGTCGGCAGGCAGACAGGGTTCGAGCAGGAACACCTCGATGAGCGCTCCTGTAGTCTTACGGAAATGCATGCGAGCCTGGATCACCTTGGTGTTGTTGAACACCATCAGCGCCCCTTCGGGAAGGTAGTTGGGCAGTTGGTAGAAGACATCCTCCTCCACCTTTCCTTGTCGATAGACAAGCAGCTTACTGTGATCACGCTGCGCAATGGGGAACTTAGCGATGCGCTCATCGGGCAGCGGATAGTTATAATCGCTGATGCGTATATGTTTCGTATCAATCATGGGTGTTACATCAATAATGAACGTATGATGGCATAGAGAATAGTGAGCACCATCACACAGACAACAACGTCGATATCATCCAGCGCATAGCCCGTGCTGGAATAATGCGACGACACATAATGGAACTGCGGAGAGATCTTCAGGTAGATCTTCAGATAGACCACATAGGCGATGAAGCCCATGAGGGAGCCGAAGAGGAGTCCGCAGAGAATATCCGAGGGATAATGTACGCCTAAGTACAGACGCGTGTAGCAGTTCAGCAGCGACCAGATGATCATGGCCACAATGAACAGTCTGTTACGGATGAGCAAAGCCAGGAACATGACCAACGCGCTGGTGTTGGCCGCATGGGCGGAGAAGAAGCTGTAGTTACCCGCAGAGATGCCACTCACCACATCCACCGTATATTTGATGAGGGGATCGTCGCAAGGGCGCGGACGGGCCACCAGGGGCTTGATGATCAGATTGGTGATGCCTGCCGTGACGAGCACGCAGACGGCGGCACAGCCCACGGTGAGCAGCACCTGCGCCATGGTTTCGTTATTCTTCAGCACGAGATAGAACAAGGCGATATACAGCGGTATCCACGTGGTACCTGCCGTCAGCGTACTGATCACGCCGTCGGTGAACAGGGAGTCACTGCCGTTCAGCCAGAACAGGATCTGCTGGTCTATCGCTGTGAATATACTCATTGTATTAAATCTTTTCTATCTGCGTAGCAGGAACCCATCCTTCTCTGCCATCAGCCAAGCGTATGCCCTTCCAGTCGCGCATCGTATCATCAGTGATATCCACCCGTGTTCCTTCATGGATCACGCCTTGATCCGTACTGCTGGCCTCGGGTGTTTTCTTGATGGTGACGGAAGGAGCAGTGACGATGGCACCGTTACGTTTCATCAGCATCTGCTTCTGCTGGAACGCAAAGAGGTTGCTCAGCAGGAAGATGATGAGGAACAAGGCACCGCCGTAGAAGCCGATCTTACGCAGGATGAGCGGACTGGCGAAGAGATACACCAAGGCGAGGATGAGCGTAAGGATGATGCTGGCAATGGCCAGTCGTGCCCAGTTGTCGATGGTCATCAGGTTCACCAACGAACGGTACCAGGTGAAGAAGAACATCTCACTCTCGGGGGTGATCTTATCGATGGTCTTTGAGCGTGCCATCTGCAGGTTGAAGCGAATATCCTCGTCTGCAGGATTCAGCAACAGCGCCCGCTCGTAGTTCAACACGGCACGCGTGATATTCTCGGTACGGTAATACGCATTACCGAGGTTATAGTATATCTCGGCGCTCTCGCCAGCCTTGAGAAGTTCCTCATAGTCCTTGATGGCCTGCTGATAGTTACCCTTACTATACTCCGCGTCTGCATCCTGCTTGGTGATAGCATGGATGGTCATTGGGAACATTATTAGGGTGAGCAACAGCAACATGGCCATGTTACGTGCCTTAGTATTCCTTTTCTTCATGACATCTTCAATCTTTTCGATGGCCGTCATGGCCGACTCGTACGTCTTGTTCATGTTTCCAGCGGCATCGCCAGGAGCATAACGCTCGAACTCACACTCGTCGAGTGCCTCGATGAACGTATTCACCGTCTGCTCATCCACATGATGCTCAGCGAGCTTATCCGCGATATTGTCGTGTGACAGCTCAGAAACGGGGATATTCAGCTTATCGCCCATGTAACCCCACAGGGCACGCAGCACCTCATCGTAGAACTCACCCTGCTTACCAGCCGCCATGAGTTTCTGAGCCGTACGGAGTCGTTTGTTGGCCACCTTATTGGCTTTCTTGCCGCGCATCTTCACGATATCGGCATTCTCGATGGCGCGACGACGGAAGATGATCATCAGGGCAATGAACGTTGCCAGCAACAAGCCCAGCAGAATCCAGTAGGCTGCACTGCCGAAGAAGAGAGATGCTGCATCTTTGCGGACAATCTTACCAGTTTTGATGGCATGGATATCCTGGTTCTTCTCGTCTGTGAAGTCCATGGAGTTACCGCCTGTGCCGTCGCCCTTGGCGACATCCAGCTCGAACGACTGTGTCTTGATGGTCTTGTAGGCATTAGCACTGACATCATAATAGGTGAACTCCACAGGAGGAATGGTGTATTTACCCTGGTTGCGCGGCACGGCGAGGAAGTCGTATATCATGTTCCCCTCCACCCCATTGGCCGTGAGCTTGGTCTTATCCGTTACCTTCGGATCATATTTGTCGAAGTCCTTGGGGAAGTTCACCACGGGCTGCTTGATCAGTTTCAGGTTACCCACACCGCCCACGACAACACGCACGGTAATGGGATCATTGGCTTTCACCTCGGTCTTGTTCAGTTGGGCAGAGATATTGAACTTACCCACTCCGCCCGAGAAGTTATCAGGACGCTTGGGCAGGGGATCCACATGGATCTTCAAACCCGGGGCCTTGATGCTCCGCTTCACCTCCACATAACCGCTACCACCATTGAGGAAGGCCTCGAAGGGATCGACGTTGCGGTTCTGCTGGATGACCGTTCCGTTGAAGGTGATGCTCGGGATCTCCAGATCGCCTGTCATCTGCGGGTACATCACATACTGACTCCAGGTGACACAGCGGTAGTTACGACCGTTCACGTTCTCAACATGGAACGTCTTCTGCTGCGGCATCTTCACCTCCTGAGAGTGGAAGCCGGTCAGGTCGGGCATCTTTCCTTCCAGCTGCGTCAGGTCAACCAACGTATATACCTTATAGGTAAGCAGGATAGGCTCCTGCTCGTGAACACGCTGCTTGTTGGCACTCACCTTGATGAAGAGATCGCTACCGGAGATAGGCGATCCTGCCGAGCGCATCTGAGGACGGTCGTCGTTGTCATCATGCATCTTCGGTGCAGCACCCGTACTGGCTGCATGACCAGACACGGTTACCTTCAACGGGTTAGATGTGATGGTCTTACCGTTGGCATGAACATGTGCGGCGGGAATGGTATAGGAACCGTTCTTGTTCGCACAGAGGATGAAGGTATAGGTGATGGAAGATGAACTGCTGGTATGACCGTTCACCATCTGGAAGTTCGACTGCTGTGAGGTGTAGGGACCCGTGATGATCTCCAATGCCTCAGGGATCTCGCCGATGCGGAAATCACTGGCATTGGAGGTGTTCACCGTGTAGGTAAGACGGAAGTTCTCACCGTTCTGCACCTGCGACGGCGCATTGGCGGTCAGCGTCTGTGCGTTGACCATCCATGTGATGAACAGTAGAGGTAAAACAAGTAAATATCTCTTCATAAGCGGATCTCCTTACCAATTCTTTTGTAACTGTTTCTTACGAGGCTGCTGCAGCGCTTTGTTCAGTCGTTGCTGCGTTGCCTTCTCGTTCTGCACGGCAGCATCGAGGAGTCGTTCGGCATTCTCCTTGCTCATCTGCTCCTTAGGCTGTTCCTCCTTCTGCTGGTCTTTCTTGTCCTTTTTCTGTTGTTGGCCCTTATCATCTTGCTGGTCCTCGTTCTTCTTATCCTGCTGGTTCTGGTTCTGCTGCGGATTGTTCTTGTTCATCTGCTTGCAGAGTGCCAGGTTGTAGCGCGTCTCATCATCGGTGGGGTTACAGCGCAGCGCCTGCTCGTAGGCCTTGATGGCCTCGCCGTACATCTGATGACTCTGGCACATCACGCCCACGTTGTGCCACGACTTCGACTGGCGCAACTTGTTCTTCTCGAGCTTGGCGGCATTCTGATACTGTATCACCGCGGCGGAGTCTTTCTGCTGCATCATCAAGGCACACCCGAGGTTATACTGCGCTTGCGGGTTCTCAGCATTCTTGGCAATAGCCTTCCGATAGAGCACCTCGGCCTGCGCATACTGCTTCTGGCGGTACAGGCGGTTGCCCTCGCGGATGAGCTGTCTGTCGTTCTGTGCATAGACAGCGGCACAGACAGTCAACATGATGACCAATATATAGTGTCTCATTTCTTTTTGAATATGCTTACGTTCTTCAACAACGGGTTCTTGCTTTCGAAGATGCAGACCTCGATGATCAGCAGCAGCAAGGCCAGGATACCGAAAGCCTGGAACTGCTCGTCGTACTCACTGTAGATGGTGCTGGTGATCTGACCCGTCTGAAGCTTGATGAGTTCGTTGTTCAACTTGTTCTGTGCCACATTGGTGTTGTCAACATGGATATAGGCACCACCACCGGCCTCGGCCACCTGCTGGCACATCTGCTCGTTCAGTACCGACATCACCTCATCGCCTGTATTGTCCTTCATGTAGCCACCCTCTCCATCAGGAATCGGTGATCCCTTGGTGGAGCCGATACCTAATACGAATACACGCATGCCCTTCTTCCTGGCCGCCTTCGCCATCTCGATGGCCCCGCCCTCATGGTCCTCACCGTCGGTAATCACAATGATGGCACGACCTATCTTCTCCTGCTGGGTGAACGCGTTCATGGCCAAGCGGATGGCCTCTGCGATATTGGTACCCTGCGTAGCTATCAGATGGGGATCGATGCTCTGGAGGAACATCTTCGCCGAGACATAGTCGCTGGTGATAGGCAGCTGGATGAACGCATCACCGGCAAAGACAATCAGTCCTACCTTATCGTTCGTAAAGTTCTCCACCATGTTCTCGATGAGCATCTTACTCTTGTCGAGACGCGACGGCACCACATCCTCTGCCTTCATCGAGTTACTGATGTCAAGGGCGATGATCGTCTCGATGCCGTTGCGCTTCTCATGACTGATCTTGGTGCCCATCTGCGGACGAGCCAGCATGATGATAAGCAAGGCCAGGGCAGCCATGAGAAGCCAGAACTTCACGCCCCGACGATATTTCGAGACATCCGGCATGAGCTGCTTCAGCAGGTTGATATCGCCGAAGCGTTTCAGCTTACTCTTCCGCTGGCGCATCAGAACGAGTCTGACGAGTGCCAATATCGGTATCAGCACCAGCAGGTAGAGGTATATGGGGTTTTCAAATCTGAACATAACGAACTTTCCTTTTTAAGGTATGCGACGGAACCAGGTGATGCGGAGGATGATCTCGAGCAGCAGACAGAGGATTGCAGCAATGGCAAACGGCTGGTAGGCCTCGTAGTGCTTGGAGAACTTCTTCACTTCCATCTTGGTCTTCTCCAGCTTGTCAATATCCTGGTAGATCTTTTTCAGCTCTGCCGTATTGGTGGCTCGGTAGAAATGACCTTCGGCTGTGGCGGCAATATCACTCAGCGTCTTCGTATCCACATCCACGCGTACATTGACATACTGTATGGTGCCTCCTACCTGCATGGGGTATGGAGCCACCTTCTTGGAACCCACGGCAATGGTATAGACACGGATGCCTAAGCTCTTGGCAATCTGTGCAGCCGTGAGCGGAGAGATATCACCCATGTTGTTACTACCGTCGGTGAGCAGGATCACCACCTTGCTCTTGGTCTTACTGTCCTTCAATCTGCTCACTGCGTTGGCCAATCCCATACCAATAGCGGTACCGTCTTCAATCAGTCCTCTCTCCGCAATATCCGTACGCACATCCTTCAGGAGGGTGAGCAAGGAGGTATGATCGGTGGTCATGGGGCACTGCGTGAACGCCTCGCCTGCAAAGATGGTCAGACCGATATTGTCGTCCGGACGACCAGAGATGAACTCAGCCGCTACCGACTTAGCCGCTTCGATACGGTTGGGCTTCAGGTCCTGTGCCAGCATACTCGTTGACACGTCCATGGCCAGCATGATGTCAATACCTTCCGAGGTGCGCTTGCCCCAGCTGTCGTGCGTCTGCGGACGGGCCAACACGAGCACAATCAGCACGAAGGTGATCATACGCAGCAAGGCAGGCAGCCATACCAGTCGCTGACGCAGACTCTTCGGCGCATAACGATAAGCGAACGTGTCGCTCATCTGTATCGTCGGCTCGCTCTTCTTGCGGTATAGCAGATACCAGATGATATACGGTATCAGCAACAGCAGCAGCAACAGGTATTCTTGGTTGACAAACTTCATATTCTAAAACAGCAGATAGATCCTATATAGTACATATATGAGCAGGATGACCATGACAACGAACAGTGCGGCGATGGCAACCTTGAGTACGATGCGCGACCGCATGGAACGTTTGTCTTTCTCCGTGAGCACAGGTTCGATGCGCTCGGTGGTGGGCTGGTTCTCCTGTTTGGTGGTATTGATGAACGCGATGGCATTCACCAGGTTGGCGTCGTTCTCGTTGATGAGCGACTTATATTTCGCAAACTTCACGAGGTCGGCAGTGGTGAACAACTCGCGCAGCTCGTCAATCATCTTCTTGTCCTCTGCTTCCTGCAGACGGGCGATGATCTCGCTGGACGTCATCTCCATGGCACTGAAGCCGAAGCGTTCCTCGATATACTTACGCAGGGTGTCCGTAAGACGGGTGTAGTATTCTTTCTGATCCTCGGATGCCACCATCTTGTCGGCCTTGATCTTCTCGATCTCATCCATGGCTCGCTGATGTGGCAGCACCTTCTTGATGATGCGGACACGGGCAATGACGGGCTTGTTGCCTTTCAGACAAACACAGAGGTAGAAGGTAAGACATATCAGGAGTACCAACAGTACGCTGAGCCAGAACACATCACTCCACTCACTCCACAGGAAGGGGTTGTTCTGCACATCCTTCGGGGGATAGAAATTCTCGGGATGAAGGGTGTCAACAGGGATGGTTAACACCTTCAGTGCCAAATTCTTACTGCTGTATTCCTTACCATCTACTTTAATGGTTATGGGTGGCAGATAATACAGCTGCTCATCGAAGGAAGTAAGGGTATAGACCTTGCTGACACGGATCATGTCATTGTCCAACTGTGCCGTATCAGCATCCGACATCTCCAGCACTTCCACACCCGGGGTGATATACTCAGAGGGTTTGAACTGAGGCAGGAGCAACGAATGACCCTTCTTATAAGATACCTGTAAGGTGAGGTGTGCCTGTTCGCCGATAAGGATCTGGATGGAGTCGATAGATGATTCCACCTGTACCTGAGCAAACGCAGATACGGCGGTGATGACAGCTCCGCAGAACACGAGGAGCCATCTCAGCCATACGTTGTCACTATTTCTTGTTCCCAGTTTCATTGTTTCATCCATGTACATGGCAGATTCATGATCCCTACCCTCGCATCTTGAACAGGAGGAGCAGCTGTTTCACGAAATCCTCGTTGGTGGCCATGCTCACATGATCTACATTACTCTTGTTAAACGTGTTGATTAGCGCTTGCTGACGACTCATCCAGTACTGGGTATGAGCGCGTCGTAGTTTCTTACTGCTGGTGTCGATGATCATCTCATGACCCGTCTCGGCGTCGCGCACCTTCATCAAGCCCACATCCGGCAGGGTTTTTGCCCGTTGGTCGTACACCTGAATAGCCACCACGTCGTGCTTGCGATTACAGATGGTGAGCGCCTGCTCGAAATCATCACGGGTGTAGAAGTCACTCAACAAGAAGGCGGTACAACGGCGTTTCATCACGCCTGTCAGGAACTCCACGCCCTGTTTCACATCTGTCTTACGACTCTCAGGGTGGAAGTCGAGCATCTCGCGGATGATATAGAGGATGTGCTTACGACCCTTCTTGGGTGGGATGTATTTCTCGATCTTGTCAGAGAAGAACACAACACCGATCTTGTCGTTGTTCTGAATGGCACTGAAGGCCAAGGTGGCGGCAATCTCCGTAACCATCTCCTTCTTCATCTGATGCTGGGTTCCGAACTCCAGCGAACCACTGACATCAATCAGCAGCATCACCGTCAGCTCGCGCTCTTCTTCGAACACCTTGACATACGGACGGTGGAAACGTGCCGTGACGTTCCAGTCGATGTCGCGCACATCATCACCATACTGATATTCACGTACTTCACTGAAGGCCATACCCCTACCCTTGAAGGCAGAATGGTACTCACCGGCAAAGATGTTGTTACTCAGTCGGCGGGTCTTGATCTCAATCTTACGAACCTTCTTCAGTATCTCAGTCGTTTCCATCAGTCACAATCCTCTCTCGTTCTGTTCGATGATCAGGGTACTTCAACCTTGTTGATGATCTTGCTGACGATTTCCTCACTCGTTACATTGGTGGCCTCGGCCTCGTATGACAAGCCGATACGGTGACGAAGAACATCGTGAGCCACAGCACGCACATCCTCAGGCACCACATAACCGCGGCGCTTGATGAATGCATAGGCACGGGCTGCCTTGGCCAGGTTGATGGAGGCACGGGGTGAGCCACCAAAGGTGATGAGCTCTTTCAGCTCGCCCAACTGATAGCGTTCGGGATAACGGGTGGCGAAGACGATATCGGCAATATACTGCTCGATCTTCTCGTCGATATATACCTGCTGCACCACCTGACGGGCATTCATGATCTCCTGGGCTGTGGTAACGGGTTTCACTTCCGGCAGACCGCCCTGGATGTTCTCACGGATGATCATCTTCTCTTCCTCAATGGTGGGATAGTCAATCACTACCTTGAGCATGAAACGGTCAACCTGTGCTTCAGGCAACGGGTAGGTACCTTCCTGCTCGATGGGGTTCTGGGTAGCCATCACTAAGAACGGGTTGGGCAACGGGAAGGTGTCACTGCCAATCGTCACCTGATGCTCCTGCATAGCCTCCAACAAGGCACTCTGTACCTTTGCCGGGGCACGGTTGATTTCATCAGCCAATACGAAGTTGGCGAATACAGGCCCCTTCTTTACCTGGAACTTCTCATCTTTCTGCGAGTAGATCATCGTACCAATCACGTCAGCCGGCAAGAGGTCGGGGGTGAACTGTATACGACTGTAACCTGCATCTATCAGTTGTGCCAGTGTCTTGATGGCCAATGTCTTGGCAAGACCAGGAACACCTTCAAGCAGAATGTGTCCATCGCTGAGCAGACCGATGAGGAGGGAGTCAACGAGGTGTTTCTGACCCACGATGACCTGATCCATACCGTGGATCAGATTCGTTACAAATGCACTTTGTTGTTCTATCCGGATATTCAATTCACGGATATCAATTGCTTCTGCCATATTCCTTTATCTATTAATTCTTGTCTCTCTTTGCTAAATCCAGCGCAAAAGTAATACATTCAAGAATGATAGTCGAAAATTAGTGACTAAATAATATTAAAAAAGTTTCTTAAAACTTACATTTAAGAAACTTTATTATTATCTAATTCTTTTTCTTTATTTGGAGCTTGGGGATTTTGAGTTTCATCCCTTCTGTAACCTCGCTGATACCGTTGTAGGCCTGGATGTAGCACTCCATACCATCGCCCAAGTAGAACTTGGAAATCTTCTTTATGGTCTGACCAGGTTTTACAGTGATGGTTTCCTGGGTTCCAACGATGTTATAGGCACCTTTGCTCACCATCGACTTGGCGTTGTTCACTGTCTGGGAGTTGTCACCCGCAGGCAGTGCAACGGCAGGGGCAGTTGCCTCAGTAGCTTTCGCTGCTGGTTTCTGCTGTTCCTGTGCAGCCTGCTTGGCAGCAATGGCGGCATCCAGCTTAGCTGTACTTTCGTTGGCTTTCTTCAACTTGGCCACGCGGATCGACTCATTACGTGCTTCGTGGGCACGGGTAATGGAATCCACTCTTGCCTTGATCTTCGCATCACGTGCTTTCTCCAGAGAATCCTCTGCATAGACGGAATCAATCATGGCACTGTCAACAAACTCTCCTTGAATCATTTCCGTCTTCTCCATAGGAATGAATTTCATCGGCGCGAACTTCTTACCGACATAGTAACCTCCCGCGAAACCAACAGCAGTACAGATGATTAATGCTGCCAGCCATTTCCATACGTTTGATTTTTCTTCTTCCATAGTTGTATCTTCAGTTGTTTCGTTAATATCTGTATCTAATAATCCGTTTATTACTCCTTCTGTTGGTTGTTCTTCATCAACAGGCTCTTCCGCAATGGGCTCCTCATTGATGGGCTCTTCAATTGTTGGTTCTTCGATGATGGGTTCCTCTGCTACCGGTTCTTCGATAACAGGCTCTTCAACGATGGGCTCCCCGATAACAGGTTCCTCAACGATAGGCTCCTCGATAACGGGTTCCTCAACGATAGGCTCATCCGCTATAACCTCTTCAATAGCTGGTTCTTCGGGGATATCGCTAAAGTCAACTCCATCATTGAGCACCACGGTCTCGAACTGTGAGAACGGACGGTTCACCAGCTCTTTCATGGCGGCATCCGGCGTGAAGGTAATCTTGTTCCTACCCTCAATCACGAAGCGGTCGCCCGTCTGCACATTCACGCTCTCACGGTCCTTGGTGTCAATGATCTTGAAGGTACCCAAACCACTGATCTTCACGAGCTTCTCGGTCTGAAGTGCGTCATTGACAATATCCACCAGTTCATTGACGAACTGGGTGTTCTTCCTTCGCGACAAACCATTCTTCTGGGCGAGAAGGTTTACCAAGTCTTGTTTTGTCTTAACCATTCTCCTCCCCTCCGTTCTTTAGTTTCTCCTTGATAGAAGGAATAAGTTTAAAGCCAAGTACCAGTTTGGGCGGTACGAGCATCCGCTTGTGTGTTGACGGATTCACGATAATGCGTTCCATCCGCTTCTTCACCTCGAAGGTACCAAACCCAGGAATCGTGAACGGCTCACCTGACTGAAACTCCTCGTTCATGACATCAATCAGGGATTTCACCATTCGTTGTGCTTCACCGTTGGTGCATTCCAAGCGTTGTGACAGTTCTTTGATGAAATTCTTGTTCGTCATCTCCTATTGTTTTTGACCGATGCATAGAGATCAAACTCTTCTGCACCAGTGATCGTTGTATCGTAAAACGTTCCTACACGCAGGGTGCGTTCGGCAGCAGGAATCAACACCTCGGGATCCACTTCTGGTGACGAGAACTCCGTACGACCGATGTAGTAGTCGCCTTCCTTCCTGTCGATGATCACGCGCATGGTGGTTCCTACCTTGGCTGCCTGAATCTCAGCACTGATCTCCTGCTGAAGGGCCATCAGTTGGTCAAGACGTTCCTGCTTCACTTCTTCGGGCACATCATCCGTATAGTGCTCAGCGCTGTAGGTTCCTTCTTCTTCAGAATAGGCAAAGGCACCCATACACTCGAAGCGCGACTCGCGGACGAAATCCATCAGCTCTTCAAAATCCTCTTCTGTCTCACCGGGGAAGCCCACCATCAGCGTGGTTCTCAGATGAATACCCGGTACACGTTTGCGAATCTGCTGAATCAGACGAAGGGTTTCTTCCTTGCTTGTCTGACGTCTCATCGCGGTCAGCATGTGGTCGGAGATATGTTGCAAGGCGATGTCGAGATACTTGCAAACATTGTCTTTCTCCCTGATCACATCGAGCAGTTCCATGGGGAAACGTGCGGGATAGGCATAATGAAGACGGATCCATTGCACACCGGGAATATCCGCCATGGCGGAAATCAGTTCAGCGATGTGCTGCTTACCATCGAGGTCGAGTCCGTAGAAGGTGAGCTCCTGGGCAATCACCTGGAACTCCTTCACACCCTGAGCCACCAGATCGCGCACTTCCTGGAGGATCTCCTCCTGGGGTCTGCTCACATGTTTACCCGTAATAATAGGTATCGCGCAATACGCGCAATGACGGTCACAACCCTCACTGATCTTCAGATAGGCATAATGACGAGGTGTAGTGAGATGACGCTGACAGGCATTCTCTGCCACCTTCTCATGACAGAGGTCGTTGATCAGTTCTCTATAATTGAACTTCCCGTAGATCTTATCCACTTCGGGCAGTTCCTCCTCCAGCTCCTTGGGATAGCGTTGTGACAGGCAACCCATCACGAATAGTTTCTTCAGTTTACCTTCCTTTTTCCGTTCAATGAATTCCAGAATGGTGTTGATGCTCTCTTCCTTGGCGTCGCCGATGAATCCGCAGGTGTTGACAACGGCAATCTCTCCTTGCGGATTCTTGCTGTCGTGCACGCAACGGTAACCGTTCTCCTCGTACAGTTTCATCAGGATCTCGCTATCCACCAGGTTCTTCGAGCATCCCATCGTGATGATATCCACCTGATTCTTAATCATTGAACAAGGAATTCACAAACTGTTTCTTGTTAAACAACTGTAGATCCTCCATACCCTCACCGAGTCCTATGTACTTGACAGGAACTTTCAACTGATCAGAGATACCAATCACCACGCCACCTTTGGCCGTTCCGTCGAGTTTGGTAATCGCCAGTGAGGTTATCTGGGTAACGGCTGAGAACTGCTTGGCTTGCTCAAAGGCGTTCTGTCCGGTACTGCCATCAAGAACGAGCATCACCTCATCAGGTGCCTCGGGCAGCACTTTCTTCATCACATCCTTGATCTTCTTCAGCTCGTTCATCAAGCCGACCTTGTTATGTAATCGTCCTGCTGTATCAATCAATACGACATCTGCATCGTTGGCCTTTGCCGAACTGAGCGTATCGAAGGCCACACTGGCGGGATCAGCACCCATCTGCTGCTTGACAACGGGTACTCCCACACGCTCACCCCATATACAAAGCTGTTCAACGGCAGCGGCACGGAAGGTGTCAGCGGCACCGAGGTACACTTTCTTTCCAGCCTTCTTGAACTGATAAGCCAACTTACCGATGGTAGTGGTCTTACCCACTCCATTCACACCCACGATGAGGATGACATAGGGTTTATGGTCGGATGGCAGATCCCAGTTATCGTTGTCATCAGAGTGGTTCTCTGACAACAGGGCTGCAATCTCATCACGCAGAATACCGTTGAGTTCGGATGTGGAGACATACTTATCGCGTGACACACGTTCTTCGATACGACGGATGATTTTCAAGGTCGTATCTACACCCACATCACTGGTAATCAGGATTTCCTCGAGGTCATCAAGAACATCATCATCCACCTTCGATTTACCTGCCACAGCACGGGTAAGCTTGGAGAATACGCTCTGCTTGGTTTTTTCAAGTCCTTTGTCTAGCGTTTCCTTCTTCTCTTTATTGAATAATCCAAATAATCCCATATTACTATATTTGTCGGCAAAGATACGAAAAGTCGAGTGCAGAACAAAAAGAATTCATTCTTTTTTTATGCCGAGACGGAGTATCTTCGCGAATTTATTCGCAAAATTAATAAAAAAAACACAAACGGCCATCACTTGCAGAGATTAATTCAAAAAAAAGAGCCGCAACATATGTTACGGCTCTTGATATATAGATTAAAACGTATTAGTTCTTGAAGAAATCTTTCACTTCCTCGTTGGGAACCATCTGCTCATTGAAGATGTAAGCACCAGTCTTGGGGCTCTTCACCATCTTGATAACTTTTGTATAGGCACGACCATCCTTTGAACCTTCGTGGAGGGTTGCCACTGTTTTCTTTGCCATAGTCCGATGTTATTATTTGATTTCCTTATGAACAGTCATTCTCTTCAGAATGGGGTTGTACTTCTTCATCTCCAGTCTCTCCGGAGTATTCTTACGGTTCTTGGTCGTTACATAACGACTTGTTCCTGGCAGACCACTGCTCTTCATCTCAG
Organism: Prevotella sp.; assembly: GCA_017561825.1. Classification (GTDB taxonomy): domain Bacteria; phylum Bacteroidota; class Bacteroidia; order Bacteroidales; family Bacteroidaceae; genus Prevotella. The sequence continues at coordinate 16,981 of JAFZBK010000050.1, forward strand.
TGCACTCCAGAATAACCTGTACTCTATTACCTTTAGCTTTCTTTGATGCCATGGTTTACTCTCCTATCACTTTAATATCCTTCCAGTCAACATAGCCTTTGCTTACAGCCTGCTTCAGGGCTGCATCCAGACCTAATTTATTAATAATGCGCAAACCGGCAGCACTGATCTTAAGTCTGATCCAGCACTGTTCCTCTACATAGTAGAACTTCTTGCTGAACAGGTTTACGTCAAAGCTGCGCTTTGTGCGATGCTTCGAGTGGGAAACATTGTTGCCGATCATGGCTTTCTTCCCTGTAATCTGACAAATCTTCGACATTGCTATCTACGTTTTTTACGTTCCTTTTTTGATACTTATTCCAAACAGGGTGCAAAATTACGAACTTTTTACGAAATAACAAAACATTTCTTTAAATAATCTTTCATATTAAGGTTTTTTTTCGTTTATCATCCTCTAAAGGGATATTTTTTTGAAGATTCGTGTAGTTTTTTGTATCTTTGTATCGTCTAATGGGCAAATAATCAAATCATTGAGAAAAGAACAGTACGACAATGACAACATTAGAAAGACAGTTTGCAAAAACCGTTACAGAACACAAGGGCACCATCTATACTGTGTGCTACATGTTCTCGCAAGATGCCGACGAGGTAAACGATCTATTCCAGGAAGTACTAGTGAATCTTTGGAAAGGTTTCGAGAGCTTCGAGCATCGCAGTGACATCAGAACGTGGATCTATCGCGTGGCACTGAACACCTGTATTTCGATCGACAGGAAGAAGAAACGCATGGATACTGTTCGGCTGACCATGGACATCAACCTGTTTGAAGACCGTGACGAGGATACCAAGCAAGTGGACATGCTCCACAAGCGCATCTCCAAGCTCCAGCCGTTCGACAGAGCCATCGTCCTACTCTGGCTCGAGAACCTATCGTACGAGGAAATCGGACAGATCGTCGGTATCACTGCTAAGAATGTCAGCGTACGACTGTTCAGAATCAGAGAACAATTAAAACAAATGTCTAACGATTAAAAATTGACCATTATGAACAACGAATTTGGAAACAACATGAACGAGACTCAGTACGAGGATATGCGCCAGCAGTTGAACACCCTGAAGAAGAAACTGGGTGCGCAGGAAATTATAAACGACCATCTGATTCGCCGTACCATGAGAAATCAGGTTAACAGCATCTCCCGTCGTTACTACTTGGTGATGGCCCTTTGCATCCTGATGATCCCCTATACCTACTGGTGCTTTATCAAACTCTGCAACCTTACCATCCCCTTCTGGATTGGTACCAGCATCTTCATGCTGATCTGTGGAATAGCCACCTATATTAATAATCGTAAGATCAGCGATCCAGGAATGATGAACCACAACCTGGTGGAGGCTCGTAGGAAAGTGGCAAGCGCCAAGAAGTTTGAAGTTGACTGGCTGAAGTTCGGTATCCCTGCTGTTATCGTATGGTTAGGCTGGTTCGTCTATGAACTCTATCAGCATAATAGTAGTGAAATGACTGAAGGTATTTTATGGGGCGGTTGTATTGGTGCTATCATTGGAACTATTCTCGGTATTAAGGTCCACATGAGGACCCAGCAAAAGTATCAGGACATCATCGATCAAATCGAAGATCTCACAGATGACGATAAGTAATAAAACAGAAACAGGGAGCCATAAAGGTTCCCTGTTTCGTTTGCGGAAGATGAGGGATTCAAACCCCCGATACCCGGAAAGGGTATACCGGATTTCGAGTCCAGCGCATTCGGTCACTCTGCCAATCTTCCGATTAAGTGAGCGCCAACGAGTTTACTCGGTTGGCCAAACGTGAGGAAGAAAAAACTTGTTTAATCTTCCGATTAATCTTCCTAACTTGTTAATCTTCCTTTCGACGGTGCAAAAGTAACACATTTTTCCGTCACCACCAAATAAATCCCACAAAAGATTACGGGAATCCCCTACTCGATTCACTTACAGAAGTTTTGCCAGTTTCGACCTGAGTTCGTCGGCCAACGACTTACGAATAGCAAGTTTGATGGAACAGGTATTGTCGAACTGCTGCTCAACCACACGCGGATTCATCTCCTTGACAATACGCATCACCTGATTCATCAGCGGATAAGAGAAATGGTATTCCACCATCTCCTCTACCTGTCGTGTGACAATCTCTGCATGGTCGATGGCATCAGCGGCAGCAGCCTTATAGGCAACAATCAAACCACTGGTTCCTAAGTTCACACCGCCATAGTAGCGCACCACGACAATCAAAATATCAGTAAGCTCATTCGAATTGATCTGTCCTAAAATCGGTTTCCCAGCTGTACTACTAGGCTCCCCGTCATCATTTGCACGAAACTCTAACCGCTCAGCACCCAACATGTAAGCATAGCAAACATGTCGCGCATCATAGTATTTCTTCCTGTACCCGGCAATGATCTCCTTGATCTGATCAATATCGGTTACAGGATGCGCAAAAGCGAGGAACTTACTACGTTTTTCCGTGTAGTAGCCCTCGCTGATGGTTTTGATGGTTTTGTATTCGTCTGACATAGAGCTAAGCTAGTAATACTAGTAACACTAGTTGTACTAGTAGTGCTAGGAATACTAGTTATACTAGTTTGTGGATAACCAATCCTGAGCGAAGCTTCGGCTCGAACCAAGTGGCCTTCGGCGGCATGATCTTACCACTATCGGCAATATCCATGATCTGCTGCATGCTGACAGGATAAAGAGCCAATGCTGTACGCATCTCTCCGCTGTCAACACGGCGCTTCAACTCGCCCAAGCCACGAAGACCGCCTACGAAATCAATACGGTTGCTGGAACGGAGATCCTTGATATCCAGGATTTCATCGAGGATAAGACGACTGGAGATATCTACGTCGAGCACACCAATGGGATCCTGATCATCGTAGGTTCCTTCCTTTGCTTTCAATGAGTACCATTCGCCATCGAGATACAAAGAGAACTCGTGCAGTTGTGCGGGCTTATAGATGTCAGCACCTTTCTTCTCCACCACGAAGTTCTTCTTCAATGCCTCGATGAATTCGGCAGAACTCATTCCGTTCAGGTCCTTGATGACACGGTTGTAGTCAAGGATGGTCAGCTGACTGGCCTGGAAGCATACTGCCATGAAGAAGTTATACTCCTCATCACCTTTGTGGTTGGGGTTCTGTTTCTGCTTCTCAGCACCCACAAGAGCGGCTGCTGCAGAACGATGATGACCGTCAGCGATATACATGGAAGGCATCTTGGCGAACTCTGCAGTGATGGTATCCATGTCCTTTTCATCACTGATCACCCAGAACTGATGACGGAAACCATCAATGGGTGCAATGAAATCATACTCGGGTTTGGTTGCGGCATAACGCATGATCAGCGCGTTGAGCACCTCGTTGTCGGGATAAGCAAAGAATACCGGTTCGATATTAGCGTTGTTCACACGAACATGCTTCATACGGTCTTCCTCCTTGTCACGACGGGTAAGCTCATGCTTCTTGATGCGACCAGCCATATAGTCATCTGTATGGGCACAAACAACCAGTCCGTACTGCGTCTTACCATTCATGGTCTGCGCGTAGATATAATAATGCTCGCGCTCATCCTGTACCAACCAACCCTTGTCCTGGAACTTCTGGAAGTTCTCAGCAGCCTTCTCGTACACACGAGGATCGTACTCGGATGTTCCTACCGGGAAATCGATCTCGGGCTTGATGATATGATACAGACTCTTCTCGTTGTCACCTGCTTCTGCACGGGCTTCTTCTGAATCAAGCACGTCGTACGGGCGACTCTCCACCTGCTCCACCAACTCTTTCGGTGGACGTATTCCTTTGAATGGTTTTACTATTGCCATAATAATTCTTTATAAGATATTTTAATTAGCGGTGCAAAATTACGCAAAAGTTCTGAATCTTCAAAATAATTATGTATATTTGCAACGTGAATCAAAACCAAAACAAAAGATGAAGAAACAATTACTACTAATAACTGGCATGATGTTGATGATGGGGCTATCGATACATGCACAGGATTTTGAGTCGGCTACCAATGCCGTCAAAAACATGGGCGTTGGCTGGAACCTAGGAAACACCCTTGATGCCAATAACGGTTCGAAACAAGGACTGGAATCCGAAACTTATTGGGGACAGCCAAATACGAAGCCTGAACTGATGAAGATGATGAAGGATGCGGGATTTGGCGCTATCCGTGTACCTGTCACCTGGTATAACCACATGGACAGCAACAATAAGGTTGATGAGGCATGGATGCGACGAGTTCGGGAAGTGGTTGATTATGTCATCGACCAAGGACTGTATTGTATACTCAATGTGCATCATGACACAGGAAGTGGTGACACCCATTGGCTACACGCCAGTATGTCTGTGTATAACAGTCAGAAAGACCGCTACGAATCACTCTGGAGACAGATTGCTGAGGAGTTTAAAGATTATGGCGAGAAGTTGCTGTTTGAGAGTTATAACGAGATGCTCGACAAGTATAACTCGTGGTGCTTTGCCACCTTCAACACTTCGTCGCGTTATATCGCAAGTGATGCTGCTGATGCCTACGACGCCATCAATAACTTTGCTCAGAGCTTTGTGAATGTTGTACGTGCCACGGGTGGTAACAATGCCAAACGCAACTTGATTGTCAACACCTATGGTGCCTGCAATGGCTACGGAACTTGGAACAATCACCTGAAGGACCCGCTGAAGGAGATGAAGTACCCTGAGGATACTGCCACTGGACACATTGCTTTCCAGGTGCATGCCTACCCATCGATTGTCAACACAAACAGTAACGGTCAGATTACAGGTGACCGTTCCATGAACGAGATCAAGAACGAGATCAAGAACGAGATTGATGATATGGTGAGCGCCCTTAAATCTTACCTAGTTGCCAAAGGCGGTCCTGTAATCATCGGCGAATGGGGCACCAGTAATGTGGATAATGCCGAAACCGACTACGATGCACGTCGTGAGCTGATGTTCCAGTTCTGTACTTATTTTGTACAGAAGTGCAAGGAAAACGATATGGCCACTTTCTACTGGATGGGACTTTCCGATGGTATGGCACGTTCCTTCCCTGCATTCACCCAACCAGATTTGGCAAAGACCATCCTCCAGGCTTATCACGGAAGTAGTTACAACCCCTCACTGCCTGATGCCTCCAATTACGGAATCTCGTGTACTGTTACCTTTACCAAACAGTGGGGAGAGTTATATCTTTATAATGGTAGTAGTTTTACATCAGCCGATTACAAGAACATCATTCTTGAACTTGAGAATGATCCTGCTGCTGATTTGTTACAGTGGAAAGTGTATAGTTCAAAATATCCAGATGGCTTCACCAGTAATATCACTTCAGCCGTAAGTACATTAACCTTTGCTGCCAGTATGGGTACGATATCAAAGATTACCTTGCAGTGCAAGCAAAGCAGTGGTACTGTGAGAGTAAACAGCGTGAAACTGACGAGAAGGAGTGATGGTAAGGAGATAACAAGTAATCCAAGTGTAGCATGGAACTGTACCATCAGTGATATCAATGTCTATTCTACAGGTATCAATAGTGTTATCATGGATCCAACTAAGACGAATGGTTACATCTACGATCTGAATGGCCGACGCCTTATGCAAAGACCGCAGAAAGGTATCTACATCCAGAACGGAAAGAAATATATAACCAAATAAAAGAAGTTTCTATCAAATAAATGAAGAGCCTGACACTTTTACATGTCAGGCTCTCTACTTTCTTTTTACCTTATTATAATATATTACTTGTTCACTTGGAACTTCGTATCTCCATCCTTGAAGAATGCATTGATCTGCTTGGCAGCAGCAATACCTGCATTGATGTTAGCCTCTGCAGTCTGAGCACCCATCTTCTTCGGTGTTGAGAAATAACGACCTTCGAACTTGGCGAACTCATCGTTAGCATCCGGCATGATGTCGGTGACGAACTTCAGGTCATCACGCTCTGCCATCAGCTTAATCAGACCTGCCTCGTCGATGACTTCTTTACGGGCTGTGTTCACCAGGATACCACCCTTCTTCATCTTACCAACCAATGCATAGTTGATGCTCTGCTTGGTCTCAGGTGTAGCAGGGATATGCAGTGAAACAACATCACAGGTCTCGAAGAGAGCATCCTGATTGGCCACGGCATGTACGCCAGCCTTCTCAATTACCTCAGCAGGACAATAAGCATCGTAGGCATATACATCCATGCCAAAGCCTTTGGCGATGCGGGCAACATTACGACCTACATTACCGAAAGCGAGGATACCCAACTTCTTACCCAGCAGTTCCGAGCCGCTCTTACCGTTGTAGAATCCGCGAACGGCCATAACGAGCAGACCAAATACCAACTCTGCTACGGCGTTGGCATTCTGACCAGGAGTGTTCTCAGCTACTACATTGTGAGCAGTGGCAGCGGCGAGGTCGATGTTGTCGTAACCAGCACCTGCACGAACCACAATCTTCAACTGCTTGGCAGCGTCCAATACTTCTGCATCCACTTTATCCGAACGGATAATCATGGCATCAGCATCCTTTACTGCATCCAGCAGCTGAGCCTTCTCAGTATATTTCTCCAGCAGTACCAACTCGTTACCTGCTGCTTCTACTTCTGCTTTGATTCCATTTACAGCAGCTGCTGCAAATGGTTTTTCTGTTGCAACTAATACTTTCATAACTGTCAACTTTCAACTGTCAACTTTCAACTATTAATGATTAGCCTCGAATTCTTTCATGCAAGCCACGAGTGCATTAACACCCTCGATAGTCTGGGCATTGTAGCAAGAAGCACGGAAGCCACCTACTGAACGATGACCCTTCACACCAACCATACCTTTAGATACGGCGAAGTCGAGGAAGTCCTTCTCCAACTCCTTGTACTCAGGAGCCATCACGAAGCAGAGGTTCATCAGTGAACGGTCCTCTTCGTTGGCTGTACCCACAAAGCACTTGTTGCGGTCGATCTCACCATAAACAATCTCTGCACGCTGCTTAGCCAGCTTGTCCATAGCCTCTACACCACCGTTCTTCTTGATCCAACGGAGAGTCTCGAGTGCGCTGTAGATAGGAACGACAGGAGGAGTATTGAACATAGAGCCTTTCTCAACGTGTGTACGATAGTCGAGCATCGTAGGAATCTCACGAGGAGCCTTACCCAGTTTCTCGTCCTTCAAAATGATGATGGTCACACCAGCCATAGCAAGGTTCTTCTGAGCACCTGCATAGATGGCGTCATATTTAGCCACGTCAATAGGACGACTGAAAATATCAGATGACATATCGGCAATCAGAGGTACATTCACATCGAGGTCCTTGCGGATTTCAGTACCGTAGATTGTATTGTTTGTTGTGATATGCAGATAATCAGCATCTGCAGGAACACTCCAGTCCTTCGGAATGAACGTGTAGTTTGCATCAGCTGAAGAAGCAACCTCAACAACCTCACCAAACAACTTAGCTTCCTTCATAGCCTTCTTAGCCCAAACACCTGTGTTCAGGTAAGCAGCCTTTTTGATCAGGAAGTTATAAGGAATCATACAGAACTCAAGACTAGCACCGCCACCGAGGAAGATAACGGAGTAACCCTCGGGTACGCTAAGCAGTTCCTTCACAAGAGCCACGGCCTCGTCAACCACCGGCTGGAAATCCTTTGCACGATGGCTAATCTCCATCAGTGACAATCCACTACCATTGAAATCCAAACACTGTTTTGCTGTGTTCTCAATCACTTCCCTCGGAAGCATTGAGGGACCAGCATTAAAGTTGTACTTCTTCATTTGATTGCTTCTAATTTGATTGCTTGATTAAATGTTTTATTATTTGGCCGCGAAATTACACATTTTGAATGAAATAGCCAAATTATTTGACTTAAATTACATAAAATCTTTATTCAGGGTTACAAATTGTCAACTTGACATGTCAAAACGTGATATTAGTTGCTATTTGACTTCCTCAACTACTGTTTTAACACCTTTAATCTTCTCCCCTCGTGTTAATACTAACACTTCGTTCAGTTTCTCTCGAACTATCGCCACATAACAATATCGTTCCTTAACATCAATACGCCCGATTTCGTTCATGCTCATGCCGCCTTTCTTGCAAAGGAAGCCAACAATATCGCCCTTTGAGATCTTATCTTTCTTACCCTTACCTATATATACTGTGGCCATTTTAGGCTTCGCTGGATTAGGTAGTTGTTGGGGTAATGAATAATCCTCTTGTTGGCCATCTACATACGAAGGTACGGTTTCACCGGGACCTAAGATGAAGAAAGTACGACCTTCCCTATCCCATCGAGCCGTTCGTCCTACCCGATGGATATAGTTGTCTGATGTTTCAGGAAGATGATAATGGATGATATTCTCGATGTCTGGAATATCCAAGCCACGTGAAGCCAGATCGGTGCATACAAGCACATTGGCAGATCCGTTACTGAACTTATACAAAGCATCTTCGCGCATCTTCTGGTCGAGTCCTCCATGGAACATACTGATGGCAAAGCCTTGTTGACGCAAATATGCTGCGACACGCTCCACGCTTTCCCGGTAATTTAAGAAAACAACACTGCTGTTCTCGCCGATATGTCTGAGCAGTTTACTAACGGTCTCGAGCTTATCCTTATCCGGACTCTTTACCTTATATATATTTACGCGCGAGGAAATCTGTTCGGTTTCATCGATATAATTGATGCGTTTGGTCCTGCCGAGATTCACGAATTGTGGTATCTCTTCCGCATCGGTTGCAGACAACAGGATATGACGAATCTTCTGAGGAAGCTTTGATACCACTTCACTCATCTCATCACGAAATCCCATAGCTAAGCACTTATCGAATTCATCGATGACTAACCATTGTACATCATCTACTGGAAAGTTCTCTTTTGTCAGATGATCGTTCAAACGACCAGGAGTTGCAAACAAGATCTGAGGTTTCACCTCTCGCAGTCGTCTATGCTCATCCATTGTAGGACGACCGCCATATAGAGCCATCGCCCGTATGCCACTACCCATGTCCTTCAAGACACCAGCTGACTGCAATGCAAGCTCTCTACCAGGAACGAGGACAATGGCTTGAACAACATCCTGCGTGGAATCGATGCACTCGACAAGCGGGAGCAGATATGCCAATGTTTTTCCACTACCTGTTGGTGAGAGAACAACGACATCCAGATCAGTATGCATAATGGCTTCGGAAGCATCTATCTGCATCTGACTCAAAGACTCAACACCAAGCTTTCCAAGTACTCTATCCATGATGATTACATAATGATTATCCTTCTTCCTCTACTACAGGCATGTGTTCCTGCAGGAATTCGTGGAACATCTGCAACGCAGTATGGGTAGCACGTTCCAGATTCTTATCCCTGCCATCATCCTCCTCCAACTTAGAAGTAACGATTTCATCGGCTGTTCCACAGGCAAGCCAAATAGTACCAACGGGAATATCCTTTGTTCCTCCACCAGGACCTGCAAAGCCAGTAGCAGAAATAGCAAAGTCAACATTCAAGGCATGACAGGCACCTTGTACCATTTGGCGAGCCACTTCTTCGCATACAGCCGTTTGATCCTCTATCACTTGATGATCTACATTCAGCAAGTTTTCCTTGATTTCATCGGCATACGACACGATGCTACCCTTGAAATAATTGGATGCGCCAGGGGTTGCAATGATTGCTTCGGCTATTCTTCCACCAGTACAACTCTCTGCCGTACCTAAGCTTTTACCTCTCTCATAGAGTAACCTGCTAATCTCTCTACTAAGGATTTTGTTTTCAAACTCCATATATATTCTTTGATTAGTTACGAGATTGATGATTATTTAAACGTCACCTTACTGAAGGCGGGCTTGTCGATAGAACAAAAGTCCTTGTCGCCATACTTAAAGAACGCCGTTATACCAATCATGGCGGCATTGTCTGTCGTATAACTGAACTTAGGAATGTATATCTTCCAGCCATAGCGTTTGGCATGATCATGGAAAGCGTTGCGAAGACCGTTATTTGCAGACACTCCCCCTGCTACTGCCACATGCTTGATACCCGTCTGCTTGACAGCCAATCTTAACTTCTTCATCAAGATGTCAACGATGGTGAACTCTAGACTGGCAGCCAAATCCTCACGATGGTGCTCGATGAAATCAGGATCTTCCTGTATCCATTCACGAAGATGATACAAGAAACTGGTCTTCAAACCACTGAAACTATAATCCAATCCTGGGATATGGGGCTCAGAGAACTGATAGGCATGGGGATTACCCTTCCTGGCCAGCTTGTCAATAATCGGTCCGCCGGGATATCCCAATCCCATCACTTTCGAACATTTATCAATGGCTTCGCCGGCTGCATCATCGATGGTCTGCCCCAGCACTTCCATGTCATTATAGGCATTAACCTTCACGATCTGCGAGTTCCCCCCACTCACCAACAAACAAAGGAATGGCCATGGCGGAGATGTTGTGTCATCTTCATGCTCTTTGATGAAATGTGCCAACACATGTCCTTGCAGGTGGTTTACGTCAATCATGGGAATACCCAGACTACGTGCCAATCCTTTTGCAAAGCTTACCCCCACCAACAATGAGCCCATCAGACCAGGTCCGCGGGTAAAGGCAATAGCCGACAGCATTTCTTTCGTGATACCAGCCTTTTTGATGGCCTGATCTACTACGGGTACCACATTCTGCTGATGAGCACGTGAAGCCAACTCAGGAACAACACCACCATATGCCTCATGTACTGCCTGTGATGCAGTTACATTGCTTAATAATACATCGTTCCGAAGAACAGCAGCGGATGTATCATCGCAACTGCTCTCAATGGCTAATATGTATATGTCCTTATTCACTTCGTTTATCACTTAATACGTCAACACTTCTAATCCATGCTCTGTCATGAGGAACGTATGTTCCCATTGTGCACTCGGTTTCTCATCCTCGCTGATCACTTCCCATCCAAACGGATCGTCAGCGTCGATAAAGACACGCCATGTTCCCATATTCACCATCGGCTCTATGGTGAACACCATGCCAGGTACTAACAGCATACCTGTACCCTTCTTTCCGTAATGAACGATATCCGGCTCTTCATGGAACTTGTTGCCCACACCATGACCGCAAAGATCACGAACAATACCATAATGGTATTTCTTGGCGTGTTTCTCGATGGCATGACCAATATCACCTACGAAACAATAAGGTTTGGCTGCTTCAGCTCCTATCTCCAGACACTCCTTGGCAACACGTACCAGTTGTTCTTTCTCTGGTGTAGTCTTACCGATGATGAACATGCGCGATGCATCAGCATAATAACCATCCAGACAAGTGGTACAATCTACGTTAATGATGTCACCTTCTTCAAGAATATCATCGGCTTTAGGAATACCGTGACAGACAACCTCGTTGATACTCGTACACACACTCTTGGGGAATCCTTCATAGTTCAACGGTGCAGGAGTAGCACCATGACCGATGGTATAATTATATACGATTTCATCGATCTCCAATGTACTCATCCCTGCATGTATCTTACTCGCCACTTCGTCCAATACGCCCGTATTGACGACGCCGGCCTTACGAATGCCTTCTATCTGTTCTGCTGTCTTGATCAGCTCGCGGGTAGGAACCACTTTTCCTTTCCCTTCCCAATACATCACCTTCTTGTCAAGCTCTGTCAGGGGCTGACCGGGAATCATATGCCATCTCCTCTTTTTCATTCGAATCATTTTATAATTATAAGTATTTATAAATCTCATCGGTCCAATCACTCCCGTTCTCAGGACAGAACGTGTGGATACCCATATCGGCAGCCATGGCTACATTCCGCGGACCGTCATCTACAAACAAGGTTTCTTCGGGTTTAATTCCTTCCTTCTCCAATACATAGCGGAAGAAATACTCCGATGGTTTCATGGCTTTTACACGATAGCTCATATAAAGCGCATCGAAATAGTGGTGAATGGAATTCCCTTCCCCATCGAACTCACCACTTTCCGCCCAGTCCATCATAAAAGGATTTGTATTGGAAAGAAGAATAAGGCGATAGCCTTCACGTCTCAACTTCTTCAACACATCGAGATTTCTTTGTGGAAGATCGGCACGATAACCTAGCCAGCAGTATTTGCACTCCTCGAAGGTCACCTCACGACCAACCATTTTGCTTAGTGCCAATCGGAATTCCTCAGCAGTAATCCTTCCACCTTCCAAGTCACCGAAGATTCCTGTCTGTGTATAGGGATCCAGCTGTTTCTCTGCATCAGCGACGCCCAATTCCTTGAAGCGCTTCACGCCACCAGGATGAGAGAGCGTCATGATCACTCCGCCTAAGTCAAATATGATGTTCTTGATCATTTTTCTTCAAACAGATTCAATTTGTTCTTGCGAGCCTCTTCAATAGAGAGCAGTTCCTCCTGATCCTTCTGGTATTCCTCGCGTAGTTGTTCATACCGTTTGTTCAGTTCATTTTGCAGTAACTGTCCCTCCTTCTTGTTCATAAACCGTGCGGCAAGCAAGGCATTCTGAGAGGCATCTTTCAGCCATGCTACAGGACCGCCATAGACGGGTGCAATCTTCAAGGCAACATGTAACTGACTGGTAGTAGCACCGCCGATCATGATTGGGATGTCCAGACCAGCCTTTGTCAGCTCATTGGCCACATTCACCATCTCTTCCAGACTTGGAGTAATCAATCCGCTGAGTCCGATGAGATCGACGTTTTCTTCTTTCGCCTTCTTCACAATCTGCTCTGCCGGCACCATCACACCCATATCAATCACTTCGTAGTTGTTGCACGACATCACCACTGCAACGATATTCTTTCCGATGTCATGAACATCCCCTTTCACTGTAGCCAGCAACACCTTTCCTGCTTTGCGGGAAGAACCACCTTTGTTTTCTGCCTCAATGGCAGGTTGAAGGACCGAAACTGCCCGTTTCATCGTTCTTGCGGTCTTTACCACTTGTGGTAGGAACATCTTGCCGGCACCGAACAATTCACCTACGGTGTTCATGCCTTTCATCAAAGGACCTTCAATAATATCTACCGGACGAGGATATTTTTGTAAAGCTTCAGCCAGGTCTTCTTCCAGATAATCAGGAATACCCTTGATCAATGCATGCGAAAGACGGTCTTCTACAGACAACAAACGCCACGACGCTATTTCAGTTTTCTGTGTCAGGTCCTTACCTTCTGATGTTGCTTTCGTTTTTTTTTCTTCCGCCTCTGCCATCAAACGGTTCGCAAGATCCACCAATTCATCGGAAGCACCATGTCGTCTGTTCAATACGACATCCTCCATAATGGAAAGATAATCCTTGGGGATATCACTATAGATAACCTTCGTGGCAGGATTCACGATAGCGAAGTCCATTCCTTGCTGTATAGCATGGTACAGGAACACCGCATGTAAGGCTTCACGAATATAATTGTTTCCTCGGAAAGAGAAGCTGAGGTTACTAACACCTCCACTGACATGAGCACTTGGCAAGTTCTTACGGATCCATCCAGTAGCCTTGATGAAGTCGGCTGCATAGCTGTAATGCTCTTCCATTCCAGTAGCAATGGCAAGCACATTGGGGTCGAAGATAATGTCAAGCGGGTTCATGCCCACCTTTTCCGTCAATATCCGATAGGCACGCTCGGCAATCTCAATGCGTCGTTCATAGCTAGTAGCCTGTCCTTTTTCATCAAAGCACATCACTACGACAGCAGCACCATATCTCATCACATCCTTCGCATGTTGGATAAAGACCTCCTCCCCTTCTTTTAAGGAGATGCTGTTCACGATGCACTTGCCTTGAACACACTTCAGACCAGCAGTGATCACATCCCATTTACTGGAATCAATCATGATGGGCACCTTCGCGATTTCCGGTTCTGCGGCAATCAGATTCAGGAAATTCACCATCTCTGTCTTCGCATCAAGCAGTCCGTCGTCCATGTTGATATCCAACACAAGGGCTCCGTCTTCCACTTGTTTACGAGCAATCGACATAGCTTCCTCGTATTGCTTCTCCTTGATCAGTCGAAGGAACTTCCTACTTCCTGCAACATTACAGCGCTCGCCCACATTGGTAAAAGTAGAAACAGTTAGTCGTTCAAGACCAGAGAGCCACATTTCATGCGACTTCTCAACTGGCACATGTACTTTCTTTCCTTCTGCCAAGGAAGCATATCGTCTGATGAAAGCATCATCAGTACCACAACAACCACCGACGATATTGACGAGTCCTTCATCCATGAACTCTTCAATCTGTGGCGACATGGTATCAACAGTCTCATCATACAAGCCCATTGAATTGGGTAGACCTGCATTAGGATAGGCACTGATATAATAGGGTGCTATACGCGCTAATTCCTTCAGATAGGGTTTCATCTGCCTTGCACCAAAGGAGCAGTTCAAGCCAACAGAGAAAATCGGATAGGATGAGATGCTGGCAAGGAATGCTTCCAGCGTTTGACCACTTAACGTACGACCAGCCAAGTCGCTGACTGTTACAGAAAGCATGATGGGCAGTTGTTTGTGGAGCTTCTCCATGATCTGGATTGAAGCATCTATTGCCACCTTCGCATTTAAGGAGTCGAAGATTGTCTCGATAAGAATAATATCTATTCCGCCCTCGATCATGGCTTCAATCTGCTCTTGATATGCGGCAAACAATACGTCATAGGTCAGTTCACGGGCAGCAGGGTTACTAACATCTGCGCTCATTGAACAAGTCTTGGTGGTAGGACCTATGCTACCGCAAACAAATCGCGGTTTTATCGGGGTTGAGAAAGCATCTGCGATTCCACGTGCTATACGTGCACCTTCATATGCCATCTTACGTGAGAAGTCCTCCATATGGTAGTCGGTCTGACTAATCCGCTGACTACTGAAGGTGTTTGTCGTGATCAGGTCTGCACCAGCCTGCAGGTACTTTCTGTGAATGTCTTCTACAATCTCCGGACGTGTCAGATTCAAGACATCATTGTTTCCTTTCATCTGGAAAGGCGCATGAGAAGATACAGACGTACGAAGATCTTCATTCCAGAAGTCATCTTCCTGAAGACCATATGTCTGAATCATGGTACCCATCGCACCGTCGAGGATCAAAATCCGTTCCTTGATAATATCTTGTATCGACAACATGTTATTTCACATTCACCGTTTTCATCGCGCGATCCATCTCACGTCTGTCCTCCTTCTCCTTCATGGTGGCGCGCTTATCGTATTGTTTCTTACCACGACAAAGAGCAATATCCATCTTTGCCCTACCTTTCGCATCTATGAACACCAATGTCGGAACAATGGTGTAGCCAGGTTGCTTGGTAGCATTCTCCAGATGTCTGATCTCACGCTTTGTCAGCAACAGCTTCCTGTCGCGCTTACTCTCGTGGTTATTGTATGAGCCATAGAAATACGGACTGATGTTCATGCCTTTCACCCACATCTCTCCGTTGATGATATGACAATAGGTATCCACAAGGGATGCTTTTCCCATGCGGATACTCTTTATTTCCGTGCCAGTAAGGACGATGCCGGCGGTATAGGTCTCCACAAAAAAGTATTCAAACGAAGCCTTCTTGTTTTTGATACTCACCGGACTTTTCTTCCTGAGCAATTCTTCTTCCTTATTCATATCATCCTATTCAATTCTTGCAAACTGTTCGATATGCTCATCGATATAATGGGCAATCTCACTGGTCCATTGTTCTTCATTTTCCACGAATTCATCATCGTAATCATCATATTCAGGGAACTGTTCAAACAATGCCATGAATTCTTCATCCGTACAGTCTTTCTCGATGGCTTCATGCGTCTTGCCATAATGCGAACCAACGTTGTAAACCAGTTTAGAAAGATCCTTCAGTCCCCACAACTTAATCATTTTAGCAAAGGGGTTCCTGAAGAAGAACGGACCATATCCATTATGAATCAATTGTACAAAGCCGCCGTCCATGACCTCATCGCGCAAGATACCATAGGCAAGCAGGGTTATCTGGTCTGCATTCAGCTCAGCCATCGTTTCGGAAGTCAACTCCCCCTCAATGGTATGATAGATAGCATCCGTGAACACCTTGATGAACGCATCCATTCCCTCCTCTGCCGCACGTTGTAAATCGGCATCTTGTACTACGACTTCTTTCATCTCTAAATCTTATCCAATGCTTGTTTGATATCATCCAGAATATCCTCCACATCCTCAATACCTACAGAAAGGCGGATCAGATCGGGAGCCACACCCGCTTCGCGCAACTGTTCGTCGCTCAACTGACGGTGTGTATGACTGGCGGGATGGAGCACACAGGTACGGGCATCAGCCACATGGGTAACGATATTAACCATCTGTAATGAATCCATCCATTTGATGGCCGTTTCACGATCACCTTTCAGTCCGAAGGCAATCACGCCACACGACCCATTGGGAAGATATTTCTGACCAAGTTCATAGAACTCATCATCTTTCAGTCCGCAATAATGAACCCAAGCAACTTTGGGATTATCATTCAGGAATTCAGCCACCTTCTGTGCGTTACGACAATGCTGTGCCATGCGCAGGTGCAAAGTTTGCAATCCCATATTCAACAGGAACGAGTTCTGGGGTGCAGGGATGGATCCGAGATCGCGCATCAGTTGAGCCACCAGTTTCGTGGTATATCCCATTTTACCAAATGCCTTCACATAGGTCAACCCGTGATAAGAATCATCAGGGGTGCATAATCCTGGGAATTTATCTGCATGAGCAAGCCAATCGAAGTTTCCACTATCGATCACAGCACCACCTACCTGTGTGGCCAGACCATCCATGTATTTCGTAGTTGAATGAGTGACAATGTCAGCACCCCATTCAAACGGACGACAGTTAACTGGTGTTGCAAAGGTGTTGTCAACCACAAGGGGAACACCATTACGATGAGCAATACGTGCAAACTTCTCAATATCAAGTACAGCACAACCCGGGTTAGAGATCGTTTCTCCAAACAGCAGTTTCGTATTCGGTTGGAAGGCTGCCTGTATTTCCTCTTCTGATGCATTGGGTGAAACGAAGGTACAATCGATACCCAGTTTCTTCAGGGTTACACCGAAAAGGTTGAATGTACCTCCATAGATCTCATTGGATGTAACGATATGGTCACCTGCCTCACAGATATTGAATACAGCATAGAAGTTAGCAGCCTGTCCACTACTGGTCAGCACACAGCCTACTCCACCTTCCAACGTCGCAATCTTTGCTGCCACAGCATCGTTGGTGGGGTTCTGCAGACGGGTATAGAAATAGCCTTCCTTTTTCAGGTCGAAAAGCTGCGCCATCTCATCGGAGTCGTCATATTTGAATGTTGTACTCTGAATGATGGGTACCTCAATAGGTTCTCCGTTTTTCGCCTTGTATCCTGCCTGCACACAAAGTGAGGCCATTCTCAGTTTCTTGTCCATATCGAATATTCTTATAAATTCCCGGCAAAGGTACAAAGAAACGAGCACAAAGCAAAGAAAATTACTATTTTTATTTGCTTTGTCGAACCGATTGAGCAGCGAGAGCCATCGTGCTTGTACGAATGGCCGAGTCGAGACAGAGGAAAACGTAGTTAGTGCAAGTACCTTCGACAAAGTCAGAGGAACGAAAAAACTGAATAGGTGAAATAATTACTAGGTTGAGCAAGAAGGAGTATCACTTTATCACGATCACTTTGCCGTTGTGAATATACACGCCCTTTCCCGGTTGCGCCACGCGGATACCTTCAAGGGTGTACCACTCCTCACTTGTCACTTGTGACTTATCACTTGTCACTTGTTCTACTCCTGTTTCAA
>JAFZBK010000009.1 GCA_017561825.1 Prevotella sp.
ATAATTAATAATTAATAATTAAGAATTATGCATTATGCATTATGCATTATCCTGCTGGTTTGGGCAACGACTGCAGTCGGACAGAATACGAATGTGAGGCTCAGGGAGTTGGAGGAATTCCTTCGACAACAACCTCATGGCTTGCAGTTCACCCAGAAGAACGATTTGGATAATGGTTATATCAGGTATGACTGGCATGCTCAAATTGATACCATGACCATGTCGCGACAGCAACTGATGAATGCCTTTATCACGTTGCGTGAGGCCTTCGCCAGCACGAGGAAGGAGGCGACGGAAAGTTATATGTACGAATATCACAAGGATGGTAAAGACACCATCAACTATTCAGTAGCCTTCAGCAATGATGACCGTGAAATGGAAAACCATCGTAGCGGTAATCATATCTTTTATTTCGACGTACATGAGGCTGCGAACTTCAGATATGACCATCCTCCCTTTGGGCACTACTATCATTTCTGCGAGGAACCACGGGGCATTGCTGAGGAGGAGCAGAAACCCTTCGATATTGCTGCGTTTGAGGCGCAGATAGAGCCAGCGTTGAAGTCGATGATGACGTTGCAAGGGGCCAAGTCGTATCCCGTGTATTGGCAGCATGACAAGGAATATGTTGATTCAACTGGGTCAGACGGATTACCTTTGTATGGGGGCAGATTGCCAGACGATCCCCAACCAGGGGTGACCACAGGCACACATTATTTCATCCCTGTCCAGCATCAGGCGGAGCCTCTTGTTCAGCAAATCGATTCGCTGGCCTACGACTATGTGAACCGTCATCCGGAACAGCCTTATAAGTTTACGCGCATCCCCATCATCCTGCGCATTGATAACCGTCTTGGTTATGTGGATAAAGGAATCTTTCATACCGAGAATGGTGACATCGTAGAGAGTGATCTGCATCCATACACCGATGCTGAGAGTACCAAATACAACTTACGCTGCTACCAAGATGATGACGGACTTCACATCCTCTCGCTCACCACAAAGGGCGTGCTCTTTGTTCCCAAGGGATTCCAGAAGATGAAAAGGTGGGTGAACGGGAAATATACATTGACCATTGACCATTGAACATTGAACATTATGCTTAGAAGATTTATATTCATAATCCTGCTGGCATTGACTACTACGGCATACGGACAGAGTCAACGTGAAAACGACGCGAAAGTGTTGGGAGTAAACCCTCGCGTGGAACAGTTGGAGGATTACCTTCGGCAAAAGGGTATGGAGCTTGTCTATGATAGGTACTACACTGAAAAGAAATCGAAGCTCACACATACCATGTGCGGAATCAAAACAATGAATGATAAGGAGGTTGATTCCATCTGCTCTGTCATCAATGATCTGAGCAAGAACGCCATGGAGAGTCATATGTACGAGTACCACCAGAACGGCACAGACACCATTGATTATGTCTTAACGCTTAATGACATGGAAGAGGTGGAGTTCGAAGCCAATCGAGTTGAGAGTGGTGGTATGTTTATATGTTATTGTCATACGTATTGGACCGAGAGCGATAAGGGGAGTGTGGCAGTTGCCATTGCCGAGAGACATTGGCGCATCGACATCAATACGATGAACACCATGCGGTATGGGTCGAGAATGGTGACGCCCGACTTCTACCTGGAACTGCGTGGAGATACGTTGCGAAGCTATCTTCCTTATATGGGACAAGCGCAGGTTTCGACCACCCTTGCGCCGGCCATAGGTCTGAACTTCGAGAAGGTGGTAATGCGCTATTGGCTGGAGAAACCCAAGTCGAAGAAGTACGTCCAACTATATATCGATGTCAAGACGCGGGAGGACATTTACAATTATGTGATTGATGTGTATGACGATGGCAAGGCCTTCATCCGCGTGCGCTCGATGAACCGCGATCCCATCAGCTTCGACGGTACATTGAGTACGGAAATGTATTGATTACTCTAAATACTAACATCTATAAATGAACCCAATTAATCTATGAAGAGAAGTATTACCATTATTACACTGGCGCTCGTTGCCTGTATGGCCACGGCACAGAACAGCAACGGCATCCTCCAGAAGTCGGAGGGTAGCATCACCTTTGTGGTTGACGAGGACCTGAAGCCGATAGAAGATGATTATCCCATGGAGGAATCTCTGAAGAGTGGTGCTTATGCGCTTTATGGCATCCTCCGTGATGAAGGCGTGCCTGGTGATACACACGCCATCATTGCCCGGAGCTTTTCTGATGACGAGTATTTCTATACTTTCACAGGGAAGGATGTGTTCTTCAAAACGGTAGTGCGAGCTTATGCCGAACACCGTCCGCTCGTGCTCTCACCCGACATGATATGGGTGCTGATCAGTCAGGGATTCGCTCGTTATGTGGATGCCCATGCGGAGGAGATGCGCGACATGATTGTGAGTCATGATGGAAAAATGGATCTGGCAGTACAGACTGACAAGGATTTGCTCTCAGAGGAAACAGACTGGGAACAGATCCTGTCTGACTTCTCGGCAAGAATCCACGAGAACACCAAGGGAGACATTGCCAAGACCATCACCGCCGATTTCTCCACCACTGGCGTTACAGAGCGCATCACATCGCAGATCACGCTGATGGAAACCATGAAAAACTATTTTGATTTTATCGTTGTTTATCTGGCCTGTGGCATTCCGAACATCACCCTTAAAGGAACACCTGATGACTGGCAGAAGGTGTTGGACAAGACGCAGCAGCTGGAGCAGTATGGCATGACGGAATGGATCAATAGTTTGAAGCCCATCCTGAAGGAGTTCGTGAGGGCATCCAAGGGGAGTCCTAACCAGTATTTCTGGAAGAACATGGTGAAGAAGAATGATCCTAACAAACTGATTGGTGGCGGTTGCGACTTCCGTACACCGACCCAATTGGATGGATGGATACTCAAGTTCTTCCCTAACGAGAACGGAGTGACACTCGATAAGGTGGCGCATACGGAGTCGATGCCTTCGGAACGGGTGTATGTGGATTTCAAATACCAAATCATCGATATTGCTGATGGTAGTCTTAAACTTGAAACACCGCTACAACTTATTGCCGGTTTTATCGGAACGGAGGTGGATAAAGAAACGCATGCCCTCACACCTAAGATGGGATGGGTGGTGCGACAGATGGAAAACGATGATGTCATCTTGAAGAAACTCGTGGCAAAAGATAACGAGCAATTTTCTGATGGCATTCAATTGCGAGTGAGAAGAGTGCCTGACTTCCTTAAGGATTTGCCACATGTCAAAAAGCTACGACTGGAATTTACTGACGAAGTGGTACTGCCGGAGTGGTTCTACAACCTGCAGATTGATGAACTGACCATCGGTGGCGAGATGAGTGAAGAGGTGGAAGATTCCATCAGTAAGTATTTCCCCAAAGTAGTCTTCAGAATCCCTCCGAAGCGTCGAAACAATGATGACCCGATGATTGTTCTCGATGGTGTTCGCTTCCATGGTAAACTTTCGGAGATCAACCCTGACGTCATCCAAACGAAGACAGTCTTAAAGGATGCTGCGGCAACAGCTATCTATGGAACGCAGGGCGCGAATGGGGTGATTGAGATCACAACCCAAAAAGCACCGAATGAACCGTTGGGAACAAGCTATACGATCAGCGGTGTGGTGAGAGACGATATGGGACCTCTCATGGGTGCAACCGTCTGTGAAATAGACGAGAACGGTCGCATCATAGAATCTACCGTTGCCGACAACAACGGTAAATTCACCTTGAAGTTCAGGAACAAAAAGGATAAGGTCCGCATTTCGTATGTTGGCTTTATAACGCAGACGCTTGACTACCAAAAGAAAAAGTACAACGTCTTGATGAAAGAACAGAACATATGGTTATAGGAGAGAAACCACTAACAATATGTCACTAAAACGAATCGACCTATGAAGAAAAGTATAATCATAGTCGTGCTGGTACTCATAACAAGTATGGCCACGGCACAGACGAACAAAGGTAAGCAGACTGACCGTTTGGAAGCCAGCTCCATGTTGAAATACCGTCAGGGAGTGGAGTATATCAAAAACACAATCGAGACCTTCCGCTACGAAGGTAATCTAGAAGCGAAGGAATGGCTGACAGGGGGTCATCAACCGATATTCTCCGGCGAAGCAACCACCGAGGAGGAGCAAAAGGAAAGGGATCATATCAGAAATGACTACTACGAGCAGCAGTGGAAGATGCAGAATACTTGCCCAAAACATGATAATCTTTTCATGGTCTTGTCTCCTAACGATGGTCCTATTGCCCTTACCTATGACGTAAAGGACACAGCTCTGGTTCTGCTGAAGTGTAACGATGTGCATCCCAACTATCCCACACTCGGGAAAAGCGTGGTGAGACCATTTAAGATGAAAGTGGATGTGGCTGCCTACGACTCTATCCAACGACTTCATCTGCTGGCTGTCTATACCGCCGTGCACATGGATCCGAAGGTCTATTCTGACTTGGTTGATACTTATATCGTCAGAAATCCCAATATGCCTATTCCTGTGATGCCGTCATTCTTCGACCATAGGACTATGAGTTTTCATTTTGTTTGGGGTTCACCAACTGGCGATATCTATGCCAGGAGTCACAACAGTGAATCGTCAACAGCCAAGAAGTTGATTGAAACGTTCTACAACATCTGTGGCTCAGTGGTACACCAGGACCTCCAAGGACTCCGTTCGCTCATGCCGACCGTCAACGAACTACTGACTCGCTATCGCTCCCTCCTTTTGCCCGACGTACTTGTTGATGAATGGACGGACGAGATGTTCAGACAATATGATCAACCCTCCATCACAAATGAACTACGCTTACGTCTTCGTCAAACCGGTCAAAGCACCATCCCACAGATACCATTGAAGTAAAACCGCGTTTTTCAGGGGATTATTTGGTGTTTTCAATTATTTGCTTTATCTTTGCGGTATCATAGGTTAAACTAACGGTACGAAAGAGCATGCAAAACGGATTCATCACAGTGGCTGCGGCTATCCCTCAAGTGAAGGTGGCCGATTGTGTTTACAACACCCAGCAGATAGAGAGTATGATTGCCCAGGCTGAGGGCAAGGGCGTGGAGATCATCGTTTTCCCAGAGTTGTCCATCACAGGCTACACCTGTCAGGACCTGTTCCGTCAGCACGCATTGCTGGAACAGGCCGAGACGGCAGTGATGATGCTGCTTGACTTCACCAGAAAACTGGATGTGATAGCCATTGTAGGATTGCCCGTGATCGTGGGTGACCTGCTGCTGAACTGCGCAGCGGTGATCCAGAAAGGAGATTTGCTGGCACTGATTCCCAAGACCTATCTGCCGAACTACAGTGAGTTCTATGAGAAACGGTGGTTTGCTTCATCACAAGATCTGCATCCTACAGAGATACGTTTTGCAGGTACTCGTATTACCGTATCCCGCGACCCGTTGCTGATCCGTACTTGCGATGGGGTGATGATGGGTGTTGAGATCTGTGAGGATGTATGGGCTCCTGCACCACCTAGTAACCGTTTGGCCTTGTCAGGTGCCGACCTGATCTTCAACCTCTCAGCAAGTGATGAGCTGGCAGGCAAGCATGCTTATTTGAAATCGTTGCTGGCACAACAAAGCGCGCGTACCATTACCGGTTATATCTACAGCGGTTGTGGATTTGGAGAGAGTACGCAGGATGTGGTGTATGGCGGTAACGCACTGATATACGAGAATGGTGTTCTGCTTACGCAGGCAGAGCGCTTCTCGATGAAACCACAGATGATGATCACGCAGATTGATGTGGAACGTCTGCGTTCTGAGCGTCGTACCAATAGCACTTATGTGAATGCGCAGCGAGGGAACATGGCCTTAATTAAGGATGCCCATTCCATTACACCGCGCGACTTTGTCCTGTTGCGTGAGTTCGATCCGCATCCATTCATCCCTAAGAGCGAGAATATGAAGAGCTCCTGCGAGGAGATACTGAACATACAGGTTAGCGGACTGGCCAAGCGTTTGGTGCATACGAATAGCAAGAATGTGGTGATTGGTATCAGTGGCGGACTGGATAGTACGCTGGCATTGCTGGTATGCGTGAAGACGTTTGATAAGTTAGGCCTGTCTCGTAAGGGAATTCTTGGTGTGACCATGCCAGGATTCGGTACCACCGACCGTACCTACCATAATGCCATTGCCCTGATGAAGAGTCTGGGTGTGACCATCAAGGAGATCAATATCGCCAAGGCGGTGACACAACATTTCGAGGATATTGGTCATGACCCGAAGGTGCATGATGTGACCTACGAGAACTCTCAGGCTCGAGAGCGTACGCAGATATTGATGGACCTGACCAATAAGTTCGGAGGACTGGTGGTTGGTACGGGTGACCTCAGTGAGCTGGCCTTGGGATGGGCTACATATAATGGTGACCATATGTCGATGTATGGCGTGAACGCCAGCGTACCCAAAACGCTCATCCAGTACTTGGTACGTTATGTGGCTGACGAGATGGCTGTGGAGGATAAGAAGGGGGCAGAGACATTGTTGGATGTGCTTGATACACCTATCTCGCCTGAGCTGACTCCTGCCGATGAGCAAGGGAATATCAAACAGAAGACCGAGGATCTGGTGGGACCGTATGAGCTACACGACTTCTTCCTGTACTACTTCCTGCGCTTCGGATTCTCACCGAGGAAGATCTTCCTGCTGGCACAAAATGCGTTTAAGAACAAATATGAGGATGAGATCATCAAGAAATGGCTCACCACCTTTGTGCGCCGCTTCTTCTCACAGCAGTTCAAACGCTCATGCTTGCCCGATGGTCCGAAGGTGGGTAGCGTGAGCTTGTCACCTCGTGGCGACTGGCGTATGCCTTCTGATGCGATGAGTACGCTGTGGCTTGAGGAGTGCGAAAAGTGCTGAAACACCTTGCACAGCACAATAAACGAGGGTGAAAGCGCGTTATGGAGATAATGAAGTGCAGATATCTGATCCAATTATTCCTGGCCGCCATGCTCTGTGTGGCGTGTGCCGATGATGACTCTTTCACGACCTCGTCATCCTATCTCCTGACTTTCTCCACGGATACGGTGAAGATGGACACGGTGTTCTCCAAGGTTCCATCCAGTACGCGCACCTTCTGGGTGTATAACCGTTCGGGAGAGGGCATAAGGTGTACGGATGTGCGATTGGCCAACGGTAATCAAACGGGCTATCGTGTCAACGTGGATGGTGTCTATCTGGGACAGTCAGCGGGCTACCAAACGCATCATCTCGAGATCCGTAACAAGGACAGCGTTCGTGTATTCGTGGAACTGACATCCCCAGAGAACGGTCAGACGGAACCGCAGATGCTCGAAGACAACCTGGTATTCACCTTGGAAAGCGGAGCGGTACAGAAGGTGAACCTGAATGCTTATTCGTGGGATGCGGATATCCTGAGTGATGTAACGGTGAAGGACGAACTGGTTCTTGAGGGTTCCAAACCCACCATCATCTATGGCATGATGCGCGTGGAAGAGGGGGCTACGTTACGAATACCGGCAGGGAAGACCGTTTATTTCCATGGAAATAGCGGATTGGATATCTACGGACGACTGATCACGGAGGGAACAGCAGAGGCCAATGTGGTGCTCCGTGGCGACAGAATGGACAGGATGTTCGACTACCTGCCGTATGATATGGTGAGTGGTCAGTGGCAGGGAATACATATCTACGAGAGCTCGTATGATAACGTGATGGAATATACGGATGTGCATAGTACGTTCAACGGGATTGTATGCGACTCTGCTGCTATTGATAGACAGAAGCTGACCATGCGGAATGTGACGGTACATAACTGTCAGGGTGCAGGACTGAGTGCCGTAAATGCCAAGATCACGCTGGAGAACTGTCAACTGACCAATACCCTTGGGGCTTGTCTCGACATCCTCGGCGGTGACTTCACCATCAACCATTGTACATTGGCGCAGTTCTATCCTTTTGACAGTAGTAGAGGTCCTGCCTTGCTCTTCGCAGCTGACGCACAGCACCCACTGGAACAGCTGAACTGTATGAACTCGATCATCACTGGATATGGTGAGGATGTGATCATGGGAGCACAGAATGACTCCACCACATTCAACTATACGTTCGCGCATTCCATTCTGAGAACGCCTGAGGTGGAGGATACCACGCATTTCACCAATATCCTGTGGGAAGAGGTGAAGGATACGGCGGCTATCAGTGGTGAGAAGTTGTTCATGCTGGTGGATATCAACGAGCAACGCTACGACTTCCACTTATCGGAGAAATCCACGGCCATTGGCAAGGCTGATAAAGCCACGTCGTTACCTACTGATCGTGACGGACGACTGAGGGATGATGAGCCAGATGCGGGATGCTTTGAAGAATTGAAAATTGAGAATTGAAAATTGAAAATTAACTACGTTGGACTTTACGGAAGATGAAGAAGATAGAGTTAACCCAAAACATTGTGTTCTGTCAGTTGGAGGAACTGAACGAGGCGGAACAGCAGCTGGTACGGAAGGCCATGGATGCCACCGACAACAGCTATTCCCCCTATTCGCATTTCAGGGTAGGGGCAGCCATCAGATTGGAGGATGGTACGGAGATTATCGGTGCTAACCAGGAGAACGCCGCTTATCCCGTTACGCTCTGTGCGGAACGTACGGCTATCTTTGCCGCACAAGCACAGCATCCTGAGTTGTCGATAGAATCCTTGGCCATTGCTGCACGTAATGACAACGGCTTCACGGAAGATCCCGTTACTCCCTGCGGCTCCTGTCGTCAGGTGATCCTCGAAGTGGAGCAGCGGTACGGTCGTCCGATGAAGATCTACCTCTACGGCACGAAGGGCATATATGTGATAGATACGGTACGCGACCTCCTTCCGCTGTGCTTCGTTGATGAGTCCATGCGGTAGTTATAATCCGCAGAACTGACGGTAGGGACAGGTGGCGCAGATGGCGCGGTCGGCAGTAGGCCTGAAAGGTACTGACGGCTCGAAGATCTCTGTGAGCACTTCTCTGATACCATTCCTGAATGTTTCTTCATAATGACTGATATCCTTCATCTTCTCTTTCCCTAAAGGCAGTATCGGATCATAGTTATCACCACCTGAATGCTGAATGAACAGCAAGGCAGGTGCTACGGGCAGGTGATCACTGTTGTGCTTCTTATCATCTTTTACAAACAGCGAGTACAACATGGTCTGCAGGTAGTAGTCAGCATGTTTCTGCGGCGCAATCGGCTGCTCAAAGATTTCCTCCACACTGTTGATTCTTGTCTTGAGTGCCTTGCTACCCGTTTTGTAATCAACCACGCGAATGCGCTTTGTCCCTGCTTCCTGATCCCAGATCATATCTAGACGGTCGATGATTCCTCCCATCTTGATGGTGGTATCACCAGCTGACGTGTTGACATCCATTGCTCCATCAACCTTTTCCTCAAGACCCATCACCTGGAAGGGAGCCAACTGACGGTCAATCCTCAGGAGTCGTTTGATATAATGAATCACCACCTCGCGGTTGATGAGCTGTAGTCCGTTTAACTCTGATGATTGCATTTGTCGTTTGTCAAACACCTCAGTTTTGAATGCCTCATCAACTGCCCGCTCGATGTCCAGCGGGTTCTTCAGCATATTCTCAATTTCCTCGGGCATGATCATCATATCGCTTCGTCTCATCTTCGTATAAAGATTCTCAGATGCCTTATGGAAGATATTTCCGAAGGTACGGTTGTCGATGGTCTCTTCATCCATCTCATCAGGTTCTCGGATGCCCTCGATATGGTTGTAGTAAAACTGCAGCTGACAGCGGAGGTAACGGTTGATGTAGGTAGGGTAGAAGCCTTTATTGGCCATTGCCTGCAGCTTTGTCATCATCTCAGGCTTCTTCTCTATACTTGCAGGATTCAAGGGCGTCTGGTCCTGTCCCGTCTGAATGGTCATCTTACGGATAGGCAGGTTACTCTCCACCATGAGCTGGAGCATGAACCGGCTCATCTCGCCCGTATGACCGTCCTCGGTGGAGTTGTTATAAAGAATCGTCACATCCTTTGCACGCTGGATCAGTCGGTGGAAATAATACGCATACACCGCCACCTTATGATCAATGGTGGTGAGTCCGTAGGCCTTGCGGATGGAGTAGGGGATGAAGCTCGAATCGTTCACGCCCTTGGGCATGTTCCCCTCCTGACACGAGAGAATCAGCACATGGTCGAAGTCGAGGTTCCTCGTTTCGAGCACACCCATCAGCTGAATACCCTTTGCCGGCTCGCCATGGAAAGGAATCGTGGTACTGCCAATGAGCTGGCTCAGCATTTTCTGATAGGTGGTGAGATCGATATCCAGTTGGTCTGTAGTGAGAATGTTCTGGAGTCGGTTGAGCAACGTGTACATCCTGAAGAGCGCCTCCTGCTCAAACTGCGAGTGGGAGTCGTCAAGAGCTACTGCCCGAACCACGTTCAGCAGATGGGCATTGAGCGTGGCAGGTGTTGCTTTGTTGATGGCTACAGGTGTTTCTGAAGCGACAAGTAAGTTGTAGTACGGGTGTCGTGTCACCTGTTTGTAGGTCCTTCGTCCACCATAAAGATGATGGTTGACAACTTGTTTTACCAACGAACTGATGAGGGCATGTTGTAATGGATAGCCTGTTGTGACGTTCATCTCTTCGACGGCTGGGGGCAGACAATGAACAGCTGTGGGGAGGATGGACTCATCGCACATCACAATCACTGTTTTCTGACCGTCAGCTATTCGGTTATCCTCTTGGAGCCAACGACTGATATAGCGGGCCTGCACATTCTCAGTAGGGGCACTGATAAATGTTACCTGCTTGTCGTGGTTCAGATGATCATAGATGGAAGTATCATTGTTGTCAAGCTCATTGGGGAAGCGTGAGAAATAGGAAGAGATGAAATGTCCCGCCTCATTCTCTGGTAGCTCACGACTTCGCGTACCTTTTATATAATAGTGGTCGAAGTCCCAATAGAACGAAGCCTTCCCTTCCTCCTTCAGCTTCAGGAACAGCTTCTGTTCAACGGTCTGCAGAAGATTGAAGCCCACGAAGATGTAATGGTCGTACGACAGGGTAGGCTCCATCTTCTCTGTCACCTCACGGTATAGCATACCCTCATAGGCTAGTCCTTGCTGACGAAGACGGTTCTGGAAGTCGTGGTAGATCTCACTGAAATGACTCCATAGCTCGAGGAATTTCCGTTTGAGCTCCGTATCATGTTCATCTGTGAAGTTACTGAAGAACTTCTTCAGGATTTGTTTCTGCTCATCCGAGAGATAGGAAACACCATCCAGCTCATGCAGATCACGCAGGTTGGCAAACACATTGTCAGCATCCGCCATATTCTTGTCAATATCGTCGAAGTCGGCCAACAACAACTGTCCCCACCCATAGAAATGATCGAGCGTCTCCTCAATACCCGTACATTGGATGAAACTCTTGTATAGTTCGCAGATCAGTTTGACGGAGTCGCCTACCATCAGTTCTGACTGCTGACGGAACAGGTCACTGATAGTGACGTATGCAGGACTCCATAGTGGCTTCCCTGCTAACCTGGCCAGATGACCGTTCAGGAACAGTGAGGCACGTTTGTTGGGGAACACCACGGCGATTCTCGACAGTTCCGTTCCATGTTTCTTGATGATATCTTCTGCAACGAATTCCAGGAATGTCTTCATACGCTCACCTCCTTGATTTGATTACTATATACGTACCACAGATAACCCTCCACCTGGGTGTGTCCCATCTGCTGGAGCAGTTGCATATATTCGCGCACCTGCTGGTGATATTCCTCCCGTTGTGCACCGAATTTGAAGTCGACAACGATGGTTCGGGAACCATCAGTCATCACCCTGTCAGGACGGCGTTCCACGAGTTCTCCCTGCTCATCCGTGCGGATAATACTGCATTCGTTGAACAAAGCCCATCTATCAGAGAACCAATCACTTACCTTTGGATGAGTCAAGCGTTTCTCGAGCATGGATTTGATCTTCTCAGCAGATACTTCCTCATCATACAACACACCATCGTATTCCAATTGTCGTAGGATATCAGGGATATCTTTCGTGGTACGGATCTGCGAGAACAGATGGTGCAGGATGTTACCCATCTTGACATACTGTTTGCGTTGCTGTTCCTCCTCCGTCAATGAGGAATCATCCACGAAGTCCTTACTGGTATTACTCTGACGGAAGTCCACACGACTGTCATAGCTTTCTACTTTCACATCCAGTGTCTCGGCCTTCTGGAGGAACACATTTGCTGACAAATCCTTCTCCTTATTCTTCAGTGAAGCTGTGGTCCATGTTCCATATTCAAAGACAATGGACTGGTCTTTCTCCTCAGGTTCCTCGATGCTTGCGCCTTCCAGTTCCAGTTTGCTCAGCACCTGTTGTATCAGCATGCTCCTTGTATTTGTTGCATCCCTTCGGCCAATCACGAAGAGGTTCTCCTTGGCACGGGTGAAAGCCACATAGAGCAGGTTGAGGTTATCCACGCAGTTCTGCAGGTGTTCGAAGACATAATCGTCTTCGTAGATGGTATCCTGCAGCTTACCACTGTAGTCAACTGGCACCAACGGCAACTGGTTATACGGTGCTTCTGTGGGCTGACACCATAGGGTACCACCCAACTCCAATTTCCAATCGCAGAAGGGGATGATCAGGTGTTTGAATTCCAGTCCTTTCGACTTATGAATACTGATTACCCTGATACCTGTCTTCTTATCACTGGGAATGGTCTTCTCATGAATATTCTCATCCCATAGCTTGATGAATCCCTCGATATCCGTACCATTGTCGGCTACGAAGTCATTTATCTTATCAAAGAACGTGCACAGATAAGCCCCCTGATCCTCCAGCTTGTTCAGCTGCAACAGCTGATACAGTCGTTCCACCATATCCACCATGGGCAGATGGAGTAGGGCAGTACGGACATCATCGAGAAGGGTTCCCAAGGGTTTTTGATGAATACTGTAATAGGCTTTCTCGACGTTGGCACGCGCCAGTTCATCATCCTTATGGATCAGCAGTTGCATAGCGCTGACCAACATACACACAGCCAAGGAGGCATCCAGACGGAAAGCCTCATCACTGATGATGGTGATCTCAGGACGATTCTGCGAGAAAAAATCAGCGATCTTGGGGATATAGCGGTTACTCCTTACGAGGATGGCAATATCCTGTTCAGGCACCTGTCGTTCCTTCAGCTCATCCACATAGTTGACTATCGTGTTCATTACCTCACCTTCGTATCCAGCTTGTGGCAAGAGGGTTATACGTACCAATCCCGTCTGACCATCCTTCTCTTTGTTACACACCTGTTCCACATCCGCATAGGCTTGCTGCAGTTCGTTGGCTCCTTCTTCACTCAGTTCCGCCTCATTGTCATGCTCCAGCTCAGCAGCCTTGGCAAAGAAGGCATTGTTGAAGGTCACCACATGGTATGAGGAACGGTAGTTGGTGTCGAGATGATGGGTTTTCAGTTGATAGGCGCCCCGTGGGAACTGCTGGTCAATACCATTGAGCAAACGCCAGTCACCATTGCGCCAACGGTAGATGCTCTGCTTCACGTCACCTACGATCATGTTCCTGATGACATCCGCTGGGAGTTCGCTTGAATCACGACTCATCGTCTCTTCGAGCAAGAGCTTGAAGTTCTGCCATTGCACCGTACTCGTATCCTGGAACTCATCAATCATGATATGCTCCAGCTGGGCACCGATCTTTTCGAAGATAAACGGACTGTCACTGTCGTCAATCAGCTCATGCAGGAACTGCTGGGTGTCGCTCAGCAGGAAGCGGTTAGCCTCTTCATTGAGTTCCCGTACTTGTTTCTCTATATTGTTGAGCAGTCGTACCTGGTTCAAATGACTGAGCGTGACATCTGCCGAGAGGTATATCTTCCATTGCTGATGACGGATGCGTTCAGCTTCGTTCAGCAAGGGCATCAGAGTGCTATCAGCCAAAGAGATGATGGTGTTGCGGTCAGGACTGCTCTTACTGGTCCATTTCTCACTATCCACCAGACAATTCTCCACGGTGTTGTTGAAACAGATCTTGTCACTGAAATCATTGCCTTGCAGCTTCTTGAAATAGCTGGGAATACCGCGAGTCTTGTTGGCGAAGCTATCAGGTGTAAGACCGTGTTCCTCGATGATCTCAAAGAACTGATCACCCAAGTCATTCATGGTCTTCTTAGCCTGAGCACGCAACGCCTCCAGTTCCTTCACATATTTAGGGAAGAAACCTTTCTCAGCAATGCGAGCGTTAAGTTCCTCGCTATGCGTCTTATAGTATTCCCTGAAGATGGTCTTGCCGAATTTCTTTACCTGACCGATTACGTTCCATGACTTATCCTCCTCGATATTCTGCTCAATGTAGCTGATGAGCCATTTCAGGATCATGTCATCTTTCTTCAGTTGCTCTATCAGTAGGTCAACAGCCTGTTCTTCCACTTGCTCATCATTGAGTTCCACGCGCAGGTTTGCCGTGAGATCCAGCTCACGAGCCAGGTTGCGGAGCACTGTCTGAAAGAAGCTGTCAATCGTTTCCACGCGGAAATAACTGTAGTCGTGTAACAGCTGATGCAGGGCAATACCAGCCTTTTGGGAAGCGGTGTCCTGATCCATCTGCAGACTGCTCATCACCTCGTTGAGATAATCATTCGACGAGGAGAGTTTCTTCCATATACCATAGAGCTGTGAAAGGATGCGCTCCTTCATCTCCTCAGTGGCCTTGTTGGTGAAGGTCACGGCAAGGATATGACGGTAACGTGTGGGTTGGTCTATGAGTAGCTTGATGTACTCACAGGCCAGACGGAAGGTCTTACCACTTCCTGCACTTGCTTTATATACGGTTAGTTGTTCTTTCTGGTTCATAGGTTTAGGTTATTTTGTATTACCAGTCGCGGAATAGTTCGAGTCCGACCCTGCATCCGATTCCATCATATTTGAAATTCCTCGTGGCCACGAAGGCACCGATGGAGAACAGACGGTTGGTGAACCCGTAACCCCATTCCGTATAGGGATGGAGCTTGTCGGCAAGCAGTCCGCTGACATACACCCGTTCCATCTCAATCACCTTCCCCACAACGGGCAGTCGTGACATCAACATCAGCGGTGACTCATACGTCATGTTACCCCTTACGTAGTAGCGTGAAGAGTTGTACATATCACGGTTCAGCAGCAGGAATTCCCCCGTCCAGCTATCGTTCCATCCCCCCGGCATGTAGTCTTCGCGGAAGTTCTCGAAGTCGAGGAAGTAAGCCTCATGACCTTTCTGGAAGAAATAGCCTGAACCGCCGCGTAATGACAAGGAGCGCAGTCGGAAGAATTTCCTTAGCCAGATGGCATCGAACTCCAGTCGTCCGTACTCCATATTCGCCTTTCCTATTCCCTTGATGCCCTGTTCATAGTTCAAGGTGAATATCGGACCGCGTTTCTTTCCCCACGGGCGCAGCTGTGTCTGCACCATAGGAGCCATGGAATGATAAGCTACAGGCATGTCAATAGTACGGAAGAACTGCTTGTCAACAGCGGTGCGTCGATGGTATGTATAACCCACCATGACGCTCCACAGTTCAGAGATATCGAAGTTGTTCCGCACCTTGATGTACGAATCCTTGAAATAATCGAGTCGTTTGTTATTGCTGTCCCAGTCAATCTCAGGGTAGTCCTCCTTCAGCTGTTGTCTGATATTCGAACTGGTAATCCTGTTTCCTCTACCCACTTCTATTTCCAGATAGCCGTTTCTGTCGTTATTATAGGTAAACCTGACGGGTACGCTGTAATAGAACTCATGGAACTTGAACCTGTAGCCCATTCGTGCATTCACACGCAGTTGCTGGTTGTCAGAGAAGGCATAGCTACCGTTGAGCTTCATTTTGTAGTAGATGCCCTTACGGTCGCTGTAGCCCAAATAAAGCGGATTGAGGATAGGGGAGATACGGTAGTAGCCCTGGTCGTTATTGCCGAAATTTCCCTTGATACGGTTCACCAAGTTATCTCCTACGGCATCCCACAGGATGGTCTTGGCCATGTTCTTTTTCTTTCGTGTGGTCGTTGGAACGGTAAGTGCTGCCAGCGAGTCGTAGTGCTGGTAAATAGACTGCATGAAAGAGGGTAGGGGTTCAGGACGGATACTGTCCATCAGGGCCATGCTATGACTGTTGATGATACTGTCGGGCAGTTCTTTCAGCTGGTCTCCTTCCGTGTGGAACGTGCCTGTAATCTTGTTTCCCAGGTATTTGAACACACAGTTGATGTCACAGCGTTTAGGAATCAACGACAGCTCCCCTGAATCACCCATCTCAGCCTGTAGCTGGAAGCGAATCATATCGTATTCTCCAGAGAGTTCCACGGAGATGATACGTCCCGTGTCGTAATCGACAATGGCCTTGCCGCTTACCAGCTGGGTGTTGTATTTCGTGGGTCTGAACACGATTTCCACGCGCTGATCCGTGAGCGGTGTCACGCCATAGCGGTAGAACGAGCGGTTCCTGAAATGGAAAGGGGAGAGGAGATGGTCGCCAATCAGCGTCACATCATAGAGTTTGGGGGTGAGATAGAGTCGTACGGTAGGCATGGTGATCTTGTATCTGGGTACCGTTCCCACAGCCACCTGGAGGGCCGCATCATATTCCTGTACATCCAGAAATTTCACCTTAGAATAGGTCTCACCCACAAACTCCCTGTTGTTTTTCCGTGCCAGCACATACATGGAAGGCACGGTAAGCAGTAACTTGTTCTTCTTGTCCGTCCGCAGATGATATCTCATATAGACATTCATGGTGGTACCATTGATGTCGGTCTGCGTGACTGATCGATAGTTGAACACGCGGTTCAAGGCGATGGTATCATTTTGATCCATCGCATGCGCACTTAACGATGAAGTGGCTAAAAGAAGGATGATCAGTCGGGATAGGAAAGAAGGAGACACGTTGTTTATCCCAAGTATTTCATCAGTATCTTGGCATTACCGCTTTCACGCAGCTTGGCAATGCTCTTCTCACGGATCTGACGAACACGTTCACGGGTAAGACCCAGCTCGTCGCCGATTTCCTCGAGTCCTTTCTCATGACAATCAATGCCAAAGCACTCGCGGATAATGATGATTTCACGCTCTTTCAACACCTTTGAGAGGACGGCCTTCAGCTCCTGTGCCATCGATTCGTGGTCAACCTGACGGTCGGTACGACTGTCATCGCCACTGGGCATCACATCCAGCATACAGTTGTCCTCACCATCCTGGAAAGGAGCGTCGATACTTACATGATGACCGTCAGCAGCCAGACTCTGACCGATCTTGTCCTCATCCAGCTGTGTAGCTTCTGCCAGCTCACTCACAGAGGGGTGTCGCTGGTTTTCCTGCTCAAAACGGTTGATTTCGTGGTTGATCTTGTTCAAGCTACCTACCTGGTTGAGCGGCAGACGAACGATACGACTCTGCTCAGCAATAGCCTGGAGGATGCTCTGACGGATCCACCATACGGCGTAGGAGATGAATTTAAATCCACGTGTTTCATCAAATTTCTGTGCGGCCTTGATCAAGCCGATGTTACCCTCATCAATCAAGTCTGTCAATGTCAACCCCTGGTGCTGGTACTGCTTGGCAACGGATACAACGAAACGCAGGTTGGCTGTAACCAACTTATCCTTTGCTGCTTCGCCTTCTGGTCCGCCTTTACGTATCTTCTGTGCAAGCTCAATTTCCTCGTCAATAGAGATCAGTGGTGCACGTCCAATTTCAACAAGATACTTGTCAAGAGCCTCACTTGAGCGGTTGGTGATGCTTTTCTGAATCTTAAGTTGTCTCATCTTTTATACCTCAATAATACCTTAAAATATTGATACTCAGTCAAATAACTCAATTATTATCGCAAATCGTTGCAAAATTACAAAAAAAAACAATAAGTTGTACGCGCGTAAAGGTTAAATTGCATTAAAACATGATATATATCAATTAAAGCATTAATCAACATTATGATAAATAATAAATATAAAAACTAGGATGAGATCCTTCCCCGCCTCCTAAAAGAGCACATAAGCAAAAAAGTGTGGCAGGAAGAGAAAAAAGTGTAAAAGTCATACATGTTAGCCAGAAAATGCGTATATTTGCAAATTCAATCAATGATACGCAGATGAGCAAATCTATAGAGATCAAGAATGCACGGGTAAACAATCTGAAAGGAATTTCGTTACAGATACCCAGGAATAATTTTATCGTTGTCACAGGTGTTTCAGGCAGCGGTAAATCATCGCTGGCTTTCGATACGCTGTACGCTGAAGGTCAGCGCCGTTACGTGGAATCCCTGAGTGCTTACGCCCGTCAGTTCCTTGGTCGTATGTCAAAACCTGCGTGTGATTACATCAAAGGATTACCACCTGCCATTGCTATTGAACAGAAAGTGATTGCGCGAAATCCACGCAGTACTGTGGGAACCACCACAGAGATATACGATTATCTCCGTCTGCTTTTTGCCCGCATTGGACGTACCTACTCTCCTATTTCCGGCGTTGAAGTGAAGAAGCACACCACGGAAGACATTGTGAACTGCATGAAACAGTACGGTAAAGGCACGAAATTCGTGGTAATGGCCCCTGTTCATAAACATGAAAACCGTACGTTGAAACGTCAGCTGGAGATGTATCTGCAGCAGGGATACGTACGAATGTTCTATCAGGGAACCTTCTATCGTATTGATGAGTTTACGGAGAATGACGACATGGTTTCTGTTGCTGAGAATGCGTTGCAGCAACAACAGGAACCCGTGATGTGGCTCTTGATTGACCGTCTGTCTGTTGATACGGAAAAGGAAGTGATCTCACGACTCATCGACTCTGCCGAAACTGCTCTTTATGAAGGTGATGGCGCATGTCGTTTGATGTTCCTGCCAAGTAATATCAGCTATGATTTCTCCACCCGTTACGAAGCTGACGGCATCACCTTTGAGGAGCCTAACGAGAACATGTTCTCCTTCAACTCCCCCTTGGGTGCCTGTCCTACGTGCGAAGGCTTTGGAAGCATTATTGGCATTGATGAACGGTTGGTTATTCCTAACTCCTCGCTGAGCGTGTATGATGGTTGTGTGCAGTGCTGGCATGGTGATAAGATGAAGATGTGGCAGGATGAGTTCTGCCGTCGTGCTGTGAAGTGTGATTTCCCCATCTTTGAGCCTTATTACCGTCTGACACGCACCCAGAAAGACATGCTCTGGCACGGTCTGCCCATTGAACCTAAGGATTTGCACGACCGTGTCTGCATTGATGCTTTCTTCCAGATGTTGAGAGAGAATCAGTACAAAATCCAGTACCGTGTGATGCTGAGCAGATACCGTGGTAAGACGGTCTGTCCTGAGTGTCATGGTACCCGCTTGAAGAAGGAAACCGAATACGTGAAGATCAACGGAATGAGCTTGACGAACCTTGTGGAGATGCCCATTGGAAAGCTCAAGGAATGGTTCGATAACCTGCAGTTGGATGAGCATGATGCAATCACAGGTAAGCGATTACTTTTGGAGATAAACAATAGATTGCAATTCCTTGTAAATGTAGGACTTACCTATTTGACGCTCAACCGTGCCTCTAATAGTCTTTCAGGCGGTGAAAGTCAGCGAATCAACCTCACCACCTCCCTCGGCTCGAGTCTGGTGGGCTCCCTGTATATCCTCGACGAACCCAGTATCGGTCTGCACTCAAGAGACACTGGTAAACTGATTCAAGTATTGAAAGATTTGCAATCGTTGGGTAACACAGTAATCGTTGTGGAGCATGATGAGGATATCATCCGTGCTGCAGATGAACTAATTGATATCGGACCAGATGCAGGACAGCTTGGTGGAGAAGTAGTTTACCAAGGTCCCCCTACCCCTTCTTCCAAGATATCTTCCAAGCAGTCATATACCATGCAGTATCTTTCGCGCGAACTGACCATTCCCGTGCCTCTGTCCCGTCGTCCGTGGAACCTCGCAATCGACCTGAAAGGCTGTAGGATGAATAACCTGCGGGGCATTGACGTGAAGTTCCCACTGAACGTGATGACCGCCGTTACAGGCGTGTCAGGAAGCGGTAAGTCATCGTTGGTCAAGGGCATCCTCTACCCTGCCCTCAAACGACATCTCAACGAAGTGGCTGACCAGCCAGGAGAGTATATCTCACTGGAAGGTGATTGGAAGGCAGTGAAGCATGTGGAGATGGTGGATCAGAACCCCATTGGCAAAAGTTCTCGCAGTAATCCCGCCACCTATGTCAAGGCCTATGATGCTATCCGTCAGCTATATGCCGAACAGCCGTTGTCCAAGCAGATGGGCTTCACACCCCAGTATTTCTCGTTCAATGCTGATGGCGGTCGTTGCGAGGAGTGCAAGGGAACCGGTGTGATTACCGTGGAGATGCAGTTCATGGCCGACCTCGAATTGGAATGCGAGGCCTGTCATGGTAAGCGTTTCAAGAAAGACATCCTGGATGTGCTGTTTGCAGGGAAGAATATCTATGATATCTTATGTATGACCGTTTCTGAAGCCATTGCGTTCTTCAGCGAGAACGGTCAGAAGACCATTGTTGACCGTCTGAAACCGTTGGATGATGTAGGATTGGGTTATATCAAGCTCGGACAGAGCTCTTCCACATTGTCAGGTGGTGAGAACCAGCGCGTGAAACTCGCCTATTTCATGGGACAGGAGAAGTCGGAGCCTACCCTGTTCATCTTCGACGAGCCCACCACGGGATTGCATTTCCATGATATCCAGCGGTTGCTCCGTGCCTTTGATGCCCTCATCCAACGCGGTCATTCCATCCTCGTTATAGAGCATAACCTGGATGTGATCAAATGTGCGGATCATGTAATTGATTTGGGTCCTGAAGGTGGTGACCGCGGTGGAAATCTGGTATTTGCGGGAACACCAGAACAGTTATGTGCCTGCAATGACAGCATCACAGGCAAATATCTTTCCAAAAAACTTTCTGATTAGAACGGTGTTGGTGATGGAGGCGGTGCAAAGGGCACATCATCTTCATTCAGCTTACTGCCGATAATCTCTCCTCCACCCGATCCTGATGGCGGTACAATGGCGTCTTCAGGGTTCTGGAAACGCGTGAACTCACCACGGAAGTTCAGCAGCACATCACCCGTTGCACCTTTTCTGTGCTTGGCAATGATGATCTGTGCCATGCCACGAAGGTCGTTTCCTTTCTCATCCTGCAGGATATGATAATACTCAGGACGATGAACGAAGAGCACCATATCAGCATCCTGCTCGATGGCACCCGACTCACGCAAGTCGCTCAACTGCGGTCGCTTACCGTCACTACTATCACGATTCTCCACACTACGGTTCAACTGCGAGAGCGCCAAGATGGGGATATTCAACTCCTTGGCCAAGCCTTTCAGCGAACGACTGATCGTACTCACCTCTTCCTGTCTGCTGCCGAACTTCGCACCGTTGGCATTCATCAGCTGAAGGTAGTCGATCATGATCACCTTCACACCCTTTTCGCGCACCATTCTTCTGGCTTTCGAACGCAGCTCGAAGATGCTCATACCTGGCGTATCATCGATATAGATAGGTGCACCTTGCAACTTTCGGATATTGCGGTCGAGACGCTTCCACTCTTCATCGTCCAGCTGACCGTTCAGGATCTTCTTACCGGAGATCTCGCAGACGTTCGACATCAGACGGTTCACCAGCTGTACATTGTTCATTTCCAACGAGAAGAAGCCGATGGGATAGTTATAGTCAACGGCGATATTCTTTGCCAACGACAAGGCGAAGGAGGTCTTACCCATGGCCGGACGACCAGCGATGATGACCAAGTCGGAGGCCTGCCATCCTGCTGTGATATCATCCAAACGGGTGTAGCCTGTGGGAATACCAGTTAGTCCTGATGTGTTGGCGGCTGCCTTCTGCAGAATATCCACTGCTTGCGTCAGCACAGGATCAATCTGTGTGTACTCCTGACGCATGTTCTTCTGCGAGAGCTCAAACAACGACGATTCTGCCTCTTGCATCAGATCATCCACATCAACGGTCTCATCGAATGCCTTGGTCTCAATCACACTGGCAAAGCTGATCAGCTGACGGGCAAGGTGCTTCTGTGCCAACACGCGGGCATGATACTCGATATGGGCTGATGAAGCTACTTGGGATGACAGCTCCACAACATACGTAGGACCGCCCACTTCCTCCAGCGTACCGTTGCGTTTCAGCTCCTCTATCACGGTCATGAAATCCACAGGACGCTCATCCATGTTCAGGTTCTGGATGGCTTTGTAGATCTTTTGATGACGGGGTTCATAGAACGATTCCTCGCGGATGATTTCGCTGACAATGGAGAAAGCATCCTTGTCGATCATCAATGCGCCTACAACCGCTCTTTCCAAATCGAGCGCCTGGGGTTGAAGATGACCGTATGAGGTATCTAAAGAAGTGCGTGTGGTTCGTCTTTCTGGCATAATGGATAATAACTTGTTGATGGTTAGGTGCAAGGAGCGGTAAACGGGACTCGAACCCGCGACCCTCGGCTTGGGAAGCCAATGCTCTACCAACTGAGCTATTACCGCAACGAAACTAAAATGGTTTTTGAAAGGGTGCTTAACAGCGAGATTCGAAAAGAGCCGATACCGGGACTCGAACCCGGGACCTACGCATTACGAATGCGTTGCTCTACCAACTGAGCCATATCGGCATTTTCAAATGCGGATGCAAAGGTAATACTTTTCATGAAGAAATAAAAAGGAAACGGGAGAAAATATTCCTATTTAACATTTGTTTATTCCACATTCCTCATTCCTCATTCCACATTCCTCATTCCACCATTTATCGTGTGGTGATATGGAAACAACTCTGCTTTACCTCGTACTTAATATAGCACCTACCCTGCTTGCGCATGTCGTTCAACACCTCGGCCAGCACCCATTTCAGCGTGTCGTTCTGCACCTGTCTGCGCTTCTCGCCTGGGGGTTGAACAGTCTTGTAACGGTTATAGCAGATATCGAAGGTGGTGCCGTACAGATGACAGCTGTTCTCGGTAGCGTTCCTATTGTAGTTTCTCAGCTTGGCCACGTCTTCCTTGGTGCGAAGCACACTCGTCACAATGAACTGATGCAGGGGAACACCTTTGATCTGCAGACTGTCGTAATAGGCTCTTCCTATATCGTTGAGTAGCACGGCTGCCCTGGGAACAAGATAAGGAACACTTCTGTGCAGCACATCTACGTGATAGAATGGCGATGAGCCCATATATACCAGTTCCTTCTTTCTCGCCTCTGCGTCATCGCGGTTGTTCA
Organism: Prevotella sp.; assembly: GCA_017561825.1. Lineage (GTDB taxonomy): Bacteria > Bacteroidota > Bacteroidia > Bacteroidales > Bacteroidaceae > Prevotella. The sequence goes on from JAFZBK010000009.1 coordinate 23,266, forward strand.
CCGGCTTTACGCCCCATTGTGCTGCCGCCCGTTCCTGTAATGGCTGACTGTCAGGGAATGCTTCCAAGTAACGTGGTACACTGAGGATTCTATGCTTGACAATGGAGCCGTCGCTGTTGAAGAAGCGGGAAATACCTTTGACTTCTCCTCCCCTCTTGGGGGAGGTCGGGAGGAGGCTCTCTTCTTCCTTCGCTTTTTCCTCCTTTGCATTCACTTGAGTCACTTTTTCATCCTTGACCTCTCCTCCCCTACGGGGGGAGGTCGGGAGGGGGCTCTCATCTTTCATCTCAGCAACTGCCTGATTTGTTCCCTCCGCAATCTTTGGGTGAACACATCGGATCAGTGCTAATATGATGACGACCGAAGCAAAACCGGCCAGGTAATTATTCTTTGTTATTTTCATGTCTTTGTAATCTCATTTAACATTCCTCATTCCACATTCCTCAGTAACTCTGTGCAAATTTACAACTATTTTTGGCAACCACCAAATTTCGTTGCTCGTAGCGTGTAAAAATCCGTTAAGAAACATCCCGAACTCTGTTAAAAAACACGGAATGACGTTCTCACTACCAGAGAATGACGTTCTCACTACCAGAGAATGACGTTCCCGCTATCAGCGAATGACGTTCTCTCTCCTAGAAAGTGCCATACTTTCTCCCAGCAAACAACACCTAAATGATAAATGACAAATGATAAATGATAAAGACTTTTTCTTGAAAAGAAACGCCAACGTACGTACGAACGAACAGTTTCTTTAAAACAACATTCAGGTGTTAACAGTTAACAGTTAACAGTTTGAAAAATGCACTCTATTACTCTCCAAAATTCTCAAACAAAATTTTTATTATAT
>JAFZBK010000051.1 GCA_017561825.1 Prevotella sp.
CCCACTCACTTGCCACCTCCTCGTCGGTGAGGAGTCCTTCCATCATTCCCTCGTGACCAATACTGGGCAGCGAGGTGTAGAGGTTGATGAGGTTACTGCCGATATGATGCGGGCGGCCCGGTAGGCTATCGGTGGTAATGAACAGGCGTTTGACAATACTGTCCCTAAGAACGTCGATGTTCTTAAACTGGTCACGATTCTTCTCGTAGCGAGGCTTCACACCTTTTGGATAGTTGTGCTTCACGGGATTGTGGGAATCGGTAGGCACAACGCCATCGAGAGTGAAGTTTGAAGACTGCTCACGGATTTCAATCTTCGGATTGCACTGCACCAACTCCTGACAGAAAGCCGACATACTGAGCACGCATCGCCCCGACAGCGATGAGACAGCCATCACATTGCCTCCCTTCCGGAATACTTCCGGGAAGTTGTTGTACATCACACGCGCTATACCTTGATGCTGCTGCCACCCGAGATCGGTGAGTTCGGAGACACCAGTCGTTAGTTCGGACTTGACATCCATGAATCGCTTGCAGAATGCTTCACCGACGGGAGTGAGCAAGTGCTTGTCGTGAGCCTCCGTAAGCATGACGTCGAGTTCCCTATAGAGAGCTGGAGTCCAATAGTAACGCGAACCGTGACGGGCATAATGGCTGATGTAGAACGGTTTGTAGCCACGAGGAGCCTTTGTGAGCTTCTCGGTCGTCAACTGGTACGGATAATCGGTTCCGTATGCCTTTCTAGGGTCTGCCCTTAGTTGATCCAATGCAGAACTCTGTCCCCAAGTTGCAGTCGCCGCAAGGAGCGATAGGAGGACAAAGACTACTGAACGAGCTTTTATCTTCATAAGAGTTTCGTTACCTACGAAAGATTATTTGAACAGTAATTGGGCAAACTGGTAGAGGCTGCGACGCCAGGTTTGCCACTCATGGGCTGTCTCAGGAGAAACATAGCTGTGGGCATTGATGCCGATAGCCTTCAGATTCTCAGCTGCCGTTCCCACACTGTTTTCTCCTTCTGCCATTCTGGTCTCTCTGCCACCAGCACTCATGAAGAGCATCTTGTTGGTCTTCTTGAAGTCGGTAGCGTCCTTCAGTTCTTCAGTATTAAAGGTACCACCACTAAACATGCCTACATAAGCAAACGTCGTCGGGTTAGCAAGCGTGATGGTGTGCGTCTGCATGCCACCCATCGACAGACCAGCCATAGCACGGTGCTCTGAGTCGGCAATCACGCGATAGTTCTTCTCTACCATCGGGATGATATCCTTGATGAGCACGTCTTGGAAAGCATTAAAGCCTCCGAAGCCACCGAACCCGCGACGAGGACCGCCCTGACCAGGAGCACCTTGTGGACGCTGACCCTGAGGGCCACCCTGACCGAAGCCACCCTGAGGACGCGGACCGCCAAAGCCACCCTGTCCCGGAGCCGGATCACCCGGGCGACGAACATCAAGACCATTATCCATGAATACGAGGAACGGCACGGCTTTACCCTCAGCAATCAGGTTGTCCATGATGATACCTGTCTTACCCTGAGCACTCCAGCCCGTCTCGTTCTCACCCATACCATGCTGCAGATAGAGCACAGGGAACTTCTTCGTGGGGTTCTTATAATATTCCGCAGGCAGATAAATGTATCCGTGGCGCATCTTCTCAGTCACTGACGACCAGTAATAGACCTCATTGATAGAGCCCTGTGGCACATTCTTCACCGTGTAGAAGTCTTCATCGGCTGCGGGAACATCAATACCACTACCCCAACGGCTGGCACCATAATAGTATTTGCTACCTGGATCGGGTACCGAAGCACCGTCGATGTTCAGCTGATAGTAGTGGAAACCTTCGTCCTGAGGTTCGGAAGTACCCGTCCACACTCCGTTCTCGTCCTTGGTCATCTCATAGATCTTACCGGCAATGTCAAGACCTACGAAGGTGGCCTTGGGTGCAGAGATCTGTGCACGCACCATGCGCTGTGAGTTCACCATCGGGAACTGCTTGCCATCCTGGTTGGTCGTTGCAGGCTTGAAGTCTTCCACAACGTCTGTAACTACAGAAGGAACAATGGGGTTTTGGCGGGGAGCGCCAAACTGAGCTGACGCTGTCAGACTTGTAAGCGCCATCAAAGAAAGAATAATTTTTTTCATAAGCTAATGATAATTTGAATAGGTTTAATATTGCTTATATTTATTGTGACGCACCATTCCTTGAATAGTTCAACGCATATTGTGAAAGTTATAAAACATTAACACTTCTGTCTGCTACATAAAAAAAGCGTGCAAGCCAAATGACTCACACGCTTCCTTATTATGATGATTTATTATTGAGTCCACAGTAGATTCATAAATTATAAAGTCTTTATTTTCTCCTGTGCGACAATAATAGCATCATTGCAAAGGTCACGTTCCTGTTCGTCCTCAACGGCATCAATGAACTTGTCAGCTAACCATAAAGTAAGCATTTCCTTTTCATCCTGATGCAGATATTCCGCAAGTTTGATGACCTGCTCACGCTTTGCCCTTCTGTCACCACGTTCAATCTTACTGAACATTGGCGTATCAATCTCCAAGAATGCCGCCAACTGTCGTTGCAGCAACCCTTGCTCTTCTCTGAGCTCTTTAATTCTATTTCCAAATAACATTTTTATATAAATTTTCGTTCTTCAACTAGTTACCAGCTAATTACTGGCAAATAAAACTAAACCAACTTGGGATATACCTCATTGGACGTTTTGCAGCCTTATTTCACAAGTTTCAATCCCTTCTCAGACAGGTAGTATCTCTGGTTGGGATGGTTCGGCTTATCGGGATAAGCACGAAGTACGTATCCATCCTCAATCGCAGGATTTAGGTAGTTTTCCAAGAAATTTCTTCTTCCCTTGAGATGTAATAATCTAAGGAGATCGGAAACAGTGTATGCATCTTCCTTGATTACATTTACGAGGCGCTGAACTTGTTCCTTAGCTTGTTCCTTAGCTTGTACCTTAACTTGTACCCTAGCTTGTACCCCAGCTTGTATCCCAACTTGGTCACTAACTTGGTCACTAGCTTGTTCCCCAAACCAATATGTAATAGTAGAGCAGACCAAATCACTGGCAAACTCCACTCTTCCCTTGGTCAGCTTTTCCCATACCAGCATCTTGTCTATACCATAACCGGCATTCTCACCCAGTTTGGCATAGCGGAAGAACTTGATAAGGTTGGGGTTTCGTGGAATGGAGTGTATCTGTGTACGCAACTCTGATAGCGGGAACATAAACCTGCCTGGATTCTGTAGTTCAATACGGTCTGTAAACACCCTTATAGTCGGATGCATAGGACTGAAGTAGTCAGCATGTGCACAACAGTTCGTTAGTCCTTCTCTTAGGGCATACAACTGCGACTCATCTTCTGCTCCCACGCCATCAGGACGGGCTTCATAGGGAGCATCAACGAAATTACGCAAGCGTTGGAGGATAATCTGATACGATTCCCAGATGTTGTCTTGCTCCTGCATTCGGAACGTGTAGCGTACCTGAGCATCAG
>JAFZBK010000052.1 GCA_017561825.1 Prevotella sp.
CCCCTCTCCAAAGGGCGAGGGGAGTATATACTCTCAACTTTTGAGCGTCATGTTACGCTCAAGAGAGGCTTGCGTCAGCTATATGATGCCGCTGGGCATCCACCATATCTTTGCCGGCACTCACCACTATGGACCAGAGCCTTGGTATGCGCCACGCGGACTGCGTGCCGATTGGACTCCTCCTTACTACCACAAGGCCGACAGCATCGGACTAGGCTTCGACCGCACACTCACGGGGTCGGGCAACGTCAAGCAGTATCCCGAGGAGCTCTGCCGTTTGTATAACGACATCAATACCTGTCCTGAGAACCTCTTGGCATGGTTCCACCATGTGCCGTGGGACCACAAGATGAAGAGCGGTCGCACGTTCTGGGATGAGTTGTGCCACAAATACGACGACGGTGTGCATGAGGCACGTCACTTCTTGGTTGTGTGGGATGCCATGAAGCCCTACGTTGATAGTCAGCGCTTCGACGAGGTGCAGCGCAAGCTCCGCATACAAGCCCGCGATGCCGAGTGGTGGCGCGACGCCTGTTTGCTCTATTTCCAGACGTTCTCAAATCGTCCGATTCCATCGGATATGGAGCATCCCGTGCATAACCTCGACGAGATGAAGGAGTTCCGCATCCCCATCTCCATGTATGAGAATCCTCCCTACGGATATACCAAGTAACCGAGAATAATATCTAGAGCTAGTTGTGCAACTATCTGTCACTTGTCAACGTCCCATCCTCGCTTTCGTCTTGACATGGTTAGTCAGGATGATTCCTGGCGTAAAGCGCGTATTATAATTTGCATTCGAAAAAAAAAGTACGATTTCCTGTAATAAATTCAAATTTGTTGTATCTAAAGGTAAAAACGTTTTTAAAAAGATGATGAAAGAAGACGTAAGTCAGTTATTTACCCAGTTGGTACGGGAACACAAGAGCACCATATATACTGTGTGCTATATGTTTTCACATGACGATGAGGAAGTGAACGACCTCTTTCAGGAGACGCTGATCAACATGTGGAAAGGCATCGATGGTTTTCGCGAAGAAAGTAAGATCAGCACGTGGATCTATCGAGTGGCCCTGAACACATGTCTTCTGCAAGAGCGTAAGAAGAAACGTCAGGTACCCAAGGTGCCATTGACGATGGATGTGAACTTCTTCGAGGACGACAGCGCCAATGCCACACAGGTTCGTCAACTCCATCAACGCATCGGAAAACTCGGCTTGGTCGACAGAGCCTTGGTGATGATGTGGCTGGAGGGTATGAGCTACGATGAGATTGGTGCTGTAATGGGTATCTCTGCACAGAACGTTGGCGTTAAGCTTTTCAGAATCAAAGAAACGCTGAAAAAACTTTGAACATTGAACTTTGAACATTGAAAAAACTGGAATATGGAAACAATGAATTTCGAGGAGATGCGCAATCAGTTTGCTATCCTCAAGGAACAACTTGATAAACAGGAAATCGTTAATGACCATCTGCTTCGCGTGACGATGAAGATCAGGAAAAAGGACATCAATAGCACGAAGCGCTTGGGGTACATATGTGTAGTTGCCTGCTTGCTTTTGATGCCGCTGAATCTGATTACTCACTCGTGGAGTACACTATTCTCCATTGCTACTATTCTGTTGTTGTTGCTTACCACCGTAGTTACTTATTATATTCACAAGCCGGTGGATAGCCTCAACTTTATGAAAGACGACTTCTCTACGGTGGCCCGTGTGATGGCTCGCTTCAAGAATCAGTATAACAAATGGACGTTCTATTATTCTCCAATCCTGATCATTCCATGGATCGTTTGGGCGTGCTACGACTATGCATGGAAACGTGCACCAGAAGGATCTAATCACTGGTTGATGCTGGTTCCAATTATCGTTGCTGCTGTTGTCGGAGGAATCATCGGCTATATCTTCTATCGTAAAGCCGTCAATGCCGCACAGGACATCATCGATCAGATTGAAAGTTGATGGCTTTCGCTGCTCCATCGGTTAGGAAAAACTCAAAATACTTTTGGTTATTCGCTCATTTAATCGTACCTTTGTCGGCGTATTTATAATTTTGAAGAAGATGAAACAGTTTATGGATGATGATTTCCTGCTGGAAACCCAAACGGCGCAGGATCTCTATCACAACCATGCGGCAAAGATGCCCATTATTGATTATCATTGTCATCTGAACCCTGAAATGGTGGCCAACGACCATCAGTTCAAGAGTATCACGGAGCTTTGGTTAGGTGGTGACCATTACAAATGGCGTGCCATGAGAACGAATGGTGTCGATGAACGTTATATTACTGGGAAGGATACCTCCGACTGGGAGAAGTTCGAGAAATGGGCGGAAACCGTTCCATATACGTTTCGTAATCCATTGTATCACTGGACCCATCTGGAACTGAAGACGGCTTTCGGTATTACTAAACAATTGAGTCCGAAAACAGCCCGTGAGATCTTTGATGAGTGTAACGAGAAGCTCAAGCAACCGGAATTCTCGGCAAGAGGTCTGATGCGCCTCTACCATGTGGATACCGTATGTACGACAGATGATCCTATTGATGATTTAAGGTTCCATCGTCAGACCCGTGAAAGTGGTTTCGAGGTGAAGATGCTTCCTGCTTGGCGACCGGATAGGGCTATGAATATCGAGAAGTCAGACTACGCGGATTATATCCAAAAACTGAGTGAGGTGTCAGGAGTGACCATCACCCATTTCAACGATTTAATCGATGCTTTACAGAAACGGCATGACTTCTTCCATGAGAATGGTAGCAGACTGAGTGATCATGGTCTTGAGGAGTTCTATGATGAGCCATACACCGACAGCCAGATTGAGATTATATTCGAGAAAGCCATGCGCGGTCAGGCCTTGTCGGCTTTTGAAATCCGCCAATATAAGCACTGCTTCCTCCGACTGTGTGGTGAGATGGATTACGCTTCTGGTTGGGCACAGCAATATCATTACGGTGCTATCCGTGATAACAACACAATGATGTTTAACAAGATTGGAGCTGACACGGGCTTCGATTCCATCGGGGAATTCAACACAGCGAAGGCGATGAGTCATTTCCTCGATGAACTCAATCAGGAAGGGAAACTCACAAAGACCATTCTCTATACACTGAACCCCTGTGCCAATGAGATGATCGCAACGATGCTTGGTAACTTCCAGGATGGATCATGCCCGGGAAAGATACAGTTCGGTAGCGGATGGTGGTTCAATGATCAGCTGGATGGTATGACGCGCCAGATGAATGTCTTATCGGTATTAGGACTGCTCAGTAGGTTCGTGGGAATGCTCACCGACAGTCGTTCGTTCGTGAGCTATCCACGACATGAATACTTCCGTCGTCTGCTCTGTAATCTCTTAGGGAATGATGTGGAGAAAGGACTTCTTCCCAACGATCAGGAGAACTTGAGTCGTATGGTGGAAGACATCAGTTATAACAATGCCAAGAACTATTTTGGTTTTTGACAGGAAGGTCCCGATGACATGAATCATCGGGATTTTCTTTATATATTCTGCAAAATATTTGCAGGTTTCGGAAAAGATGCGTATTTTTGCAACAGATTTTTAACGAATGAATATGAAATACATGAAGAAGTTATTCCTCCCGATGGTTGCAATAACCGTCACATTGCTTCTGGCAAGTTGTGGAAGCACAAAAGACATCGTTTATTTCCAAGGTGTTGATGAACTAGACCTGTCACCGTCAAAGGGACTCTATGATGCTCGGATTTTCCCGAAAGATATGTTGATGATTAATGTGAGTACGACGGATCCGGAGGCTGCCAAGCCCTTCAACCTGAACTACCAGCAGAACTTGACGAATAGCATCAACACACAGTTGTATGGCTATCTCGTTGACAACGATGGTAACATTAACTTCCCGATGATCGGAATGCTGCATGTTGAAGGACTGACCACCCGTGAGTGTGAATCTTTGATCTTAGACAGAATCAAATTCTACATGGCCAAGAACGAAACGCCGATCGTAACCGTACGATTGTCAAGTTATCATATCACGCTGATTGGTGAGACCGGTTCCCGTATCGTTCCTGTCAGCACGGAGAAGATGAACATTATCGAAGCGCTTGCCAGTGGAGGTGACATGACCATGACTGGTCGTCGTGATAACATCCTTCTGATACGTGAGGATAATACAGGACAGAAGAGCATCCATCGTTTGGACATCAGTGATGCCAACATCCTCAACTCTCCTTATTATTACCTGCAACAGAATGATATCCTATATATCGAGCCGAACAAGACCAAGATCAACCGACAGGCTATCAGTAATGCCTCTATATGGGTTTCTGCCTTAGGTATGGTTTCCTCGATAGCAGCAGTCGTCATTTCATTAGTTAAGTAATAAGCACAAAAGAATCACAAACACAACATAAACACAAATATCAAAACAATATGTGCGGAATAGTAGGATATATCGGAAAGCGTGAAGCTTATCCCATTTTGATTAAAGGATTGAAAAGGTTGGAGTACAGAGGCTATGACAGTGCAGGAGTAGCAATGATCAATGCACAAGGAGCCTTGAATGTGTACAAGACCAAGGGTAAGGTCAGCAACCTCGAGGAATTTTGTAGTGATAAAGATTATACTGGTACAATCGGTATAGCACATACGAGATGGGCAACGCACGGAGAACCTTCCTCCGTGAATGCCCATCCTCATTTTTCGGAGTCTAAGAACCTGGCCATCATTCACAACGGTATCATTGAGAACTATGCCGACCTGAAACGGAAGTTGAAAGAGAAAGGCGTAACGTTCAGAAGTGATACGGATACCGAAGTGTTGGTTCAGTTTGTGGAATATGTACAGGTGAAGAAGAATCTTGATCTGCTCACCGCTGTCCAGCTGGTTCTTCATGAGGTAATCGGTGCTTATGCCATAGCTATTCTTGATAAGCGTCATCCCGATACCATTATTGCGGCTAAGAAGCAGAGTCCACTGGTAATAGGCATTGGAGATGATGAGTTCTTTATTGGTTCTGATGCCAGTCCGATTATCGAATATACTGATCGTATGGTATATCTCGAGGATGGTAATATCGCTGTCATCAAGCGCGGTAAAGAACTCGAAGTTGTAAACATTTACAATACTAAGCTTTCACCAGAAATCAAAACCGTTGATATCAACTTAGGACAGATTGAGAAAGGTGGTTATCCGCATTTCATGCTCAAAGAGATCTTTGAACAGCCGGAATGCATCACCAACTGTATGCGTGGTAGAATCAATGTGGAAGCTACCCACGTGACACTCAGTGCCGTCATCGACCATCAAGAGGAACTGTTGAACGCTAAACGCATCATCATCGTGGCATGTGGTACATCCTGGCATGCAGGACTTATCGGAAAACAGATGATTGAGAACCTCTGTCGTATTCCTGTTGAGGTAGAGTATGCATCGGAGTTCCGTTATAGGAATCCTGTTGTGGGCGAAGGTGATGTGGTGATAGCCATCTCACAAAGTGGTGAGACAGCGGATACATTAGCTGCTGTGGAACTGGCCAAAAAGAATGGGGCTTTCATCTATGGTATCTGTAATGCCATTGGCTCGAGTATTCCTCGTGCAACCCATACGGGGTCGTATATCCACGTAGGACCAGAGATCGGTGTGGCTTCAACAAAAGCCTTTACCGGACAGGTAACGGTGCTGACCATGCTTGCCTTGGCTTTAGGTAAGGAGATGGGAACAGTTCGTGAAGAAGAGTATCTGAGTATTGTCAAGGAACTGAATAACATCCCGAAGAAGATGCAAGAGGTGCTGAAGCTGAACGACAGGATTGCTGACTTAAGCAGAACGTTCACTTACGCCCATAACTTCCTTTACTTAGGACGTGGGTTCAGTTATCCTGTAGCCATGGAAGGTGCATTGAAACTGAAGGAGATCAGTTATATTCATGCGGAAGGTTATCCAGCTGCAGAGATGAAACACGGACCTATTGCATTGATTGATTCTGACATGCCTGTGGTGGTGATTGCCACACATAATGCCATGTACGAGAAAGTGTTGAGTAACATTCAGGAGATCAAGGCACGACAAGGAAAGGTGATCGCATTGGTAAGCGGTGGTGACAATACCGTTAGCAAGATTGCTGATGAGGTACTGGAGATACCAGATACACTTGATTGTCTGGAGCCGCTGATTGCCACCATCCCCTTACAGTTATTGGCTTATCACATTGCTGTTTGTAAAGGTAAGAATGTGGATCAGCCCAGAAATCTGGCAAAATCCGTAACGGTTGAATAGAGAATAATAAGGAAGAAAGATTAAGATAAGGATCCATGAGAAGAGTAACATTGGTTTTGGAAGACGGGACGGTATTTCACGGTACTAGTTTCGGCTATGAGCAGTGTGTGGCCGGCGAGGTGGTATTCAACACGGCCATGACGGGTTATCCTGAGAGTCTGACTGACCCATCATACGCTGGTCAGCTGATGACACTGACGTATCCGTTGGTCGGCAACTACGGCGTACCTCCCTTTACAATGGCATCAAACGGCATAGCCACCTTTATGGAGAGTGACCGTATTTATGCGTCGGCGATCATCGTGTCGGATTACTGTGAAGAGTATAGTCACTGGAACGCTTGTGAAAGCTTGGCTGATTGGTTGAAAAGGGAAAAGGTTCCTGGCATCACGGGTATAGATACCCGACAGCTTACGAAGGTGCTCCGCGAGCACGGTGTGATGATGGGAAAGATTATCTTTGATGATGATGCAGACAATATTCCAACAGCCGACTATGAAGGCGTGAACTTCGTGGAGCAGGTTAGTTGTAAAGACGTGATACGATATAATGAAGGGGCAGGGAAGAAAGTAGTTCTCGTTGACTGTGGTGTCAAGCACAATATCATTCGTTGTCTCATCAATAGGAATGTGGAAGTAATTCGCGTTCCTTGGAATTTCGACTATACCGAATTGGATTTCGATGGATTGTTCCTTTCGAACGGACCTGGTGATCCTGACATGTGTGAGGAGGCTGTGACAATCCTTCGTCGACAGATGTCAAAGAGTCGTAAACCGATCTGTGGTATCTGCATGGGTAATCAACTCTTGGCCAAAGCTAGCGGTGCCAGCATCTACAAACTCAAGTATGGTCATCGCTCGCATAACCAACCAGTCCGACAGGTAGGTACGCAGCGTTGTTATGTGACCAGTCAGAACCATGGCTATGCTGTGGATGCTAATACCTTGGGTGCTGATTGGAGTGAGCTGTTCGTGAATATGAATGATGGTAGTAATGAAGGAATCCGCCATCTGACTAACCCTTGGTTCTCATCTCAGTTCCACCCGGAAGCCTGTTCTGGACCAGTGGATACAGAGTTTATATTTGATAAGTTCGTGGATAATTTGAGAGGATAAGCATGAAAGACATCAGTATAAAGAAAGTGTTGCTCCTTGGATCAGGAGCTTTGAAGATCGGTGAAGCCGGTGAATTCGACTATTCTGGTTCACAAGCCCTCAAGGCTTTGCGTGAAGAGGGAATCCAGACCGTACTAATCAATCCGAATATTGCCACGGTACAGACATCAGAGGGCGTTGCCGACCAGATCTATTTCCTTCCTGTTCAGCCTTATTTCGTTGAACGGGTTATCCAGAAGGAGCGTCCCGATGGTATTCTCTTGGCGTTTGGTGGTCAGACGGCTCTGAACTGTGGTGTGGCGCTCGACCAAAGTGGTGTACTGAAGAAATACGGCGTTAGAGTACTTGGTACGCCCGTGAAAGCCATTATGGATACAGAGGACCGTGAGTTGTTCGTGGAACGCCTCAACGAGATTGATGTGAAGACCATCAAGAGCACCGCTTGTGAGAATATCGATCAGGCCCGAAAAGCTGCTGCTGAATTGGGATACCCGGTAATCATCCGTGCCGCCTATGCGCTGGGTGGATTGGGTAGTGGATTCTGTGACAATGAAGATGAACTGAATAAGATTGCAGAGAAAGCGTTTTCCTTCTCGCCACAAGTACTGGTGGAAAAGAGTCTGAAGGGATGGAAGGAAATTGAGTATGAGGTGGTGCGCGACCGTTTTGATAACTGTATCACGGTCTGCAACATGGAGAACTTCGACCCGTTAGGCATTCATACGGGAGAGTCTATTGTCATTGCACCTTCACAGACGCTGACAAATAAAGAGTATCATAAACTCCGTGCTTTAGCCATTAAGATTGTCCGTCATATTGGTATTGTCGGTGAGTGTAACGTGCAGTATGCATTCGATCCTGCCAGTGAGGATTATCGTGTAATTGAGGTGAATGCGCGTTTGTCTCGCTCTTCTGCCTTGGCTTCAAAAGCTACTGGTTATCCATTGGCCTTTGTGGCCGCTAAGCTGGGTATGGGCTATGGCTTGTTCGAACTGAACAATTCGGTTACTAAGACCACCTCTGCTTTCTTTGAACCGGCTCTCGACTACGTGGTATGTAAGATTCCGCGTTGGGATCTCTCCAAGTTCCATGGTGTGGATAAGGAGTTGGGCAGTAGCATGAAGTCAGTAGGAGAGGTGATGGCTATCGGTCGTACCTTTGAGGAGGCTATCCAGAAGGGTCTGCGAATGATCGGTCAGGGCATGCATGGCTTCGTGGCTAACAAAGAACTGGACATCAAGGATATCGACAGTGCGCTGCGGGAGCCTACCGACAAGCGTATCTTCATCATCTCCAAGGCGATGCACAAAGGATATACCATCGACCAGATTCATGAGCTCACCAAGATCGATAAGTGGTTCTTGCAGAAACTCCAACATATTGTTGACATCGATCAGGAATTACACGGGAAGATAGGTAATAAGCTGACTCCTGAACTCTTACTGAAGGCGAAAATATACGGTTTCACCGATTTCCAAATTGCGCGTGCATCCGGACTTGAAGACGAGGTGAAGAACATGCACAAGGCGGCATTGATCATCCGTCAGCGCAGAAAGCAACTCGGCATCGTACCGGTGGTGAAGCAGATTGATACGCTGGCTGCAGAGTATCCTGCACATACCAACTACCTATATCTTACTTATCAGGGTCTTTCCTTAGAAGGAAATCTCGGTGAAACCGCTCATGTTAGCGTTCATCCCCAGGATATAGCATACGAGAATGATCATCGTAGCGTCATCGTTCTTGGATCTGGTGCCTATCGTATCGGTTCTTCTGTGGAGTTTGACTGGTGTGGTGTCCAGGCACTGAATACGATACGACAGCAAGGCTATCGCTCGGTGATGATTAACTATAATCCTGAGACCGTGTCAACCGACTATGATATGTGCGACCGTCTTTATTTTGATGAACTCACATTTGAACGTGTGATGGATATCATTGATTTGGAGACACCTCATGGAGTAATCGTTAGTACTGGTGGACAGATTCCCAATAACCTGGCCATGTGGCTCGATGAACAGAAGGTGCCTATTCTGGGTACATCAGCAAATGATATTGATAACGCGGAAGACCGAGCCAAGTTCTCATCGATGCTTTCTAGGAATGGCATCAACCAACCGGCATGGCGTGCGCTGACTAGCATGGAGGATATCAATGAGTTCATTCAAGAGGTGGGCTTCCCCGTGTTGGTCCGTCCATCGTATGTCCTCTCTGGAGCTGCCATGAACGTATGTTCCAATGATGAGGAGCTTGAACGTTTCCTGAAACTGGCAGCCAATGTAAGTGAAGACCATCCCGTAGTGGTGAGTAGGTTTATTGAGAACGCCAAGGAGATTGAGATGGATGCTGTGGCTCGTGACGGTGAAATCATTGTTTATGCCATATCTGAACATATCGAGTTTGCAGGTGTCCATTCAGGTGATGCCACCATTCAGTTCCCGCCCCAGAAACTTTATGTGGAGACAGTCCGTCGTATCAAACGCATTTCACGACAGATTGCGAAGGAATTGCATATCAGCGGACCGTTCAATATCCAGTTCATGGCACGTGATAATGATATCATGGTGATTGAGTGTAATCTGCGTGCAAGTAGATCGTTCCCGTTTGTAAGTAAGGTTCTTAAGATCAACATGATAGACATTGCCACTAAAGTAATGCTTGGAATACCTGTTGAGAAGCCTAACAAGAACTTGTTCGATCTCGACTATGTGGGAATTAAAGCTAGTCAGTTCTCTTTCAACCGTCTCCAGAAAGCGGATCCTGTACTTGGTGTTGATATGTCTTCAACAGGTGAGGTAGGGTGCCTTGGAGATAATACCAGTACAGCCCTGCTGAAGAGCATGCTTGCAGTAGGTCACCGTATCCCCAAGAAGAACATTCTTCTTTCTACGGGTGGTGCAAAACAGAAGGCTGAGATGCTGGATGCGGCTCGTCTGTTGAAGGAACATGGCTACAATCTCTATGCTACAGGTGGAACATCGAAGTATCTTGCTGAAAACGGTATTGATAATACGAAGGTTTATTGGCCGTCGGAAGCAGATCAACATCCTCAGGCTTTGGAACTGCTCCACGAGCACCAGATAGACATGGTTGTCAATATTCCCAAGGACCTTACTACACACGAATTAACCAACGGTTACAAGATCCGTCGTGCAGCTATCGACTTGAACGTTCCTCTTATTACGAACAGTCGTCTGGCGAGTGCGTTTATTCAAGCCTTCTGCACGGTGAAGCTCGATGAAATCGGCATTAAGTCATGGGCTGAGTATTAGAACAATCACCCGTTCAACTATAGGACGAGACGGAAACCCGCCTCGTCCTTTTTCCATCTATATTCCGCATTACCTGATCATTTCAACAATTGTATAATATTGATGGAGTGAAGGTAATCCTCCGTCAATAACCTGTTGATCATGAGTCAATTAGGTGTATTTAGCGGAGCATTCTTTATTTACACATTCACAACGGCATAAAGCAGCGTTTTACTGATAGTTTGAAGCCTAGTTACTATAAGAAAGTGGCCTAGTTACTATAAGAAAGTGGCCTAGTTTGAGGAAGAAAGTAGCCTAGTTTCTTCTTATTCCCACGTTGGGAACATTTTATTCCCATGTTGGGAACGTTTTATTCCCACGTTGGGAACAATAACTCGTTTGTGAATCTCGCGTGTATGTTGGGCAAGGTTTGTTACAATTATATTACAAATTACTGCCACAACGTGTATTTCAACGAATGCTTCAAGCTGGTTCTTACGATTTTCATGTAGTTCCTTGGATGTTTCAGAATAATGATGTATATTTGCATGCGGAAGCAGGAAAGTTGTTCAAGCAACATGGGTGCTTAAAAAATAACACTATGTTTAACTAATAAAACGTTAATGAAACATAAATCAACGGGCAGACCGGTATTTTTATGGGTATAAACCCGTCATTAAGATGAGTTATACAGAAAACAATATAGCTTATGAAGAAGTACATATTTATATTAGTGTTTTTGCTGGCTTCAACCACAGCCAACGCTTTCTATGCCAAGATTGACGGTATATACTATGATCTAGTTACAAAAGGGCAGGTGGCCTTTGTGACGAGTGGTGAAGAGAATACATCCTCAGAAGTGACTATTCCTTCTACAGTAGAGTACGAGGGTATCTCCTACACGGTGACAACTATTAAGAGGGGTGCTTTCAATTCCTGTAAAAATATTACCAAGATAACATTACCCAATAGTATCACCGAAATTGATATCGATGCTTTTCGGGATTGTTCTGCCTTACAGTCAATCAAACTTCCGGATTTCCTTGAAAAGATTGGTGAGTATGCGTTCTGCTGGTGCGAAAACCTGACTTCTTTGTCATTGCCTGCCAGTCTGAAAGAGGTAGGTGGAAATGCTTTCAGTTACTGTTTACGACTTACTACTGTCACTTTTGAAGGAACTATATCCAAAATGGGAGAATACGTCTTTCGCGATTGTGATAATCTGAAAACCGTTACGTTCGCCAATGATATGACCACTATCTTTACCAAGATGTTCTTTAACTGCTGTAGTCTTGAGTCTGTCAATATCCCAGAAAGCGTTACGATTATAGAGGAGGGCGCCTTCGAAAAAACGTCTTTAAGTTCGATTACCATATCCCCAAACGTAACGAAGATAGGTGCTGAGGCTTTTGCTTATACCAAACTGAAGTCAATTATCATCCCTGAGACGGTACAGGAAATTGGGCATAGTCTTTTCAGTGGCTGCGTGGGGTTGGCTTCTGTCAAGCTGCCCAGTCATATTACCTCAATCCCAAACAGTTGCTTCTCAAGCTGCTTCAGCCTGACGGAAATGCCGATACCGCAAGGCGTAACATCTATTGGTGCTTGGGCATTTTGGAATTGTACAGGTCTGATATCATTCGATATTCCAACCAGTGTGACATCAATAGGTGTTAGCGCATTTTCTGGTTGTACTGGCCTGAAATCGTTCACTCTTCCATCAAGTGTGACCTCAATAGGTAATCGTGCATTTGAAGGGACGGGGCTTACCAGTGTGGAGATTCCTTCCTCCATTACAGAATTGGGAGAATATGCCTTTCGAGGATGCAAAGATCTGGAATCTGTGAAAATTGATGCAATGACAGATAAAGGGTCGAGGTATATATTTCAAGATTGCATAAATCTGCGTAAGGTTGTATTTGCAAAGAATATAACAAGGATTTATGGGGCGGCCTTCGAGAATTGCGAGGCACTGGAGGAGGTTAATCTTGACAATATTGTGCACATAGGCGGTAGTGCTTTCAAAAACTGTAAGAAATTGAAGTCTGTGTATCTTCCAAACATAGAAACCTTATCTACGAATGTCTTTTCCTCGTGTACTGGTTTAACCACAGTGACGCTAGGGAGTCATATTAGCGAGTTTAAAAATAGCAGCAAGTATGGAGGTTCTAGCTGTGTGTTCATGTATTGTGAGAATCTTACCGACTTCTATTGCCATGCCGAGACACCCCCAAAGACTGATGGTGGTGATTTTTATGGTGCATATATCGAATACGCCACCCTGCACGTGCCAGCATCAGCCATTGAGGCATACCGTTCAACAAAGCCTTGGAGCGAATTCGGTAGCATCGTGCCGATTGAAACAGGAGTAGAACAAGTGACAAGTGATAAGTCACAAGTGACAAGTGAGGAGTGGTACACCCTTGAAGGTATCCGCGTGGCGCAACCGGGAAAGGGCGTGTATATTCACAACGGCAAA
>JAFZBK010000053.1 GCA_017561825.1 Prevotella sp.
CTCGTTCGCACTGATCAACATCGATGAGTTCGACAAGACCACCAAGGGGCAGCAGGTGGTGCTGAAATACCTGCTCTCGTCGGCTGACGTGAAGTTCCGTCCGCCATACGGCAAGACCATCAAACAGTACCGCAGATACACATCATTCATCGGTACCACCAACAAGCGGAAGCCGCTGACAGATCCTACAGGATCCCGCCGTTTTGCCTGCATTGGTGTGACAGGACATATCAACTACGACGACTCGCTGAATCACCAGCAGCTCTTCGCCCAAGCCCTCCACCTGTTCAATAATGGTGAACGCTTCTGGCTGGATGATGCGGAGATTGCCGAACTGATCAAGGAGAACGAATGCTACCAGGAGCTCTATACACTTGAGGAAATGATTGCCAGTACATTCCGAACCCCCAAACCGTCGGAAGAGGCCCGCTGGCTCTCCATTGATGAGATCAAAGAGATTCTGAGTTGCTACTATGCCTCATTTGATCCAGGAATCAGTAATACGGCCATGGGCAATGCCCTGAACGACACCCAGTTCCATTTCGAGGTACGCAGAACCAATCAAGGGAAAGTATATAAGATGGTGGAGCAATAAAGCAAAAAAAGAATCGGCACTGCGGATGCAATGCCGATTCTTGATGTTGTATAGTAAATGGAATTACTCTGCAACGAGTGTGAAGCGCTTGAAGTCAACGATCTTCAGCTCCTTGTCCTGAGCAGCGAGCCACTGAGAAACAGTAGCCTTATCGCCATCACCGAACTGGAACTCTTGATCAACCAGACAGTTCTCCTTCAGGAACTTCTGTACACGACCCTTAGCGATGTTCTCGATCATCTGAGCGGGCAGGTTGGCAGCCTTCTCGGCAGCAGCCTTCTCCTTCAACTCGCGAGCCTTCTGAGCCTCCTCTTCTGTGAGCCAGCCCTTCTTGATGTTGCTCTCGATATGATCCTCGCTGTCAACCAGGTTCGGGTTGATACCGTTCTTCTTCAGAACAGAGTCAACATACTTCTCTACCTGCTCCAGCTTGGTCTTCTCAACAGCAGTCTTGTACTCCTCGTCGAGCACAGCCTGGGCAACACTCTCAGCATTGAGAGCTACGGGCTTCATGGCAGCCACCTGCATAGCCAGCTTATGACCAGCCTCTACAGCGGGTTTGTTGGTCTGTACCATGGTAGCAAGGGTGTGCTTACCCATGTGGTCGTACACCTCGATGTTCTCGCCAGCGAGTGTGAGGTAGCCGTCGAGCTCCATCTTCTCACCAGTGATACCTGAACGCTGGGTAACAGCGTCAGCCACCTTCTGACCATCAGCCAAAGTCAGCTCCTTCACCTCGTCGAGGGTCTGGCACTTGTTAGCCACAGCTGCGTCGAGGATGCTCTGAGTCAGAGCGATGAAGTCAGCACCGTTAGCCACGAAGTCAGTCTCGCACTTCAGGGCGATAGTAGCAGCAAAGCCATTCTCAGCCTTTACGAGAACACAACCATTGGAAGTCTCACGATCACTACGCTTAGCAGCGATAGCCAGACCGCGCTCACGGAGCAGCTCCTTGGCATGGTCGAAATCACCCTCAGCCTCGGTCAGCGCCTTCTTCACGTCAGCCAGACCAGCACCAGTCATAGCGCGAAGCTTCTTGATATCATCAATTGAAATTGCCATAACTTTAATTCTTCAATTTTATAATTCTTCAATTCTTTAATTACTCAGCGGCGGGAGCCTCTTCCTCAGCAGCAACCTCAGCAGCGGGTGCCTCCTCTACAGGAGCCTCTGCGGGAGCTTCCTCAACGGCGGGAGCCTCTTTACGAGCACGACGTGCACGGGGCTTCACCTCGCTCACCTCTTCAGCCTGCTCTTTGGCAGCCTTCTCGTCAGCACGCTCAGCCTTGCGCTCCTCGAGACCTTCAGCGATTGCTGTGCAGCAAGCGTTCAGGATTACCTCAATAGAATCCTTGGCATCGTCGTTGGCGGGAATCATGAAGTCGATGTCGTTGGGGTTGCTGTTGGTATCAACGATAGCGAATACGGGGATACCCAGACGGTTAGCCTCCTTAACAGCGATGTGCTCCTTCATCACGTCGACCACGAAGAGGGCAGAGGGCAGACGGGTCAGGTCGGCAATAGAACCGAGGTTCTTCTCCAACTTGGCACGCTGACGGCTCACCTGCAGGATCTCACGCTTTGAGAGGTTACCATAGGTACCGTCGCTCATCAGCTTATCGATAGTAGCCATCTTCTTCACAGCCTTGCGGATGGTGGGGAAGTTGGTAAGCATACCACCCGGCCAACGCTCGATCACGTACGGCATGTTTACGGCGGTAGCCTTCTCAGCCACGATGTCCTTAGCCTGCTTCTTGGTAGCTACGAAGAGCACCTTCTTGCCAGACTTAGCAATCTGCTTGAGAGCCTCAGCAGCCTCGTCGATCTTTGCTACAGTCTTGTGCAGGTCGATAATATGAATACCGTTGCGCTCCATGAAGATATAAGGAGCCATTGCGGGGTTCCACTTGCGCTTGAGGTGACCGAAGTGACAGCCGGCCTCGAGCAACATGTCAAAATTTGTTCTTGCCATTTTCTTTAATTGCTTTAAATTGTTTACTTTCTTTTTAATTCTTGTTAGAACCAACCCATGGGTAGTCATTGAACATTGAACATTGAACTTTATGATTTGTTCTGTTCGCAAACTCAAATCAGAGTCCCATCGGTTTAGATACTAAACTGTTTTTCTTTCATGAACTAATCCTTATGAGGTAATCACAAAGTTCAAACCTCAAAGATCAAAGTTCAAAGAAAAGATTAACGCTTACTGAACTGGAAGCGACGACGAGCCTTCGGCTGTCCCGGCTTCTTACGCTCAACCTCGCGGCTGTCGCGTGTCAGGAAGCCCTGATCCTTCAGTTTCTTCTTGTCTTCGGCATTGATCTTCACCAGTGCACGAGCGATAGCGAGGCGCAGAGCCTGGCTCTGACCTGTGAAACCACCACCGTCGAGATTCACCTTGATGTCGTACTTCTCAGCAACTTCGAGCAGGTTCAGCGGCTGCTTAACCACATACTGCAGGATGGCTGAAGGGAAATACTCAGTTATATCTTTCTTATTGATTGTAATCTTGCCTGTACCTTCACTTACGTAAATACGTGCAACAGCACTCTTACGGCGACCTAATGCATTAATTACTTCCATCTTCTCAATTATTTATACTGGTTAATATCAATTGCCTTGGGCTTTTGAGCAGCATGAGGATGCTCTGTGCCATTGTAAACATAGAGGTTGTCGAGCAACTGACGGCCCAGACGACCTTTTGGCAGCATGCCTTTAACAGCATGACGCAGGATGCGGTCCATACCGAACTCACGAGTACGGAGCTGAGCAGGCGTTGTGAAACGCTGACCACCAGGATAACCAGTGTAACGGGTGTACACCTTGTCGGTTTCCTTCTTTCCAGTGAAATAAGCCTTCTTGGCATTGATGATAATCACATTGTCACCACAATCAACATGCGGGGTGAACGATGGTTTGTACTTACCGCGAATCAACTTCGCTACCTTAGAAGCGAGACGGCCCACTACCTGATCGGTAGCATCAACAACCACCCACTCCTTCTGTGCTGTTTCTTTGTTAGCGGAAATAGTCTTGTAACTTAAAGTGTCCATTGATAATGAATTATTATTAAAAACGTTTTTTTATACGGATATGTCGCCATCCGACCGCGCCTGGCTTCACGCACCTGGAAGCGAGCAGACTCTCCGCCTGCCAGTGAGTAGCGATTCACAAACCACAACGATCACATTCCTGCAAAGGCTGCTATTTACACGCTACCCTCGGGGGTTCATACGGCCCCACGTAGAATCGGGATGCAAAGGTACTGATTTTCTTGGGAATAACGTATGACTGCCTTCTTGCCGTCTAAAGATTTATAATTATTTAACAAACCAATAACCTAAAATCACTTTGTTAGGTTGCAGGATCCGTTGAAAAGCCTTACCTTTGCAGAAATAACGAAACTATGCAAGCAATCATTCTAGCGGCAGGAATGGGCCGCAGACTCGCTGAGTTGACACGTGATAACACGAAGTGTATGGTGCCCGTCAACGGGGTCAGACTCATCGACCGACTGTTAGGACAGTTGTCACGACTGTCGCTCAGTCGTGTGGTCATCGTGGTAGGCTACCAGGCAGAGAACCTCAAGAACTATATCGGCACGCGCTATGCCGACAGTCTGGATATTGAATATGTGTATAACCCCATCTACGACAAGACCAACAATATCTATTCGCTTTGGCTGGCCAAGGAACAACTGCAGGAAGATGACACGCTGCTCATTGAGAGCGACCTGATCTTCTCCGACCGTTTGTTCCCCATGATCCTGGAGAACCCCTATCCCAACCTCGCCCTCGTGGCGAAGTACGAGAGTTGGATGGACGGTACGATGGTGCGCATTGATGCCGACAACAACATCGTGAACTTCGTGCCCAAGCAGGCTTTCGACTACAATGACGTGGATACCTATTATAAAACGGTGAACATCTATAAACTCAGTCGTGAGTTCCTGAAGAACAGCTATGTTCCGTTCCTGGATGCTTATACAAAGGCCGTAGGCAACAACGAGTATTACGAGAACGTGCTGCGTATCATCTCCCTGCTTGATACACACAGTATGAAGGCACAGTCCATTGGCAGTGAGCGGTGGTATGAGATTGACGACAAGCAGGATCTGGATATTGCAGAGGCATTGTTTGCCGATGATCAGGATGTGCTCCGCAAGTATTACGGCAGGTTTGGCGGTTTCTGGCGTTTCCCGCAGATGCTCGACTACTGCTATCTGGTGAACCCCTATTTCCCCAGTCAGCGGATGAAGGACGAACTGCGCTATAATTTCGACACACTGTTGACGGAATATCCCTCGGGCATGAAAGTGAACACACTGATTGCCAGTAAGTGTTTCGGCGTGAGCGAACCCTATATTGTACCAGGAAACGGCGCTGCGGAACTTATCAAGATATTGATGGAGACTCTCCCCCAACCCCTCCCTGAAGGGAGGGGAACAAGGACCGGTTTCATCCGTCCTACGTTTGAGGAATATCCTAATAGATATAATAAGGATAACCAAGAAACTTTCGTTCCCCAAAATGACGAGTATCGTTATACGGCAGATGACCTGATGACATTCTTTGCGGATAAGGATATCCAGACACTGATGCTCATCAATCCGGATAACCCCTCAGGTAACTATATCCCCAAAGACGATGTGCTGAGGTTGGCTGCTTGGTGCGAGGAAAGAGATATACGACTGGTGGTGGATGAGAGTTTCGTGGATTTCAGCGAGGATTACAAGACCAACTCCCTGCTGTCGGATGCCATTTTGGAAACATATCCCCACATGGCGGTGATGAAGAGTATCTCCAAGAGTTTCGGTGTGCCCGGACTGCGTCTGGGTATTCTCGCCTCGGCCGACAAGGAGTTGATTGCCCGTATCAAGAAAGAGGTATCCATCTGGAACCTGAATTCCTTTGCCGAGTTCTTCATGCAGATCTATAACAAGCATGAGAAAGACTATCTGAAAGCCTGTGGGAAATTCGTCAAGGAGCGAGCTGACTTCGAGAAACAGCTGCGCACCATTCCTTATTTGCGTGTCATGCCGTCGCAGGCCAACTATTTCCTTTGTGAGGTGCTACCGCCTTATACGGCCAAGGAGATAGTGATATATATGCTCAGACAGCATAATATCCTGACACGCGACTGCAGTCTGAAGCCCGGTCTTGACCCCAACAAACAGTATATGCGTATTGCTGTGCGAAACCATGAGGACAATACCCGACTGATCGAGGCTATGAAATCGTTTAAGAAATAGAAGACAGTATGGCAAACTTTGTATCTGTTATTCAGCAGGCGCAGATTGACGCACTGAAGATTAGTCCGGCCACGTGTGTGGAATGGGTGAGGGATGCCTTTCTCATGAAGGACGACATCCAAATGCCTGCAAAGGTCAGTGTGCACCCTCAGGGTGAGGATTTCATGACCACCATGCCATGCTTACTTCCAGAACATCAGGGCAAGAAGTATTTCGGCATCAAGATGGTGAGCCGTATCGACGGACAGCTCCCCACTCTCCAGAGTAACATCTTTCTCTACGACGCAAAGTCTGGACAGCTACTGGCAGTGATCGACGGTGACTGGATAACAGCCATGCGTACGGGTGCTGTGGCAGCGCTTGCAGCCAGGACTTTCCAGCGCCAGGGTACTGATACCTATTCGATGATGGGACTTGGTAATATAGGGCGCGCTGTGGGCCTCTGTCTGGCTGCTGACAACTGCGAGAGAAATATCACCATCCGACTGCTGCGTTATAAGGATCAGGCTGAACTGTTTATCGAGCGACTGAAAGATTTCCATAATGTGACCTTCGAGATCGTAGATGATAAACGCACCTTTGCTGCTGAGGCCGATGTGCTTATCTCAGCGGTCACTGTGGCTACAGATCTGTTGTTTCCTGACGATAGTCTGTTTAAGAAAGGTGTAACAGTGATTCCCGTCCACATGCGCGGATTCCAAAATTGTGACCTCTTCTTCGACAAAGTGTTTGGCGATGATACGGATCAGATTCGTGGATTCAAGTATTTCCCACAATTCCGTCAATACGACGAGTTTCACCATGTGTTACAGGGTAAGAATCTTGGGCGTACGAACGACGATGAGCGTATCCTGTGTTATAATTATGGTATCGCCCTGCACGACATCTTCTTTGCCTCGCGTATCTACGAAACGGCTGGAGATGCAGGCTACGGGTTCGACATCGAGAAACAAGACCAGAAACTTTGGCTGTAGAGATGAATAACGACGAACTGCGCGCGCGCTTCAATCCCGACGGCTCCCTGCTCCGTCGTCAGCAGATGAGGATGCTTGATATCCTTGTCGAGGTTGACCGTATCTGCAAGAAACATGAACTGCGTTACTGGCTGTCGAGCGGAACCCTGATTGGTGCTATCCGTCATAACGGTTTCATTCCTTGGGATGATGACCTGGATATCGAGATGATGCGGGATGACTATGTCAAACTGATGGAGATCCTGCCCCGGGAGTTGCCGGAGTGGCTCGCCCTCCAGAACGACAAGACCGATAAGAACTACTTCTACTATTATGCCAAAGTGCGCGACCGTCGTTCGTTCCTCAACGAAGGGAACAACTACGACCGTATCTGGAAGGAGAGGGGAATATACATTGATATCTTCCCCATGGAGAAACATCCCATCTGGTTACATAAGCTGACGGAGAAGAGTGTGGGACACATGTATAAGATCTGGCGCACCAGCAGTGATGATGCCAAGGCCATCAAATCGGTTAGACGTATCTTCAACTTCAACAACCGCCTCCTCTTCCCCTTCCTCAGAGGATTGCTCCGCATTTCTCACTCCACACTCCACACTCCTCACTCCACCATTACTTCCGGCATGGGCATCCCCTATCATAATCCGCGCTATGCCGAAGATATCTTCCCATTGGCGGAGCATGAGTTCGAAGGCATTGCCTTCCCTGTGCCACACGACTACGACCATCATCTGCGCTGCATCTATGGCGACTACATGCAGCTGCCTGATCTTGATTCTATCCATCCTCATGTCAATCATATAGAGATCTATGACTAACGATACTGAATCACTGAAAGAGAAAACTGCGAAAGGTTTGTTCTGGGGAGGAATGAACAATGGCGTGCAACAGCTCATAGGACTGGTGTTCGGCATTATTCTCGGACGACTGCTATCGCCTGATGATTTCGGTATGATTGCCATGATCACCATCTTCTCCGTCATTGCCATAGAGCTGCAGAGCAGCGGGTTCAAGACCGCCCTCGCCAACATAGAGCATCCTACCGACAACGACTATAACTCGGTGTTCTGGTTCAACATCGTAGTGAGCCTTTGTATTTATGTCATCCTGTTCTTCTGCGCCCCGCTGATTGCCAAATACTACGATCAGCCCTCACTCACTCCTCTTTGTCGTTATGTCTTCCTGGGGTTTGTGTTCTCTAGCTTCGGACAGGCACAGTCGGCTTACCTCTATAAGAACCTGCGCACCAAGCAGCAGGCAAAGGCAGGTATGACCGCCATCATCGTGTCGAACATCATCGGTGCTGTGATGGCTTGGAAAGGCTTCTCGTATTGGTCGTTGGCCACCCAGAGCATCGTCTATGTGCTCGTCTGCACACTGATGTACTGGCATTATTCAGATTGGCGCCCGAAATGGCACTTTGATGCGGAGCCCATCAAGCGGATGTTCCCCTTCAGCTGTAAGATCATGTTCTCGGCCATCTTCACACAGGTGAACAACCAGATTCTCAATATCCTGCTCGGACGTTACTATACCGCCAGGGATGCGGGAAACTACAACCAGGCATACCAATGGGACTATAAGTGCTTCAACCTGCTGCAGGGAATGGTGCAGACGGTGGCACAACCGGTATTTGTGGATCTGAAGAGTGATGGAGAACGACAGTTGCGGGCCATGCGTAAGCTCGTCCGCTTCACTGCCTTCCTCTCCTTCCCACTTCTCTTCGGCTTCGCCATGGTGAGTCATGAGTTCATCGTTACTGCCATTGGCGAGAAATGGAGCACCAGCGCCTCCTACCTGCAACTGCTCTGTGTCGCCGGTGCCTTCATGCCCATTAATACCTTATTATATAATATGATTATCAGTAAGGGGAAGTCGGATACCTACATGTGGAACACCCTGGCATTAGGACTCTGTCAGCTGGTGCTCATGCTGGTGCTCTATCCCTATGGTGTCCGCACGATGATCATTGCGTACGTCATCCTGAACATCTGCTGGCTGTTTGTATGGCACCACGCCGTGAACCGACTCACGGGCTACCGTCTGCTCTCCCTACTCAAGGATATCGCCCCCTTTGTCCTTTGTGCCTTAGGAACAATGCTCCTTACCGCCTTTATCACCCGTGGCATCCAGAACCTTGTTCTGCTCCTGATTGTCAGAGTCGTTCTTGCCATCATCATCTATTATATCGTGATGCGTGTAGCCGGGGCACAGATCCTGAAAGAATGCATGCAGTTCCTCTCCACCAAATTCAGAAACAAGCACCATGAAACACCCTGCTAATATCGATATTGCCGTACTGATCCTGTTCTTCAACCGTCCGGATCACCTTCAGGAGGTCTTCAACGAGGTGAAGAAAGCTCGTCCTTCGAAGCTCCTTCTCTACCAAGACGGACCTCGAGGAGAACAAGACATGGCAGGCATTGAGGCTTGTAGGAAGGTGGTGGAAGATATTGACTGGGAGTGCGAAGTACACCGCAACTACCTGAAAGAAAACCAAGGTTGTGA
This sequence comes from Prevotella sp., assembly GCA_017561825.1. Classification (GTDB taxonomy): domain Bacteria; phylum Bacteroidota; class Bacteroidia; order Bacteroidales; family Bacteroidaceae; genus Prevotella. Next base: position 9,329 of record JAFZBK010000053.1, read on the forward strand.
TCCGTCAGGCTTCCGTTCCCATCAGTGGGCGTTCTCCCTGGCCGACAAGGTGATCATCCTGGAAGATGATGTGGTTCCCTCGCAATCGTTCTTCCCCTTCTGCAAGGAGATGCTCGACCGCTACGAGAATGATGAGCGCATCTCAATGATAGCCGGTTTCAATGTCGATGAGATCACTCCTAACTGCAACGACAGTTATTTCTTCACATCAGTGTTCAGCATCTGGGGCTGGGCTTCTTGGCGAAGGGTAGCCCAGCGTTGGGATCCCACCTATGGTTTCATGCACCATCCTGAAACCGTGCAACGATTGGAGACCATTGCCAAGGAGAAGCGTTTACGCAGTGATATGATGCAGATGTTCCGCGACCATAGTGAGAGTGGTAAGGAATACTTTGAGACCATCTATTGGGCCGACATGCTGCTTCATGACAGTCTTGCCATCATGCCTGCCTGTAACCTGATCAATAACAGAGGACTTACAACCGACAGCACCCACTTCTCAGGAAGTATCTATACCACGCCACGCGCCTACCGTCGTATCTTCACCATGCAGCGCCACGAGTTGGAGTTCCCGCTTCGTCATCCTCAACAGATCGTTGAGGACACCACCTACAAAGAGCGTCTCTATAAGGTCAATGCCTGGGGACATCCCTGGATCAAGGCTGGTCGTTCATTGGAAGAACTGTGGCTGAACCTCCGCTATGGAAACTTCAAGCATATCCGTCAAGCCATTTGCAACCGTTTCCGCAAATGGACGGGAAAGAAAAAGCACGCCTGATTATTTGGCCAACGGCCAGGTGAGGTAATAGTGAAGCCAATAGCCGTGATAGATGAGCAGGTATGCGGTTATAGCACCTATTAGCATCAGTAACGAAAGATAAAGCCATCGCCGTTGTGTGGTCAGCAGCCATGCAATAGATAGAGGTATGACAAACAGCCAATGGGCTGCCATGATATACACCTCCTCGATGCCGAAGCCTATCACGATGTGCAGGAGGATGTTGAAGGCCAGGATACCCATAAGCAACCAGAGGAACCGCTCCCTTCGTCCCTGCCATGCTCCCCAGAGGAACAGCAATATGATCACTGCTTCCACCACATATTGAATAGGCCATGTATAGCGCACCACCACCGGTCGTTTGATCAGCACATCTCCCAATATGTTCTGTCGGTGCAGTTGTATCGACTCCCCGAAGAAGTTCTCCACGAGGATATCTGTCCGCGACACCTTTGTTCCCACCCATTCCATCTGTTCGCTGATGGGGTTCTCCTTCTCAGAAGGTGCCTTATCAGTGGTGAGGTTCAGCAGATAGGCAAACGACAACAGACATACTGACGGTATCACCACCGCTTTCAGAAGGAATGTAGGTTGGAAGAACGATCGTCCGTTTACCACCCACACACAGAGAAAGACGATGACGCCATTGCTGAGTGTCACACCTGCCACCGCCACGAAATAGAAGATGGTCTCCCAGATGCTGAACCGTTCGTGGTTTTTCAGTTTCATGCCCGACTGATACAGCAGGTATATAAGAAGGAAGAGCGACAATCCGAAATGGTCAGCTACTAACGTTGATACCCAGATATAGGCGAAGCTGAAGAAGAAGACGGTGAGCAGGAAGGATGACAGATGACTGATTCCTATCACCCTGCGCAGAATCCTGTAGAAATACAGGAAGGCCAGAAAGGTGCAGACCGTCAGTAATACGCCCATAATCAGTTGGGCACAGTTCACGGTGGTGAGCTGTTCCAGCAGGTTGTTAAGCAGTGAGAGGGGATACATGACCAGTGCCAGCAGTGGGTGGCGCACCACATCATAGCGCATACTCCAGTCTGACAGCACATCATAGGTGATGGGGTCGAAGCCCGACATGTGGTAGTTACGAAGGAACACGTTCCAGTTATGTTCGCTGAAGTCGGCAAACAGACAGAAGAACTTCGAGATGATCAGGTACTGGTACGACAAGATAAACACCAGTGCATACAGTGCCGGCCACCGTTCTTCCTTGGAAAGACAACACCTTCTCATCATGTCAACATGTATTGTGTGAGGAGATAGCCGTTATGAACCCACAGATAAACGGTCAGCAGCAACAGCAATGTCCGTCCTGTCAGTCTCAGCCAACGATGCTTCGTCAGCAGGAGATACCCCATGGCAATAGGCAGGGCAAACAAGTAATGCGGCGACATGATATAGATCTCGTTGATGCCGAAACCCAGTCCCATGTGCAGTGCCATGTCAACAGCCAGGAACGACAGAGTGAGCCAGAGGAACCTTGACCGTCGTCCGCACCAAATACCAATCACGAACAGCAATACAGCCACAGCCTCAGCAGCATAGTTCCACCAATGGTCGTACCGCACAATAATCGGTCTTCTGCGGAACACATCCCCTAAGAGATGTTGCTCATGCAGTTGCAACGACTCCCCGAAGAGGTTCTCCACGGTGGTATCCCAACGTGAGGTAGTGATATCCGTCCAGCGCATAAACTCCCCCTTGCCGATGGGCTTGCCTGTATAGGGAGCCCGTTTCTTCATCATGGGTTTTGCTACAGGTGCTGCTGTCGTTGTATCCCCTTGCACCTTTCGGATGGAATCCTTTCGTGCCGCCTCTAATCTCAGCACCCTCTCCTTTTCCCGCTTCTCTTCCCGCTCCTGTTTCTTCTGTGCATGTCGCGCCTTTTCGTTCTCCAATACGAAGGTCTTGTATTCCCACCGACAGAACAGCCACATCAGGGCAGCAGGTATGATCACGGCCAACAGCAGGTTCATAGGATGGAAGAACCGTTTGCCGTTCACGAACAAATTGGCCAAAAACACCTTGATGCCGTTGTTCAGCGAGATGCCTGCGGTGAAGATAAAGAGCCAGATGGTTTGCGCACGACTCATCTGTCGTCCTTCCTTGATCTGTCTTCCAGCCACATACAAGGTCAGCAGGAGCATCATCATCGAAAGGATGAAATGATCGGGCACCATCGTAGCCACCATGATATAGGCAAACGAGAAGCATAGGGTGGAGAGAAGAAAGGCATCCCCCTTGCCCAATCCCACGATCTCGCGGAAGATGCGATTCAGGAACAGGAACGAATACAATGAGGTCGTCACCAAGATCAGGGCCGTCACGATCTGCACCCCGTTCAAGCCCGTTAAGTATATCACTGCTTGGTTCAGCAGATAAGGCAGGTACATGAAGAAGGCGAGCAGCGGATGGCGGTACACATTATACCGCACCTCCCAATCGGACACCACATAATAGGTGATGGGATCATAGCCCGACACGCGGAAACGACCGATGAACAGCTTCCAGTAGTCGTCTGTTGGCTGCATGAACTGGTTACCGTATTTACAGACTGTCAGGGCGTTCAGCAGGATGAACACCACCAGTGCCGCCAGTACCAGCCATCGTTCTTCGCGGCGGATCTTGAATGTACTCAGCAGTTCTCTCATCGTTTCAGGAAATATCTCACCAACAGGAAATTCACAGGAATGCAGATGCAGAACATCGGAATAGGAGCCAGTTGCTTACTGAACCCCACCCAGAGGAAGAAGTTCAGCAGGATCATCTGCAACAAGTAGTTCACGCCATGCGAGAGGGCGAAGCCTGCCCCATGGCGCACATTGGCTTTCACACGGAAGGTATAATGTGTAGAGGCAAGGAAGTTAAAGACGAAGCTCACCGCATAGCCGATGGTCATCGACAGACTGGGATTCAGCCAATGCACCAGTAGCCAATACACCAGATATTGGATGAGCGTGGCAAACACACCCACCACGCCAAAGCGGATCACCTCTCCTATCCGCTCCTTACCTAAACGGTTTATAATATCCTTCATTGGCATAGTCGAGCATCTCTTTATCACCACGGCTGTCACCATAGGCAGTAAGCACGATCTCCTTACGGTTGGGATACAGCGAACGCAGTCGTGCCACCTTCTCCTTCCCGAAGCAGTTCTTGGTGAGGAACCGCCCCGTCAGTCGTCCTTCCTTCACTTCCACCTGCGTACAGAGGAACTTCATCGAAGAAGCCATCTCGCCAAAGAACGGGCGCACCCAGTTCTCCACACTGGCACTCACCACCACGATGTCGCAATTGCCTTCCTTCAATAAAGTACGGATCTTCTCCAGTCCTGCAGGTCGCATGATGGCGGCTTTCGACTGTGCGAACTGTGTGCAGTAGGCCTCGAACACAGCCTCCGTCATCCCACCAAAGCAATAGTTGAACACCTGTCGTTTCACCTTCCAGTTGGGATACAACCCGATCTTCATCGCCACCAATTGGGGCGAATAGCGGAGAAAGCACTTCAGGAATTCCTTCTCTCCTTTGACGAATCGGATGAACTCCACCAAGGAATCATGCCGCGTCAGTGTACCGTCGAAATCAAATGCATACACATCCATCACGGGACAAAGATACGGATAAGTGAGCGCAAAACCAAGAAATATTAGGTTTTTCTTATCTTTCGAGCATAAAAAAAGGGGGTGTGTCAAAATAGGCACATCCTCTTTTTTTTCGTAAAGCCCCGACTTTCTCAAGCCAGGGCTTTGTTATGTCGTAAAGTTTTCGTACTTTTACAACATGAAAAATAAGTCATTGCAAAGATACCACTTTCGTC
>JAFZBK010000054.1 GCA_017561825.1 Prevotella sp.
CCAATTGAATGACGGTCTAGGATATACGATGGTGAAGCCAACAAGTGCATCCCCATCATAGTATGCCGTAAAGTCAAGATGCATCTCTTCCACCAGTCGCATCAGGTCATCCCAAGGAATCTGCTCGTTCTCTGGGAATGCTGTCTGATAGAGTTGTTTCAGTTCCTCATCACCAACACTTGCAGATGTAATCCTTCTCTCCTTCATGCATCTGGTCTATATAAATAAATGCGTAGCCGAAGGATAGGCCAAGAATGTTGTAATAATACCACTTTTCTTCATAAACTATCATAATTCTCGAAGCAAATTTAATGAAATTTCTCTGATTATCATTATCTTTGCAAATATATTTAAGTGTATTTAGGTATTATGCGTATGATTGACCAGATTATTACCTATAATAAAGAGTTCGTGGCACAGAAAGGCTACGAGAAGTATCTGACCAGTAAGTACCCAGATAAAAAGCTGGCGGTGCTGTCATGTATGGACACCCGACTGACCGAACTGCTCCCTGCTGCTTTGGGCCTAAAGAATGGTGATGCAAAGATTATCAAGAATGCAGGGGGCTTGGTGATTTCAGCTTTCGACTCAGCCATGCGTAGTCTCATTGTGGCCATTTACGAACTGGGCGTGGAGGAAATCATGGTGGTGGCTCACTCGCATTGTGGTGCCTGCCACATGAGTTATAACCACTTCCACCATGAGATGATTGCGCGTGGAGTTACTGACGAGACACTTGACACCATCCGCAAGTGTGGCATCAACCTGGATCATTGGCTGGAGGGATTCAAGGACACCCCCGAATCTGTCCGCAAGACCGTTGAGACCATCAAGACCCATCCCCTTGTCCCCAAGGATATTGTTGTTCGTGGGTTCATTATCGACTCTGAGACTGGCGAATTGGAAGAGATAAGATAGCAGAATGAAAAGAAAGACAATTATAGCATGTTGCATTGGAGTTGTAGGACTCTATATTGGTTGTTCGTTATTACCACAATCCTCTGAATTTGACGACAAGGCAACCTTGGAGGATGTAATTGAAATGCCTTTGCCCAACTACAAAGTGAAGCGATACATAGCAGACCCTATCATAGATTGCCATGGTGATTTTTCTGATAAGATATATATTGAATTCGATAGTATTCCTTCTCAAGCATTTATTAATAGGGTAAATCACAAAGTGGATGCTGACAAAGAAAAAGAAGAAAAACGTTGGTTAAAACATGATGAACATCGATATACATTCCAGGCGTGTTATGGAGATGGAGGAAGAACCCCAAAATGCAGAAAAGGACAACACGATTGGTTCATCACTTTAGAATTCTTAGACAACTCTAAAGAAGGCATTATTGAATATGGATACTGGTAAAAACAACTAAAACATAAAAGAATTATGAGGAGTTTCAAATCAACAGCGTGGCTATTACCACAACCCGTACTGATTATCGGTACATATGATAAAGACGGAAAGCCCAATGCAATGAACGCTGCTTGGGGCGGTCAGTGGGATATGCACGAAATCATTATCTCACTCGGTTCTCACCAGACAACTGACAACCTTGCTGAGAATCTGGAGTTCACAGTTGCCTTTGCCACTACAGAAACGATGGTCGCTTCAGACTATGTAGGCATCGTGAGTGGCAGGAACACTCCCGACAAGATGGAAAAAACGGGCTGGACTATTGAGAAGGCTCCCAACGTGAACGCTCCTGTATTCAAGGAATTCCCCATGACACTGGAATGTCGTGTGAAGCAAAAGATAGACGAGAGTGAAACAGGTTACTATCTAGTTGCAGAAATCGTCAATATCCTTTGTGACGAGAATTATCTAGCAGAAGATGGTAAGCCTGATGTAGAGAAGATGGAACTCATCACCTTTGAACCTGTTCATCACACCTACATCCAACTTGGTAAGACCGTAGGCAAGGCATTTTCAGACGGAAAACAACTGTCATGATAGACGATTACGAATAGATTCTCAATGATGACGATAGAAGAGTATTTGAATAAGCCATATTGGGTAATTGACATACTGCCCAAACAAGTGCCCGCAAACGGCAGAGGACAGTACTTCAGGATTGAGAAACACTTTCTGGAGCACCCTCAGATTGACAATATCTACAGACAATTCACTAATATCCTACTGAAGCTGAATTGCTATGAAGATATTGACATTAGCAATGACGGTGATGAATGGATAACAAATCCTGCTCCACATGAACTGGAGACTACACTATTGAAGTGTTTGACCGACAAGCAGATGCTCTACATCATCCTAAGATCAGCTGATGTCCTGATAACAGTCAGCGGTGATGACACCTATATGACGGTCTATAATCCGACAGAGGAAATGACGGAGTTAATAGGCTCTTTGGCTGGTTCCGAGGGATTGTTTATGTGGAAACCAAATGATTAAAGTGTGATTCCTAAATAAAATGCTAACGATTGTTCCGCTTCTTGCCCGAGTTCAGGATGGCCTCATTTCACCACATACCTTTTGCCATTCCTAATAACGATGCCCTTATACGAAGCATTTACCTTCTGACCAGCAAGGTTGTAGATGGCACCATCGACTTTCTTGGTATTCACCGCCTTCACATCCTCAATGCCAGTTTCCTTGGAACTACTCTCGTTTATCTTATATACCTGTACTTTCTTTATAATATGCTGACCTGGCATATGACCGCATTGGTAGAAGAGCATAGCATCAGTACACGTTGTAGGATAGTCGGGAAAATCGATGGAATATTCTTTTTCGCCAGCCTCGACATTGATTATAAGAGCCTTTGCAGCACCACTGCCATCCCAACTGCAGAGATCCAGACGGATCTCTCCAGCGGCAGGAGAAATAATAGAGAACTTCACCAGATAATGCCCGCCTTTCTTCAGTTCTGGAATGTGTGCAATTATCGGGATCTGAGGCTCCCAATATTCTGCATTATCATAAGAAGCACAATCGATAATCATTCCTACATCTTTAACTACAACGACAAAGTCCCAATCCCAACCATAATAATAATCGTACGTGGTCCAATCAATCTCAGCAATTAATCCGTCTCCTTCTTCCTCTGAGCCCTCATCGGCACCTGTAAGCTTGTTTATCGCAGCGGTATCAAGACTCCACGTCAAAGGCATATAGCAGAAACTCATGTCTTCCAAGCCAAACTCATGCATGGCATTGATAATATCCAGCACTTCGTCTGAGGTTCTCACCTTGCATTCTAAGACATATCTAACGAATAGTTTTTCTTCGTAGTCGTCTTCGTATATATCAACTCTCACTTTGTCGCCAAGATACTCCAAGAGACCATCAATCTGGAGACCTGCCTTCAAATACACCATGATTCCTGGTCGGACAACGAGGTCATAACCTTCTGAAGACCAATAGACAGGCGACTCATAGTAATCTCCCTCAGGCAGAGGATAGTCGTTTTTTACATACCACTCCATGCCTCCGTTTCGTTTGAGGATGGATTTGTCTCCCGCAGCTTCCATGCTGTCATACAGGTCGTTGAGGGTTTTTGCACTCTCCCCATCCATCGCCTGTACATACCTATAGATAAAAGACTCGTCTGGGGTCAGTTCTATGTGTTCAACACCGTTCCAGAATCCACATTTCTCACCCTGAGCGTATGTGTTCATGGCAACGAAGAGAACAACCATGCAAAATAAAACCCTTTTCATAATAGTTTATTATTTGATGATTTACACCGCAAAGATATGAAAAAACTGACTTCCTTCCAAAAAATAACTCGAGAAATGATTTCACAAAACAGAATGAAACCATTTCTCGAATCAATACTATTACTTCTCTCACTTAATCACGACTCTTTTACCATTCCTAATAACGATACCTTTGTAGGTAGTGTTTACCTTCTGTCCAGAGAGATTGAAGACATCATTGTGTGGGTTATATGCTACCTTTATGTCGTTAATGCCAGTTGTATATTTTCTTTCTAATAACTCGACCTCCTTGAGAATGGTAGTACCTACAACACCCCCCCAACCGATAAAGACCATGCCATCGGTGATACTACGACCGTATTCTGGATACTCTACATCAATTATCTGGAAATCATCACCTGCGACCACAGGGACATGGCGAGCATACGAATAACCCACCGACCAGCTACACATATCCACCCAATAGGTACCGTCAGAGGGAACCTTCATGGTCAGACGAATAACATAGTCATGTCCCTCCTCAAGTTGAATATTTCCAAGAAAGGGAAATTGAGGGGTCCATAGCTTATCCTGCAGTTGAGGATTGTTTAGACCCAGACCATCAGGAACTATCTCCATTTCCTCTGGTTCGAAAGCGTTATCGAAACCTAATTCCGACAGATCTTTTAAGCCTACATAGTTCACTTTAGTAAGCGAGACCAATTCGTTGTTCTCCTGTTGTGCATTCGCAGTTAAACAACTCAGGGAGATTATTATCAATAGCAGTAACTTCTTCATAACTTGATGGTTTAATTACCTGATTCTACCCATCTCATCGTCGAACTCATCCGCATTCCCCTCTTTACCAAATACTTTCTTTAAAAGACTCTTGCGGATGTTGGAAACGTATGAAGGAACACACTTTTTCAGTTTGGCCATCTCGTTAGGCAATATATGAACACGCGACAACAGACAGATGTCGTACTCCATTTCTGTCAAAGGAGAATCGGCTGGGTTCATGATGTCATGGAAAGAAGGTATCTCGTGTTCCACCAATGAGCGCAACTGCTTCCAATCGTCAAGGGTAGGATACTGTGGCGGGTTACTCTTGGCCATAGTCCTAAGTTTTCTTGTGATCTTGGCATTCTTCAGACGGTAATCCAAAGCAGCATTCTTGAACAGACGGTAACGACTGAAGAAGCGCCACAGCAGGATACCCGATACAAGAGCCACGATGATGGCAGTGAGCCAAGCAATCTTTGCCTCTGACGCTTTCTGTTCGGTAAGGAAGCGCTGATGATTGTAATTATACGATGCCTGAAACTTCTGGATATTCTCCATCTCGGAAAGAGAATAGGCAGAATCGTTCAACTCATAGGCCAATGTGGCGTATTTGGCAATGGAATCGGCGTTCCTCTTCTGTTCAAATACCTCCTGCAGACCTTTGCAACCTGCAATCTGGTTACGGATATCCTTGCCGTCACGGAGTTCCTTTCTGAACCAGTATTCTGCAGAATCGGGCTGATGGGTAGCCAGATAGCATTCACCTTTTATATAATAATAGATCTCGAAACCTTTGGCTATGTTCATCGTACTATCGAACAAACCTGATTCCTTCTCATAAATGCGACTGTATTCCAAGGCTTTTGCAATCTCTCCTTTCTTTAGCAGGGATGTAATCGTACTACCACCAAGAGTTCGTGCTGCCCTGTCATTATTACCCATCTCACGGAACAGAGATGCCGCCCGTTCCTTTACGAACAATACAGAATCAGGCATCTTAAGGAAATCGTACGCGCCACTCTGCTGAGAATAGCGCTTGATGGCCTGCAACGTATCCTTATCCTTCCAAGCATAGTACTCTGAGAGCCGCAACTCCTTCAACTCACTACGAGGCTGAACCTGCGTATGATAGATCGAGGCACACTGTCCATGAATAAGACTCAATACCTTAAAGTTACAGTCGGCCTGCGTGGTATCCGCACAATCTGCGGCCTCATAATAGGTCATCAGTGCACGAGGCAGTTCATTGAGATGACTATAAGTACAGCCGAGAATATACTTGGCCCGCATCTTTTCGTTGGCATCACCATGTCTGTTGAAATAGGACACCAACGACTCCGCCTGCGAATCGTCAAGGAGTTTCTCACCACTATTGTTCTGCTGCTCCAGCTCTTCTAATTGCTGACGCATCTGCACTCCGTTTCCTTTGCACCCCATCATCAAACCCAAGGCACAAAGGCACACCGCGATATATGGTAAACATTGTCGTTTCATCAAGTGCAAAGATAGTCTTTAATACTGAAACGACCAAACTATCTTCCACAAAACCCTTGTGAAATGATTTCACAACTGTTATAAGTAGGCTACTTTCTACCTCTAACCAGGCCACTTTCTCTTCATTCCCATGCTGGGAACACTTTGTTCCCACGTTGGGAACAACTTATTCCCACGTTGGGAACGTTTTGTTCCCACGTTGGGAATATTATTTGAAGGAGCATCCCTACCCTCTCTGTTTTGACGACAATCGATTCGTCTGAATAGAGAGATTTTTCATGAATTTTCGCGTTTTTCGCAAGACCTAACATTCAAAAAAATTAAACATCTGATTTTATGTGATTTAGATACAAAAAGAATGCTCAAAGACCTAACATAACACCTAACAAAGAGGTAACATAAGACCTAACATGACACCTAACATTCGCCTTCAAAAGTTTTTCGGTTTATTTTACAAAACAATCGCATTTTTTCATGAAAAAATTTGGAAATCTCGAAAAAATTTTGTACCTTTGCACTGCGAAAAAAATGAAAGGCTCGACGCTATGAGAAACACCCATATGCCAATCCTGCCTAAACTTATTAATCTTTTATTCATGACCCCAAAACCAATGATCAATGGAGAAGCTATGAACGCTCTCCTCGAAACAACGCTCGCAGTTGAGCAGTTTCTCAATGAAAACTACAGTTTCCGTCGCAATGTGCTGAACGGGAAGGTTGAGTTTGTAACCCAGTCTGATTCGCTCACTTGGCGACCACTGACCCAAGAGGCGATCAACAGCATGATCCGCAGGGCAAAGAAAGAGCAGATCTGCGAAAAAGGGAGTCCTAAGACGGAGATTATGGAGTTTGTACATTCAGAAGAGGTACCTGTACATAATCCTATCGACGACTTCCTGAACCATCTGCCCAAATGGGATGGTAAGAACCACGTTGCACAGCTCTTCGGTCGTCTGCCCGGCATCACCTCTGAGCAACAGGGATTCCTATCCACCTGGTTGCTGTCAGCTGTAGCCCACTGGCTTCAGATGGATACCCTTCATGGAAACGAATGTGTGCCAACGCTGATTGGTGCGCAAGGTTGTGGTAAGACAACCTTCTTCCATCGACTGCTGCCACCTGAGTTACGACAGTATTATCTGGATCATCTGAACCTGTCGAACAAGTTCGATAAGGAGATGGCGCTGACGAATAACCTCTTGGTGAACCTCGATGAGTTGGATGCCATCCGTCCCAGTCAGCATGCGGCCTTGAAGCAGACACTCTCGAAGAACAAGGTTAACGGACGCCCCATCTATGGTGCCTCGCAAGAAGACCGTCCACGTTTCGCCTCGTTCGTGGCAACAACCAACAATCCTCATCCCCTGACTGACCCCACAGGCAGTCGTCGTTATATCTGTCTGCAGATTCCCGAAGGACAGTATATCGACAATACGGGTGAGATTGATTATGGACAGCTTTATGCGCAGGTGGTGTATGAACTAACGGTGACTAAAACACCTTATTGGTTCACAAATGATGAAGTAGCTCGTATTCAGCAACTGAATCATAACCATCTGCAACAGAAAGACATTGGGGAGATGGTTGAAGTATGTTTTCGCAAGCCTAAGAAGGGTGAGGTGGCCAAGCTGATGAACACGAAGATGCTACTGACTCACATACAGAAGGAGTACCCATCTGTAGATATCAATCATAGTAACAAGATTCGAGTGGGGCACGCAATGACCACCCTCGGCTATGAGCATACTGACCACAGCAATGTTCCGTTCTACAAGGTGATTCCCTTAGCGGCATAGGCAAAATGTTAGGTCTGATGTTAGGTGTTATGTTACCTTTTTGTTAGGTCTTATGTTAGGTCTTTGAGCCCCTCTAAAGAGTCTAAATAACTTAAAATGAATGAATTACAATAATTGAATGTTAGGTCTTATGAAAAAACAACTAAAATACGAAAATATCCCTCATAGATATGAGCTTTGTTTCAATGAAAACTGTCAGAAGCGTGAACGCTGTATGCATTATCAGGCGTATCGCCTTCAGTCCGAAACGCGACTTTACGGTCCTGCCATCTTTCCAGCTGCATGGAATAGTGGCGAATGCCTGCATTTCCGTGATGTGAAGCCCGTGCAGAAAGCATGGGGCTTCAGTCATCTCTACGACAACGTGCCACGCCACATGAGGGCAGAGGCACGTCGTTGCGTCATGGATTACTTCAGCAGTGGTAACGGTCCTTATTACCGCTACCATCACGGTGAGCACATGCTAACGCCCCGTCAGCAGGAGGACATCATGAACATCCTGGCCCGTTTCGGGAGCACCAGCGGACTGGCTTTCGATCATTATGTAACCGACTTTGATTTCACCTGATGCTATTCAGCTGTTTTTCTTGTAACTCTGAACGGCCCAAACGCCCATAAGTGAGGCGATGATGGCAAGGGCAAGTACTTGATGGGCGATGCTTGAAAAGTCGCCACCTCGTACAAAGACAGTGCGGATAGCATCGATGAAGTAGTGCATAGGGTTGACATAGGTGGTTAAGTATGCGAGATTCGGCATTGAACGCGTGGGGGTAAAAAGACCGCTCAGCAGGAGCATACAGACCACAAAGAACCACATGACGAAGATAGCCTGCTGCATGGTGTCAGAGTAGTTGCTGATGATAAGACCAAGACTGCTGAAGAACAGTGCCAGGAGCATCGCCAAGAGATAGACATATAGGAGGTTCCCCTGACAGGTAATACCATAAATCAGCCACGAGAGCAACAGACAGATGGTTATCAGGAAGAGGGCAATGAGCCAATAGGGAATCAACTTGGCAAGGATAAACGACCACTTCGAGACGGGCGTGACGTTGATCTGTTCAATAGTGCCCTTTTCTTTCTCCCCCACAATGTTCAGTGCAGGCAGGAAACCCGTCATCAACATCAGCAGAATGGCAAAGAGAGCAGGAATCATAAAGACCTTGTAGTTCTGGTGCTTGTTGTAGAGGAGAAGACTCTCCCCCTGCCCTCCCTGTGAGGGAGGGAGCTGTTTTACTATCTGACTCAAATATACACTACCAATGGACCCTTTCGTACCATTCACGGCATTGGCGGCTATGAGGTACTGACCGTCGCGAATCTCGAGGATGATGTCGGCCTTGCTCGTCTCGATATCTTTGAGTGCTTCTTGGTATGTCGATTTCAGTCCGTTAAAGATAAAGTAGTTCGAGGCCTCTATCTGATGAACGAGCTGCTGCGAGCGCGAAGTATGATCGATGTCCACCACATCCACACGTACATTCTTCACCTCCTGATTCATCACCCACGGCATGACACACATGATCATGATGGGGAATACGATGATGAGGCGGGGCAAGAAACCGTTGCGCCGTATCTGCAGGAACTCCTTATGGATGAGGTACTTTATCATAATTAAGAATTAAGAATTAAGAGTTAAGAATTAAGAATTATGATTACTCCAAACGTTTATTAAACCTCTTCAGTGCGACAATGAGTATCAGAACGGTCATAGTCGAAAGAATCAACACTTCACGAGCTATCCCTTGGAACCCTACGCCCATGATCATCAGCTTGCGCATAGCCTCAATATAATAACGGGGCGGCACGATGGCCGACAACCATTGCAGCACCTTAGGCATCGATTCGATGGGGAACAACATGCCCGAGAGCATCACAATGGGAATCAAGAGCACCATCGCAGAAATCAGCAGCGCCATCAACTGACTCGTAGCGATGTTTGAGATGAGCAAGCCCAACGAGAGGGCCAGCAGGATGTAGATGGTACTCACCACAAATATCCACACCAACGAACCCTGTAACGGCACATCGAGCACGAAGCGCGCCATCAGCAAGATCGTGATGAGTATGGAGAAGGCAAGCACGAGATAAGGCACAGCTTTGGCAATGATGATCATCAGAGGACGTACAGGTGAAACAAGCAGTACCTCCATCGTGCCACGTTCCTTCTCTCGAACAATCGATATGGAAGTCATCATGGCACACACCAACATCAGCAGCATACCCATTATGGCAGGCACAAAGTTATAAGCCGAGCGCATCTGAGGATTGTAGAGAAGCCTCACCCCCACCCCCTCTCCAAAGGGCGAGGGGAGTGAATAGTTTTTACCTCCGATGGGTTGAGAGAGAATAGCCTGTGCGTACGTTGTCCATTGCTGGGCCATATTGGGGTCAGCACCATCCACCATGATTTGCCATTGGATACCACTCCCCTCGCCCTTTGGAGAGGGGTCGGGGGTGAGGCTCATATCGGCCTTCTGGCTGCGTATCAACCGTTCTGCCTCTTTCGGCGTAGGAACGGTAGTCGTAATCGTGAAGTATTCCGAGGCTGCAAGACGTTCAACAGCTGCTTGCGTCTGAGGATCCAACTGCGAGGTCACCACAATGGTACGCACATTCCTGACATCCGTTGTGATGGCAAAGCCGAAGATGAGCATCAATGCCACGGGCATGCCGAAGAGAATCAGCATCGTACGCTTGTCGCGCAGGATGTGACGGGCCTCCTTGATGGCGAAACTGAAAAAAGCAGACCCACCCCCCTGCCCCTCCCTGTAATGGAGGGGAGTAGTTACTTCGTTATTCTGATTATTTCTCATTATTTCTTCGTTTATCAATCTATCTCCCTCCCTCACAGGGAGGGCCAGGGGTGGGTCTTATTCTCTTGTAGCCTGACGAGCCAGATAAGTGAATACACCATCCATATCTGGTTTGTCAAAACGCTGCTTCAGTTCCTCGGGCGTACCTATTGCACTGATCTTGCCATCCACCATAATCGAGATGCGGTCGCAGTACTCTGCCTCGTCCATGTAATGAGTGGTCACAAAGACGGTGATACCCCGTGATGCAGCCTCATAGATGAGTTCCCAAAACTGTCGTCGTGTGGCAGGATCTACTCCGCCTGTGGGCTCGTCAAGGAAGACGATGGCAGGCTCGTGGAAGATGCTCACCGAGAAGGCGAGCTTCTGTTTCCATCCCAAGGGAAGAGAACCAACAAGATCGTTCTTATGCTCCTCGAACTTCAACTGCTTCAAAAGACTGTCTGTCTTGCGAGCAATCTCGTCGTCCTTCATCCCATAAATACCACCAAACAGTCGGATGTTCTCAGCCACTGTCAAATCCTCATACAACGAGAACCGTTGCGACATATAGCCGATATGTTTCTTGATCTGCTCATGTTCCGTACGGATGTCAAAACCAGCCACTTTCCCTGTTCCGCTGGTGGGTTGGTTCAATCCTGTCAACATGTGCATCGCGGTAGTCTTACCTGCACCATTAGCCCCAAGGAAACCGAATATCTCGCCTCGGTTCACGCTAAAGCTGATGTCATCAACAGCACGGAACGTACCGAAGGCTTTGACCAAGTGCTCCACCTCGATGACATTTTCTGATTGAACATTGAACATTGCGCTCGGCTCTGCCGCTTCGCTATGCGAAGAATATTGAACATTTTTTTCTATTCCAGGCGGGTTGAAAATATCCTTAAACTGCTCCAGTATTATCTCTGGTTTGTCGATTCCCATCACCCTACCCTCGCTCAAAAACGCCACGCGCTCACATTGACGCACCTCATCGAGATAAGGTGTGGAAGCTACGATGGTGATGCCGCGCTCCTTCAACATCGAGAGCATCTCCCAGAACTCCTTACGACTCACTGGGTCAACACCCGTTGTAGGTTCATCGAGGAACAGCACACTGGGTTGATGAACAAGGGCACATGAGAGGGCCAGCTTCTGCTTCATACCACCCGACAGGGCTCCAGCCTTACGGTCCTTAAACTGTTCAATCTGCTGGTAGATGACCTTGATAGCGTCGTAGCCTTCATCTACTGTTGTGCCGAAGAGTGTGGCAAAGAACTCCAGATTCTCCTCCACCGTGAGGTCTTGATAAAGTGAGAACCGTCCAGGCATATAGCCCACACGCTTACGAATCTCCATCATCTGGTTCACCACGTCGAAGCCATCTACCGTTGCCGTCCCTGCATCTGGTAGCAACAGCGTACAAAGGATGCGGAACAAAGATGTCTTCCCTGCTCCGTCAGGACCGATAAGTCCGAAGACTTCGCCCTTATTCACAGAGAACGACACATTAGAGAGAGCCAGGACAGACTCTCCCCCCTGCCCCTCCCTGCGAGGGAGGGGAGTAGTTACCTTTTTCCCGTAACTCTTGCTTATATGACTAACCTCAATGGCATTCATAATTGTGAATTATGCATTATGCATTATGAATTATGCATTAGAATTTCACTTCCCCATACATACCAATCTTCACATACCCGTCATTCTTGATAGCAACCTTTATGGCATAGACCAGATCAGCACGCTCATCATCGGTAAGTATCGTCTTGGGGGTAAACTCCGAACGACTCGAAATCCATGAAACCGTTCCCTCATACTCCTTCTTTTGTCCATCGCCATAGTCGGCAAATACCTTTGCCTTCTGTCCAACTTTGATATTCTGTAACTGTGCCGAAGTGACGTATGCACGAATAAACATGTTCTCCGTATCAGCTATTTTGAACAGCGGCTTACCAGTGGTCACAAACTCGCCACGCTCCACGTACTTCTCCAAGATGGTACCTGACAATGGCGCCTTCACTTCAGTGTTGGCTATCTGGTCGGCAATCTGCTTCCTCTGCGCCTCTATACCATCCATCTGGGCACCTATGCCTTTACTCTGTTCCGCCAGACTGGCGTTATTGCTACGGATCTGGTCACGGGTGGCATCACGTTGACGTTCAAGCACCTTGATTTGGTTGTTGATGTCATCGAGTTGCTTTTGCGGTACGGCACCGTCCCTGACCAGTTCGCTGAAACGCTGACGTTCGCGCTGTGCATTTGAAATCTGCTGGTTGATGGAAGAGAGCTGTTTCTCCAGATCGAGCCTACGACTGTCGGTGGCATTTCTCGACATGCCCAGCTGTCGCTTTTGGGCTTCCAACTGACTGGCAGTCATCTGCAACTGATAGGCATCGATTTTGCCTACCACCACCCCACTCTCTACCATCTGCCCTTCGGTAATATCGAAGGTCTTCAGCTCTCCGGTCGATTTGGCCGACACGGTCACTTCTGTTGCCTCGAACACGCCAGTGGCATCATATTCCTTCTCCTTGCTTCCGCAACTTGCGATAAAAGGTAAAAGAATAACAAGGTAAAAGGGTAAATAATATTTCTGTCTCATATCAGCATTATTAATGTTTAATGTTTAATGTTTAATCTTCAATGTTCAATGTTCAATGTTCAATGTATATCTCAAATCATACACCTCTTTCAGCATCTCTATCTCATGCACTGTCTGCTGCACACGGGCAGCATTCTCGGCATTTATCTCCTTCACCAGGTCGTTCACGTCGATGATGCCATGTGAGAGTTTCGACTCTGCCGCCTTGCGGATAGAACTTCTCAGCGAAATGATCTCCTCATCGTCGTTCATCAACTTACGGTAACGCTCTATGTTCTCGTTCTGCAGAATCTGTTCCAGATTGTTGTTAAACAAGAACGTCTCACGCTGAACAGTGAACATTGAACGTTGAGCATTCAGTTTGGCCTTGTCGTTCTTACGGGTATAGAGTCCACCGATGTTCCAGGTCAGTCGTGCCCCAATCATACCGTTGAGCGACCATTTATGACCCATCATATCCTCGAACATATTATAGCCTGGGTAGCCGTAGAAGCCTTGGGCAAATACGCCCAACTTTGGCTTCAGGGCTGCATCGAGAGATTTTTCCTGTACATCAGCCAGACGTAGTTGAGCGTCGAGGGCTCGGAGTTCGGGACGATACCCCTCTCCTCCCTGAATGGAAGGGCGTAAATAGTTTAGGGCTTCTTGAATATCTGGCTTCACAGGTATTATCTCCCCTCCATTCAGGGAGGGGCCGGGGGTGGGTCTCCCACAAAACGCGCTCAGCATCCTCACCAGCGCCTGTCGTTGCGCCTGCAGACTGGTTGCCTGTTGCACCACATTCAATCGTTCTGCCTTGACGTTCAAATAGTCACTCTCTGCCGCCGTACCGCCCTTCAACATCGAAGCCAGTTTCTTCTCGTTAGTTGCGAGCAGATCCTGCAAATCCTGATTCAACTTGATTTGTTCGTCTATCAACAGCAGTCCGAAGTACATCTCATTCACACGCTTGCGAACATTATATAGATTAACCTCGTTCTGTGCATACTGTACCTCGCCCTGCTGTCGGGCAATCTCTTTCTGACTCTTGATGGCACCTCCATCGAAAACGGTCTGCTGCACATCGATGCCCACGCGGTACTGGTCCTTCTTCAGACCCTCCATCTCAATGCCCATTGTCTTGTACATGGCCTGCATCTGATTTGGAAAGGCGGTCACATCACTCTGCAGTGTGGCTTGTGCCGATGCCGACACCTGCGGCAGCCATCCCTTTTGGATGTTCGCAACCGTCAGCTCCGTCGTCTTCTCAATCAATCCATACTGCTTAATCAGCGGGTAGTTATGCTCCGCTGCCTGCTGACACTCCTCTAGCGATTGCGCTACGCTAAATGAAAAATGAAAAAGGATAAATGATAAACCTATCAGTACTCTCTTCATTGCTATACAATTTATATTTCTGGTGCAAAGTTATGGGCCTTTTGCGAAAGATATACTACCCATACAGCCAAAGAAATGTTCTTTTTGTTCGATTTCTACACAAATAGGATATTAAATCAAGTATTTTTATTATCTTTGCGGTGAATAAAGAAACAAATAGCGTATGGATAAACCGAAATTAATGAACTACTCGCGCATGAAGGGAGTGTATGATGCTCACCTCAGCGAGATTGCGAAGCACGCCTTCATCAACAACGAACTGGGCATGCTCTATGGCAGTCCAACCATATTTCTAATGATTATCCAACAGCACAAGCCTCCGTTCATTATCAACGATTTCCGCATGGGAATGATTACACAAGGACATGCTCGCATCAGAGTTAATTTGGTGGAAAAAGATCTAGAACCAGGAATGTTTCTGTTTGTTGGACCAGGCACCATCATCCATCCAATATCCTATACAGACGACTTGGAGATATACGGAATCGGACTCTTCGACGATTTCCCCATGCCACAGATGCCTTCAACCTTCAATGGACAGGTGCGCGACTTCCAAGTGAAAGTCAGCGATGCAGACATTACCACGGCTCGACATATCATTGATACGATCTGGCATATCGTTCACCAGAATGATTATAATCGACAGACAGTAAGCAACTTAGTAGCTGCTCTGATGCACCTCTACGATGGGGTGTATCGTCATCATACGGATATGTTACAGGCCTCACAGTCGCGCGAGCAAACCATCTTCGACCGCTTTATCCATCTTGTGAACCAGCACTGTACCGAAGAGCATCAGATAAGCTACTATGCCAACCGCATGTGTCTCACCGAGCGCTATCTCGGCACTGTCATCCGACAAACCAGCGGTACTACTGCAAAGGAATGGATTGACCGTGCCCTCATTACTCGCATCAAAGTAGAACTGATGCACACCGACAAGTCCGTTGCCCAGATCTCCGACGAGCTCAACTTCCCCAACCCATCCTTCTTCAGCAAATATTTCAAACGCATCACAAACCTGACACCATTAGAATATAAACAAACGAGTTGATCATATAAGAATTAACTATAAGCAAATATGTTTGTAAATATGGCAAAATTACTCAAATTATCCGTACCTTTGCAAATAATAACAAGTGATTGCCAATAGATTATGGCTTGGAAACGGAAATATCGCTGTAAGACCTGTGGTTATGAGGCCGAGGTGTATGAGGGACGCGGACTGTTCCGTCAGCAGATAACAGCCATGTCCTGCCCTGACTGCAAAACCATCCAGAACATCGTGGTAGGTGGTATCATTGCAGACGTGGCACCCTCCTACAGAAGTGAGGTCGGCCGCCTGTGTCTGCAATGCGGAAGTGATAACATCCGAATCTGGGACAAGAAGACCTGTCCGCAATGTCAGGGCGAAATGGAAGATACCGGCGAAAAAGAGTTTTGGACATAAAATATATACTTCTACAATAAAAACAAGCTATGATTAGGAAAGCAAACAAAGAAGACATTAAGCGTATTATAGAACTGCTACATCAGGTGAACATGGTTCATCATGTGATACGCCCAGACCTGTTCAAACCCCACACGACCAAATATAACGAGCAGGAACTTGAAGTCATGCTCAACGTTAGCAACAAACCCATATTTGTTTATGATGATGGGGATGTGCGGGGTTATGCCTTCTGTCAGATCACTGAGGTCAAGGACGATCAATTGCTACAAGACATCAAGACGTTGTATATTGATGACATCTGTGTGGATGAGAATGCACGAGGCAAACACATAGGTAAGGCAATATACGAATACGTCCGTGACTATGCAAAGTCCATAGGCTGTAACAACATAACCCTGAATGTGTGGGAAGGTAACGAACCTGCCCTCCATTTCTATCGCAATATGGGTATGCAAGTGCAGAAAACGACTATGGAGATAATATTAAAATAGGAAATCACTTTGTCTTCATGTTCTGTAATTTATCACCAGTTTGTGGAACAACACAAAAGGAGGAAGCTGGGTAAGAAATGCCAATAGAGAAAGACAATCTAACAAGTGTGATTCCTAAATAATCACAAAAGATTCCTCCGTATCAGTCAGATATGGAGGATTATTTGTATCTTTGCGAACAAACTACAAATAATATAATAGAAACAATTATGCAGAACTTTGATTACATGACCCCTACCCGACTCATCTTTGGTAAGGAGTCGATCGTACAGTTGCCAGAGGTGATGCGTCCTCTCGGCAAGCGCGTGTTGCTCACCTACGGTGGCGGTAGCATTAAAAGGATTGGTCTCTACGAACGCGTGAAGGAACTCTTGAAGGACTATGAGATTTTCGAACTCTCAGGCATACAACCTAATCCAAAGTACGACCCAAGCGTGCTCGACGGCGTGCGCATCTGCAAGGAACAGAACATTGAAGTAATCCTGGCTGTGGGTGGTGGCTCGGTATTAGACTGCTCGAAGGCTATCGCTGCAGGAGCTTGTTATGATGGCGATCCCTGGGATCTGATTACTTATAAGGTGAAGGCCAAGAAGGCGCTGCCCATCGTTGATATCCTGACCCTGGCTGCCACAGGCTCGGAATACGATACCTTTGGCGTTATCTCGCGAACTGAAACCAACGACAAGATCGGCTATGGCGACCCGCTGCTGTATCCCGTGTGCTCAATTCTCGACCCCGTCTATACTTTCAGCGTGCCGAAGAAACAGACTGCTGCTGGTTGTGCCGATGCGATGAACCATACCATGGAGCAGTATTTTACTCAAGACACGACACTCTTGAACGACGGATTCTGCGAATCAATGCTGAAGAGTCTGATGGTGAACGCACGCAAGTGTCTGGACAACCCTGAGGACTACACCGCTCGTGCCGAGATGATGCTTTGCTGCACCTATGGATGCAACGGCATCCTGTCGCTGGGTAACAGTCCTTCCGGCTGGCCATGTCATGGCATCGAGCACGCCCTCTCAGCCTACTACGACATCACCCACGGTGAGGGTCTGGCTATCATCACGCCCCGTTGGATGAAGCATATCCTGAGTGAGAAGACCATCGACCGTTTCGTGAAGTACGGTATTAACGTCTTCGGCATCGATGCCTCGCTGCCCAAGCAGGAGATTGCCGAGAAGGCCATCGACGCCACCTATAAGTTTTTCGAGAGCATCAACATCCCCATGCACCTCCGCGATGTAGGCATCGACGATAGTCGCATCGACGAGATGGCCCACCATATTGCCGAGAACGAAGGACTGGAGAACGCCTATGTTCCTTTGACTGAGCAGGACATCAAGGAAATACTGATTGCAAGTCTGTAGAAATGGAATACGTAAGACTAAGTAGCGGAGTTAGGATGACATAAAGAAAAGGAGTAGAATCTGGACCAACAAGAGCAGGGGCAGACCGTATTTGAATATCTTGTGCTTCGTCTTGTGGTTCCAGACTCTCATTCCGAACAACGCACCAATGGTGCCACCAATCACGGCCAAGCCCAAAAGTAAAGCCTCTGGGATGCGCCATTTTGATCGTTTCGCCTTCATCTTATCAATGCCATACAAGAAGAATGTAATCACATTGATGGCAATGAGGTAGATCTGGGCGAGTTGTGAAAATGAAATACTCTTAAACATCTGCCTGCCAATTCTTTGTTGACATGTCATAATACAACGCCTCTAATTCCTGCAATGTCAGGTTTTCTACGAAATGATTAATCATCCGTATCAGTTCCTCACGTCGAAAGGCATCCGATTGCCCAAGTCCTTCTGTGTATGCCATATCAGTATTTCTGAAAGTTAGACTTATCTTTTATTAATTACGGTCACAAATATAGCGATTATTCTGGAATTATCACTATCTTTGCAGTTAAAACTGCGAAAATAATATATTGAAGGAGAGAGGAAATGGTTGATTATGGATTAAAGGATAGAGTTGCCCTGATTACGGGAGCGAACAACCCACAAGGGATTGGGGCAACGACGGCGTTTGCCTTTGCTCGTGAGGGGGCAAAGGTGGTCTTGGTATATAAGAGAATTCCAAGATCCTATGATAAAACCAAGACAGATAGGAATGGGGCTGATAGATACTTCGAGGCAAACGCAGGGAATGCTGATGCTGTAGAAGGCAAGCTTCAGGAAATGAATGCAGACTATTTAATCATTGAAAGCGACATCTCCAATGAAGATGCCGTAAACGATATCTATTCAAAAGTTCTGGAACGATACGGAAGAGTTGATATCCTTGTTAATAATGCAGCGGATGGTGATATGGACGGTTTGGATACCATTGAGAAAATCACACAGAAAATGATTGATGATACCTTTGCAGTCAATGTCAGGGGGAGCATAATGATGATGAGAGCTTTCATCAATCATCACGGCGACTATGGCAGGATTATCAATCTCTCTACCGATGCTTCACAGGTCTTTGCAGGACAGATTACATACGGAGCGAGCAAAGCAACATTAGAGGCACTTACCCGTAGCATTGCCCTTGAGGTAGCGAAGTATGGCATTACCGTGAACTGTGTGGCTCCTGGGCCGACTCAGACAGGATGGATCGATGATGATTTCGCAAAGGAAGTCATCCCGATTATCCCGATGGGCAAGCTGATCCAACCGCAGGATATTGCAGAAACCATTCTGTTCTTAGCAAGTGAACAGGCAAGAATGCTTACGGGACAAGTCATCAAAGTGTCTGGCGGTCATGCTCTCTAATTGGTCGCTATTGTTAGAATCGTCCTAAGACCTCAATCACTTTTATCCAATCCGTTTCGGCTTCAAAACCGAACTTGTCATCTATTCCCACATTGAAGTAGAGCTTGACTTCAAAGTTCTGGAAACTCGTATTGCCCACTTCCGGATTCTCGTTGGTATAGTCGAAACGGATGCCTTCATTCGCAAAGCGATTCCTATAAGTCTCTAACTGCTCCTCGTAGCATCCGCTCCAGAGAATCATACAGATATCGTCGCGGTTGGTCATTAACTGCAGAGCTTCTCTTGCATAAGGATAGTAGTTGTAGGTCTCTTCGTTCTCATAGCAAGCCCGCAAAATGGTATCGTGAATATCCACTATCACGTAGATCTTCTCCCAGTTCTTCTCAATCTTACGGTTGAACGCCACCTCAAATGCCTTTGTTATATCCATATTATTCAATACACTTCAAACCTTGGTACAAATATACTAAATATTTTTAATGTGGCAAAGTATTTGGGGATCATTAACGTAGATAGTTACATATAAAGAGAAAAGTATTCCCCATAGATCAAGCGTTTCTTTGATGAAGTTTTAGAATACCCAAATAATGGCTAAACTATATCACAATATGAAGAAAACAACAATGAATATCTACTTTTACACAGTTTTCATGTTAATTAGACTAAAAACTGAAAGAAGTTTTGTATATTTGCACTCGTTGACAACCCTCTTGTGCAATAAAGGCTTTACTAAAGATGACGATCTATTACATCATATTTATTATATGTATTATTGTTGCCATCATACTCTTTCTGTCGTTGAGGAGTATGTACAAGCATAAATCGGATAGGATGGAAAAAGAATTATCAAATATGCCATCCTATCAGGTTTCTAGTAGTTTTGACATGGCAAGGGTAAGATTAAATCAGGATAAGAATAGGGTATTTGACGATATAGAAGAAATACTAGAGCATAGTTTCAACGACCATATTATTTCCGGAACAGAAGAAGAGGTCTTTATTAGCCATTTCCGTGATATCTTCAGTGAAGCATATTCACTAAAGCGTAAATTGGAGTTCTTTCATTTGGAGCCAACAGAACGGATGATAAAGCTGATAGATGATTATAGCTCAATACACAACTTGGTAAAGCAACACAATGAGTCTGTGATTACTAAACGACTTGAAAATAACCAAGAGTTTTTCAATCATTGCCTAAGCTATCCACTTGATGAACAACAAAGACGCTCAATTGTATCCGAGGAAGACAACTGCTTAGTGGTAAGTAGTGCAGGCAGTGGCAAAACATCATCAATAGTCGGAAAGGTTAAATACTTGTTAGAACGTAAAGGTATAGATCCTAATAGAATTCTGCTTATAAGTTATACAAGCAAGGCCGCTGCGGAATTGACAGACAGAATGGGCGTATCTGGACTTAGGGGGTATACATTCCATAAACTTGCTCTTGACCTCATCGGCAAGGTTACGGGAGAAAAACCGAGTATATGCGAAAATACAGATGCTTTGTTTGTTAGTATCTATCATAATTTACTTTCTAACAAACAGTTTCAAAAAGCAGTTATTGAATATTTTATCGATTATCAAGACCAACAAGAAGAATGGGAAAAACGTAAACAAGATAGACGTGATATTCTATCCGATTTGAAATCAATGCGCATAAAGGCTTTGTTGCCAGATATGGACAATAATGACGTTTATGTGAAAAGTGATCAGGAAAAGAAAATCTGCTTTGCTTTATCTTCATTAGGAATCAAGTTTAGGTATGAGGAACCTTATGAGTATAAAGTGGCAGACGAAATGCACTCGCAGTATAAGCCAGACTTCTCCATATACTATGAAAAGAATGGTCAACAAAAGCGTATATATCTGGAGCATTATGCTGTTGACGAACATGAAATGGTACCATTATGGTTTGCCAAAGACAAAGGGATTACTTACGAAGAAGCAAATCAGCAGTATGGAGATGGAATTACGTGGAAAAGAGCAGCACACAAGAAATATGGAACTATTCTTTTAGAAACGAAGAGTGCTGACTTCCACTATTATGACATCCGTGAAAAACTGCAAGAGATGTTGGCCAATGCAGGAGTACAAACGGAAGTAAAAGCGGAAGATGATCTATACGAAATGATGTTGCCAAAGAACAGCAAGAAGGAAATGGCTTTCATTAGGTTAGTTGTTACCTTTGCTACATTGTTAAAATCTAGTTGTAAGAGTATTCAAGAGATATTAAAAAGCACTTATGATCACAGAAGTAAGTTTATTATCAAACACATTTTCCTGCCAGTTTATGAGCAATATATGGATTTGTTGAAACAAAATGGACAAATTGACTTCACAGATGCTATCTTATGGGCTACTCAACTTTGCAAGACAGACAAGCCAGTATCGTATGATTATATCATTGTCGATGAGTTTCAGGATATTTCAGTTGACCGTTACCATTTTTTGAAAGCTCTTCGCGATGGTAATCCTCCCGCTAAACTATTCTGTGTTGGAGACGACTGGCAATCTATTTATCGCTTCTCTGGTAGCGACATGGCTCTATTCAACCATTTTCCCGACTTCTTTGGGGCAACAGAGATAAACAAAATTGAAACCACCTATCGTTTTGGTGAACCTCTTGTTAGTATATCTTCGCAGTTCATTCAGCGAAACAAAACACAAGTGACAAAAAGAGTTCATCCTTTCAGTTCAGATATTAGAACCGAATTGCACTTCTATGCATACGAACGAAACAAGTATTGTGAAGTAATAGGTCAGTTGGTGGCAACAATTCCAGCAAATAAGTCCATTTTCCTTTTGGGCCGCTATTCTTTCGATGATTATTATCTTTCGTTTGCCTATCAAAGTGTGAAAGAGAATGGTAAATTCTACTATATTATTGGAAATCGAAAAATAGAGTTTATGACAGTTCACAAGTCGAAGGGGTTAGAAGCCGACTACGTGATTATTTTACAATGCAACAAAGATATCTACGGATTTCCCTCGATGATAAGTGATGATCCTGTTCTTGACCATGTGCTGACCAAAAGTGACCAATTCCCTTATGGTGAGGAACGTCGTTTATTTTATGTTGCTATCACTAGAGCTAAGATACGGACAATGGTATTGTACGACCAACGTTTACCGTCAGTATTTGTTAACGAGTTCCTACATCCCGATAAGGTTACAGAAGAAAGTTTTGCCAAGCATCCCAATGCAAACAAGAAATGGACTCGAGCTGCTGACAACTTCCTACTAACACTTCATCATGAAGGAAAAAGCATTAAGTACATTGCTGAGAAAATGGGGCGAAGTCAAACTTCAATTGTTATGCGTTTAGGAAAACTAGGAGTGGAGTAATTACTTCAGCTGCTTCAAACTTCGTTTCCCCTCTAACACCTGCATCTGCTGAATAGCAATCTGATTAAGTTTTACCAATCTGTCTCTTTGTGGTACTCCATCATTGATAAGCACGGCGTTTATATTCTCCATGTTTGAGAGACATATTAACTCATTAATGGTTGCATAATCACGAATATTACCTTTCATGTCATGATGGGTTTCTCTCCATTGTTTGGCTGTCATTCCGAACATGGCGACATTCAGTACATCTGCTTCCTCTGCATAGATGATGCTTGCCTGTGCAGTAGTGATTTCATGGGGAATCAAATGGCTCTTGATTGCATCAGTATGAATATGGTAGTTGATTTTGGATAGTTCCCTTTTGGCTGTCCATCCCAACAATTCTTGTTCCTTTGCCTTTAGTCGTTGGAATTCCATCACGAGGTAAAGGCGGAATTCAACAGAAATCCAAGATGCAAATTCAAAGGCAATGTCAGTTTGAGCAAATGTCCCTCCATATCTTCCTGACTGTGAAAGAATACCAATTGCATTGGTCGCTTCAATCCAGCGGGTTGGGGAAAGCGTGAAAGCATTTAGCCCAGCCTCCTTTCTAAACCCCTCGAATTCGAGGGGGTTAAAATTAGGATTATGGAGCGTTTCCCATATTCCAAGAAATTCTACTGTGTTACGATTGCGCATCCAATTACCAATCACGCCATTGGGATCAATGATGTTTTTCTGTTTTGCGATGTCAGTAATGCAGATATAATCAATATCGTTTTGAGTCATGGTCTTAATGACTATATCTTTGACGGTGATCTCATTCTTCTTTGTCATAGTATATTTTCAAATAATATTTTCTGCAAAGGTAGTACAAAAACATGAAACCCAAGCAAAAACTGCGAAAAAAACCTCAAAAGAATTGTTTCTGATAGATGTTATAGTTAAAATGCCTTTGGAGAAAGATAATAATTATAATATCATATCAACAAATAAAGAAAAAGAAGTATATTTGCATTAAATATGAGATTATGATAGTATTGAAGGATATTCTGCTTGTAGGAGCAGGTAGTTTCTTAGGAGGTATTGCTCGATATCTTATCGCACTGGTCATGAAAGGATTCAATGCTTCTTTCCCGTGGGCAACAATGACTGCTAACATTGCAGGTTGTTTACTCATAGGAATATTGTGGGCAACATTCAATCGTACTAATCCCTCGTCGCAGTTGAACTTATTTCTGACTGCGGGATTCTGCGGTGGTTTTACCACGTTCTCAACATTCTCAAAGGAGAGCCTGAACCTATTGCAAACTGGTAATTATTCAGCCTTCAGTTTGTATGCCGTTGGTAGTGTCATTCTAGGCATCCTGGCTGTTGCATTAGGCTTTGCATTGGCAAAGTAGTTTACCTTTGATATTAGTAGTACTCTATTGGCAGTTCCTCGCTGACAATAAAATCATCATGGAAGCCATCATCGTATTTGTAAATAATCTGTAAGCCACGATAGGTTGAGGGTACTTTAAGCACATCTAGAAGATGCCATTTGGGACGACCGAAATCATACGACTCCCTGTCAAGAACGATGCGATTAGTTACAAAATCAAATACATAATACCCACCACCGACACATTGGTCGCCCGGCTTCAGCAAATGCTTATGTTGGTTGACCATTCCTAAACGGAGATAACCATCCATAGTGATGATGAACTTGTTGCTCTGAATCATTAATATCCTTCTTTGTTGTGTGACAGTCCGTTTATTGTCACTTCTTCAGGTAGTCGAAAAGGTCGATAGTCCCTGCTTCGCTTTTGATATCAAGAGCAGGGACATATTCTTCCATCCTTGTATTTCCACTCGATTTGTTGACATAGAAGTTGACGAAAGCCCCTGTATAACTGCGGAATACCACTTGATAAGTAGAATCTGTTTCTTCTCCCATCTGAACATACATGATAGAAGGGTTCTCCTCGGCAATACTCCAATCATACGTACTATGGCAATAGTTACTGACTCCCTCATAGGCCATTTCTGCTGTTATTTCGCTCTTCAAGGCATTGGTGCCACATGAGCATAATAACAGGATTGTCACAACAAATGAAGTCGAAATTGCTTTGTGAAATGAAATTATCTGGTTTATCATACGCGTAATAACTAAATACAATTTCTTTTTGATGAACTTCACCAGATGCAAGGTAGATGATACCGCAATAGGTGAAACCATGCTTCCCCTACTCTACTCTTCAACCTCACAATGGATGAATCCCATCTCCTTGGCCTTCTCCTGGTTCATCAAGAAATAGATGGCTTCACCCTCATTGCAGAGTTCTCCCTTTGAATTAGTGATCTCTGCATTGATATACACCAGGTTCCTAACTTGCTTTGTGACCTTTGCCCGAATGGTCAACTCGGGTTCTGTTGTTGAGACAGCCTTACGGAACTTTACATTCAGTTGGACGGTATAGCCACTGGTCTGCAACTTACGAGTAACTACCCATCCGCACACCTCATCAATCAGCGTACTCAGGATGCCACCGTGCATGGTGTTCACCCATCCCTGATAATTCTTCTCAGGATGCCACTTACTGACGATATAGTCACCATCTTCATAGAACTCCAAATGAAGTCCTATGGGATTATCCGGACAACAGCCGAAGCAGTTGTACTCAGGATGGTTGCGCCAAGGGTTTATGATCTTCTTCATGGTATCAAGTCAACCATTATTTCACTGGCTCGACCTTATACCCAGCCTTGCGGAGCAGGTTGAGCACACCGTTAGGACCTGGCAGATGACCGGCACCGACAGCGAAGAGCGTTGATTTCTGACTCATGATTGCTGGCATCTTTGTCAACCAATCAGCATTGCGGTTATCAACCAATTGTGCCTCCTCTTCTGGTGATAAGTCGCAACTGTTGTTGAGTTTTGCGTCCATAGCCTTCTTGAGGTCATCGATGTTTTGGGAGTAGTAGGCATCAACAACCTTCTCGGTCATCTCGTCCATGTATTCTGCATTGTCAACGTAACACATCAACAGTTCCGCCTGGCGCTCCAATGACTGTCCTTTGAACAAGGTATTGATCTGGAATTCTACTGTCTCCAGTCCGCCCACTTCTTTACCTTTTTCATGAGCATCTTTCTGGAAATAGTCGTCGAACGAGTTCGACATGTCCACGTTACCACCTTTCTTTACATAGTTGAGCAATGTCAGTGTGGTGGTCAAGGCTGAGGGTAATATCTTTCCCATCTGCTGAGCCACCATCGGATTGGTCATGTCCATGCCAAGCAACTCTTTCATGTAAGCATTCAGACGAGTCATTTGATCGGGAGTAAGCAGTTTGTCTAGTGTCTTGCCTTCGGGCATCATGATAGCCTCTTGCATGCGGGCCTGACTGTCAGCATCCAACAACCCGCTCATCACCACTTCACCATAGGTCTGCTGAGTGTCTCCCATCGCCTGACGGAGACCGGGAATGGAATCAACAAACGACAGTTGGGCAAGATGATAGGTACCTAGGATGTACGACGGGGCCTTTAAATCTTTACCACTGATTTTGTAGAGTAATTGGGCGTGCATCGTAGTGGCTGCGATGCAAAGCAGTGCAGATAGAATAAGTTTTTTCATTGTGTTATACTTTTTGATCATTTATAATGTTAATATATCGAGTGCAAAGATAAGGATTATTCTTTAGTAATCGTCATCTTTTTGCAATGTTTATGAAGAAAAGGCGCGAACTCCTTAAATGTTGTTAAAGAAACATGAGCATATTAGGAATTATCGTATTTTTTACGTATATTCGCAACAAAATAAACTATATGGATCTACGCAAACTACTTTCCTTCAAAGACTGGTTTTCTTATCGTCAGAAGGTAGGATTGTTGGTTGTGGCTGGCATTGTTTGTGGTCTTGGCGGATTGTTCATGTATCTGCTCCGTGCCCATACCTATTTCGTTGGCGATGACCCATCGGCCTGCGTCAACTGTCACATCATGACACCTTATTATGCCACGTGGAACCACTCTTCTCATGGACGCGACGCCACGTGTAACGATTGCCATGTGCCCCACCAGAACCTCGCCCTAAAATATGGTTTCAAAGCGATGGACGGACTGAAGCACACAGCCTATTTTGTGACACATGCCGAGCGACAGGCTCCGATGGCTGAGACACTGACAGGACAAGTAGTGATGGACAACTGTATCCGTTGCCACACCCAGCTGAATCAGGAATTTGTAAAGACGGGACGCATGAGCTACATGCAACAGCAGGCACAGGGAGGCAAGGTATGCTGGGATTGTCATCGCAACGTGCCCCACAGTGGTATGAACTCACTGATGGCCACACCGAATGCAGAGTTTGTAACACCATTGCCGCCATCACCCGTTCCTGATTGGCTGCAGAACCTTTTAAGTGAAAAGTGAATAGTGAAAAGTGAATAATTTGCTACCGCTCGTTGGTAATCATAAAGTTCAATGTTCAAAGTATAAAAATCAAAAATAAGAGATATGGCAAAGACATTAAAGAAATGGCAAGGTTGGGCTCTCTTTTTAGGCTCAATGGTAGTAGTCTTCTTACTGGGACTGCTCGTCTCGTCGTTGATGGAGCGCCGTGCAGAAGTAGCCAGTGTGTTTAACAACAAGCGCACTGTGTTTGAAGACAGTATCGTGGCTCAGAACGAGAAGTTCAAGGCTGACTATCCCCGTGAGTATGAGACGTGGGCAATGACAGAGGACACCTCGTTCGAGTCGAAGTACAATGGTTCTGAGGAGGTTGACGTGCTTGAGCAGCGTCCTGAGATGGTGGTGCTGTGGGCTGGTTACGCCTTCTCTCGCCACTACAACACGCCTCGTGGACATAAGCATGCACTGGAAGATATGCGCAAGATTCTGCGTACGGGAAATCCTGGCATAGATGGTGACGGCGATATGCAGCCTGCTACCTGCTGGACATGCAAGGGTCCCGATGTGCCTCGCATGATGCGCGAGTTGAGCGACTCGAAGTCGGTGTTCGATCCCGCCAACTTCTATGCCAAGAAGTGGAGTGAGTTGGGTGTCGAAGAGGTAAATACCATCGGTTGCTCAGATTGCCACGATGCCACGACGATGGATCTGCGCCCTGCCCGTCCTGCACTCTATGAGGCATTCGCCCGCAGAGGTCTCGACGTGAAGAAACAGAGTCATCAGGAGATGCGTTCGCTGGTGTGCGCCCAGTGCCACGTGGAGTATTACTTCATCAAGTCCGACGACCCCAACAATCCAGGCAAGGCCAACTATCTGGTATTCCCACACGACAAGGGGCTTACCTGTGAGGCTGCTGAAGAATACTACGACAGCATAGGGTTCTACGACTATATCCATCCGCTGTCAAAGACTCCTATCCTCAAGGCTCAGCATCCAGGCTACGAGATATCGCAACACGGCATTCATGCCCAGCGCGGAGTGTCATGTGCCGACTGCCACATGCCTTACAAGCAGGAAGGCGGCGTAAAGTTCTCTGACCACCAAATTATGTCGCCGCTGGCTAAGATAGACCGTACCTGCCAGACCTGCCACCGTCAGGATGCCGAGACCTTGCGTAAGAACGTTTACGACCGTCAGGACAAGTGTATAGAGATTCGTAACCGTGCTGAGAAAGAATTGGCTCGTGCTCACTTCGAGGCCAAGTTCATCATCGACAAGGGTGCTACTGAGGCAGAACTTAAGCCTATCCAGACACTTTTGCGCAAGAGTCAGTGGCGTTGGGACTACTCCATAGCCTCACACGGTGCCACCTTCCATGCTCCACAGGAGGTGATCCGCCTGCTTGCTGCATCTATCGACTATGCAAAAGAGGCCCGTATCTTGATTGCTCGCGTTGCAGCCAAGTATGGACACACTGGTGAGATTCCTGTGCCAGATTACTCTACGAAGGCTAAGGCTCAGCATGCCATCGGTCTCGACATGCAGAAACTGAACGAGAAGAAGCAGAAGTTCCTCGACGAGATCGTTCCCAAGTGGATTGAAGATGCTAAGAAGAAAGGTAAACTAATAGAACTCTGATGTGGACTAAACCCTTTGGAATGAAAGAAGGCTTCCTCATCGGAGGAGGCCTTATCTTTGCAGGACTGATGCTCGAGATGAGTGTTGGTCCTTTGGTGTGGGATGCCTTCCGCTGGCCAGTCAATGGTATTGTGCTGGCGGGATTCCTTGTACTTATTGCCATCATCTTCCTGCTGCGGAAGAAAGTGTATGGTTTTCAGTTCATTGGTACCTATAAGGCTGCAATACCTGCGTTGGTGTATGCCATCGTGCTGACCATTATCATGGGACTTACACGACAGGAAGTTAATGGTACATGGCTGAACAATATGCTGTCGTTATGGCCCTTCGTATTGATTTATGTGTATATTGCCGTGATTCTCGGACAGATCATATTACGTAGAACTGTCAACTCTCAACTGTCAACTCTCAACTTAAAAAGGGATGTTCCCTTTATATTAAATCATTTGGGCTTATTTCTTGCTATGACAACTGCTACATTAGGCAATGCCGACATGCAGCGACTGAAGATGATTACGGCGAAAGGAGAACCGGAATGGCGTGCGCTGACCTCGCAACAGGAGATTGTGGAAATGCCCATTGCCATCGAACTGAAGGAGTTTATCATGGAGACCTACGATGACGGCTCGCCTCGCCGCTTTGCCTCAGACATTCAGATTCTGACGAAGACAGGTAAAAATATCAAGACCACCGTCGAAGTGAACAAACCCGTAGAGGTGGACGGTTGGAAGATTTACCAATACGGATACGATACGCAGATGGGCGCTATGAGCCAGACAAGCATCTTGGAACTGGTGAGCGACCCGTGGCTGCCACTGGTTTATACGGGCATTTACATGATGCTGGCCGGTGCCTTGTGTATGTTTATTTTGGGAAAGGGAGTTAAAAGGAAGTTAAAGGGGAGTTAAAGGGACAACACAATGGATTGGAATTACTTTTTATATTTCGCAATAGCAGCCGTCCTGTTGTGGGCCGTGGGTGCCTGGGCAGCATGGCGTGAAAAGACGACGATGGCCTATACATCTACTGTCATCGGACTCGTCGTGTTCTTCAGCTTTATCCTGATGATGTGGATTTCCTTGGAGCGTCCGCCATTAAGGACGATGGGCGAAACGCGCCTTTGGTATTCGTTCTTCCTGCCTCTGGCGAGTATCATTGTCTATTCCCGCTGGAAGTACAAGTGGATACTCTCGTTCTCCACCGTCCTTGCGTTGGTATTCATCTGCATCAACCTCTTCAAACCCGAAATCCATAGCAAGACGCTGATGCCAGCCCTGCAGAGTCCATGGTTCGCTCCACATGTCATTGTCTATATGTTCGCCTATGCCGTGTTGGGTGCTTCGGCAGTGATGGCTTTGTACTTGTTGTTCTTTAAACGGAAAACCATTGCTACCGAAGAATTTGATATTACCGACAATCTCGTTTTCGTCGGTTTGGCCTTTATGACCATCGGCATGCTCTTCGGTGCCCTCTGGGCCAAGGAGGCATGGGGTCATTACTGGTCGTGGGACCCTAAGGAAACGTGGGCTGCCATTACCTGGTTTTCCTATCTGGTTTATGTGCATTATAGACAAATACCCAATCACAAGCCAAAACTCGCTTTGTGGGTACTACTCATTTCATTTGTACTGTTACAGATGTGTTGGTGGGGCATCAATTTCTTGCCTTCAGCTCAAGGAATGTCAGTACATACTTATAGTTCTTAAAAATCAATCACTTATAAATTTTGAGATTAAGAGAGATTAGTTAAAGTTAATTAACGTAGATACAAAAAAGGCACAAAGTAGGTACAAAGTAGATACAATTTTTGTACCTTTGCGCCATGTTAGTTATTTAACTTTATCAAGTATGGCAAATTTCTTAATTCGGACAAAAAAGACAGAAGGGAAAACAACCCTTTATGTGAGAGTACAGAAAAGGACTCCTAAAATTGATTGGGTGCTTTCAACGGGCATTTCTGTAAGTATTGCGGATTGGTGCAAGTGCTATGAAAGCGGAAACGTTAAACTCTGGAATAGTTACACCAAAGAAGGCAATGCAGGCTTTGAGATAAAAAAGAAGATGGATTTAGTAAACGAAACTATTGACCTTCTTTTTTCAAATGGCACTATAAAGAGCAAAGAGGATAAAAAAGCACTTGTTGAGGCTTTGGCTGAGCTGAAAAACCATGAAGCAATAACAAAGCAAAAGGAAATCAAGCAGCGCAAACGTGAAGAGCGAGAAAGCCAGATGCACAAAGTTATTGCTTGTTGCGAAGCGTATATAAAGGGAATCAAAGAAGGCATTATCACAGATAAGCGTTGCAGGGATGGGAAGTATTCAGAAGGAACAATTGCCGGATGGGTGACGTTCTTTAACTACCTGAAAGACTTTGCAAGTGAAGAAATGACCTTCGAAGACATAACCCCCGAATGGGTGCAACGCTTTCGTTTATTCCTGGAAAATCGCGGATTGATGCAACGCACGATCAATAAGAATTGGGGAACGGCTCAACATCTTTGCAGATATGCAGCCTCAAAGGGTTGGAATCGGAACGCAATAAGTCTTACCACTTGGGGAGATAACCTTTTCCCGAAGCCAAAGCAGCAAACAGAAATCTATCTTACTGAAGCCGAGCTTGACGCGCTTTATAATATGCCATTGGAAGGAACAAAGGCAAAAGTAAGAGATTTGTTTTTCCTTGGCATTTTCAGCGGCCAACGAATAAGCGATTATTCAGAGTTCAAGCCCTACCACATAACCACCACAGAAAAAGGCACACCAATATTTAAGTTGACACAGAAGAAGACTGGAAGTAATGTTGAAGTGCCAATATTTGACCCGCGTTGTTATGAGATACTGGAGCGTTATAACTACCAATCGCCCGAAGTGCCTTTGCAGTACATGAATTTACTTTTGAAAGATATTCTCAAAGAGTTGGCAAAGAGTGTGCCTTCATTGATGGAGCAGTATTCTACCGCCATGACACGCAGAGAAAAAGACGCAGAAATCACTTATTTACGTTTGTGCGAGAAAGTGGCAAATAATGAGCCTTTGACAAAAAATGAACTTGTAGAGTACAACAGAAGGAAACAATACGCTTTGGAGCATGACGGGAACCCCGTCTTTAAGCGTGATGGAAGAGGAAACCTTCTTAAATACAAATGGGAGTTGGTAACGTCACACACAGCCAGACGCAGCGCAATAACCAACCTCCACAAGTTAGGACTTAGGGAACGCGATTTGTTGGTGTTTTCTGGACACACCAACTTAAAGAACTTGGAAAAGTATATAAAAACGGGACTCAGCGAAGAAGCCGACAGAATTGCGGAAAAGATGAACACAACCGCAAAGGAAGTACAACTAAAATTGGAGGCATAATATGGAACTTAAAGACACCATTATAAAAGCGATTTCCGAGGGCGTGAAAGATTTATCGTTGCTCGATGGGCAACAGTACCACACGCTACCATTTGGCAACGTTGAAAAAGCAAAGGGAATCTCTGAAAGGGAAACTCTTTGTATTCTCTATTATGAGTTTTGCACCCCTTCTTTCTTTCCATTCGTTCAGGGTAGGGAAAGAATAGAATTGTATCTTAACATAATAAAGCGAAGAATTAACAACTTTGTTTCAATAGATTAAAAGTTTAAGTAAGCAGTCAATAAGTTGAAGGGGGGTGTTGTTTCATACCCCCTTAATTTTTTTTTCACAAAAAGTAAACATTTCCAATTATATTTATTTATTTCTGTTTGTTGACGTTGTAATTTTGCCGAAAACAACAAACAAACAGAAAAATGGATAGATTTAATGCAGTTCCGGCAAAGGTTGTTGAAAAAGAATACTTTGCCAAATTAACAGATTCATTGCCCTACCTTACGGAAGAGCAAATGAAAGAGTTGGAAAAACGGATTGAGCAAGTAAAAAGCAATCCAATTCCAACGGATGAGTATTTAACAATAAATCAAGTAGGCGAATATTTGAAGGTATGCCGAACAACTGTTTGGAAATACTCAAAGGCAGGTATATTGAAACCCCGTAAGATTGGCGGCAGAGTATTGTTTGCCCGTTCCGACATTGACTTTTACATGAGAAAGGAGGCCAGCCATGACAAACACTAATTCTATTCTTAGCAATATTCTTGCTGAAGCATTGCCAACGGTTGAGACCTGGCTTCGTGGTGTTGTGGCTGATGAAGTACGTAGAACCATTGAAGAGGAACGACAGAAAGCGCGCCCAGAGCGTTATTTGTCGCGTGATGAAGTGTGCAAACTGATTGGTATAAGTAAGCCAACATTATGGAAGAAAACAAAGGATGGCGAAATTAAAGCAACCACTGTTGGCCGTCGAGTAACCTATGCCGAAAGCGAAGTAAAAAGATTTATGGAGGGGTGAAAAATGTTGGAGTATGATGTTTCAAAAGTTCGAGGGTATATAAAAATACCTTTGCCATTTATTCGGCTTTTACTTGTAACCCCCAAAGAAACTGCAAACGTGATAAGGTGGGCGGTTTATGATATGGCCGTAAATGATTGTATTGTAGAAACAGATGATATTTTGAAATCCGTCCTTTATGCGTATTATAAAACCTATATACATAATAAAGAATACGAGGAACCAGAAGAGAGCAGCCTGGATCCTGATATTAGTAAAAGGATGACCGAATTATGGGAAAACAACAGACTCCAACTTGATTTTGAAAGAGACGGGTTCGATGCTGAAGGAAATTTTACTTTCGAAGGATTGGAAGACCTTACAAAGTATGCTGATACCGATAACGCATTTTTGGAAAGGTGCGAAATGTGGTATAAAACAAGACTTGTTTGCAAGGATAACGAATTACGGCATGAAGATGTTAATATGTATCTTTCGGCTAACAACCGATTTAGTGATTTTGAAATAGATCGTGAACCTTTCGCCTTTGTAAATACATCTATCATACTTCGATATAAGAAACTTTCAGAGTCGGGAAGTATGCCAGAGTTTGAGCGAGTGCAATTTGCCATCTATGCCGGAATAAAATCAATTATCGGACTCGATGATTATAAATGCGCGAGCAAACAGTTAATACTATCAAGAATGGTGGGATTAAAAGGCTGTTCCAATCTAAAAACTGAGTTTCTTAGTAAAAAAGAACGTACCGAAGCAAATAGGATATATAAAAAATATTCCCAAAGAAGGCAGTTTGAAAAACTATTAAACAACATGCTTGAATATGGGTATTTGAAAAGTTGTTTTGGTAAGAAGAAACTTGGATATTGCCTTTCTACAAAGATAAGTGAAAAAGAGGTGATGGAAAGAGAATTGGCAAAAGAAGAAAAGAAGTTGTTGGCTCATACCAGGTTGCAACGTGCAACACAAGACTTTGAGCAAAGGCGGCAGGAAATGAAAAGAAAGGTGTTGGAAAACGGCACATAACTTGCACCTGATTTAGTACCTATTTTTGGACGAAGATACGGACTCTTCAAATAACTTTATTTGCAAGCCTTTGCAATAAAAACGTACATATAAACGTACATATAAATGTACATATAAGCGTACATATAAATGTGCATAAAGATGTACATAAAGCGTACATTAAAAATAATAGTAATAAATAATAGAAATAAAGAATGGCATATAAAGAATAGAATAGAAAAGAATAGAAAGAAAAACAATACCAACTTTCTTGCAAAAGTTGGCTTTGTGTTGTTTCTTTTCTTGTTGTTGACATAATTATAGCATGGCAAAGAAAGACGTATTTTCAAAAGTTGAGGCTGATGCAATAAAGAAATTGGAGCAGCCGGAAACAGCAGGAGCGGCAAAGACCGTCTTAGAGTACATAGACGAGCAAAGGCGAAAGCCTCAAGACTGACAAAGAAGTGGAGGAAATATCAAAGTTTTCTTCACTTTTTGTTAATATTGCCAAAATATCAAAAATTAAACGTCCGTTTAGTTTGTGATACAAAATATTTGTTGTACCTTTGCACATGAAATCAAACATCTTTAAGTTATGGCAAAGTCATTTATTTCTTATCGTAGAGTCAGCACAGAGAAACAAGGTGCAAGCGGTTTGGGGCTTGAGGCTCAAACTGAAATTATCAATTACTTTGTGGAACGTGAAGGCGGCATGATCATTGCCGATTATAAAGAAGTACATTCCGGCAAAGACTTGAACGAATGTAAGGAACTGCAAAAGGCGATGAGAGCAGCAAAGAAACAAGGTGCAACGCTCATTCTGGCAAAGACAGACAGATTTAGGAATTGCCAACAAGCCTTAGAAGTTCTTGACAAAATGGGAGAAGGTAATCTTATGTTTTGCGACATTCCGCACACCGACCGTTTTACATTGACTTTGTTTTTCGCGTTGGCAGAGCGTGAACGCCTGATAACAAGTATTAGAACCAAACAAGCATTGAACGCAAAGAAAGAACGCGGCAACAAATTAGGAAATCCGCTATTCAACGACCAAAGCAAGCAGGAGGAGGCAAAGGCAGTAAGAGAAAGAGCCGTTGAAAACTCCGTAAAAAGACGCACAGAAACAGCCTTTAACGATGTGAATAATTCCCGGGCTTATGATGCAATAAGACTCATGCAGGGAACGCTTAGAATGAAAGCGGATTACCTAAACCAAAGGGGATATTTAACAAGCAAAGGAAACAACTTCACAGCAATGGGCGTTAAGCGACTTATTGATAGATATGGGGCGTAACTATGTTAAATAATAGGAATAATTTGCCAGACTGAAAATAAAGATGTACTTTTGCAGTGTGAGAGACGGATTAACCTTCAGAGACCGTGTCTCATTCCAGTCATTGGGCGCAAAGGGCTTTGTGGAGCTCGCGCCCGTGGCTTTTTTTATTCTCACTGTTTTTTACCACTAATTTCTTTTCGTATAAACACCCCCACACCCCCCCCTTTAACACGATTTGAGGCCATACTGACTCCGTGCCGAGATATTTTTTTTTTTCGATTTTATCAAGATTTCCGAAAAATAATTTGGCCATGTTACAAAGTAGCGGTTACTTTGCAGTAACAAACACAATTATTTGTAATATGGAACAGAACAAAACCAAATTGCCCGAAACCGTTATTGTGGAAACGGAAAGGCGTGCGGCTGATGATGCTTTAAGAAGGGCATTAAGAGAGGCGCAAAATGCTTATAACGCATTACGTGAACTTGAAGACTTGGGAGAAATACCAGAGCCGCACAACTGTACTATCGAATGGGTGGAGCAAAAGACGACAGCAAAGAAACAAGCCGTCAGCAATGCCGACTTTCTGACCACTGCACAAAAGCAGTCTCAAATTGCACATTGGGGTAAATTTGCAAAGAAGGTTCTGGGTTATGTTGAGACAATCCAGAAGTTTATTGCAAGCATTCCTTCAGACCAATATGTTTATGATGAGGAAATCGGCACTTTCTATGTAAAAGACATTGGCGAATTGGTGAACAATCGTTGCACTCGCACGGTTCCCGTTGAGGCTGAAAATCATTGGCGGCTCATTCAGAAAGTACGTAGTGCAATAAATGAGCTTCGGACCTGGGAAAAAGATAGGGACTTGAAGAAGTACCGACTTGAGGATCTTTTTGCAATGTCGCCGGAGGTGTTTGGGATTGACTGGGCAACGGGTAATATTGCCATTGATCACAGCTATGACCATTTGCCTTCATTGGTTCTTAACAGAGAATTAAGCATGAAAGGCTATCTTTAACAATAACACTAAACTCTTTATAATATGATTACGTTTACAGACAAACAGATTGAAAGTCTTTCTCCAGAAGAGAAAGAAATGTTGAACGACTTGGCGAAACGCCACCGCGTAGAAGTTCCCGACCATTACGAAGAAGAAAGAAAGCGTTTGGAAGAGGAACAGAAGAAAATGAAAGAACACATTGAGGAACATTTTAGGAAAGAAAAGGAAAACGAGGATTATGCAAAATGGATGGAGTCACAACTCGACACCAACGGAGCCCACACAACCACGCAGTTTTTCTAATCTTTCAAACAAAGTCAAAGATAAAAAGCGGGAAAATCCCGCCTCCGTGTTTTTCAATATTCTACAGGTTCAAATGAGAATGTGATTAGTTTCCGGGGTTGTGGGCGGAGAAAAACCGTACCACGACCCTTTTCAAGACTTCAAAACAAAATTCATTATGGAACAACTTGAAAATTGGCTTTTACGGATTCAAAACCTTTCCGAACGCAGCGAAAGGGAATGGAGAAAGTATTTTATGAGAAACAAAGTGTGGGTTGAGGATCTGGACTCTTTGGGCTATTTCCTTACAAGTTCACACGAGAGCGTTGTTTATAAAGGTTATTCCGAAAAAGAAATCTATAAAGCAAAAAAGAATAGGACTGAAGGAGACTTTGCCAGAGTAATTAAGGATGCAATATTACACAACAAGTTATTTCCAGATACGTCTTATTCCCTTGTTGGTTTTACAGATTATGCGGAAGGCGTTAGGGTAATACTCAAACAAAATTATATAGAAGGACAACACCCAGGCAATGACCAAATCATTGAATACTTAAATAATAACGGTTATGAAGTGGAGCGAGAAGGAAACATGATAACCGCTCGAAAAGGAGGTTTGATGGCTTGCGATATATATTCAAAAAACGCAATAATCACAGATGGCAAAATATTTATTGTTGACTGCAATATTAAATGTACGGAAATATAAATTACACATATTATGATAATAAGAAAACAAGAAATCAAGAAGACGGCAGAAGAAGTCTCTTTGCAGGTATCTTTTGGCTTGCCCGACGTTAAAAGGGCAATGCAGAAGTTTTACAACTTACTTGCTGACAGATGCGGCAATACCTATGCCACAAATGCACCATTGACAGAGTTAGACGTATTGCACTTTTTGGAACATGATACGTTTGCAAACTTTGTCCAGAAATATAGGGAGCAACTTTCTTCATGGGCTTTCACCATGGCCATAAGACACAAGTTTTTACTTTCGAGTGAAGACGACAACGAAACTAAAAAATACTATTTCCTTTCGGAAAAGTTGAGGCACAAAGTCGGAAGACCCAGAGAATTAGACGATGAAGACTAACACCTTCGCGCGCGCACACGATAGAAGCCGACTTTGTAAAGAGAGAGTTGCTAAATATCGTGAAAATTGCCTGATTCCGAAAAAATGTTTGTATTTTTGCACCGTTCTTTCAAGAACAAAAGAAATTTGCCGTCCGCTTTTGTCCGAGAGGATGAGAGCGGACATTATAAAAGTAGATACAATGTAGATACAAAAATTTAATCTCAAAAACAAATGTTTATATTAAAACATTTTATATCAATGATTTATAAAATATATTGTTGGTGGGGCATCAATTACCTGCCTGCTGCACAAGGCTCCAGCGTCCACGTCTATAGCATGCCGTCCTAAACTGACTCTTATTTTGTCCTTTTGCACATATTATATTATTTATTCGGAATCGTCTTCTGGAAATCTTTCAACACCTGAACGATTTCCATAGGATCATCGGTGAGTGTCAGCAACAGGTTCTTGTATCGTCCTGTTTCCATCAGGTGTTGCATCAACGGATAGACAGGAACGTCTTCCGACCAATACTCCTTACCCAGGAATACCATCGGACTGGCAAATCCGAACGACAGGTAGTGATCCTGCACGGCATTCTGAAACACTTCCTGCAAGGTACCTGCACTACCCGGGGTATAGATGATACCACCAAAGGCAACTGTCAGGATGGTGTCTTCGCGAACGCTGTTCACAAAGTATTTGGCGATATGGGTGGCAAAAGGTGTGGAGGGTTCATGACCATAGAGCCATGTGGGGATTCCCAAACTCACATACTGGGTTTGCGGATAGCGGTGCATGACCTCAAGTGCCGATGATACCCACTTCTGGTCCTTGAATGAGGTAGCAGCCTCAGCAAGTGTTTGGATAGCCTCCTTCGCCTCTTCGTCTGTACGACCAGCCATCCAAGCACCCAGATGCGTGGCTTCCATTGCCCCAGGACCTCCCCCACTCACCATGAAGAAACCTTCCTCAGTGAGCCGTTTGCTCAGCATTGCCACCAAGGAGAACATAGGATCGGTACGCAATAACGCATGACCACCCATGATACCGATGCAGCGTAAGGGATCGTGCTCGGCAAGGAATGCCTTGAGTGCCATGTGAATGCCGTGGTCGTGAATAGTGCGAGCCACCGACTCTTTCATATCCTTGGCTATCTGCCCCTGAGTCTTAAAGTGTTGATACACCCTACTATCGAAGCAGTTTGCAAATGATGCCCTATCCTTCTCCTCATCTGTCGAGGGTTCATAACCCTTATAGAGTTCCTCGGCATTGTATAGTTGTCCATGTCGAAGCACATCGTATGGAACAGTTTTCAACCACTCCACCAGTCCGTCCACTTTTCCTATGTCTGGATTAGAAATCATATCTTATTACTTCTTCCTTATCAAAATACACATAAATCTTGTTGCAAATATAAGGATTATTCCGCAATTATTCGTATTTTTGCAAATCATTTTGCGATATGACTGTTGTATTTTTGATATAGCCTAGGGAATTATCATGATTAGGGATTTCATTGCCATAGACTTCGAGACGGCCAACCAGTATCCGTCGAGTGTCTGCTCTGTGGGAGTGGTCATGGTACGAAATGGACAGGTTGCTGATACGTTCTATAGTTTGATACAGCCTGAGCCGAACTACTATACCTATTTCTGTCAGCGGGTACATGGCATCACCCAGAACGATACAGATGATGCGCCAGTGTTCTCAAAGGTGTGGCAACAGTTGGAAGAACGCATCGCTGAAGTGTTCTTCCCTAATTTACAGTCAACCGATGAAAGGAGATATATGATTGCGATGCTACCTTTCGTCGCTCATAATGCATGCTTTGATGAAAGCTGTCTGAAAGCAGTGTTCAAGGTGTATCAGATGGACTATCCAGACTATCGCTTCTATGACACCCTAACCGCTTCCCGACGACAGTTCGGGCAGTCGCTTCCTGACCATCAGTTACACACCGTGGCTGCAGCCTGCGGGGTCAACCTAGAGCATCATCACCACGCGTTGGCAGATGCCGAAGCCTGTGCCGCCATCGCGTTATACATCTTGTAGAATCAATATTTACGCTTGGGGTTCTTGGCTTTGCCGAGATCCGTCACGACTCGGTCATCCCCGAGCGAGTTCGGATGACTCTCGCTGTTCCGTCTCTTGGGGAACCAG
This sequence comes from Prevotella sp., assembly GCA_017561825.1. Lineage (GTDB taxonomy): Bacteria > Bacteroidota > Bacteroidia > Bacteroidales > Bacteroidaceae > Prevotella. The sequence goes on from JAFZBK010000054.1 coordinate 39,758, forward strand.
CCCTTTTCAACACGCTTCTTCTGGTGGAAGAGTTCACCGATTCCCCATAGGGCAGAAGCACCGAATACTCCAACGATGGCGGATATAACGGTATTCTCAATGAACAGTGCACCAATGATTGCAGCCAATCCTATAATCAGATACACAATCCAAGGGCGTGTTCCCCAATAATACTCTGTCTTGATGACTATTGGATGCCATATACCTATGGTTAGAAAGGTGCATACAGCAATGATAATTCCTGTGAAATACATGGTCAATTTCTTTATTTGTTTTTTAATGTTTGTTTAATCTATCCTTGTCACTCGATATTTCTCTGATGATCCTACACATTTGTACTATTAATAATGCTTTTCTTTGCCTTATCACAAAATTGAGTGCAAAAAAACGAATATTTGCGGAAATATCTTTATATTTGCAAAATGTATTTTATATCTTGACCGCAGATATGTCAACCAGTTCGTTGACAATGGCATAGATAGTTAGACCTGCCGGACTGTGTATCTGCAGTTTTCGGGCGATATTGCGACGATGGGTAATCACCGTATTGGTAGAGATGCAGAGATGGTCGGCGATTTCCTTATTCGACATACCTTGCACAAGTGAGATAATCACGTCCTTTTCACGGTCAGAGAGCGCATCGGGATTAGGACCGATGCCACTTTTGAACACCATATCCGAGATATTCTTGGTTACGTCGCTCTGCTTAGCCAACTTCTCCAACCTGCGGATGGCTGGCACGAAGATATGATCCTCCACCAAAGCATGTTGACGGAGCCACACCTCATTCTCATAGATATCATGAAGCGTAGCAGTAAGCTGGTTGTTATGCAGTCCGTCTTGCGGCAGATACTTGATGATCAACAGTTTCAACTCACGAAGTTTCTTGTCAGCTGCGCCATGATGCTTTGAGAAGGTCTCCACATTATAATCATTAGTAACATTCCCTGTCAGAAGCGACTCGACGTAGGGGAATAAGGTTTTCTGCTCATATTTCATGTGCAGACGTATTTCATGGGCGTATTCGTCGTAGAACCGGAGAATGAGACGTGCCAATGAGTCGTTTTCATTGAGCGACTCAGTCAGCTCCCTGCGGATATAAGGCAATTGGAAGTCGAGGAAATAGGCATGACTCGCCTCAAGATAATGAAGCAACGTAGGTACGCTGATCTTATCGTCTGTCTCAAATTCTCCATAACCATTGATGGAGAAATTGACCACGGCAAGGAACGTATACGTATCCACGCCATTATCCTCACAGGTTTCTCTCACGGTCTTGTCACCGAAACCCAGATTGATGCCGAAGCTGCCCAGCGACTGCAACAGATCGTAATTATCGCGGATGAGAGAGATCATCTTATCGTCCGCCTCATACATCTTCTGATTCTTCATTATTCTCTTTGCGCTATTCTCTTATTACCCATTAATGATTACCGGTTGCAAAATTAGACATATTTTTCGACATGTGCAATAATCACAATTAGGTATCTTTGCTTGCCCAAAACGATTGGAAAGTTCAAAAATGGGCACTTTCATCATTTTTAGGTATTGTCGAGTATCTTTAGTCACCGTACCTTTGCATCCGAAAATGAAAAATTGAAGGATTGAAGGATTGTATTAATGAAGAATGATTTGTTATTGAATAATAAGGTGTATGGATGGACAAAAAGCATGCTTGTATTTTGTCTGTTTACCCTTTTACCAACTGATTCTACTGCCCAGGAAAGTACTGCCGACAGCGTGATGAACCATGCTAAAGGCAACAAGTTGAGTGTGGGCGGTTACGGCGAGGTTGCCTTTTCGCGTTTCTTCTATAGCGACAACCAATACCGATATCGTAATCCCAGTAAATACAAGGATGACCCCAGCAACGGTCGTTTCGACATCCCCCATGCTGTCATCTATTTAGGCTACGATTTCGGCAAAGGCTGGACGATGGGAACGGAAATCGAGTTCGAGCATACGGGCACTGGTTCGGCCATCGAAATCGAGACAGACGAAGGTGGTGAGTATGAGCACGAGATAGAGAAAGGTGGTGAGGTGGAATTGGAACAGTTCTGGCTCCAGAAACGCTTTTCGCAGTCCGCCAATCTTCGCTTCGGACATATCATCGTACCTGTTGGACTGAACAATGCCCACCACGAGCCATTGAACTTCTTCACTGTCTATCGTCCTGAGGGAGAAAACACTATCCTGCCCTCCACATGGCACGATACGGGAATATCGTTCTGGGGCAAGAGTGGCAGATTCCGTTATGAGATGCTGATGGTGGCTGGTCTCAATGCCTTGCAATACAGTCGTGACAACTGGATTCAGGGTGGTAACAAATCATCCTATGAATTCAAACCTGCCAACAAATACGGCTTTGCTGCCCGTCTGGACTACTACCCCATCCAAGGACTGCGATTCGGAGTAAGTGGCTACTACGGACAAGGTATGCACAACACCTCACCCAACGAGATGGAAGGCAATGGCAAGACCTACGACAAGGTTAAAGCCAATACCTGTGTTGGCTCTGTAGATTTAACCTTGAAACGTTGGAACTGGATTATAAGAGGACAAGTTGACTATGGTTATATATCAGATACGCCCATGCTCAATCAGGCTAAGATCAACCAGCGCAGCAGTTCACCATATAATAAGACATACGTGGGAAAGAACGCCTATACCGCAGGCATTGAGGCTGGCTACGATATCTTCTCACAGATACTGAGTCTGCGGAGCGACAATCAGAAGATGTATGTTTTCGGACGCTTTGAGCAGTACAACTCCTATCTGCCTGAACGTACGCAGCCGAAGTCAACAAATGACTATACCAAACGAACAAACATCGTCTGTGGTGTCAACTATTACCCCATACCACAGATAGCCATCAAGGCCGACTACTCGTTGCGCCGACTGAAAAGTCCTTGCAACAACGAGCCTAGTATCAATATCGGGATAGCCTACGAAGGATTTTTCCTATAAAAATTCAATGATTGTAATAATGAATAATAATATAGCAATGAAAAAGATTTTTAAGTTCGCAATGCTGTTCGCAGCAACCTGCATGATGACAATGGGCATGGTAGCATGTTCAAGTGATGATGATGACAACCCTGTTGATCTTTCCAAGGAACAGAATGATGCTATCGAGGCACTGACAAAACAGTACCTGAACGACGTTGTTTACCCCACCTATACGAATCTGGCCAACGAGAGTGAAAACCTTTTCAACAAGATCAGTGCGCTGAAGAGCAAGTTGAAGAGCGGTGCCACCGTGAGTCAGGCTGACATTGATGCCATCTGCTCCTCGTATAAGAATGCCCGAAAGTATTGGGAGCAGAGCGAGGCCTTCCTCTATGGAGCAGCCAGTGACTTTGAGATTGACCCACATATCGATACCTGGCCACTTGATGTTCCTACCTTAGGTGAGGACCTGACCGATGATGCGAAGATCCAGAAACTCGACGCTGCTGACGGTATCGAGTATGCACGTACCAATCTGACAGCCGAGAACTTGGGCTTCCATGGCATCGAGTTCATCTTCTTCCGTGATGGGAAGAACCGCTCGGCAGCATTCTTCAACAACGATGAGAAAGAAACAGATTCCGACATCACGGCCAAGGGTGATGTGACGGCCAAGGAAGAAGTGATCTTCGCTACAGCCGTTGCCGGTGACCTTCGCGACAAGTGTTTCCAACTCGAAGTTGCTTGGAATCCTAATGCTAGTGCTGCTCATAAGAGTCGTGTGGCCGAGTGCGCTATCAGCAGCGATGACTTCGAGACGAAAGTAAGCAAGAACGGACTTACCTACGGTGAGAACCTCATTGCCGTGAACACTGGCAACAGCACGTACAACTCATGGAAAAAGGTTGTTGAGGAAATCCTCGTGGGTGGATGCTCGAATATCTGTGCTGAGGTGGCTGACCAGAAGATGGGACAGGCTTATCGTGCCGCCACAGGAACAGGCGATGCCGAGGACGATCCCAATTACATCGAGTCGCCTTACAGTCACAATTCCTTTACTGATTTCTATGGAAATATCATGAGCATTCAGAATGCACTATATAACAATGTAGAGGGATCGGCTGCCACCAATAGTTCGGTAATGGCATATCTCAAGAAGTACAATGCCACCGAGGCCGCAGCACTGCAAGCAAAACTCACGACTGCCCTTAAAGCGCTCACAACTTGTCTTAACAGCGGGAAGTCGTTTGTAGAAGCACCAGGCGCAACTCATGTCAAAGCAGCGATGGATGCCATTGGCGAACTGGACAACGAACTAAACGCCGCCGCTGACTGGATATTAAAGAATTAGACATATGACTACCAGAAACATTAAACGGCTATTCTTAGTCTGTTTCGTAAGCTGCGCAATGAGCGCAGCTTTCACTGCATGTACAGACAGTGACGATCCACTGCCAAACAACACTGTCATTAGTACCACGAACGAAGAAGACTACAAGTATGTAGGCAAAGAGACAGCTGGTTTCAAAGCGGAAGAGTGGTTTCCTGGCGGTGAGCTCGGCACCACCAATAATACTGCCGCCCACTGCTATGAGGACGAGACACCTTCCACGCAGAACGCGGATCTGATGGCTGCCTTCAAAAGGGGCGAATTGCTCTTTGAACACGACTTCACCCCAACCAGCACTGCCAGTTTCGGAGGACTAGGTCCTGCATACGTACGCTCTTCATGTATCCACTGCCATCCAGGCTACGGTCATGGAAAGCGGATGGAAAGCTATAATGCCGACCAGCGAGGAAATGGTTACCTGCTTGTCATCTACCATCCTGTTGATGGGGCTAATAGCGACGACGGCCCTTATATCTCTGAGGTTACAGGTATGCCGCAGACTCGTGCTGTGTCACCTTTCCTGCCGCCTATCGACGAGCGTGGTATCCACCTGACATGGCTGCCTGTTATCGCTATGGAGAGCGGACTGCCGATGCAGTTCCCTGATGGTGAACGCTATGAACTTATCTACCCCGAGTTGGACATCGATATCGATGCCTTCAATACCGATCCCAAACCCACGAATCTGGCCTTCCGTTTGGAATCTACCATTGGCATCATGGGCACTGGTCTGCTCGATGCCATTCCAGAGGATTCCATCAAGGCGCAGTATCAGCGCGAGGCTCCTTATGTTGAACTAAACCCGAACTTCTGGGATAAGGATGCCAACGACTGGGCCTCAGGTGCTTGGTACACCCTCGCCGACGGCACGAAAAAGATCAAGCGTTTCACCTATGCCATGACGCGTGCCTCACTGCAGGATGGTGCTGGAGCCAATGCTGTATGGAACATCACCAACGTCTCACGCTCCGATCGTCCATACCTCTACACGACTACAGCATGGGCTCAAGCCATGTCAAAGAACCCTGATGTGATTGCCGCCATCAAGCGTGACCCATCGTCACCTTATTACAATGATGGTACGGACGAGGGTATCGCTGAGGCAGTGGCTGTCCTACTCGACCCCAAGACAAACCAGTTCGATAACCCGTACCATAACTTCCAGCCAGAGATGACTGACAATAATTTCTGGTCGTTCATGGTGTGGCATCGTGGTTTGGCTATACCACGAGCTCGCGACCTTAACGACAAGCAGGTACAACGAGGTAAGCAGGTGTTCAACGAGATTGGCTGTGCCAGCTGTCATCGTGCTAAGTGGACCACAGGTGCTGATGACTACTGGGCACCGTCACCCATCGTTAGCAACAACCTGAGTCTGCCACGCTATCCCAATCAGGTTATCTACCCGTACACCGACATGATTCACCATCGTCTCTACATGAAGAACGGCATCCATGGTTCATGGTGTCGCACCACCCCACTCTGGGGCCGCGGTCTTTCACGCATCAACACAGGAGCCGAGGATCGACTGCACGACTGTCGTGCTAGAAACGAGATCGAAGCCATCATGTGGCATGCCTTCTCAAAGAAGAGTGATGCTTATAAGTCAACTGAGCGGTTCTTCTACCTACCCAAAGAAGACCGCGATGCTGTAGTAAAATTCCTACAGAGCATTTGATCTATGCCAACACGGAAGTTACGTTATCTGTTGCTGACCCTGTTTTTGACGGGGTCAGCATCAGCCTTTTCGGTCAGTCGTGTGTTGCCGCAGAAGCAGGCAACACACTTCTGTCGTCTCTTCATCAACGATGGTGAAGACATCAAGCCTTTAAGCGTCCACGTTCAACGGGTGATTGAATCAAATGACAGTCTTACCAGCGAACAGATCTTCGTTGAATACCTGTTGCGCAATAATAATTGGCAGTCGCTTCGCATCTTTCCACACAATCATGACGATGGCACCGTCGTGTGGTATGCTCCTGCCGATGAATTGCCTGCTTCATTGGGGAACGAGCATCAGAAATACATCCGCGAAGTATTCCCCCGACTTATTACTGAGGTACAAGCAGAGAACTGGTCAACGGTGGATGCTTACATCGACCGCATGATTCAGTACCAATGTCGGTTTGGCGGCAGGAAGTTTTCCTCGCAGCCACAGCCGGTCATCATCATATGTTTCTTCTGTGCCATCTTTTTCGCCATGTTCCTTTGGCGAAAACTACGCAAATATACGATAAATTACCTCAGTAGTTCCAGATGACTCAATGGGGCTTCCATGATATTCCACGAGAGAACGGCACCGTCGAACCCATGACTCAGCACTGCTTTCAAGGATTCTGAAACATACTCAGGTGATGTGGGGACAATATCGCTGCGGTAATTGATTTCTATGCCGGGATACTTACCACAGGAGTAAGGTTCCATCGCCTTTAACTGCGAGTGCAGGAAATCCACATCCATCTTTAATGCCGGATATCCTTTAGCGGTAGGAGCAGCCTTTTGTAGCAGTTCATACTCATATCCCATTCCTGCCGGTGCGAAGGTCTGACGGTACAGCATGGGCTTGATAAAGTCAGCATGAGCGGAAAGAATACTATAATCCTGTCCTACAAAAGGTGCCATAAACGGTGCATAGAGATCCATGCCTACTTCTAACCCACGACTGCGGAGGCTGTCGGCTATTTCTGCTACCGAAGTGCTCACCACATGACCCTTAGCCTTAAAATAGGCAGAAGCAACAGGATTTTCAAAACTGAAGCCTTCGACAGGCGAGTATCTGCTGACTGAGAAGAACTCATCACCCTTGGCTTCGTATTCTGCCTTCACCTTCTCTAGATCTATACCTTCCGCGGCAAAGCGTTCCACACAAAGCGGACAGCCGCAGCCTAACACACCATTCACCCCACTTACAAACGACTGGGTGCGGATGCGATCCAGGAATACGCCATCGAAACCGCAATCGCTGAACAGCTGGTCGTAGATGCCTATTACGTTGGCCATATTCTTCGGGTCAGAAGGACAATTGAAGCGGAAACCCTCCCCTGCGGCCAGGTCGTAATTGTCGGGCACCTTTCCCCACAGGTCAACAGCAGGAGTGTTCTCACACACCTCCTCGGTCTCGGCAAATACAGGAAGCCACAGCAGCATACGGATATTCTTGGCATGCAGGAACTCGCCTACCTGACGGTAGATTTCCTTATCCTTGGTCCAGCCAATGATCACCTTTTGCACAGGTATCAGCTGACTCACTGTATCAATACGTCCAATAATCTCTTCAGCCGTATAATCCGGCGAATCCCAACCGCCCAGTGATACCTGGACGATATACCCGGTCTCCTTCTGGTCCTGCTGTTTCTGACAGGACAACAGTGTCATAAGACCAACGATGAATAATGCAATCTTTTTCATAAAGCAAAGATAATGCGGTTGAAAACGTTAAACATGTTGCAAATATAGTGATAATTCCGCAATAATCCTTCTCTTTGAACCTAAATTTTACGTAATCAGGCATAGAACTGCTGAAACAAAAAAAAAGGAGAACCCCATTGCTGAGGTTCCCCAGAGTCCTCTTGCGAGGCATATATAGAGGGAGTACTTACTTGCGGTGACCTCCGGCATGACCTGGATTGCGATGGGCTGGACCGTTCTTGACTATCATACGATCCGGACCTCTCATCACCTTGTCGTGCTTCGGTGCTCCGTGATGACGTACTGCGGGTGCCGGTGCTGGCTTTGCTATTCTATTGGCATAGAAGTGGCTCGGCTTGTGGTTGTGGCCCCCTCTGTAGCTCACGTACACTGCTGGACGATGCTTGAAGAACCGTGTTCTGTCGTAGTGGCTGTAAACATGGATTGTCCACGCTCCGTTGCGCCAGGAAATCGGACGATAGAAGTAGGTCAGATCCATGTACCTTGCATACTGCCAGGAAGTCAGCACGTAGCGAAGGTCGGCATTACGGCGATCCCACCAAGGACCCAGCACGTCAGCATGTCCGTTTACACTCAACAGATAGTCCAGATTGATCTCGAAAACAGCTTCATACTGGGCATCCGTCAGATTCAACTCATAGGCCATTTTGTCACTCAGGAACAGTGCTTCTCTCTTTGCGACATTATAGCTCATTGCGTTGGCCGTGATAGTCATCACCATCATCAGTGCCATGATCATTATCTTCTTCATAATCGTATCTCCTATATTTTATTGTTAGACATTTGAGATTGTATCTCTTTTCATCGGCAAAGGTAAGTAGTATATGGGGCTTTTCAAAAGGATAATTCCTAAATCGATGGGGAGTTTTTCCTATTTCGAATAGGGAAATCCACCATACTGCATTGTAAATCATAAAGTATGTTGTATTATTGAAAAGATGTACCAATTTATAAAATAATATGTGTATCTTTGCAACAGAACCATGAAGGTCCATTATTTACTTTTAAATATGAGAAGACTTGCAAGCTTTACGATATTAGGAGTGATCTTATTGTTCGCATCCTGCCAGCGGAACCATTATCCGTCATCATTACTGTTGGCCGACAGACTGACCTATGAGGATCCCGACAGTGCCGTTCTGGTATTAAAGAAGATATCAGGAGAAATGGCGGAAGTGTCTGATCCTGTGAGACGTTACTACCAACTCTTGTGTATCAGGGCAGATGACAAGACAGACCAAATGAATGTCTCTCCCGACTCCATTCAGGAACTCGTGCACTATTTCGAGAAGGAAGGCGATAAGCGTCTTCTACCCACCGCCTACTACTATGCCGGACGAGTATATAGCGATCTCAACATTGCCCCAATATCACTGACCTATTTCCAGAAAGCCCTCGATGCGATGGAAGATGACGAAGACACGGCTTTGAAAGGAAGTATCTACAGTCAGATGGGCTACCTCTATCTGTTTCAATATATCTACGATGAGGCCGAGAAATGCTTCCGTAATGCCTATGCGCTCGGAGTTGCTACCAATGATACGACAGGTGTGATGTGGAGTTTAAGAGACCTAGGTGCTACCCGTCAATGGCAAGGCAAAAACCAAGAGAGTATCAACTATCTGGAGAAGGCCCGTAAGATGGCCCAAAAGAGCGGGAACATGAAGGCAGAGATGCGCATTGACAAAGATATCTCTTTTACATTGACGCAGATGAAGAAATACAAGACGGCCAAGTTGTATATGCAAGAGCCATACAAGAATATCGAGAAGTTGGATAGTAATAATATCCTCTTTGTCATGGCCAATGCCTATTACTACAACCATGAAACAGATTCATTTTTGTACTGTGCCCATCTGCTGGAGAAGGTTGGGGATGTCTTTAACAAAGAAGATGCGTACAAGAAAATGACGGGGATCTATCTCCACCGAAACGAAACAGGGAAAGCTAGGGAGTCATTTGATAAGTACATCATCTACAACGACTCGGTGAACCATATCACCAAGACAAACGAATTGCAGAAAGTCCACTTCCTCTACAACCTCCAGAAGAAAGAAGAGAAGAACCAGCAACTGGAAAGAGCCAAACAGATCCGCGATTTCTTCATCATCGGTCTGATCATCATCTTCTTGTCTGTTGGACTGGTCATCTACAACTATATCCGCCATAAACAGAAACAGAATCGAGAACGTATCTCTAAACTGCAGATGCTTCAGCAAGATATCAAGCGTAAGAATGAAACGACCATTATTGAGAACAATAGAAAGATTGCTGAACTCGAACAGCAGATGTCAACCCTGCACGAAGGTCAGCAACGGGCGCTGGAGCAGTTGGAAGCATACAAGAAACGTTACCAGGCACAGATTGCGATAGCGGAAGCAGAGAAAGACAGCAAGGACTCGGCCAGGAATATCATCAAGGCTTCTTCTATTTATCAAACGGTATTACAACGCGTACAGGATGATGCCGTTCTGAATACATCTGAATGGCAACAAGTAGAGACGATGGTCAATGACAACTATCCGCAGTTCAGAGAACGCCTGTTCTCCATCTACGACTTCTCCTCATACGAATACCACCTTTGTCTGCTCACCAAGATGGGAATCAGTCCTTACCAGATTGCCACCCTGACCGCACATACCAAGAGTGCCGTTACGCATACCCGCAAACGACTTTACAAGAAATGTTTCAGGGAAGAGGGCACAGGAGAACAGTGGGATGAGTTCATCCATTCGCTGTAATCAGGGCATTCAGATTCTATCATTCTCTTTTTCATTTGTAACCTACCACCACTTTTGTGCGTTTGTCAACTCGTTGTCAACTCTCTATTCATTGATATACCATTGGATTGTAGTACTTTTGGGCAAACAAAACAAAAGTGATGAGAATGAGAACTGTCGTACTTGCATTATTATCCATGACACTTTGGGCAGACCATTTGGTTGCCCAGACCACTGACTTGCTCTACATATTTCCCAGCAAGGAAGTGTATGAGACGGGTGAGGATATGTGGTTCAAGGCATACCTGATGGATAAGCAGACGCTGGCCCTATCCGACAGGAGTCAGACACTCTACCTGCAACTCCGTAGCGAGACGGGTGAGGTGGTGTGGAACGAGAAGTATCTGCTCACGTCTGGACGTGGTGACGGATATATCTATATAGGTGACAAATGGCAGCAGGGCGAATATCTGATGGAGGGATACACCCGTTCATCGTTCACCACCGACAGTACACTGGCCATCCATCCACGCAGAATACGGATTGTTGACCGCATCTCGCAGATGGATTCCATCTCATCAGAGGCTGTCAAGCAGGATTCCATCCAAAAACTTTCTACCAAACATCGTTTCGATTTGTTCCCTGAAGGTGGAAACCTGATAAACGGCATCAACACCATAGTGGCCTTCAAGGCGACATACGGTAACGGGATGCCTGAGGAAGTGGAGGGCAAGGTGACGGAGGACGGTCGTGAGATAGCCACCTTCAAAAGCATCCACGACGGCATGGGTATGTTCACCATTACACCCCATCTAGGCAAGGACTACAAGGTTCAACTCTCCAACGGGAACACCTACCCTCTCCCATCCATCCTTCATAGCGGACTTGCACTCCGCGTGACACGCAACGGGAAGTCGGGCATCAATCTTCTTGTATCGGCACAAGATACCATCCCACGTAAATTTTCCATACTGGCCAAGATGCGTGGCATGCCATGCTGCAGCGCCAAGGGAACCGTCAAAGGACAGCAGGCGTTAAAACTTCCTATGGAGAAGTTCCCCATGCAGGGCATCGTGGAGATCACCTTGTCGGAAGGGGAAATCCCCGTGGCGGAACGACTGGTGTATGTGAACCCCGCACAACGGCTGACCGTCACAGCAAAGACCGACCAGAAGCGGTACGACCGACGTGAAAAAGGAAAAGCAAGTTTTCAGATAACAGACCCCTCAGGCAAGCCGATCAAGGCGGAACTCGCCGTGAGCATCTTCGACAAGGCCTATCTCTATCAGCCAGGACATGAGAACATCCTCTCGCACTGTTTCCTGGCTGAGGAGATTAGGGGCAACATCTTCAATCCAACCTACTATTTCGACGAAAGAAACGATGACCGTCTGCAGGCACTCAACCTGCTGATGATGACGCAGGGATGGAGGCGATATGTGTGGGATCAGGAACCTGTTCAGGGACGAACAATCCTATCTGACGGCTTGGTTGGCATGGACAAGAATGACCGACTGCAGTTCATCCAGGCCTTCACGCCCGAGAGTGACACCTGTCTGGTGGTGTCCGACTCCCTGGGAAGATTCGAGATCGAACCTTTACTGTTGGACCAACTAAGGGGAGATTTCTATATCAAGGCTCTAAGGAAAAAGCCCAAACCCAAACTATTGTTGGAAAACCCCTTTGACAGCATCGATTTCTATCAGCGAGGAAGACAAAGATTCCTGACGCAGAACTACCTCATCGAGACAGACTATGGAGAGAAGGAAGTCTTCGATGGTTTTGGAACAATCGTGCTGAAGGATACCTATGTAACAGCCAAGAAGCAATCACCCTATCGTGACAAGATTACAGAACGACTCGATAGTGCCGTCCTCATGGATACTGGCGCATGGGTATGCGAACACGGATTTATTAACGACTATCTCGGTTATTCGCATCATCCCTCATACTTTCCATATCCTTATTGGGGAAAACGACTGAAACCCAAACGTGGTGAACTCTATGGCAGGTGCTTAATTGAATGGCACGGGGGAAAGTGGTGGAACGTAGTATGTAAAATGGGACCCGTCCTGTACGATGGACCCTATGTGACTGATAAAGGGTTATTGGAGATGAACAACATGATGTTAACAAGGGGCTATTATCCACGACGTGAGTTCTATGAGCCGGATCCCATCGAGCACTCTCCTACCATGCCTGATCCTCGCAATACGCTACAATGGAAACCTAACGTGCTGACCGACGAGAACGGTAAGGCGGAAGTTGCCTTCACAACCTCTGACGTCAACACCGAGTTTATTGGTGTCGTAGAAGCCATTGATGGAGAAGGACTGTTGGGCTGTCAAACATTCACATTCAGAGTCATAAGAAACAAATAATATATGAAGAAAACGATTATCGCTTTACTGCTTACCCTTGCAGCATTGGCAGGGCGTGCACAAGAAGAGAAGACGATTGAAGGCCAGTTCAAGATGAACGAAGAATCAATCAATGACTACATTCCTCTTCTAAAGGCTAAGGGCTACGAGGCTTTCAGCTTCGATGTCAGTGCGATAAAAGGTCAACATGTGACCCTCCATTTTAGGGAGTATGTCAACGGAAAAGAAGTTGAAGGTTCTCCTAAACTCTTGATGCCATATACCTTCGAGACAAGAGGCGATAAACTGATTATCGGTACGCTTCCTTCTGAGAAAGACTCTATAGCACAACTTGGTCTTTGTTGGGATAATACTTTATCCTTCGGATTCATGCTTAAACGAAAACCCCTCTTCTGGGAGAGTGAAAATCAGTATATTTACTCGTATAGGGCGATTCCCTTCGAACTCACAATGCCATTAGAAAAAGAAACTTTTATCCCGTTAGTTTTTTATTGTTCTTTCTGGTATGATGAGAAAGATAAGGTAACCCGTTGCTGTGGCGAGAACTATATTGCTCCCGACCTGTCATCCGACATTCCTAAACATAGCCCACATTATTACACTATAGGAATAATTATTCATTAGTATTATGGTTAGATTTATAACGACAAATAGAGAATGTTGGTGAAATAATATATGTTGTGTAAAACAATGTAATAGATTTCTTGCGTTGAAACAGGTTTTTGAATACCTTTGTGCCATTCTAACTAATATGGATTGTACAGAATGAAGAAACTATTTACAACCACGATGCTCATCCTCGTTGCCCTAACAGGATTGGCGCAGACAGAAGAATCGCTAGAATTACTCTTACAGCGAGGTGACAGTTGCATGGAACAGTATAGTACCTACGAGGCGCAGAAGTACTACCAGCAGGCTTATGCGCTCAGTGACAACCGTACTACACGACAGAAACTCGCCAACTGTTACTACAAGCGTGCCAACTATCACCTGTGTGCCGAGTTGCTGAAGAACCTGGAGGAAGACAGTCTTACACACGAAGCCTTCCGTCAACTGGCATACAGCTATCATAAACAAGATGACACCAGTTCCTTTATCTATTGGGCAAAACGCTATACGTCACACTATCCTGAGGACGGTGAGATGGTGGCATCGCTCACCAAAGCCTTTGCGCTAAAAGATCAGCCGCAGAACGGAATCGTCTGCGCCTTGCTGTTTAATCATGATGTGGATTCCACAAATATCCTTGTAAACCGCGCTTTGGCTGATGCCTACTTCCTGAACAGGGATTTCTCAGCAGCAGCCAAAGTGTATGAACGGTTGCTACATCAAGGCGACTCCACCTTTAACACCCTCTATTCGGCAGGCATGTGCCATGCGCAGTTAAAAGAAAATGAGTGTGCTTACGAACAACTGCGTGTTGCTCTTTTCCTCAAACAGATGCAACACTATGGCTGCGCCTACCGTTTAGGGGTGGTATGTGTTGACACCCAACGTTACGAAGAAGGTCTTTTGTACCTCAAACTGGCCAAGGAGTTGATGCAACCCGACCCTGCTGTGATGAAGGCCATTACCCTCTCACAAGGGGAAGGCTACTACCTTACCCAGCATTACCCCGAGGCTGTGGCGGCGTGGAAGGAACACCTTATCTATAATCCTGGCTCTATCGCCACCTATTATAATATTGCCAATGCCTACGCCTACCTGCTAAATGACTATGAGCAGGCGCAGGACTACTACCAGCAGTTCCTTACCCTTGCCCGACAGGAAGAGAATCCTAACGAACAACTCTCAAAGATGATCACTTCATCCGAGGAGGTGCTGAAGTATTATAAAACCATCAATCTAAAGAAGAAATGACGACGATGTATTGTTATAGAACGTTAAGTTTATCGTTTTTCGGTAAAAATATATTGAATTTATTTGGTAGGTTCAATAGAATGATATACCTTTGCATATCGAAAATCGATAAAATCCTGCAATAAAACGATATAAGCATGAAAAGAATGAAAACTATTTATGGTGTACTGGCAATCTTGCTGATATTGACCTGTTGGGGAGTTCAATACTTCTATCTCCCATATATCTTGGGCAACAGTATCAATGAATACCACATTAAAGAGTACTTCCCCGAACTGTTCAAGGTACCAGTTTTTGCCTGCATCACATTCGCTTTGTTCAAAGTGAAGCAGAGTGTTCCGATAACGATTGTCTATTGTACGCTGGCCTGTCTGTTCTATGAGTGTCTGAACATCCTCTTTTTGAATCCCATCAATTGGATGAGAATCATGGCACTTCTTGTAGGAGCAGGCGTATTCTATGTACTACACTTAATCGTTGGAATCAAGAGCGTGGCGAATCCTACTAAGTAATCCATTGAATATGAAAAACTATAACATATACGTAAAATGAAAAAAGTAGTATTAACATTGATTGTTTTCAGTTTATCGGTCATCACATCGCAAGCTCAAACCAGGGCCGACTCCCTACGTGCAGACAGCATCTACAAGTCGATGGAACTGCAAGATGTTGTTGTGGTGCAACAGAAATCGCTCGTCAAGTCGGATATCGACAAACTCACCTACGACATCGAGAGCGACCCCGATTCGAAGTCGAACACCATCCTCGAGATGCTTCGCAAGATACCGATGGTAACAGTAGATGGAGAGGACAACATCCAGGTCAACGGCTCCAGTTCGTTCAAGATCTATGTGAACAACAAGCCCAACCAGATGATGTCTAATAATCCCAAGGAAGTGCTTAGAAGCATGCCCGCTACCAGCATCAAGAAGATCGAGGTAATCACCAACCCGGGTCCGAAGTATGATGCTGAGGGTGTGGGTGGTATCCTGAACATCATCACACACAACCAGGGTATCGAAGGATATACGGCCACCTTCAGCGGAAGCGTAAACAACCAAGGAGCCGCTGGTAGTACCTATGCTACGGTGAAGAGTGGCAAGCTGACCATGAGTGCTAATTACAATTATCAGTACTCTGATTCGCCTCGCAGTTATTCTGGCGGTAGTCGTAAGACGATAGGCAATCTCAGCGAATCATCATCAGATATTGATAACGAAGGATGGTCGGATAGTAGGAGCAATTTCCAATACGGAACCTTAGAAGCCAGTTACGAGATAGACACGCTGCGACTTGTTAGTGCATCGTTCGACATTTGGGGAGGTGTAAGCAAGGGCAATAGCGAGAGAAGTGTAGCAGCCACCTCGCCGCTTACACAAAACAAGCTTTACAGTTATCGTACTGTTGGTTACTCAAAGAACAATTACAAGGCTGTTTATGGTAGCATTGACTATCAGCGTAGTTTCTCTGTACCAGAACGCCTGTTTACCTTGTCGTATAGGATTGCTACTGAGCCCGATAAAACAGACGCATATACCAATTATACTGACATGCAGGCTGTTGACGGATGGGAGAACTTTCTGCAACGACTGAAGAATCAGCATAACGATGGTGATCAGAACACCACCGAGCACACCTTCCAAGCAGACTATACAACCCCCTTCAGCAAGATACATACGTTGGAAACGGGTGTGAAATATATCCTGCGCAACAACAGATCGGAAGATGACCGCTACGAGCAGCTGGCCTTAAACTCCAGTGACTACACCTACGATCAAGAGCACTCTTCGCACTATAAGCATCGTAACGACATCTTGGCTGCGTATCTGGGCTACGGTCTGAAACTGAAAAAGATATCAGCTCGCTTGGGATTGCGCTACGAACATACCTTGCAGGATGTGGAGTACAAGCTGGGACGTGGTGAAGATTTCACGAAACACTTCAATGATTTCGTACCATCTGCCAGCATTGGCTACAGTTTGGCACCGACGTCCAATCTGCGTCTGGGTTATGATATGCGCATCTATCGTCCTGGTATCTGGTATCTCAATCCTTATATCGACGACACGACTCCCACCAATATCCAGCAGGGAAACTCATTCCTCGACAGCGAGAAGAACCATACGTTCAGTCTGAGATACAGTAATTTCACATCCAAGTTCAACATCAATCTCGCCCTGCAGCATAGTTTTACAAGAAACAGCATAGAGAGCGTGACAAAGCTGTTACTCGACACACAGATTCCAGGACTGAAGAACCCAACAGGTAAGGAAGTGCTTTATACCACCTACGAGAACATCGGTCATGTTCGAGGAACCTACCTGACCACCTACATCAATTGGAATGCCACCAAGAATACCCGAGTCTATATGAACAATCGTCTTTCATATACGGATATGAACGATGGCGGAACGCTGAGAAACCACGGATGGGACTTATATGCATATGGTGGTGCACAGCAGACACTGCCCAAGGATTGGCGACTGTCATTCAATATCTATGCATATACGCCTCGCGTAACCCTGCAAGGAAAGAGCAGCAGTTATGACGGCTATTCCTTGGGTATCCAGAAATCATGGCTGGATAAGCGTCTTAATCTGACACTCTCTGCCACAAACTTCCTGAAGAAGTATAAGAAATATAACTATACCGTGGAAGACATCTACTTCCGTTCAGACAGCTGGTCGAAAGGTGTTGTCCAGCGATTTAGCCTCAGCATCAGCTATCGCATCGGCGAGCTGAAAGCTAGTGTAAGGAAAGCCGAGCGCACCATCAGCAACGATGACGTGAAAGGCGGAGGAAGCAACAATAGCAGCGGAGAATAAGAACAAAACAGATAACAATGAAGAATATTATCACTTCAATACTAAACCACGAGCAGGCAGTATGCCCTCATTGTGGTACAAAGATTGGGTTAAGGCAAATCAAGGAGTATTTCCTGAAAGGGACTAACCACAGCATTCAGTGCCCTAACTGTGATAGGACATTGCGCCCGAAACGGGAACCTGTAAAAATGTTCTACTGCGTATGTGCTGGTTTCCTAAGCGTGGTTATCCCCTTCTGGTTATACATCCTATTGATAGAGGATAACTTCTGGAAAGCTATATCCCTGTCAATAATTACATGTATCATTTGTATTCTCATTGTGTGTCTATTAGTCATCCGCAGGATTGAGTTTAAATAAAAGTATAATTATGGTTTTACATAAAACGATTAAAATGGAAAAAATACGAATCAACAAGACAATGATGACGCTTATCATTCTCTTGTTCATGTTCGGTGGGAAAGTGTCTGCCGACAACATTCAAGTACCCAATGCCGATAATGTCCTCATCTATTATAACTGGAGCAATGATGATAAGACGGAGTTGTCTGTCACATTTAGAGGGAAATATGTAGATGATTTCAAAGACGAGTATGTCGGAGATATTGTTATCCCAGAAACTGTCGAATATGGGGGTAAGACCTATAAGGTTACCTCAATTAGTGACGAAGCTTTCCGTTTCAACGATAAAGTGACCTCCGTGACCATTCCCAAAACCGTGAAATCTATTGGCGTGGCTGCCTTTTGGGAATGTAGCTCCCTTACTTCCATCACACTTCCTGAGGGAATTACCCATATAGGAAAAGCCGCTTTTCATACTTGCAGTAGCCTGACTTCTGTAAAGGTGATGTGTAGTCCTTCCTATGATAACTATATCTTCGATGATTGCTATCTAATAAAAGAGGTGTCTTTTGATTGCGAGACAGTTGTACCCTTGTTTTCTTCGAAGAAAACTATAGAGACCGTTCATCTGTCAGATAGGGTTACAGCTATCAGTGATTATGCTTTTGGGGGATGTACTGCACTCAAATCGATCACACTGCCTGAGCATCTTACAACTATCGGCTATATGGCATTTAGTGGTTGCGAGAGTCTTCAGTCGATTAACATTCCACAAAGTGTTAACACGATTGGAGATCGGGCGTTCGAGCAGTGCGGAATCACCTCCATCACGATTCCCGGAAATGGTGAGACGACCATCGGCGAACAGGCTTTTGGTGAATGTGATTATATCAAGTCTATTCATATCGGTGATGGCGTGAAGGAGATTGGCAATAACGCTTTCTATGGATGCGATCAAGCCAAGACGCTTGTTATCGGCAATCATGTGACGAATATTGGTGCTCAGGCCTTCGCCTATTGTGCCTTTGAGACGGTTACCATGGGCAGTGGTGTCAAGTTTGTGGGTCAGGGTGCTTTTTTCTCTTGGCACGAATTGAACACCCTCCGTATATCTGATCTGTCAGCCTGGTGCGGCATCACCTTCGATGACTTTGAAGCAAACCCCTTGTCATTGACAGGGCATCTCTATCTGGGTGACAACGAAATCACGGATATGGTTATTCCTGAGGGAACAACGGTCATCAAGCCCAAGGCGTTCAGTAACGGCAAAGGATTCACATCGGTTGTGATTCCAGGCAGTGTGAAGACCATTGGCGACAATGCCTTCGTGGGGTGTGAAAACATCACTTCTGTCACCTTCAACGAAGGAACGGAGTATATCGAACGATATGCCTTCATGGGGTGTAGAAGTATCAAGGAGCTAACCATTCCCAATAGTGTGACAGAACTTGGCGAGATGGCTTTCGGTGATTGTCCAACCCTGACATCGGTGAAGTTAGGCAATGGTCTGACATCGACAGGCGATGGGACTTTCGAAAGTTGTACCAGCCTGAAAACCGTGCAGCTGCCTTCGAACCTGAAGACCATTGGTTGTGGTGCGTTTGGAAGATGCGAGCAGTTAGTAACCCTTTACCTGCCTGAAAGTTTGGAGACGATTGGAGAACGAGCCTTTGTGGAATCAGGTTTGGAGTCCATCAGTCTGCCCGATAACGTGACGACAATCGAGCGGTATGCCTTTTTTTGCTCGGCACTGAAGTCTATCGTTATTGGCAAGAACCTCACATCTATCGGCATGTCTGCCTTTGAGAATTGCTTTGGTCTGACGGCTGTCCATGTTCCCAACGTGGCAACATGGTGCAGAATCAGTTTTGAAGACAAGGCTGCTAATCCACTATTCTATGCCGAGCATCTATATGTAAACAATGAAGAGATTACCGACTTGACTATTCCTGACGAGATTACAGAATTAGGGAACTGGGCTTTTTTCTGTTTCTCTGGTCTCAAGTCTGTCACCATACCAGGTACTATGACTACCATGGGAGTGGAAACGTTCAGTGATTGTTATCAGTTGGAAACGGTGACCCTTGGCGATGGAGTTGGTCTGGGTGATTATGCTTTCAATCACTGCATAAATCTGTCGCAGGTCAACTTCCTTGGTACCATTGGCCAGTTCGACATGTACGCCTTCGCCTATTGCCCCAATCTGAAATCTGTGGAGTTCAAACCTGGCACAACCACCATCGGTAATGCAGCCTTCGAAGGATGCACGGGATTAGAGTCTGTTATCATCCCCGATGGTGTACTCACAATTGAACCGAATTGCTTTAGAGGGTGTGAGAGTCTGACATCCATTGCCATACCCGAGAGTGTGACAAGCATAGGTGTAAGTTTTATTATTTTTTGTACGGCAATGACCGATCTATACGTCCATCATACCACACCTCTTGTAATTGGTAACAAGACCTTTGATGAGGAATTGAAGCAGCACATCACCTTACACGTGCCGACTGGCAGTAAGGATGCGTACAGTTCATCACCTTATTGGAAGGATTTCTATAGAATCGTTGATGATATCACACCCACTGGCATCTCTACGGTCATGACTGCTTCGGATGACGCTATGATCTTCGATACAAATGGTCAACACATTGGTCACCTTCAGCATGGCATCAATATCGTTAAGAAGAAGGATGGCCAAGTAGTTAAAGTGTTCAGGAAATAAAAACAGATTACAATGAAGAAAGCTATCATCATCTCATTGCTCGCCCTTGTCTCGATAACAGGACTGGCACAGAACAAAATCGGAATCCTCGCAGGAACCATGTGGCGCAACGAACAAACAGGCGACTGGGACATTGGATTCACGGAGAAGTATGCCATATACGACTGTCGTCTATGGGATTATGGCAACCTCAAACGAATGAACGATAAGTTCGAGGTGACGCTGGTCAATCACGACGAGCGTATAAAGGTGACCATCGGAGCACAAAAAGACGAGAAACGACAGATGACGATAGTTTCAAGTTCCAAGTCACAAGTTCCAAGGGGGAAGAAGCAGATCTATTCGCTAATCACCTCCAAAACGCTACCTAACTATCCTACCAAGGACTTATCTCCTTTCAAGGATAATGGCTATCGCGAGGGGGATACAGCTACGATTGTTGGCTGGCTGAAGGATCTCCCCAGGGAGGTGCTCGACAAGAACCGGAAGTTCGAGATAAACAACCTGTATAACATCTTTACGAATACCCCAACCACTGTCAGCGGTGATATCGACGACGAGGGGCACTTCATCATCAAGGTTCCTGTAGAGAACGCCAAGGAGGTGTATGCCGACTGGCGGAGAAGTCGTCTGCAAACCGTCTTGGAACCTGGCGAGACCTATTTCTTCCTGTTGGACGGGAAGACCAACCAACGACTGTTCATGGGGCGCAATGCCCGGTTACAGAACGAGCTGCTTGCCCATACATTCAGGGGGGCGTATAATCAGACCGATGAGCATGGTTTGTCTGACGAGCAGTTACTGGCGTATAAAGACCAGTGGGTTGGCATGTATGAAAAGAATAATGGCTTGATCGACTCCGTTCTGAACGCGAACCCTACCCTATCCCGTAAGTACGAGGACTACCATCGCATGAACAATCTCTGCACCATGGCACAGGAACTGACGCAGAGCAGGATGTATGGCGCCAGCGGGAAACTACCCCAGGCGGTCAAGGACTATGTCAACACCACGCTATGGTCAAACATCATCAAGCCCTACACCATATCCCGAGAGATGAGCTGGCTCATCTACTACTATTCCTTGATGGCCGAGGAAGACAATCCTATGATGCAGCAAAGCAGAACGTTCGATGCCAACACCCTGCTCAAGATGGTAGAGAGTGGCGAGTTCAAAGCGTCAGACAAAGACATCGCTTTCCTCATGAGATGGCAAAAGCTCATCGAACAGCTCAAGCAGGCAAACAAGACAGAGATACCTGTCATCGAAGAGCAGAATAAGGCGCTCATTGAAGAAGTGAACGAATTTGCACAAAGACCTGATGTACAGACGGCCATGAACAACTACTTCAGTGCGTTCATGAATGAGGTGAAGATGAAGGCTGAGGCCACGGATGCCGTCTTTACCGACCCAGTTCTGCGCGATATTGCCAAGTCGCAGATGCTCACATCCCACTTACAACTAATCCGAGTTCCGCTCACCCCCGACTGCATCGAGGTGCTCCAAGAGATACAACTGTCGGCAGCAAGAAACGCCGTACTGGCAGAAAGCAACAAATTCGTTATGGTTCAGCAGACCGAACTGCCCTCCCCCGCTAGTCTGCGCCCATCATCAGATGTGGAAGGACTGACAGACGGCGAGGCAATCTTCCGCAAGATCGTGGAACCCTTCAAGGGACGAATCGTCTATCTGGACATCTGGGGAACATGGTGCGGACCCTGCAGGGAGAAACTGGCAGAATCGCCCTTTGTGAAGAGTCAACTGAAGGATTTCGACATCGTTTACCTCTATCTGGCCAACCACAGTCCTGAGGATGCTTGGAAGAGTGTCATCAAGGAGTATGATCTGACTGGCGAGAACTGTGTCCACTACAACCTGCCCGCCGCGCAGCAACGTGCTGTCGAAGAGTTCCTGAAGGTCGAGGGCTTCCCCACCTACAAGCTCATCGACAAGCAGGGTAATATCCATGACCTGGAGTGGCTCCACACCAGCAACATGACCCTCTTCAAAGAAACCCTCAGCGAGTTGAGCAAGTAAGGAGAAGAAGGTGTCAGGAAACCGTTTCAATTTGGGTATAGGCGAAAGATTGTTTGGCTATAGGCGCACGATCGTTTGGCTATAGGCAAACGATGGGAAAACGGCACTTTTCTCCCTTATTCCTGATGGTATTACCCCAGTAAGTCCTATGATAATGCCCTCCAATACCACACATATTATACTGAAATACAGCAAATGGTCACATGGTCACAGCTGTGACCGTGACCGTTTTACAGAACATAAAAGAAGACATTTTGTCTTATCTATTCTGAACAAGTTGACACTTTACTGGAATCGGTAACTAATAGGAATCATATAACAACAAAAGAGGGTGAGAAAACTCACCCTCTTTGTTGTATTGTATGCCGTACGCTGTTCTCTTAGAAGAACAGATAACGGTTATCAGTGACGTTAGCCTTCATGATGAGTTCCTGCATGAAGTTACCTGCACGCTGCAGAGCCTTCTGCTGAGCCTGCTGCTCGTACTTCTTCGCATCGTACTTGCTGTCAGCACGACGCTGCTGGTCGAGCACCTGTACGAAGTAAACACCTGCATTACCCTTGATGGGACGCGGACAGAACGCACCCTTCTTGGTTCCTGCCACAGCACCGCTCAGTGCGGGCTCGCTAGCACCAGTCTCCTGAACGAATACAGGAGCGGCGAAGGTGATCTGATCAACACGAACCACTTCCCCACCCTTGTTACGGGCGTCAGCCATGGTCTTCACATTCTTCACGTCGGTAAGGATTTTCTCTGCCTTCTTATCCTTCAGTACCTCTGTCTTGAGGTAGTTCTTCAGGTCCTCATTATTCTCATAGCTGAGATAGCCCTTCGGGTTGACGTTGTTAAGAGCAACAACCAGAAGATGGTCGTTGGTGCCGCACTCATAGAGAGGAGACACATTGCCCTTCTTACCCTCGAACACCCACTTCAAAGCATCACGTGTGGCAGGGATACCAGCGATGTAGTGCTCTGAGTTGCTCACACCCTGACGATCCTGTACCTGATATCCGTACTTGGCAGCATTCTTCTCAAGCTCCTCTAACGACTGACTCTCGCTAACGAACTGTGAGAACTTGTTATAAGCTGCATTGTAGGTATCCTTAGAGAAATCGATGGTCTTCTTGATAACAGCTGCCACATACTTCATGTTTATACCTGTACGACCAGTAACCTGAAGGATCACATTACCATTGGTCATCTCAATATTATTGAGCGCATTCACAGAAGCTGTGTTCAGCGTATTGATGTACTTACGGGTATCCACATCCATAGAAGGAGCTGACTCGTACTCTCGACTGGTCATCCAAGTCTTCTGACCTGTCTGGCCGGATTTCTTAGCGATGGTTTCGAAATCAGCACCAGCCTGCAGAGCCTGATAGATGCTGTCGGCAGCCTTGCGGGTCGCAGCAACATCTTCACGAGCCACCTGGATGAGACGATACTCGATAGAGTCGGCCAACTGCTGCTTAGAGTAGAGTTTTACTACGTTCAGTGTATTATCCTCCTTGTTCTCGATGGGAGCAGAAGTGCTACCAGCTGACAGAGAGTCGAGACGTGCTGCGATATCGCGAGGGAAAGCAGAACGTGTGAGGGGAACACCGAGATAAGGAACGAGAGAAGCACTCTTACGTACGATCTCTGTAGGATCATCAGCTGTAACCAACTGGTCACGCAGCTCCTGGATGTCCTTGTCAATAGCGGCACGGTCGGCAGCAGAAGCAGTAACCTGCAAATCTACGAACTTGATGTCGCGTGTCTCCTCTACCTGTCTGAAGCGTGCTTTCAGCTCCTCATACTTAGCCTTGATGTCAGCATCGGTAACTTCAACCTTATTGTCGTTAATCTTGCTATAGGGGAAGGCAACGAGATTCACAGAGTTCTCCAATGTCTCATCTGTATATGCCTGCTGAGCCTCGATGGGGTTAGAAATGAGACAAGCACCGAGCAGTGCCTGGTACTTCTGAGCGAGCAGCTGCTGACGGATGTTCTTCTCAAGGAATGTCCAGTAGTTATAGAGCGTGCGATACTGCTCAGCCACCTGTGCATCGGTTTTCTTGGCCTTGTCGTACTCTGCCAGGAACTGCTTCAGTGAATTGGCATCGAAACGACCAGTCTGCTGGTTCACAAACGGTGTCTGCAACAACATGGGGTTCGTACCCTCTTGGAGCAGATTCTGCATCTCCTCATCTGTTACGGTGAGACCCAGTTTCTTGGCTTCAGCTTCGAACACTGTATTCTGAATGAACTGGTTCCATACCATATCCTTCACCTGATTAGCCTCAGCGTCGGTGAGGTTGTCGCGGCCCTGTGTCATCTTGATGACGTCGGTGTATTCATCGACAAGGTTTTGGTATTCCTGTACATCGATTTTTTTACCTAACACTTCGCCTACGCGCTGACGCTCCTGGTTCTTGAGAGAATCACAAGAGCGGAACAGCTCCTCGGCAATGAATGCGAAAAGGGCCAATCCGATTACCGTTACGAGGACCGGACCCCAGCTTCTAATTTTTCCAATTGCTGCCATTTCTTATTATTTGTTTTTTTATTGTTATTATTCTCTTTTCATCCCTCTAAGGAGGGGGTTATCAGCGTATGGCCGCTAACAGCCGACAAAATTACAAAAAATCTGTCAATTACCTGCAAGAATCTTGTAAAAAAGTTGAATTATTCGATCACTTTCAGTTTCACTAGCTCGATTTTGGTCTGTGTATTCTTGATGATACGGAACTCAAAGTGTCCGATTTTCACCACCTCATTCAGTTTGGGGAAACTCTGATAGTCATGCAGGATCAGTCCGCCAACTGTCATATATTCCTCACTCTCAGGCAGGTCGAGGTCGAACAGTTCATTCACCTTATCGATCTCAAGACGCGCTGACAGCAGATATTCATGGTCGCCTATCTGCTTGGCGGTATAGTTGGAATTATCGTGTTCATCCTCGATATCACCGAAGATCTCCTCCACGATATCCTCGAGCGAGACGATACCACTGGTACCGCCAAACTCATCCACCACGATGCCCAGTGATTTCTTCTGTTGCAGGAACATCTGCATCATCTTACGGGCGGTCATGGTTTCTGGCACGAAGGGCATCTCACGGATCAGGGATGCCAAGTTCCACGCCTGTCTGCCTTGTTCAGGTTGTCCCATCACACGGAACATATCCGAGGAGTGTACGTAACCGATGATATGGTCGATATCCTCATGATAGACAATAATCTTCGACTTACCATTCTCAACAAAGGCTGCCATCAGATCGTCAGCAGAGCAGTTATCCTCCACCGCACATATCTCCGTTCGCGGCACCATGCAGTCTCGCACCTTTGTATCGGCAAAGTCAAGCGCGTTCTGGAAAATCTTCACCTCATCCTCTATCTTCTCATCATCACCAGCTTTCTCGATAGATGACTGCACCCAGTAGTCGAGATCCACCTTGGTGAATCCCTCATCCTGTCCTTCCTTCCGCACCTTGACACCCAGGATGCGCAGCAACAGCTTCGACAGGATGGTACAGAAACGCGATATGGGCCACAGCAGGATATAGCAGATGAATGCCGGGAAAGCAAAGACAGTGAGCAAACGGTTGGGATTGCTCTTGAACAGTGCCTTGGGCAGGAACTCACCTGTGAAGAGCACGATGAGCGTAGAGAGAATGGTATCGGCAGGAACAGTGAAAGCTGCATCAAAGCCGCGGAAGATGGTATTATCGAAGAACTTAGCAATAAGTATACCATAGACCACCAAAGCAATGTTGTTACCCACCAACATCGCGCTGACGAAGTTGTTGGGATGACGGTAGAACACGCTAAGGGGCCGCGCTGCGAACCCAGCCTTGTCCTTGTCCACCTCTGCCTGCATGCGGTTACTGGACACGAAGGCGATCTCCATTCCTGAGAAGAAGGCGGAGAACACCATGGCGACCAGGATGCCGATGACGAGTGGTAAATCTATTTCAGACATGTTGATTAATGATATGACTTAGCCTTAGGACCTGTTGGGTAGCGCTTCATTGACTTCACGCTGTCTGGCGCACTAAGAATCGTGTCACCTTCGTTGGTTCCCAGACCATCCTTTCCTTTAACGAATGAGCCTTTAGAGTTGGATATCGTGTAATGTGACAGATCTTGGAAATTATCGTCGCTCCGGAAATAGGTTCCTTGCATCTCCCGCTCAGGAGTGACGATCCGAGAGAACTTATTGCTGTACATCTCGTGCTGCAGTTGATCCCAGAACAGCTCTTCACTGGTGAACAGCAGACCCGCCTTTGTGCGGATTCTTACCCTACCGCGCAACTCCCACTTCTTCTGTTCGAAATAGTTATAGGCGGTATCGGCCTGAATATAGGCCTCCACATGGAATTTCTCGTCGAACTGCTCTAGGAAGATACCCTTGTCAAAGGTCCACACCTTGGGGTTCCTCACCTCGTTGTAATCCCAGCGCTCAGTAACGATGCGGTACTTGATCACGCCAGAGTCGCTCATCAGCATGTTCACACCATAGGTAGTCATGAGTGATGCTGAGTCACGTGCATAGATAGGCGGTGCGATATGCTCCTTGCTCTCCTCGCACGACCATAGTGTCATGCTCAGGAAAAAGCCTCCCATGAGCCAACCCAGAAAACGGTTTATCGAACGCTGCACACCCATCTGTCAACCTATATTGTCATCACCCTACACGAAAGGTTAACGCACCTTCCACTTGGCGAACCAACGTTCATTGAAGGTGATGCCGATATTGATGCGGAACGTGTTTTCAGCAAGCAACGACTTGTCAGCAGACAAGCGTGACCATTGTCCTGAGATATTCAGCATGGAACGGTCGTTCCAAGCATTCAAGATAGGAATACCGAAGCCAGCACTGACTGAGAATTCCTTCGGTCCATCTATTCCATTAACTTTATAATAAGGTGTAGCGTAGGAGGCTCCGATACGGTAACGAATCCTGTTGAGGAAGCCACGCAGATAAGGACCCTTGCAGTACTCACCTCCCACAGTTACCTGCTGACGGTCCATGAAATAGTCTTTGTTCAACGCATAGGAGGGCACCTCGTTCACCACCTTATATTCAGGATAGGACACCCCACTCCACTGCATCAGCGTGTAGTCGGCTCCCACCTTCAGCTGGTTGTTATGCTGGAACACGAATCCAGCGCTATAGGTGTTCGGCATCTTCACGCCATCTTCGATGGTATAGGTAGTGGGGTTGATCACACCTGTGGAACTGTTGGTACTGGTGACAACACATTGGGGATCAGCTCCTAAGGAATGTGACGGACTGTAGGTGGCACCTAATGTAACCGCGTCTTTCTTACCCAGTGCCTGTCGGTACTGCACACCGAAGTTCATCCGCAGACTATTAGCCGTCATGGAATACTCCTTGGTCAGGGTAGTGATCGCTGTGTTCTGCGAAAGCGAACCACTGCTCATGGTATAGTATGAATTCTGAATCGTACGCGTGATATCGCCCCACACATATCCAACATTCGCACCCAACGAGAATCCACGGATCGGTTCCCAACCCGCTCCCAGATATACCTGATGGAAGCCTCCTGATCCAGAATAGGTGTTCTGATAATAGGTGGAATTGTCGGCATTCAGCGACTCGATCGAGGCGTAGTTATACCCCACGTTGGTCAGAGGCAGAATACCTAAGCTCATACCCAAGTGCTTGGCCAGTCGGAAAGCAGCAGTGGCGTATTCGAAATCCGCATTCTTGGCATTCTTCTTGATCCCATTCTCACTGTAATTCGTGATCTGTCCTGACATACCCACGTCAAAAAGGAGGGAGAGGGAGTCGGTGGCAGAATAGCTGGCAGGATTGAGGAAGTTCACCTGATTGCCCTCACGGAAACCTTGTGAAAGTCCTCCCATACCGCGACTGAAGCCACCTGACTGATCGGCCAAGATACCAAGACCGTAATACGAATAAGGAGAATTGGTGCCGCTCTGGGCACTGGCTGTCATTGTCATCGCCATCAGAATAATGGCACTGCATATTTTTTTCATGACTATTTCGAATCTTCTATGATTTATTAGCGTGCAAAGATAAGGAAAAAAAACGAAACCGCCACACACTTGTAGGGAATATAAACAATATTTACCTATTTTAATAAAATGTTATTGGTGGAATAAGAATAAATAAGTACCTTTGCCACGTGAAAAGTTTTTATCAACTATTATCTCTCTTTACGGTCTTTGTGCTATCCTTGAACGCAAAGACACAAGATACTGACTCCATGATGATTAGCAAAATGGATTCAGTAGAGATCAGTCTGCTTACTTGTTCCCCTCACGATGAGATTTACAGTCTGTACGGACACACTGCTATTCGCATCCAAGACCAACGTAACGGTGAGGATCTGGCAGTGAACTACGGGTTGTTCTCTTTCGAGAAACCTCATTTCGTGCTGCGCTTCGTCTTTGGTCTGACCGACTATGAGATGGGGATTGAGCCGTTTGAAACGTTCTGCAGACAATATCGCTATTATGGCAGCAGTGTGACACAGCAAGTGTTGAACCTGACGAACGAAGAGAAGTGGAACATTCTCAAGGCGGTTAACATCAACTACATGCCCGAAAACAGCGTGTACCGCTATAATTATTTCTACGACAACTGTACCACCCGTGCTGTGGATATGCTGACCACTCATTTATCGGATGCCCATGTGGTGTTTGAGGGCGAGCAACAGAAATATCCGTCGTTCCGTGAGATGGTACATAGCTGTGTGGAGCAGCATCCTTGGAGTCGTTTCGGCAATGACATGCTGTTGGGGGTAAAGGCTGACTGCAAGACCACCAAACGCGAGTGGCAGTTCCTGCCGGCCAATGCCATGGATGACTTCCGTCATGCTCAGATCGTCGGTCAAGACGGCAGTCACCGACCGCTCGTCACACGAGAAGAGATCGTTGTTCCTCAAGGGATGCAGATAGTAGGAAAGGATTTCCCGCTTAGACCGAAGGATGTCTTCCTCATTCTGCTGACTCTTACCGTGGCTATCACCTTGATAGAAGCTGTTTCAAAAAAGGTATTGTGGGGCTATGATACCCTGTTGATGCTGTTGTGTGGCTTGGCAGGTGTAGTTCTTTTCCTGATGCTGTTCTCGCAGCATCCTACCGTACGTCTAAACCTGCAACTGTTGTTGCTGAATCCCCTACCCCTATTCTTCATCTGGAGAATGATTAGGAGAGCCAAAAAGAAAAAGGCTGACCGACAGTTCGTGGGGTGGATCATCCTGATCTGTCTGTTCTTCATCGGAGGAATCTGGCAGCACTATGCCGAAGGTCTTTTCCTTTTGGCATCATCTTTGCTAATAAGAAATGTGTGGTGCCTGTTGCGCCAACGAAAATATACGACAAGACCATCAGTAAGTGAATAAAAGACCCTTCACCTCGGCCCTGCTTATCCTCATCGCATCGGCGGTGCAGGCACAGATTGCACAGCAAGTCCCACGACTGGTTGTGAATATTGCCATTGACCAGTTAAGCACCGACTATATCGAAGCCTTTGCGCCTTATTTTGGGACGGAAGGGTTCAAGAAACTCCTTGACAAAGGAAAGGTGTACGAGAACGCCGAATACCCGTTCTCTCCCACTGATCGCGCATCAGCCATCGCCACCATTGCCACTGGCTCATACCCCTTCTACCATGGGATTATCGGAACGAGATGGCTTGACAGGAACAGTCTGCGACTGACAGGGTGCACAGATGATCAGCAGTATAATGGTGTCTTCACTACCGACAAGGCTTCTCCCAAGAATCTTCTGACATCTACCATAGGTGACGAATTAAAGGTTTCCACGGCAGGCAAGGCCATTGTCTATGCCATTGCCAAAGAGAAGGATGCTGCCATTTTGTCGGCTGGACATGCAGCAGACGGGGCTCTTTGGAAAGATTCCTACACGCAGAACTGGTGCAGCTCAAGCTACTATTTGAAGAAGACACCTGCTTGGCTCAGCGAATATAATGTCTCTGAGGGCAGTAAGAAAAAGAAGACGGAGTTTCAGGAACTGACAGACCTGACCAACCTGGCTGTCCTATGCATTGAAAAGGCGGGTATGGGTACCGATAATGTAACTGATCTGCTGAACATTACGTTGGATGCCAGTCCTGATTTGTCAGGAAAGAAAACGACTGACTGGCAGAGCAACATGGCCCAGACCTACATGAATCTCGACCGTCAGCTGGCTGATCTCGTTGCTACGATAGAAAGCAAGGTCGGCTCCCCCAATGTCACCTTCTACCTCACCAGTACAGGATATGTGGAAGAGCCTATAGACGACTACCGTCATTATGGTGTCCCTGCTGGCACTTTCTATATAAACCGCACGGCCAACCTGCTGAACATGTATCTCGGTGCCCTTCATGGTAGCGACAGGTACGTGGAAGGCTGTAGTAGGAATCATATCTACCTGAACTTAAAGCTCATTGAGCAGAAACGACTGAAACTGAGTGAGATCCTAACTGAATCACAGTCGTTCCTCCTGCAGTGCGACGGTGTTTTGAATGTTCACACCAGTGAGAGTCTTTTACGTTCAGGACAAGGAGAGACGCTAAGGATCCGCAACGGCTATCATGCCAGCGTTGGTGGAAACCTGTTGGTAGAGACCATTCCCGGATGGCAGGTATATAATGAAGACACCCAGGAAATCAGTCAATCCAGTCTGCGGAACATCTCTTTCCCTATTATTATCTATGGAGCAGGAATTCCTGCACAGAAAATCTCTACGCTTGTAACCGTTGACCGTATTGCGCCAACGATTGCCAAGAGTATCCATATCCGGGCACCGAATGCCTGTGCTGTTAAGGCATTGCCATAAGTTACGCTGAAGTTCTTCCGTTAACTTTGGCTTCGCCGAAGTTGCTCTTCACTCGGAAATGAAAAGAAAAACTAGTTTTCCTTTTGCATTTCACTCGTTTTTGAGTAACTTTGCACACTCAATAAGTAAGAATAATAAAAATACAAGATAAAAAATGGGAATTAATAATTTCTTAAAGTCATTGTTTGGCGACAAGTCAACACGTGACATGAAGCTGATTCAACCGCTCGTAGAGAAGGTGAAGGAAGCTTATCCTGCAATCCAGGCACTGAGCAACGATGAACTCCGTGCCAAGACCAAGGAGATTCAGAAGTATGTACAAGACTCTGCCAAAGAACAGAAAGATCAGATTGAAGCACTGAAAGCGAAGATCGAAGACACGCCGATTGATGAGCGTGAGGTGATTTTCAATGAAATAGACAAGCTCGACAAGGAAGCACTCGAGATTTATGAAAAGGCTCTTGACGAGGTGATGCCGGTGGCCTTCAGTATTGTGAAGGAGACAGCCCGCCGTTTTGCAGAGAATGAGGAGACCATCGTCACCGCTACGGATTTCGACCGTGAACTGGCTGGTGATCCCGCAAAGGACTTCATTACCATCGATGGTGACAAAGCCATCTATCATAACCACTGGACAGCAGGAGGTAACGACCTGAAATGGGAGATGATCCACTACGACGTGCAGCTCTTCGGTGGTGAGGTGCTCCATCAAGGAAAGATCGCCGAGATGGCAACGGGTGAAGGTAAGACCCTCGTGGCTACCCTGCCCGTCTTCCTGAATGCATTGACCGGCAACGGTGTGCATGTGGTTACCGTGAACGACTACCTGGCCAAGCGTGACTCTGAGTGGATGGGACCGCTCTATATGTTTAATGGACTGAGTGTTGACTGTATTGACAAGCACCGTCCTAATTCCCCCGAACGTCGTAAGGCTTATCAGGCAGATATCACCTTCGGTACGAACAATGAGTTCGGTTTCGACTACCTGCGTGACAATATGGCTATCTCGCCTGCCGACCTGGTGCAGCGCCGCCATAACTACGCCATCGTCGATGAGGTTGACTCCGTGTTAATCGATGATGCCCGTACCCCGTTGATCATCTCTGGTCCTGTACCCAATGGCGACGACCAGATGTTCGAAGAGTATCAGCCCCTTGTGGAGAAACTCGTAGGCGTGCAGCGTCAACTAGCAACCCAATTCCTTGCTGAGGCCAAGCAGAAGATTACCGAGGGTAACAAACTGATGGAGGAAGGCAAGAAGAAGGAAGCACAGGAAATGCTCGACGAAGGTTTCCTGAGTCTGTACCGCTCTCACAAGTCACTCCCCAAGAACAAACCACTGATCAAGTTCCTCTCTGAGGACGGTATCAAGAGCGGTATGCTCCGCACCGAGGAAATCTATATGGAGAACAACAACCGCAGAATGCCTGAGGCCATCGAACCCCTATACTTCGTGGTGGATGAGAAACTGAACTCCTGTGATCTGACCGATAAGGGTACGGCTTGGCTGTCCAAGCAGGTGAACAACGACCAGTTGTTCGTGTTGCCTGATATCACCACAGAGCTGTCGGCCCTGGAGAACGAGAACCTCTCTGAGGAGGAACGTATCCAGAAGAAAGATGACCTGCTCTCTCACTATGGTGTGCAGAGCGAGCGCGTCCACACTTTACAGCAGTTGCTCAAGGCATACACCATGTTCAACAAGGATGACGAGTATGTCGTGATGGACGGTGAGGTAAAGATCGTGGACGAGCAGACAGGACGTATCATGGAAGGTCGTCAGTGGAGCGACGGTCTGCATCAGGCCATCGAGGCCAAGGAGCATGTCAAGGTGAAGGAAGCTACGCAGACGTTCGCTACCATCACTCTGCAGAACTACTTCCGTATGTATCATAAGCTGGCAGGTATGACCGGTACGGCCTCAACGGAAGCAGGAGAGTTCTGGGACATCTACAAGCTGGATGTGGTGGAGATTCCTACCAACCGTCCGGTAATCCGTAACGACCAGGATGACCGTATCTATAAGACAGCCCGTGAGAAATACAACGCAGTGATCGAGGAGATCGAGGAAATGCGCAATGCTGGTCGTCCGACCCTGGTGGGTACGACGTCTGTGGAGATCTCCGAGTTGCTGTCACGAATGCTGAACCTTCGTCATATCCCCCATCAGGTGTTGAATGCCAAGTTGCACCAGAAAGAGGCCGACATCGTGGCCAATGCAGGTCAGAGCATTGACGGAAAGGGTGCCGTAACCATCGCCACCAACATGGCTGGTCGTGGTACCGATATCAAGCTCTCACCTGAGGTGAAGGCGGCAGGCGGTCTGGCCATCATCGGTACGGAGCGTCATGAAAGCCGTCGTGTTGACCGTCAGCTGCGAGGCCGTTCCGGTCGTCAAGGCGACCCCGGTAGCTCCGTCTTCTACGTTTCTCTTGAGGATAAGCTGATGCGCCTCTTCGGTAGTGAGCGTATCGCCAAGGTGATGGACCGTCTGGGTGTTGAGGATGGTGAGCGTATCGAGAGCGGTATGATGACCAAGAGTATCGAGCGTGCCCAGAAGAAAGTGGAGGAGAATAACTTCGGTATCCGTAAGCGTTTGCTGGAGTATGATGACGTGATGAACAAGCAGCGTACCGTTGTTTATGAGAAGCGCCGTCATGCCTTGATGGGTGAGCGTATCGGTATGGATATTGCCAATATCATCTGGGACCGTGTGGTGAACATCATTGAGACCAACGACTACGAAGGATGTAAGGAGGATTTCCTGAAGATCCTTGCCATGGAGTGCCCGTTCACCAGTCAGCAGTTCATCGAGGAACCGCATGAAAACCTCGAAGAGAACGCCTTCCAGTTGGCTATGGAGGCCTTCAAACGTAAGACCGACCGTATTCAAGCCGTTGCTAACCCCGTTATCAAGCAGGTTTATGAGAACCAGGGCACGATGTATGAACGTATCATGGTTCCCGTTACCGACGGTAAGCGTATGTATAATATCGCCTGTGAGCTGAAAGAGGCTTACGACACAGAGAGCAAGAGCGTGGTGAAGCAGTTCGAGAAGAGTATCCTGCTGCATATCATCGACGACTGCTGGAAAGAGAACCTCCGCGCCCTCGACGAACTCCGTCATAGCGTGCAGAACGCCAGCTACGAGCAGAAAGACCCGCTGGTGATCTTCAAGCTGGAGAGTGCCAAGCTCTTTGACGATATGGTGGATGAGATGAACAACAGAATTGCCAGTATCCTGATGCGTGGACAGATTCCTGAGATTCAGCAGAGTGAGGTGCGCGAGGCTGCTCCTGAACAGCATTCACAGCGCTACAATGAGCAGAAAGCTGATATCCAGGAGGAGCAGATGATTGACCGCAACCAGCAGGCTGCTGCTCAGCATGATACCCGTGAGACTGCTCAGCAGGTGAACCGCATCCCCATCCGTAAGGATAAGATGCCTGGACCGAACGATCCCTGTCCTTGCGGAAGCGGTAAGAAATTCAAGAAATGCCACGGTCGTGGACTCGTTTAAACAATAAAGACATGAAAATCGAAGTATCTGATCTTAAAAAAACATTCGGTGAGAAGACTGCCGTTGACATTCAGCAATTCACCATTCAAAAGGGTGACCTGTTAGGACTTGTAGGAAACAACGGAGCTGGTAAGACAACCTTCTTCCGCCTGATCCTCGATCTGCTGAAGGCTGACGAAGGACAAGTAACGATTACCCTTCCCCAACAAACATCCGAGACCGGTGAGGTGAGCGAAGAAGTTGCCATCAATCCGGTAGAAAGTGAGGAGTGGAAGAAATATACAGGTGCTTACATCGATGAAGGCTTCCTCATCGACTTCCTCACCCCCGAGGAATATTTCTATTTCGTGGGAAAGGTGAACGGTATGTCGAAAGAGATGGTTGACGAGCGGTTGAAGGAGTTCGAGCATTTCATGGGAGGAGAAGTGCTGGGACAGAAGAAGCTGATCCGCAACCTCTCCGCAGGAAACAAGCAGAAGGTGGGCATCATCTCCACCTTGCTGAACAAGCCGAAGCTGGTGATCCTCGATGAACCCTTTAACTTCCTCGACCCATCCAGTCAGAATATCCTGAAGCATAAGCTGAAGGAGTATAACCAGGAAACAGGCTCCACCATCCTGATCAGTAGTCATAACCTGGCACACACCGTGGATGTGTGTCCGCGCATCGCCCTGCTGGAGCAAGGTGTCATCATCCGAGACCTGCAGAACGAGAACGGCAGTGCTGAGAAGGAGCTGGAGGAGTATTTCGACCGTGACGACGATTAACACCTTATTCATATCCTTATGAAAAGATTGTTCATGTTGTGCCTTGCGCCATGGCTCTTTCATATTTCCATTATGGCCCAGACAAAAGATGTTACCATCAGGGTAATAGAGACCAGTGATGTACACGGGTGCTTCTTCCCGTACGACTTCATCAACCGTGCCCCGAAGAAAGGATCGCTTGCCCGGGTATCCACCTATGTGGATTCCCTCAGAGCTATCTATGGCGAGAACCTGCTTCTCTTCGACAACGGTGATATCCTGCAAGGACAGCCCACCTGTTACTATTGTAACTATGTGAAGCCCGAGATAGAGAATGTGGCAGCCAAGGTGGTGAACTATCTGAAATATGATGTGGAGACCATCGGCAACCACGATGTAGAGACGGGTCATGCGGTCTATGACAAGTGGATCAGTGAAGTGAAATGTCCGATGCTCGGAGCCAACATCATCGATACGTCAACAGGCAAACCCTTTCTACCCCCCTACACCATCATCGAACGCGAAGGCGTGAGGATAGCCGTCATCGGCATGCTCACACCCGCCATTCCCAACTGGCTCCAGGAGAGTCTGTGGAGCGGTATGCGTTTCGAGGAGATGACCACCAGCGCCCGCTACTGGGTGGACTATGTAAAGAAGAACGAGCAACCGGATGTCATCATCGGCTTGTTCCACTCAGGAAGAGAAGGTGGCATCACCACTGATGAATACGAGGAGGATGCCTCACTAAGAGTAGCCAAGGAAGTGCCAGGGTTCGACCTGATCCTCTACGGACATGACCACACCAAGCATCAGGATATCATTACCAACGACGAAGGAGGCATCGTTGTTTGTCTCGATCCGTCGAGTCTGGCGCTGATGGTGTGCGATGCAGAGATCAAGGTGACGTTAAAAGACGGCATTGTCTCTGATAAACAGGTAACAGGAAAGGTGGTGAGCGTGGCTAACCTCCCCATCGACGAGCGGTTCATGGATTATTTCCAGGCCGATATCGACAGTGTTGACAACTACGTCAACCGCAAGATCGGTGTCTTCAAGAATTCCATCTATACCCGCGACTGCTATTTCGGCAGTAGCGCCTTCTGTGATTTCATCCATAACCTGCAGTTGCAGATTACTGGCGCCGACATCTCCTTCAACGCCCCCCTCACCTTCGATGAGGTGATAGCGGCAGGTGACGTGAAGGTGAGCGACATGTTCAACCTCTATAAGTACGAGAACCAGATCTATGTCATGAACCTCACAGGCGAAGAGGTAAGGAAGCATCTGGAGATGAGCTATGACCTCTGGGTGAACACCATGACCTCTCCCGATGATCATATCATGTTGCTCAACGATGATGCCAAGGGCGACCAGCAGCGGTTCGGCTTCAAAAATCTGGCGTTTAACTTCGACAGTGCAGCAGGTATCGACTATGAGGTGGATGTGACCAAGCCCGACGGACAGAAGGTTCACATCCTGCGGATGAGCAACGGTGAGCCTTTCGATGAGCACAAGACCTATAAGGTGGTACTGAACAGCTACCGTGGCAATGGCGGTGGTGAGCTGCTGACGAAAGGTGCAGGCATCCCACACGAGGAGCTGGACAACAGGATTATCTACAGGAGCGAGAGAGATCAGCGCTATTACCTGACGAAAGAGATCGAACGGCAAGGCGTATTGGATCCCCAAGCCAACAACAACTGGCGGTTCGTACCAGAGGAATGGACAAAACCGGCCATTGCCCGTGACCGCCGATTAATCTTTGGAGAATAACGATGAACAGATATTGGTTTGTTTTCTGTAAAACCGATCTGCTGTTGGAGAAGCTCCCCGACGGCACATACACCATCCCCCACGGTGAAGAACCACCTGTGGAGGTCAAACCCTGGAACACAATCCATAACATCACTCCCTTTGAGGATGCAGAGGTGAAGACCTTCCGTATCGACCAACCCGTCACGGATAACCCCAAGTTCGAGATGTGCGGACTACGTGCCTCTTTCCAGAAGATTCCCCGCGACCTCTACCTGAAGGCGGGAAAGTGTCAGGAGATTCTCTACTGGGACATGAACACTCAGTTCTGTGGGGTCTGCGGAGCACCGATGAAGATGCACACCGAGATCTCCAAACGCTGTGAGAACTGCGGGAAAGAGGTGTGGCCGCAACTGGCTACCGCTGTCATCGTACTCATCCATAAAGGGGATGAGGTGCTGTTGGTACATGCCAGGAATTTCCAGCGCGACTTCTTCGGACTGGTTGCCGGCTTCGTGGAGACAGGTGAGACGCTTGAGCAGGCGGTGGAACGCGAAACCTTTGAAGAGACAGGTATTCATATCCGTAATATTCGCTATTTCGGCAGTCAGCCGTGGCCCTATCCCTGCGGACTGATGGTAGGCTTCCAGGCCGACTACGACTATGGCGAAATCCGCTTGCAGCACTCGGAACTGTCGGCGGGAGCATGGTTTAAAAAGGACAACCTGCCCGAGATCCCGGAAAAGCTCTCCATCGCCCGTATGCTGATTGACGACTGGCTGAGTAAAGAATAAGGAGACGGTGCATCCTCATCGGATGCCCGTTTTTTGTATTTTTTAATCCTGATTTTTTCCATGAGACTATTGCATGTCTCATAAATTATTCCTAATTTTGCAGACAAATAGGAAAGGCGAATGAAACTCGTTCTCATAACCAAGCCCACATTCTTTGTGGAAGAAGACAAAATCATTACAGCGCTCTTCGAAGAAGGGCTGGACAATCTGCATCTCTACAAACCGGGCTCATCACCGATGTATGCAGAACGACTGCTTTCCCTGTTACCTGAGGATTACTACCGCAAGATCACGGTTCACGACCATTACTACCTGAAAAGCGAGTATCATCTGGCAGGTATCCACCTGGATGAGATGGACATGCCCCTACCCGATGGCTACCGCGGTCGTTTTTCCCGTACCTGCACCGACCTCGACCTCCTGAAGATAGCCAAGAAAAAGGCCGAATACGTCTTCCTGAAATACATTTTCCATAGTCAGAGCGAACCCGATGCCGACAGTACCTTCACCGCAGACCAGCTCAAGGAAGCATCACGGAAAGGACTCATCGACCGTCATGTCTATGCCTTGGGTGGCATGAACCTGGAGAACGTGAAGTTCGCCAAGGACCTCGGGTTCGGCGGTGTGGTGATCTGTGGCGACCTCTGGAACCGCTTCGATATCCACAACCAGCAGGATTATCGGGAGCTGATCTCCCATTTCGAGAAACTGCGTAAGGCGGTAGGATAAGACAATGACATTCTATAATAGATAATAATAATGATTGACTCAAATTCTTTTATGGTATTCTCAGGTACTGCCACCAAGTACCTGGCTGAACGCATCTGCCAAAGTCTGGGATGTCCGCTGGGCAAACTGATCATGACGAAGTTCTCCGACGGTGAGTTCGCAGTATCTTACGAACAGTCTATCCGCGGTCGCGATGTCTTCCTCGTACAGAGCACCTTCCCCAACTCCGACAACCTGATGGAGCTGTTGCTGATGATCGATGCCGCCAAACGTGCCTCTGCTAAGAGCATCAATGCGGTAATTCCGTATTTCGGCTGGGCACGTCAGGACCGTAAGGACAAGCCCCGTGTAAGCATCGGTGCCAAGCTGGTGGCCGACTTGCTGAGCGTGGCGGGCGTTCACAGGGTGATTACCATGGACCTCCATGCCGATCAGATTCAGGGATTCTTCGATATCCCCGTTGATCACCTCTACGCCTCCGGCGTGATCCTCCCCTATCTGCAGAGTCTGAAGCTCGAGGATCTGGTGATTGCCTCTCCCGACGTGGGCGGATCCAAGCGTGCCAACACCTATGCCAAGTTCCTGGGTGTACCTCTGGTGCTCTGCAACAAGACGCGTGCCCGTGCCAATGTGGTGGCCACGATGCAGATCATCGGTGACGTAAAAGATAAGAATGTGGTCATCATTGACGATATGGTGGATACCGCCGGAACGATCACCAAGGCTGCCGACATCATGATCGAGGCTGGTGCCAAGAGCGTGCGAGCCTGTGCCAGTCATTGCGTGATGAGCGGTCCTGCCAGCGACCGTGTACAGAACTCATCGCTGGAGGAGATCGTCTTCACCGACTCCATCCCCTATACCCAACGCTGTCCTAAGGTCAAGCAACTGTCCGTAGCCGACATGTTCGCCGATACCATCCGTCGTGTGGTGGAGAACAAGAGCATCAGCGACCAGTATATCGTATAGGCAGCCGCGAGACAACGCATGAAGACAACACTCATACTCGTAGGTAAGACTGTCAGCAAACACATTGCTGCCTGTGTAGATGACTATGTGGAACGCCTCGGTCACTACATGCCTTTCGAGCTCATCACCATTCCCGAACTGAAGAACAACAGGAACCTCAGTGAGGAACAGCAGAAAGAACGCGAAGGGGAACAGATCCTGAAGCAGGTGCAGGCACAGGACTTCCTGGTGCTACTGGATGAGCATGGGAAGGAGATGCGCAGCATTGACTTCGCCACATGGATCCAGAAGAAGCAGCAGACCGTCAGACGACTGGTCTTCGTCATCGGAGGACCGTATGGTTTCTCCCCTTCCGTCTATCAGCGTTGCAACGAACAACTCTCGCTCTCCAAGATGACATTCTCACACCAAATGGTGAGGATGATTTTCGTTGAACAGTTGTACCGCGCCTGCACCATCATCAAGGGAGAGCCCTACCACCACGAATAGTATTGATTATAAGCTTATATGGAAAGAACATGGAGATGGTTTGGCAAGAAAGACAAGATCACCCTTGCCATGCTAAGACAGATCGGAGTGGAAGGTATCGTTACGGCCTTGCACGATGTGCCTCTTGGTGAGGTATGGACACGCGAGAAGATTCGCGACTTACGTGAGTATATTGAAAGCTACGGCATGCGATGGAGTGTTGTCGAGTCGCTGCCAGTAGTAGAGACCATCAAATACGGCGGACCGGATCGCGACCACCAGATAGAGGTGTATAAGGAGAGTCTGCGCAACCTCTCGGCAGAGGGTATCCACTGTATTTGTTATAATTTCATGCCGGTGCTCGACTGGGCCCGCACGGATCTGTTGCATGCCAACCCCAACGGCTCAACGAACCTGTATTTCAACTATGCCGAGTTTGCCTATTTCGACATCTATATCCTGAAACGTGAGGGAGCACGCGAGGAATGGGCGAAGTTCCAGCTTCCCCTTCCTATAGAATCTCCCCTCCTTTCCAAGGAGGGGTTAGGGGTGGTTGATCGCAACGTGTTGGCAGAATGCGACGAACTGGCCAAGACGATGACACCCGAGAAAGAGCACAAGCTCGTAGAGAACATCATCATCAAGACACAGGGCTTCGTGTCTGGTAACTTCAGCGAGAACGACGAGGCTCCTATCCAGAAGTTCCGTGATTTCCTCGACCTCTACAAAGGTATCGACAAGGCGCAGCTGCGTGCCAACATGAAGTACTTCCTCGAGGCCATCATGCCTACCTGCGAGGAATACAATATGAATATGTGTGTCCATCCGGATGATCCTCCCATCGAGATCCTCGGATTGCCACGTATCGTCCGCACCGAAGAGGATATTCAGTGGTTCCTGGATGCCGTGCCCAACAAACATAACGGTCTGACTTTCTGTGCCGGATCCCTCTCGGCAGGTGCTTATAATAATGTGGTGGAGATGGCCAAGAAGTTCGCGCCGCGCACCCATTTCGTACACCTCCGCTCCTGTCATATCTTCCCCAATGGCGACTTCACCGAAGCGTCACACCTGGGCGGTCGTGCGGATCTCATCGAACTCTGCCGCATCTTCGAGCAAGAAGAACAAAATCGCGCAGCCAACTGTCAACTGTCAACTATCAACTGTCAACTACCGATGCGTGTAGATCACGGTATGACCTTCACCGACAATCCCGGCGGCATCATGGATGAGTCCAGTCATGGACATAATGCCGGCTATACGCTGTTAGGCAGAATGTTCGCCCTCGGACAGGTACAGGGCATCCTCGCCACCGTCGATCGTGAGTTAGGAATAGAATACAAGCAACCCGGGTTCTTCGATTAAGAGCCTACCCCAACCCCTCCCAAAGAGGAGGGGCTTTCAAAACAATTAAACGTAATATAATAATATGAAATTAAACGATATTATACTGTATAATTCAGAATATGTAGCTCAAAATCACCCCTCCTCTTTGGGAGGGGACGGGGGTAGGCTCTCCGAGTGGGAAGCCAAAGGTTA
The DNA here is from genome assembly GCA_017561825.1 of Prevotella sp. Taxonomy (GTDB): domain Bacteria; phylum Bacteroidota; class Bacteroidia; order Bacteroidales; family Bacteroidaceae; genus Prevotella. The sequence goes on from JAFZBK010000054.1 coordinate 81,749, forward strand.
CCAGCTCCCCAAGTTCAACATCATGGCTGTACGCGAAAAGACGGCCAAGGAACCCACATGGGTACACTTCGGTGGCGGTAATATCTTCCGCGCTTTCCCTGCCGCCATCCTCAACGATGCGCTGAATACAGGTAAGTACGACCGTGGCGTCATCGTGGCCGAGACCTTCGATTTCGAGGTCATCGATAAGGCTTATGCACCTTACAACAACCTCTCACTGTTGGTTAGTCTGCAGTCGTCTGGCACCATCGAGAAGAAGGTGATTGCCAGCGTCACCGAGGCGTTAAAGGCTGATTATCAGTTCGATGACTGGAACCGACTCGTGGAGATCTTTAAGAATCCTTCCTTGCAGATGATCTCTTTCACCATCACCGAGAAGGGTTATAGCTTTAACGAGGCTGATCTGGCTCGTGGCATGAAACCGGTCTTCGCCATGGGTAAGGTAACGGCCCTGCTGTATGAGCGTTTCTATGCCGGACAGCTACCCCTCACCGTGCAGTCGATGGACAACTGCTCGCACAATGGCGACAAGGTGAAGGCTGGTGTTTTCGCATATGCTGAGCGCTGGGTGAACGACGGACTCGTTCCTGCTGCCTTCCTTGATTACCTGAAAGATGAGACGAAGATCACCTTCCCTTGGTCGATGATCGACAAGATTACGCCGCGTCCCCATGAGAAGGTGAAGGAGATGCTGGCTGCTGACGGCTTCGAGGACAATGATTATATCGAGACCGAGAAGCACACCTTCACGGCGCCCTTCGTGAATGCCGAGGAAGTGCAGTACCTCGTTATCGAGGACCACTACACCAACGGTCGTCCCCCACTCCATCTGGGCGGTGCCCTCTATACCACCCGCGAGACCGTTGATCAGGTGGAGACCATGAAGGTGACCACCTGTCTGAACCCGCTGCACACCGCCATGGCGCTCTATGGCTGCATGCTGGGTTATACCCTGATCAGTGCCGAGATGGCTGATGATGACCTGCGTTCATTTATACAGAAGATCGGCTACATCGAGGCCATGCCCGTTGTAACCGATCCCGGTGTTTTGAACCCCTACGAGTTCATTGGTGCCGTCATCAACCGTCGTCTGCCCAACCCCTTCATGCCTGATGCTCCTCAGCGAATCGCATCAGACACCTCGCAGAAACTGCCCATCCGCTTTGGCGAGACCATCAAGAAATACCTTGCACGCGGTCTCGACATGAGTAACCTTGTGCTCATTCCGCTCACACTGGCTGGCTATGCCCGCTATCTGAAGGGTATCAAGGATGATGGTACGCCTTTCGAGCCGTCACCCGATCCGCTGCTCTCAGAACTGCAGGCCATCGTGGCCCCGCTGGAGGTTGGCAAGAAAGATCAGGACTACTCCTGTCTGCGCCAGTTGTACAGTCGCAAGGACATCTTCGCTGTCGATCTCTACGAGGCTGGTCTGGGCGAACAGATCGAAGGGATGGTCAAGGAGCTTTACGCCGGTTATGGCGCCGTTCGCGCCACCTTACACAAATACGTGTCAGCACGATAGTTCCACATCAGATCAAGCAGAAACAAGCAGGGCAAGATCCACGATTTGGAGTGGCTCCACACCATCAACATGAACTTCTGAGAAGAAACCCTCAGCGAATAGAGCAAGTAAGAAGAAGCAACAGTATTTGTGATAATGACAAGAAACATGATGATCAGAAAGAAAGTGTTCCCGTTGATGGCTCTTGCGTTGTTGGGGTTATGTTCTTCATGTAAGACAAAGCCTGTAGAAGGTGAGTTGATTCCTAAAGCACCCGACTATCAGGACTCTACACAGTGGTATATCACCGACCGTCATGCTGCAGCCGACGTGTTTTACATTATTTCCACGGAGACAGGCGATTACACGCTGTCAGGCGGTGAGACAATCCACTATGCCGACACCTATCTCGATAGTCTGCGTGCCCCGCTCTATGGAGAGATGCTGGGTGTGGATACACTGCTGAGCGGTAAGCTGAACTATTATTCGCCTTATTACAGACAATGTTCGCTACAGAGTTTCGAGAACGACAGCGTGGCCGCAGTTCGCATGCCGTTGCCCATGGACGATGTACGACGGGCTTTCGACTATTACCTGAAGAACCTGAATAACGGTCGCCCATTCATCTTGGCAGGATTCAGTCAGGGTGCCCATATCATGATGGAACTGTTAAAGGAGATGGACGATGACACCTTTCAGAGGATGATTGCCGCCTATGCCATCGGAATCTCCATCACAGAAACACATCCTCATATCGTGGCAGCAAAAGGTGCTGACGATACTGGTGTCACCATCTGTTACAATTCTGTTCGCGACACGAACTGTGTCATGCGGAGCTGGAAGAAAAGTCGTCTGGCCATCAATCCCGTCAACTGGCGGACCGATAGCATGAGCACGACACTTATCACAGAACCTTCCCCACTTCTTCCCGTATCAGAACAGAAGAAAGATACGATGACGGTTCATCTTGATACGGCAACAGGACTGCTGATCGTGAAAGGCTACACCGCTCAGGACTACATGTTACCGCTGTTGGGAACAGAGGGAAACTATCATACCCGTGAGATATGGCTTTATCGCGACCAGCTACGCGACAACATGAATCTCAGGGCATCTCGTTTTCTCAAATAAAAACCATGATGGCAGGAACCAGACCCTTGGCACCTCAGAAATAGTCGGATGAAAACCAATTTTTTCGTCATTTTGTTTGGAGGTTGTGGATTTTTTTGTATCTTTGCAACGTCAGAAATGACTATCCGGTAAGTTTCCGCGTGAGGGTAAGGCTTTATCGATACTGCCCGTTTTAAAAGAGTTGCTTTGGCAGCTCTTTTATTGTATATACTTCGCAACAAAATATTTAAAGAAGGATGCACCATTTATTGTATCCTCCTTTAACACGGAGATACTCTTACGACCTTTGTAAACCAACACTTCAACGGCTTGAGGGTTTCTTTCAAAATATGTGCGTATGCTTCGGGCTAAGGCTATGGGGTTATATTCTGTCGTTATATTAAGCAGCACTCTGTTTGACTGACCAATAGACTCTCTTAATCTGTTATCCACAGAGGCTCTGCCTGATATGGTTTTTAGATCATACATCTTGAAGATGCCTTTACGCTCAAAGATGTAATCTGCAGTTCTGCTATTATTAGGATTGGGAAGTATATACACAGTGTTTCCACGTTCTACAGCTTTCCTGGCTGCATTAAGAAGGGATGAATAGTCTTCGTTTGTCTGACCACCAACAACAAAAATCTGTTGGTCGGTATCAAGAGGTGAAAACTCATGTCGTTCTGTAATTAACTTCAATTGACGAACAAAATCAATGCCCTGTAGTTCATGGAGCAGAGTCAACATTTGTGCTATGTCGTTGTGGTTTTCCATACGGAATGCAAAAGTACCAATTATTATTGAAATAACCAAATTAAATGATGTTTTTATTGTACTTTTTTCTTGATAATTCCCACTCGGCATTGCCGACACCTCCTACTTCGTCATTCCAAATTGAACAAATGATGGCAGGTACCGGCCACTGGCACCTCTGTGACATCATTTCAACAGTTCGAGTATTCTCTCTGGTGCTGCGGTCATTTCTGTGACAGCACAGAGGCCACTACCCATATCTTTAAGACTGGCTCCCATAAGGTACACCTTATTGTCGATAATGAGGAATCTGTCATGATTCTTGTGAGCTAGCTGAACGAATTCAATTACCGGGTACTGTTCATTGTGCTTATTCAGATCTGTCTGAAACTGCTCGTAATAACGGCTGTGTATTGTTGCTGTCACCCCTTCGGCACGCTTATCCAATAGCGACAAAACACGGTCATCCACAAAGTTATCAATCAGAATTATTCTCTTCTTAGCGTTCCTTACCAAATCAGACACATACGACCATGCATCCCAAACACATCCCGTCTGGAATATCTGCTCTGGTAGTTGTTTAGGAGCTATCTCTTCTATCTTATCAAGAATCATCTCAATCTTTTCATCTGTCTCCATTTGGTGTTGCTCAATGTTGAAGATACGCTGAACCATCTGCACATTCTGATTCACAATCTGAGGAATTGCAGTAAAGGCTCGCATAATAAGAATATTGACACCAACAGCAGTTTCCGACCTCAGAACACTACTGAGCATTCCGATGCCGTTTCGGGTAAATGCATAAGGCATGTATTTTGTATGCTGTCCACGTCCCTTCTTTAAGATCACATTTTGTGATGTTAAAGATGCATTCACTTGATTTTCAGTATAGTTTGATGTCACAATTTGTGATATCAAAACTATATCTTGCTGGTTTCCAACTGATTTTGATATCGCAATTTGCGATTTCAAAAGTTCAAGCTCACCCTTTTTCAACTGGAACATAAAGTCATCAGGGAAGCGTCCTATGTTACGTTTGACTGCCTGATTGAGTCGACCAGTGGTTACCCCATATAGCTTTGCCAAGTCGAAGTCAAGCATCACCTGTTGACCTCTGACTTCATAGATAAGCTCTTCTATGTTTATCTGTTTGAGGTGCAGATTTTGCACCCCAAAACTATCTTTATCACGAAGTACTTGTTTTACTTCGCGTCTTTTACCGGAATCCAAGTTCCCAAAATTTTCCTTGTTCTTCATAATGTCAGATTTAATGTTAAACAAAAAATGATGGTGCAAAGATAGTGTTTCCTCTTGAAACCACCAAACCTTTGCACCATTATTTGTAGCGTTAGGGGCAAAAAATGCGGATTTTTTGTCGTATGTTGCGCAACAAACTAATTGTCAGCTATATATAGAAAAGTGCCATGCAACAAAATAAGGCTGTTTATCAGTGATGGCAGGTACCAGACCCTTGGCACTTTATTAACTATTGAATGTTATTGTAAACTCTTCACCATCAGGATTCGTATACACGATTTCACTATCATCTTCTCTTATATACCCTATAAGGTACATACCATCTTCTGTATCATGAACCATTCTTCGACCTTTATCGTCCAATGCCTTCTTAATCCAAATACTTCCCTTATCATAAGAATAACCATTAGGATAATCACCCAATTTGATATACTCGTCATTAACTTCAAGATAATACCCTAATGTTGATAGAACGACACGACAATCACATGATTTATAATTCAAATCCTTACTTGCCTTTGAGAAAGGAACACTATCAACGAAGAACCATTCAAATTCATCTTCGATATCATTGCTTTCTTCATCAATTAAATCTTGTGGAACGAGATGATCATCGTGGTCTTGAAGCTTATATGCTTTATATTTACTAAGTTTATGAAACAAGGCTCGGGTATTATCTGTTATCTTATTACCTGGTATGTTCTTGATATATTCTTTATCACATACTACAATTAACTTGAACTTTGCTCTACTAACTGCAACATTCAACAGCCTCTCCCCCTCTTTTGCTGCATATAATCTACCTATCTGTAGAGAATTGCCCTTTTCTGATTTCGGACAGTCTACCATATCGAATATGATGACATCACATTCAGAACCTTGGAATGTGTGTATAGTTCCAATTCTTACTCTTTCCTCAAATTCATCACTGTACTGTCGTTCAAATTTTAATGCTCGTATTAAGGATACTTGGCCCCTATAAGGGGTTATTACGCCAATAGTATATTTTGCTTTCTTATCTTGATAAAATATATCCAGCAAATTCATAACATTCTCTGCGAAACACTTATTTTGTCTAGTTCCACCCTTTGAAAACCTTACAGCACCATCACAATCACATAACGCAATTACCTTTCCGGCAAATGGTTCTTTTTCCACGACGTCTTCATTTTCTTTTGCCGCGGGTATTAGTTTCCCTTCATAAAAAGTATTATTAATGAGTTCAACTATTTGTTTGTCAGATCGTCTTTGATGTAATAATTGGTGTAAAGCTGGATGATTAGTATTCTTGATATTTATATCATTCATCTCAAATACACTTTCTGTCAAAGCAGGATCTTTAATCAAAGCAATGGGTGACAATTGTTGGAAGTCACCAACCAAGATTAATCTTTTAGAGATTTTATGACCCAATGCTAACAGACTAGGCATGGCCATCATACTTGCTTCATCTACTATGAGATTCTCAAATCTGCTTTGATACAGACTGTTGCTTAAGACAAAATTAGAAATCGTTGAGAATACTAATCTTGAACTCTTTACTAGAAATTCTGTATGTTTCTTTAACTCTTCTCGGTGATCCTTGTTTTCTGCCTTAAGAAGTATAGACTCTTCTGTCTTTTCCTTCTTCCTTTCTTTAAGCCATTGTATTCTATCCAGATTTTGCTTAATTCTATTTCTCAACTTTTGTGTTATTTGATCTTTGGGAAATAGATAGTCTGTAGATAACACTCGTTTGTCTAATGTTCTGCCCGCTCTATATATATTACCGGGCTCTATTTTCTGCTTATTTAAGTCAATTAAATCTAAAACCTTGCATAATAGCTGGTCAACAGCAACATTTGAAAGACAACACACTGCAGTTCTTTCTTCTCCAAGTTCATATAAAGCATAGATAATGGATGCAAGAGTAAATGACTTACCTGTTCCTGGTGGCCCCCAAATAAATGTAATATCTTTATCCAATGCAGCGTCAAATGCTTTTCTTTGGGAATCATCAAGTTTCTGCTTGAATCTTTCTGGAACCTTATTATGTTGAACTTCTGCTAGATCATCTGTATCGTTATAAAGAAATTTCGAAAAAGGAAAATCCTCGTTAATCCCTTCTTCAGAAAGATCTTTTAGCCTTTCCTCAAGACCTTCCAATATAAATGTCGAATCTAACAAAATCTTGCAATAGGATGCAGACTTTAGGTTCCTATTTGTAGTAAAGATAAGACGGCCACTCTCATAATCATAATCTACTGCCTCACATCTAAAGTCGTCACTATAAACTCGAAGTGTGAATGGTGTTTCATCATGGAAATGAGGTTCCTGACCATCTGATATCGACAGCATTACTTGGTAGATATATGAGTTCCCCTGCTTACGAACAAGAGTTAAGTCATGACCTTTAAACGACTCTATATTATTAGGATCTTTTTCTTCTTCAATCTCTTTATTTACTGCTTTTATAGTGTCACGTACAATATCTTCGCAATTATATTCGTTTTCATCATCATCTACGATTCCAAATAAATAGGGAAAGTCTCTTCTTATCTTTTCTTCAATAAACGAGTATTGTCTCTCATGAGTAAAGTAAGTTGAGTATTCCCTTTTAACTTTACTCATATTGTCTTCCCTGATTAAACTGTTGTTTTCATATCCAAAGATAATGTTCGCCCACTGATTATGCATCAGAGATCTAGAGAACAACTTTTTATCAATTGCCATTCTTACACAGAAGTAAAACAAATCTTCTGAGCTATTACTTTCTGGCCTATTATTATGATAATAAATTTGTCTCATTCGATTATGTCATTATCCCTTCTTAGTAATCTATTTGTTTTCTGACGTAAGCGTAAACGTTACATTGTTATTTGTTGATAGAGCTTCATCAGTTTTACATTTATCTACAAAGAGGTATGTAAGTAATTATATACATATCTTACTCCTTTTATTCCCTTTTAACAACCATACCTATTAATTGCACCCTCAAGCATACAAGTGATGTTGTGCATCTTTGAATGTTTTCAGGGAAGGCTCCACGCCACCCATTGCATCAATGCCTTCTGTGATTGATCCAAACTTCAGTGCCAGCAAGGTTTTCAACTTATCCATGCGCAGCTCTTCAATACCTGATTGTATGTACGCATTGATAAGATACTCCACAAATTGCTTCTGAGAATCAGGCAGCTGCTCTTTATAACCCTTCAGGCGCTTAGCCCGTTCCTTGCGTTCTATTGGCGTGGTGGCATAGGCTATGTACTCCAGCACATCTAACAAGTCGCTATTCTCTGCATCAATCAGTTTGCGTATTTCCTGAAGAATCTCCTTACCGTAGCCTGCTTCGTCCATCTTGTCTAACAAGGCTTCACGCGTCTCAGGGTCAGCCCAGATCTGATGAAGGTCTTCACTAGATGAGAAGAAATTAGGCATCTGGCCGAACATCTCTTGGATGAAATCCTGTGTACTTACAGGCTTCCCGTCAGCACCCCAGAACATAACACTGTTCACAAACTTTATCTTTCGCACTCTTTGGTCAGCAAGCACAATCTCCAAGTATTCCTTGGGTTCATCAGACTGAGGTTTTTGTAGATCGTCATGCGCGAAATCACCTCCATCGTCTTTAGGTTGAGGATATGGCTTCCCCGTTTTAACAGCGCAGGTACAAGGATTATTGCCACATTTCGGACAAACGGGCTCGCCATCCCAATCAGGCTGGGAATACTTCTCATAGGCACGAACAAAATCCCAGATGGTAAAGTAATACTTACCCTCAAAGATACGTGTTCCACGACCAACAATCTGCTTGAACTCTATCATTGAGTTTACAGGGCGCATCAATACGATATGGCGCACATTCCGTGCATCCACACCCGTTGACAGTTTCTCTGATGTTGTAAGCACTGTGGGGATGATTTTCTCGTTGTCTTGGAAGTCAGCCAGGTATTGTTCGCCTCTATCTCCGTCGTTGGCTGTTACGCGCTGACAATAGCCCTTCTTCTTCCTATAGGTATTTATCATGTCGCGTACCTCAGCAGCATGAGCCTGGGTAGCACAGAAAACCAATGTCTTTTCTGTTTCTCCAATACCATCCATGAACTCCTTTACGCGGGCTTCGTCGCGCTGACGGATTTTGATATTGCCTTTATAAAAGTCCTCTTCTGTATAAATCCTACCATTATCCACTTCTCCGCTTACCACTTCATCGTCGGGCGAGTAGATATACTCGTCGATGTTACTGCGCATATTGATATGGCGGAAGGGCGTAAGGAATCCGTCTTCGATACCCTGTTTCAATGAGTACTCGTAGGCGTGATATGTAAAATAAGTATAGGTATTTACGTTCTGGTCAACGCGTGGCGTAGCCGTCAAGCCCAACTGCACGGCTGGCTCGAAATATTCCAGTATGCCCCGCCAATTACTCTCATCTTTAGCACCACCACGATGACACTCGTCTATGATGATCAGATCGAAGAAATCCTTGGGGTATTGACCGAAATAAGGCGAATCATCAGGACCGCACATAAACGTCTGGAAGATGGTAAAGAACACGCTGCCGTTGGTTGGCACCTTACCGTTCTTGGCTACGCTGCCTGGTTTGATGCGCACCATGGCATCTTCCTTGAATCCTCCGAAGTCGTTCTTGGCTTGGTTGGCCAACACGTTCCTGTCTGCTAAGAACAATATCTTTGGGCGGGTATTGGTCTTTCTTAGATTCCAACGGGTTTCAAACAGTTTATATGCTATCTGGAAAGCGATAAACGTCTTACCTGTACCAGTAGCTAATGTCAGCAAGATGCGCTTTTCGCCTTTTGCAATACCCTCTAGTACCTTTCGTATAGCAGTTTCCTGATAGTAGCGGGGCTGCATAACGCTGTTGGTGTAATACGGTTGTGCGTTAAACTTATCACGCCACTCATCTACGTCTCCGTACGTTCTTTTCCATAATTCTTCAGGAGAAGGGTATGAACTTACGAAATGTTCTTCCAATGTTTGCAGATCCATCTCGTAAATCTGGTTGCCGTTAGTGGCATAGGTGAATCGGATGCTTAACATCTCAGCATACTCCTTTGCCTGAGGTACACCTTCGGCATAACTCAGTTCATCGCTCTTGGCTTCAACGACGGCCAGTTTCACACCTTTATAAACCAATATGTAGTCAGCACGTTTAGGCTTGCCTTTCTGTGTCTGACTGACCTTTCCCTTGGTGAAGGTGTACTCGGTCTTTATTCTACTACCTTCCAGAACGTTCCATCCAGCATCTTTTAGCTTCGGGTCGATCTTGTGTAGTCTGGTATCCGATTCGTTCATAGGCTTATATTATGTCTTATTCAAACACTTTTCGTAACATGGATTTCTTCAGTGCATCACACTCAGAGATGATTTCTTGATTAATCTCTTCCAACTCCTTTACATGGGCGCTTAGTGCATCGAGGCGGGCAACGATTTGTTGTTGCTCAGAGAGAGAGGGAATAATTAGAGGCATTTTTGCTACTATACCAGAATTAATATTTAGCATTGTAGCACCTGAGGCATTGCTTTCCAAATAATCACGGCAACAACTTGACTGGAAAAGATTAAGCATGAAAATTGGATTTATTATTTTATTAAATCTAACAATCATTGATCCCGTACCACACAAACAACCATTTTCTTTATTTGATACAATAGCGCATCTTCCGATTTCTCCTCTTCTTGCAAATACTATATCATTCGTCTTCAAAAGATAGTTCGAAAGTTCATTTGCTTTATCTTCAGACACTGTAAAATTATCATCAATGGTAATCTGCCCCTCACACATATGTACAGGATTTACTAATGCAATACCACCTGAAATATAATCTTTCTTATGGAGTAAACTACCAAAAGGCCCTATTCTAACTTGTGCAATATCCCCAAGAATCATCTCTTCCCAACCCTCTTTAGGTTCCATTGCTTTAGCGAGACATCTTTGGAAGAGTTTACGGGCTTCGCTGATTTGTTCTTTTGCATTCGCCATTATCTCATCAATATGCGCAAAAGCATCATCAAGACGAGAAACTATACGTTTCTGCTCGGAGAAGGATGGATACATAACTGGAAGAATGTCCAATTTCTTTTTATTAAGGGTTTTTCCCATCACTTTCTCATCACCTGCAGAGAACTTTCCCCAATTAAAGTATTGAAAATAATATGATAAGAACTCTCTATCCACTTCCTGACTAACGAATGGTAAATTAGCAATAGCCTCATTTGTATATAAATCTTTTCCTGCAATAGCAGTTTTCCCCAAAGTTAATTTGAAGCTAAGCAATAGCGTTCCTTTGGGAATTATCTGAATACTGGATGCTGCTTTATCTGATATATGTTCCTTAGTATCGTTTATTATTCCATCCTTTGCAGCTCCCATATCTGCAATAGATACCCAGTAATTATGAGTACTCTTATCTTTATCCCATAATGACGAATCTGAACGAGACGGTGTTCTACCAATCCCTATCCGACAAATATCTCCCAACTTCTTATATGTCCAGCCTTCTTTCATTATTTGTCCTCCTCATCGTCAACAATGCGTTTGGCAAAGAGTTCTTCCAGGCCATCATCATTATTCTGTGGCCATAGAACCCAAACCAATTCCTCCTCCATGATTTCTGATACCCTACAACTTAGGGCATGAATGTAATCGAATATTTCTTCTGGTGTACGCTCGTCAATCTCTTCCACTTTATGGGGATTATTCACGCTCAGGTCCAAATCATCGCCAAGGTCGGCAACATTAACAGACCATGATGCTTCACTGTCCTCACGTGTTTTCTGCTTGGCAAGGAAGTCGGCCAAATCAGCCTCAGTTAGCGGATTGGTCTTGGTAAAGTGCTTATCTACCTGATAATACCATATCTTCTGCGTAGGCTCTCCTTTTGTAAAGAAAAGAACAACTGTCTTCACACCTGCACCTGTAAACACGCCACTGGGTAGATCAAGCACGGTATGAAGGTTGCACTCATAAAGCAGCTTTCTACGAAGGGCTGTTGCATCGCCATTGCTCAGGAATGTGTTCTTGATAACGATGCCAGCGCGACCACCAGCTTTCATCATCTTGATGAAGTGCTGGAGGAACATATAGGCAGTTTCGCTACTCCGGATGGGGAAGTTCTGCTGCACCTCTTCGCGCTCAGAACCGCCAAAAGGCGGATTGGCTAACACAATATCTTTCTGCTCTGATGGCTGAATATTGATCAGGTTCTCTGATAAGGTGTTGGTGCGAATGATATTGGGCGACTGAACACCATGCAGAATCATGTTCATCATGGCAATGATATAAGCCAGACCTTTCAGCTCCTTGCCGTAGAACGTCTTGGTTTGCAGCACCTCTTCTTCGCTACTGGTCAAGCCCTCTTTATTGTGCATGTAAGTATAGGCTTCGCAAAGGAACCCCGCAGAGCCACAAGCCCCATCATATATAGTTTCGCCCACCTGAGGATTCACACTCTTCACAATGGTACGAATAAGTGGTCGTGGTGTATAGTACTCACCGCCATTACGACCAGCATTTCCCATTTGTCGCAGACGATCCTCGTATATTTGTGTCATCTCATGACGGTTGGCCGCTGTCTGGAACTTCAATTCGTCGATGCGTTCTATCACGTCGCGCAGATTGTAGCCACTAGAAATCTTGTTCTTGATCTCAGTATAGATAACACCTACCTTATATTCAATGGTATCTGGGTTGAATCGCTCCTTGAAGCTCTGAAGATAAGGGAAGAGTTTCATGTTTACAAACTCTATCAGATCATCACCAACAAGAGCCCTTGCCCTGTCGTAATTTCCCTGAGCATCAAGGGGCATAGCCCACTCATGCCACTGATACTCGCCACTGATGATACGCTCGTATGCCTTACCTTCCAGCATGGCAGCCTGTTCGCGTGTCATTTCCAGATCATCAAGATATTTCAGGAAAAGCACCCAGCTGCTCTGTTCTACATAATCAAGTGCTGTGCTACACCCATCATCGTGATGCAGCGTATTATCTATTGCCTTAAATGATGATTCAAAAGCCATTGTTTACGTTTCGATATAATGTATTTAAGCGGTACAAAGATACGATTAAACGAGAGAAATGCAAAAGGAAAACAAGTTTTTCTTTTCATTTCCGAGTGAAAGTATCTTCGCGAATTATTCGCAAAGATACGAAGAAAAGATGAAACTACAATGAGAAACAAACAAAAAACCGCACCGACTCTCACGAGCCAGTGCGGTAACAACGTTATGATATGATAGTAAATCCATTTAGACGGTCAATTCGCTCGGCTTTGCCGCTTCGCTGTCAACTACTCGCCTCCGCCTTGCGGGGTGTTCGCGGCATTCAGCTGTTCGGCGTTGGCCATCTCGGCGGTTGACTTGAACTGGGCTGATCTGCGGAGCGAGACGGAGTCGTTGCCTTCGCTGCGGGCGGGCAGGAAGCGCATGTTCACGCCCTTGATGTGCTCGGTGACGTTGAACTTGTCAAGCTCCTCGGCGCCCTTCGAGCGGATGGAGGCGTAGAACGTGCCGAACTCGCCGAACTTCACCTTCTTCGAGTCGAGCATCAGCTCCTTCAGGCAG
>JAFZBK010000001.1 GCA_017561825.1 Prevotella sp.
AAGTTTAAGACGAAAAACAAAATAAAAGTGTATCTTTGCACTCGGAATTACGACCTCAGTCGAGGCGGTACATTTGAAACCGCTAAGGCCGGCACATTTCTTTCCGTTACAGCCGGCACATTGATTCCGCTATCTTCAATTTATCCATTCAATATTTCTATCAGTTCTTCTATTGTACAGCAAACATACACATTCTTTTTAATATTGTGTTGTTATTGTTCAAAAAAGTGGATAATGAGATATAGGCACTCATCACAATTTGTGATGACATCAAGAAAGAGAGTGTTGAATATTTACAAAACAAACTTGAAAACAGCTCTGTAGTATTGCTAAAATGTATTCATTTACAAGCGATTACAATCTTGCGGTCACAAATTGTGACCGCAAGATTATTTGATAAATGGTGATTGATTCTAAGGGTTATAGCACGATAACAGGTACCTGGTACTTGTCACAATTTTACAATTCCCTCCTATGCTTTAACACTTCCTCAGCCGTGCAGAACAAAGGTTCGTAAGCAACATATTCCTTAAACTCTTCTATGTGTTTATGTTTTATGTTTGTAAGTAACGCATTCATATCCAAACGCCCGATGCTCACCTCCTCATCAAAACGGAAGAAAGTATAGTTTCCATTTACTTCCAGTGGATAACCGGTAGCACGCATCCTTTCTTCAGTTACTCTTCCTGCCATATCCTTAACGTGGAACACACGATATTCGCCAGTCGTTTCCACTCCGTCTGTATACAGAATAACAAACTGGATGTTTTTCTTTTTATAGAAGCCTTCAGTATGTGCACCATCCCGCACCTCTTCATCACTCTTTAATTTCAGACGTACATTATATATCAATGACCCTTTGTCATTATTGCCTAAAATCCACTGGAGATGCTCCTTGTTTTTATAATAACCGATTAATATGCCTCTGTTCAGATCACGCTCCAGATAGTGTATCGTCAACCATTGTGGTGTGGTAACAGGGCGTTCTAGTTCTTGCTCGATATCAGATTTTAGAACATTCAGCGGGTCTTGCCCCATGTTGCAAGGCTGGATGACAAAAAACTTGGCCAGTTCATCATATTGCCCTTGCGTTTCCGGCATGTTCCTTGTTGGACGGGCATACGCAAAAAACATACTGCGTTCCTCACCATATGGCTGGAACACCCGACCATTCAGATCATAGAAATGCTGCCGCAGATATTGAGCGCCATCAACGCCCAATCGTGCTTTCATAGCATATATCATAAACTCATTCTCTATCACCGCACGAATTTCGTCACGGAATATCTTACGGACATGCTGCTTCCACTGCGCTTTCTCGTTGACCTTGTCACGTCCATAGAGATAAAGGATATAGAGGAAGTTGACATCATACTGCGAAAGGAAAAGAGTATCCCTGTCAAATAGTCTGTCCGGGAACTGATAAGACACCTTTGTACAATGCTTGCCGCCTTTATCAAAATGTTTTTTAATGTTGTTCTCACCATCATTATACCGATGGTCTTTATAGACAAACGCACTGATAAAGAAGTTGGGTATCACATCGTATCCCTCCGTCAGCGAGTTGTCTTGAAGATGAATGTCACTGAATTTTTCCTTATCGGCTTTCCGCTGCGCCTTCTCCTTATCGTCAAATCGCGTGTCGTCTGCGGCAAACAAGTCGACATTCCACTGAATGACGTTTCGGGCGTATGTATATTGTTTGTAGATGGATTCGGATGTCAACGGATGCCCGCTCTTATAGTATTTACTATCACCGATGTAATATACCTCCCTGTTCTTCTGCACATCTGCCGATGTCAGTGCCAGATCTGCATACATGTGATCCACCCGTTTGCCATCGTCCTGGTCAGCAAGTCCCTTTGGTATTTTGTTGTGTGGTGTACCTATCAGCTCGTCAATCATCGCCTCAAATACGATGTTAAAGCTCTTGGCAAGAATATACTCCTGAGTATGGGTATTGATGGCGATGCGATACGAGTTCTCAAAGAACGCGTAGCACAAGTCCCATAGTTGCAGGGCTTTGTCCGAGAAGTATTTGTACTTGATCTGCATGAGCCTCATCTTGCCCATCCCACGCAGATATTGTTTGAACTGCTTGCCTGTTATCAAATCATACTGAATGTTGATAGGCGTATGAAAACCATACTCGCTATTCAGATAGTTCAAGATGCTATAGAAGATAACAAACAGCTCTTCTTCGTAGTTGATAATGCGCTTCTTGTTGACGGGGTTCAAGTAAACCGCATCATCCCCCTGTATAAATGCCTGAGAGTGACTGATGGTTCGCGTCCAGTTAATCTTGTTGTTTCCCCGATGCAAGTTCTTGATGGTGAATAGCACGAAGTCCTTGTTCTCCTGATTGAAGTTGATGAGCGATAGTACGATATCCAGATAGGTATTGGCACGATGCCGTTTTCCTCTACCAGCTTGTGGCAGATGTTTATAGAGGATGACCTTGCTGTCAGGATTGGCTTTGTAGAATACGCTCAGCGCACGGTATATCCACACCGAGAACTCATAGATAAACTTACGATACTCCTTGCTTAGTTTCTTCTGCCCCTCTGGTGTCAGCACCTGCTCCGGACTTACCTGCTCACCATTTGGAAACTCCATGCCCACCAATGTCTCCTGTTCTGTCAGCAGCACCTTGGGCAGGATGAACACACAATCATGCAGATGTGGATTATAGAAATACCCCACATACTGCACGCTCACCTTCTTGTTGACATCCTGCAAGACATAGATGTCCTTCAGAACCTTCTCCACAAGGTGGCTTTCATATTGGTGTTCTTCAAACAGGATGTACATATATACCTATTTAAATATCTTCTTTTCGGTACCTTGGCAAATTACAGGCAAATTAGATAGAATTTCTTATCGTTCTGATTTTTAGGCATTTGCCATAAATAGCATCTTACAAATCACTCTCTCTAGCAAATTACAGGCAAATTAAACTGCCGCCCATGTTGGAACATAACGCATATAGCGTTTTGCTGTTTTAGGATCGAGAGCTTTTACTTTATTTTTATCTACAGCCTCTTTTATTAGCCTGGATATACTACCAGCAGACGACTCTTTAAGGCCAAACCTATCACGCAAAGAGGTGTTGGTCAATGCATCGCCTTGAATATACATCAAACAGGCATGAAGATAGCATGACCAAATCTTGTCGTCTGCAGGGATGTTTTTGAACTCCATCTCTGAGAAAATGGTAACCTTAGTCGATTCTTCAAAGACCTCTATCCTTGGTGCTGGCAGGTATTGTATCTCACATGCCAAAACCATTCTGTCCCATCCTCTGCCTAATTCTTCGCACATCTTCATTCTACGCATGAGAGACGCCATTTTTTCGTTTCTCGATTTGGGAGGATTATCAATAATTCTCATGATATCCACCAAGGGGGTGCCAGGATTAGTCACTTCTATTCGGTTATCAAAAACTTCTACGACCGGTCCTGCTCCTGTTATATAAAGATCTTGATGAATTAAGCTGTTGGCTATGGCTTCTCTTATTGAAGGCAAAGGGTATCTACTCTTTGTTGTCAATGCAACAGATGCAGCATCTTCACTGCTTGGCAATAGAGCACTTACAAACCTTACTATTTCCTCGAAGCAAACGGCATAACCACTATTGAAGGTCTCTTCTTTCTGGATAAACAATCTATTTCTTCCTTGATATTGAACCACTCGCATGGCTTTGCGTCCCAGTCTAGGGAAAGCATTCAGGTCTTTGGCAAACAAGATTGCCCCTAAGTTAGTAATACCATAAAGACCATTGTCATGCTTGACAGCAACTCCATCTTCTATAAGATAATGCATCACCTCCTTTTCTTCGGTTGGCTGAGGAATCTTTAGCATAGAAAAATAAACTCCACTATCAATCATCCTCAGCACATCGGCATATCTCAAATCCTTGGTAGGACACATATCTTCAAATCGACTATTGCGAAGCTTGTCCCACAATTGAGCCATGAGTTCTGGATAATCGTTCAGCTTTTTTGTATAGCTCCCACTTCGTATGTATTCTGTCTTTTCAAATGCTACCGGAGTCAGCAATGCTTTATGGATCCTGATTATTTCTATATGATTGCCATCAATCTCTGTATCCAAAAATTCAAAATTAGCATTCTTCGATAACTGATGCCTTAACCAATTCTCAAGTTCTTCCTGTCCCTTCGTCTGTAAAGCCAGACGCACAGAAGTACCAATGATATTATGGGTGGTATCATCAATGCCCCAAACCATGTAGGCAAAATCTCTGTCTTTTAGGGTTGCTGTATTGGCGAGGGCACTAATATCCTCACCAATCATTTTGGGGTCATCATTGTTATGTTTGAATTCAACCCACCCAGTCTCTTTGGGCAGTTTACATAATTCTTTTACAAGTATGTCAATGTTTCCTTCCATATTATGCTATTTGTTTCTCTTAGCTATTCTCTTCGTTTGTCTTTTTCCAGTTCATCACTTTTTTCACGAAGTCAGTCAGCCGTTCCGTATTTACCTTTTCGCCATCCTCGTCGTAGAAGTCGGGGAAAGTCAGATCCTTTTCCGTCTCTTTGCCTTCGTTATCCTTTGAAGTATAACGGAACAGCGACGCGTCCTCAAAGCCATAGTCCTTGAACACGTCGTTCCACAGATAGAAGATGACCTTCGACACAAATGTCTCTTCGTCTATCTTGTCACCCTTGGCACAGCAGAAGAAATAGCCCAACTGCTTGTCAGCGCTCGATGTCATCGAAGCAATGATCTCGTTGATTTTCTGAATAAAGTCCCACCAAGAAAACAGTTTACCTGCTTCATCCATCTTCACATCAACTTTCCAATCCAGCTTGTTGCCGTTCTCGTCCCTGCCTTCCTTTATCTTGATATACTTCCATTCCCAGCGACGCTTAAAGGCAGAGTCGATGGGGAACAGGCTTTGGTCACTCGTGTTCATCGTGGCCCAGATATAGAGATTCTTGGGGAGCAGCAACACGCGCCCCTCTTGTACATCTTCAGAGAGTGTTGCGTCATAGTTACTGGTGTATTTATCGACCTTGTCATCAATTTGCAATTCGCCAGCAAGTGGATATTCCCCTTCTTTAGAGAAGGCATCTCTGACAGTATCTCGCAAATCAGTATCTGCCTCGATGGGATATTCAGAAAAACCATTATCCGACCTGTCTAATAGTTGGAATATGTCTCCGAATATCTGGGCGCAGTTGCCACGATTGATTTCCTCAATTACAAGGAATTGGGGAGCAGGGGTGTCGGGGTTTTCAGAATAGAGTTTCCAAGCACCTAAATATGCTTTTAGGAAGGCCTGTTTTATGAATTTGTATGTAATACGTTTTTCCTTGTATGTGCCTTCATTTTGATTTAGACTGATACCATTATTCACCACAACGGGTACAACCTTTTGAGCAACATCGTCCATAACAGGTTTATATGCCCCTACGAAAGTAGAATAGTCACTATCGGGATGGAAGGTAGTGCGAACCACCTTCTGGTCTTTAGTTTTCTTCTTTATTTCATGTGATTTTCCCGTTCCAGGTGCTCCATAGAAGATTTGTTGGAGAGGGTTAACTAAATTCAATTGCATATCTTTTTTTGTGTCACTTATTGGATAAAAATCATTAAAATCAAGTTGTGTTAAAATCAAGCATTTCTGAGTGGCTTGATTGGCATATAATGTTTGAACAAATGGTGCTTGACCAAGTGCGCCTGGGTGAGATTTTATAAATGTCGGGCTTTCGAATGAGATTGTTAGCGGGTCGGAAGTAGCATGATTTAAATATGGAAGGATTTCACTATTGCGATATGGTGTTTCGGTAAATAGTATATCCCTATTTTCAAAGTTAAACCATTCCTCGATTTCCTCTTTCTCCAAATGGAGTGTATCCAAAAAGCGCCCTATCAACTTTTCTGCTGTAACATCATCATCAAATGCTTTTGTTCTAAAGAACCAAGATGCCACATCATAAATGTTTGGTTTTGATGAAAACATTTGTTCTGGAAGGAATTTTATCCAATGGTTTGAAAAAATGACAGTCCACTCAGCAGATGAGTTATAGTACTTTGCAGTGTCGTCAAAACTAAATATTTCTTCAAGCCAATTGGAAACATCTGCCGTTCCAAATACATATGGCTTTGCAGGTATTATTTTTTGGTTTATTGCTTTAAGTATAGCAACTACACCCCAAAACTTATTTTGGGTTTTTCCTTTGCATCCTTCAAAGGAACTAACTACTGATGGTATAGAAATATACTTCATGGGTTAATAGAATTATAACTGTTAATCATTTCTTTCATTATCAAATCGATAATAGGAACACTAACTGAATTCCCTAATTGATGGTATGCTTGTGCATCAGAAACAGGGAATTTGAAGTCATCTGGGAAACCTTGTAATCTTTGGGCCTCAAGTACAGATAGCTTTCTCCTGATATCCCATAGTTTCGGTGTCCTATTGGCAATAATTGTTGACGCATACGTGTCGAGACAGGAATAGAACGCTTCCTGTATCTGTGTTTTTGCCACATCACCTACATGAAATCTCAAAGAACCATCGGGCTTTTGGAATGAATATACACCATACTTCCCTTTTTTTGTATTAGGATTATATTTAGAATTGTCATGCTCTATCCTATCACCAGGCTTGGCAATAGAAAAATGATAGTCAATTCTGTCTAACTCGAATTGGGATAGACGTAATGAAGGATTATTATCATCCAAATTGACGATGTCTCTCAATACAGGGTGACCACCAATAGATTTCGGCCAAGAAAATTCAACATTCTTCCTAAAAGCTACACAATACCATCGCTCTCTCTTTTGAGGTAATCCAAAATCAAGAGATGAAAGAATTGTCCAATGAGGGAAGTATCCCAATTCTTTTAGCTTCTCTAAGATAATGTTAAGGGTCTTCCCTTTTTCATGAGATTTCAACCCTTTTACATTCTCTAAAAACACCATTGGAGGTTTGTGGTATTCTAATATCCTACATATATCAAAAAACAATGTACCACGAATCTCGTCGTTGAAACCTTGCTTCTCACCAGCGTAACTAAATGGCTGACACGGAAAACCTGCTGCCAGAATATCGAATGAAGGAATGTCTTTGGCATCAATCTTTTTTATATCACCAGCAGGTATTTCACCGAAATTTGCCTCATAGGTCTGCTGAGCAAATTTGTCGTTGTCGCAGGAGAATACACATCTAACATTATTCTTCTTCATAGCAAGGCGAAAGCCACCTATACCACAGAAAAGATCAATCCCTTTTATTTCTTTATTTGCCATACTTAATCTACGAAGAGCCAATTGTTAGCAATTTCAGAAATCATATCATAATCTGCTTCTGGTTTTCCATCTTCACCAACGCGAACCAACTCCTTCAATGGATGCAGTTCTGTTGTATTGCCTATCTTGATTTTCTCCTTAGCATCAGCCATTAATGTGATTTTACCACACCTGCGGCCAATAGCGAGGACATCATCCTCGTTATATAATTTCTGAATATAGTCTTCAACTATATAAGTTATGCGTTGTTCAAATGCGCGTGTATCTTGTATTGTTGCCATAATTCGATTTTTGTTTTCTGCTTACAAAGATAATAATTTATCAATAAACGACAAAGGGATTAGAGTGGAAAAATTATTGTCGTGTGAAAAGGTACTTGTCTCTATCCCAAAATATTTGTAAAATGTGTAATGAGGTTAAGTTCCACAAAAAATATGATCTCTATGATATGCCAGGAAGTCGCGATTGGGCATAAACTCAGAGGGCATCGTGAGCTTCTTTCCAATAATACAACCAAAGTGCTGGGCGTAGTATTCTTTCGTCTCGTTTTCGCGAAGAGCTGAAGATAGATGGACTTTATAGTCATCGGGAGAGAAGGTAATCAGCCCCTTGTCAAAAGCCTTGTCGTAAAGCGCAGATAGACAGATCCCGTTGCAGGGGTTAAGACGAAATTGCTTATGAGACTTATCTCTCCACGGTATGATATGGCTAGCCAGTAGCAATTGTGGTATATCGATTCCTGTCAGAGCACAGCGACCGCCATAATTGTAAAGAATCATACGACGGAAGTAGTCCTGACCTTTTCTTTGTTTTGTTAATGACTCTTTGTCTTCTCCTTCCTTGGTTATGTCAAAGTGGTCAATCAGTTTCTTTGATATTCTCTGTGGATTTGTTTCATGAGCTACAATACGGTCTGCTTCGATCACCTCCTCTTCATATTGTGCGTACTCGATCAGACTAGACAAAGCTGCAGAGCAAAATCCACCAAGCGGATAACTCTTTTGTTTCGAGCTGCCAAAGTCAAAGATATTAGGCAGTCCTATCTTCATCTTCTTCACCTCGTCTTTGACCAGATCCAACACTTTCTCTATGATGGAAATGTCATGAATATCATAGAGCGATTGGCCATTTAAATCAATCACATTCTGATGCAGCAGCACTTTATCAAGAATATTTATCGCTTGAGAATAACTGTTCGCTTTTCCTGAATTCTCTGGAGAAAGCCTGGTATTGAAATCAATAAAACCCTGTCTGTCCATGCCATTAGTGTTTCATGAATGTTGTTCCGCTCTACTCTGTTTGTAGTATTTTGTTTACAAAGATACGAAAAAAAAACAATACATTTGAATAATAAGGTGGATTTTTTGTTCTTAGACCAAGAAAATCCGCACCGACCCAATGGCGCACGCGCCAAATGAAAAATTAAAAATTAACTTCGTTGACTTTTGTCACGACTCGGCCAAACGTGCCAGCACGATGGCTCTTGCTGCTCCAAAAGTTGAAAATTGACTTCGTTGACTTTTGTCACGACTCGGCATAGTTGATACAAGCATCACTCTGCTCTCGCTGCTCCATCGGTTCGGCAATAAAAATATATGATTTATTTTGTATTGCTCTCAACTTTTCGTACCTTTGCAAATAGAATGAGACTATATATGATGGAAGAACGCATGTATACATTAGATATTTTTGAGGATTATGATGATCTTGTCTGGATGGTGGAGGAACCAATATGGAAAGGCATTACCGTTGAGTTAAAGGAACTTCACGATCTGAAAGGAGCCAGCTTCATTAAGAAACTGAAGCAGATTGTCTTCTTGGGCGAATTCCATCCGGTGGAGGGCGAGATGGGTATTTACAGTACAGGAGGCGAACAAAGTCCAGACTATGAAAACCTGTTGAATGCTGCCCGTAAAGCAGTAGAACATGGTTACCGGGTGTTTATCCTGCCTAATCCGAAAGGTACACGTACGCCAGACTTTATCTTTGAGCAAAAAGGGAATTGCAAGGTATATGACCTCAAAACCATATCAGGTAAGGCTTCTGTCAGCAACAGACTGTTTGAGTCAATCGGTCAGAGCAACAGGGTATTACTTAATATGACTGTTGATTATAATGCCCGATTGTTAGCATCAGATATAAAAAGTTATTTTGAAACGAATCAGGATGCATTAGAAGTGTTGATATTCAAAGGAAAGAAGGTATTGCCAGTAAACAGAATACAAGTGCAAAGTCCCGATTTCAATCGCGTATTTCGTAGGAGATATGAAAAATAAAAGTCACCCAAAGGTGACTTTTAAATGGAGTAGTGTCGATCAGGTCTTGCTCCCCGCACTCAGCGGCGTAGTCAAAACTTTCGTTCTGACAATGCAAAGATACTATATTTCTTCGAAACCTCCAAACAAAATGGAAATAAAATGTAGAAATGAGTTATAGATCCCACCCCATAGGAAGGGGTGAAGATGATTTCGAAGTTGGGTTTCAAATTGGGTATAGGCGACAGATCGTTTGGCTATAGGCGCACGATCGTTTGGGTATAAGCAAACGATGGGAAAGAGCCACCCCCTACCCCTCCATAAGGAGGGGTGAAAAGGAAGAAGGAGCCACCACCAGCCCCTCCATAGGGAGGGGTGAGTCTCTTTCCACAACATATCCCGTAAATCTCTTGAAACGGCGATATGTAGAGGGTTTGACCAACGGGGGGAGGTTATACGAGTTTACCCTAAATTGCCTACAAACCGCTTAACGAAACACGTTAGGCGGTTTTCCTTTTATCTAAAGTTTGCCTAACTTGGTAGTTTAGCGTGGCTACAAAAAACGTAATCATATATTAAACTTTGCTAACGAATATCGGCATTTTATAAGAGCAAAGTTATAAACATCATCACAAATGTAATTGTAGCCATGCATAGAACAGTAATTATTATAGAGCAGATAGTAAACAATGACGAAAGTTGCCAAATGACCATTAGCGGTGAGCAGGATGGTCACAATATATTTTCCGAAAAATTAAAGTAGGAAAGTAAAGACGATTATCTTAATTTGTTGCCTATTGTCAATAGCGAAATTGAAAGTAACACAAAACGTTTTTCTATTTCTATTATACGGAAACTACTTTCTATCTTAATAAAGAGTATTAAAGTTGATGGGGTGTTTTCCTTAAATGATAAGCAAAGGAATGTAAAGTTTCAGTTAATTGGAATGAATACTATTAGGCAATTTGAACGACTTGCAAATATTAGATTAGATGATAGTAAGTTTTCTACTTTGAATGAATTTCAGTCCTATATGAAATCTATCATTGTAAAATAATCTACTTAGCAAGTATAAATCTTTCAAATTCTATAAAAATAATAAGTTATGATTAATCCCATAGAAGAAAGAAAACGACTTGTTCAAAGCCGTATCGAAAAGTCATTTAAGGATGGCTTGAATGTTCCAGAAATGGAAGAGTTAGAGAAAGCCCATCAAGTTGGAGATATGCATCCAAATGGCAAGTACGTATGGACAGAGTATAAGCCAGGCAAGTTCGATTGGAGACCAAGAAGCGTAAATAAAGATACGGCATCTTCTGGTAAACATGCGGCAAAGTATAAAGATGGCGAACGTCATCCAAAAAAATCCAAATTTAGTTTGGGTTGCATCCGCTGCTGGTGGTAAGGGTGATTGGAGACCAAGAAGCGTAAATAAAGAAAATGGGACAGAAAAGAAAGAAAATGATTCTGTTAAAGACAATGAAACAGAAAAGAAACCTGCTACAAAGAAGAATGACTTTGTTAAAAAGCTGAGTTCTCAATCTTCAACGAGGGTTACACCTAATCTTACAGCCAGACGTTTACGTGGAGCCGAATTGAAACATATCATTAAAACGGTATGTTTAGAGAAAACTCCAACTGACGATGATATTAAGGGATTCAACGAAAAGTTTGGAACTAAAGTTGGATTGAATAACTTTAAAAGTATTGGTTCAACGGCAAAAAGTAGTCCTGGTCATGTTATTTTCTATAACACCAAGACGGGAGAGACATCACCCAGCATTCCAAAGAGTTGGGTTGATTCCTCTGTCGATGAAGAAAAAATAAATAGGATTTCAAATAATAGTACGTTGTCTATTAATAAATCTCTGATGAGTGACATTCATATAGAAGATGTTAGTGAGGCACAAGAAATATTAAAGGGTATTGATGCTGATAACGAATTATTTGAAAAGGCACGTCACGGAGTTTATGCGGATAACGCAGAAAACCGCAGACTTAATCGTGTAGGTCAAGAATATGGTCATGCAGCTGAGAAGAAAGAGCCGACTGGTAAACAGAGAAGTTCTGGTGAGCAACCGACTGTTGAAGACCACGCAGGTAAGGCTTCAGACAAAGCATTGAAACGAGCCGCTGCCGATAAGAATGCAGACGAGAAAGTCCGTCAGGCAGCCCAGAAGGAATTACAGAAGCGTGGTGGCGGTGAAGATAATGGCGATAAGGGAGATAAAAACAAGAAAAAAGATACTAATTTGGATTTTTTAAAGGATAAACGTTATACTCATGTTGAATCCTTTGATTTTGAACGTTTAAAATTTGACGACCATAGTTGCGACCATGTTTTTAATATAACAGTGGGCAGCAAAAAGGATATGAAAAAAGACATTGACGCTCTTAATGAAAAATTAGGTACTGATATTAAACCAGAGGATTTTAAGAAAAGAACAAGAAGTCAATGGGATGGAGGTGGAACATATTACGAATTATATTTCAATAGCGAAAATGGCGAATTTGATAACCATATTCGTGGAGAATGGGAAAAAGACACTAATACTAAAAAAGAGTTTGACGAAACTCAAGCAATCAATATAATCAATGATTATGAGAGTAGAGGTGTAACCAGAGGTTCAAAAAAGGAATTTAAAGATGCTTGTAATCAATACGGCACTTTATCTGTAGCAAAGCAACTATGTAAACAAAGTAATTGGCATAGTTCGGATGTTAATTCTCGTGATATGCCGAGTAATGAAGATGAGTTGAAAGCCGCTACTCAAGAGATTTTTAGCATGATGGGTGTCAAGACAGACGCAGAAACAGATAAATATCTTGAATATAACGAAAAGAATGTGAGTTGGTATTAATGATAAAAAATCAAATCGCATAAAAAGAGGATAGTTTTTGCAACTATCCTCTTATATTTTGCTAAGTAATGCCGCTCTAACCATTCAGCGATAAGTTTATCATCCGATTAATCTGAGGCACGTAGCGGCACAGGAATTGTGTAAATTCGCACATCTAATCAACAAAGTTAATCTTTCCTTTTGGAACATAGGTTATAATGCCGCATTTCTTAAAATCTTTCAGCGGCAGTCTGCTCACTTGTTTGCCATCGAGTAAAATTTCAAGATTCAACGAGAAGAAACTATATTGCACCCAGTATTGGTTTTTATCTGGTTCCAACATCTTGTTTAATTCTGCCGCAAGTAAGTTTTCTATATCATCACTAATACCAACAGCGATTTTAACTGATGCGGGTGAGTATTTTTCATTTTCCTTTATTTTTCTTTTTTTCGTAACCAAATTGTCGAAGATGTAAGTTGGTTCCTTTCTATTTATTGTCCAATGTCCCATTTTCTTGTCGTATTTAACAAGCGATATAAGATTTGCTTGCCTATCGCTTGTAATGCCTCTTAATACTATCGACATATTTGCTTCTTGTCCTACATCAACTTTCTTATCTATATTCTCAAATTCATATTTCGCCACTTCATCAACCCTAAGTCCTGCTTGTTCGAAAAGCGTTTTGGTTGATAAATCTTCCGTTTCAGGAATAGTAATTGTCTTGTCTTTACTGATAATCACCTTACATTTAAGCGAACAGATAACATCAGAATTTCCCTGCAAATCAAAAGGCTTAAAATTATCTTCAATTAGTTTATCAAAGACATCGGGATTTGTGCAAGAAACGACAGCATTTTTAGCAACCTTATCAGATGGCAAATTTGGTGCGCCTTCAGTTTGCCATTTTGTATAAGTGTCTTCATCATCTTTTATTGCCTTTTCTCTGCGTTCCCTTGCTTCTTTAACTTTAGGATTGTTGTTGTATATCTTTAGTGCGATGTCATATTCTTGTGGCGTAAATCCAAATTCTTTGAAAACGAGATAACCATAGTCACCAGTCCCATAGTAATTAAATAATTTCACAAAGAAATTTTCTGCATATTGCGGCTTTTGATTAATTGCCGCTATTGCACCATCCATAGAGCGCAATTCATACGGATTTATATTATTAGCATCGCAAAAAAGTTTTGTTATTATAGGTGGATGCTTCTGTAAGTGGTAAGATAACTTGTAAGCCATCTGTGGCGTTACTAAAGATTTGTTGCTTTGAGCATACATGAAAGTACTCATAGCAAGTAAAAACATTAAAACTAAGACTTTTTTCATAAGGCGATACTTTATTTGTTATTATATACGAAACGTGGACTGCCACCCATGCCATCGTAAAGTATCGCCAAACACTTGTAAATACGCACAGATGAACAGCCCACGTATGAGCTGCCTCTGCGTCTTGTATTTACCCATTTGTCGAAATTTGGCGATTTTAACGATGGTAAGACGCATTCGTCGGTGCAAAGATACAAAATGTTTGGCGAAATAAGACAAATCAATCGTTTTTCTTTTGCTTTTTTAATTCTCTCTGTCGTTTTCGTTCAGCTTTTTCCTCTGCTAAGCGTTTTCTGAGTGCTTTCATATCAACCCGTAAGCATGGTTTTATCAGTTCGCCAAAGTCTATTGGTTCATGCTCTTCATCTAACCATTCTTGGGGGATAGCCATTTCTTTACGCTGCCTTTTTGTTTTCATTTATCAGTTGTTTATAAGTGAGACGTTTGCGGCAATTACTAATTGCGATTTCAAATTGCTCACTTGTTTTAACGTTGCGAGTGTTATAACGGAATGCAAATTCATTGAAATAACGCTGCATATGACGCTTTATAACATAGTTATAGATACCAATAATAGACCTTTTACAATAGTTTCCCCAAAAGCCTTCAATGGTATTCGTGTAGGCACCTCCATCAACGTAAATTCCGTGTCCGTGGTCAACAACGTGGTGTGTATAGAGTTTGTGAATGTACTTATAGCCACGCCACTCGTCAGAGTATATCGTTGCAGTACGTTTTACATACTTTAGTACTGGTGGCGTTAGTTGCTTGTAAGAAACTCCATCGAGCACCTTACAAACAACAATTCCGTTACGCTGCATTATTCCCATTACAGGCACCTTATCTCTAAACGACCTATTATCCACGTGCTTTGTCTTCTTGTTCCAATGTCTATTTTTGTTCTTGCCGCCAACGAAAGTTTCATCTATTTCCACTTCGCCATCAAATTTCTCTGTGATAGGAATATCGTACATTTGTCTTATTCTATGGCTGAGAAACCACGCAGTTTTCTTTGTCACGCCCATAGTACGTGAAAGTTGTTCGCTTGAAATTCCTTTCTTATGAGAATTGATGAGATAGATTGCCGTGAACCAAGTCCTTAGTGGCAACTTAGTATTCTCGAAAATCGTTCCGACTTTTACATTAAAGTTCTTGCCAGTGTCTTTACATCTATATGTGCCGTCTTTTCTGCGATAAACTTTAGAAGTAGGTGAATATGGAGAAATCGGTGTACCATCACCCCAAAGTTCTCTTTCCAAGAAAGCAATGCAGGCTTTCTCAGTCCGAAACGTCTCTTGAAGTTGTCTTAGAGACTTGAATTTGGGCAATATAAATTTCTTCATATACGCAAGCAATAAACTTGTTTGCGTATAATAACTTTGCTGAGTTTTGGAGAAATGTTAAAAACTGGTGTTTTGGAGGTATTAGAAAGTAACCAATCTCTTAAATTGTTAGATTTTAAAGGGGTTTTGAGAGATTGGTTAAATATTCTTAATGAAGTTGCCCAACGTTACGAAATTCAGGGTAAACTCATATACCCTCCCCACCAACGGGATATGTTGGGGGGTTAAATCAATTGAAAATTGAAAACCGCACTGACTCGCAAGAGTCGGTGCGGCAATCTCCTTATCGTTTCTACTCAATATTTAGTGCTACTTGTCTTTCTCAATTATTTCCCAGTGGCCACCCTTGTCAGGTCCAACACGGCGAATATTACTTTATATTACGTTTAAACCAAATCTTGAAAACAGGGTCTTCCAGATAAACACCGTCTTTATCAAAGTCGATCATCTCTTTGTCTTGCAGCGCCGTTTTGATGCGTGAAATGTTTGACTTGCTGCCAAAATTATAGCCTTCAGGTATGGCTTTGCTGCCAAAGTCAGAGCTTACGCCATCACACAAGGCACGCAGGAAGTTCATCTGAAAACCTGTCAATCCCTTTAATTGCTCTTCAAAGAGGGCAGAGCATTGAGCCAACAAGGCATCTACACCACGATTAAAGCCCTCTTCTGTGGCTTTCTTATCTGTTTCTGCCAATACGTCCCAAGCCAGTTGCTGGACATACGAAGAATTGCCCTCCACTGTCTCACAAATACGCTGGGCGAGTTCTTCAGAAATCTGTTTTCCCTGACTCGCAAACCTCGAACAGATGAACGGCACCCATTCTGCTGTAGGAATCTTGTCAAGATACATCATCTCGCCAAACTGATAAAAAGGCATTTTGCGGTTCAGAAATAACCTGGTCATCATGTGCTTCTTACTGCCAAAAAGACAATACGACACATTGCGCTGATGCTGCCAAATACCACGTAAACGCTTCTGAATGGTCAGCGAGTCAGGCATCTCACCAATCTGTTGGAATTCGTCAATACACACCACTATATGCATGCCCTGAGCCTGACCAATCACCTCAGGTAATTGCAATATCTCTTCTGGCTCATAGTTCTGTGGTGTAATACCTAACGACAAAGAGAATTCAGAAGTGGGCTCTGGCTTAAAAGCAATCTTGGGAGTCAGCCTGACCAAAAATCGCTTGATGTGGTCTATGACTTGTTCTGTCTTGGATGCTGTCTGTTTCAACAGTTCAGATGCAAAGCGGTTATAAAAATCATATTCACTCCGACAATCGTAGATATCTATAAATACTATCTTGATTTTAGGATCAGTGATTTCATTCTTCACTTTCCTAACAATAGAACTTTTGCCGATTCGACGGGGTGATACGAGGATGACATTGATGCCATTCTCGAAATCCATTTTCAAACGCTTTGTTTCATTTACCCTATCTGTGAAGTTATCACCTTCAACAGACATGCCATATACAAATGCTTTTTTCATAACTTATCGTTTCTATTCGAGTTTCGCCTTTCGTGTGCAAAGTTCGTGCAAACCGAGAGCAATGGAACTCGTTCCAATTGCCGAGGTGCCGTCGAGTTTCGCTTTTTGGTGCAAATATAAACAAAATAATCGAAGTACACAAGTTTGTGGACCACAAATTTGTGTACCACCATGTTTTTTCTTTGGCAAAAGAAAAAGAAACCTTTCTTCCCTCTTTTTCTCTGGCGCAGAGAAAAGAGGCAAAAGAGACATCCACCTACCCCCATCCTTGACTTTGTCGACTTCTGTCGCTTCTCGGGATAGCTTAAGCAATCTTAACTCTCCTCTCGCTGCTCCATCAGTTCCCTATATGGGAAGGCTCAACCGCTCCTACTCGTCGCTCGTTCATTAAGGTACGCTCAGGGCATCAAAGCCTTGGCGTGATTCCTTATCGGCTTACGTCAGGCCCTTTAACCGAGTCCCTTTGACCTCCCTACTCCTTACTCCAATCGTGCATATCCATGCATCGATTCCAACGAGGCGATGTCTTGCTCGTATGTTGTCTAACTGGTGACTTTTTTTGCAAAGATACGTTATTGGCACGATAAAAGGAAAAAAAATACGGTTTTTATTTTGTGGTTTCATTATAAAAGTGTAATTTTGGCTTCGCCGAAAGTACTTTTACAAGCGATATGAGGTTTTTCAAGAAATATTGGGATGCGTGGTGGGAATTCGACTCCCCCACTGAGTTCATCATCTTTACGGCAGGAAGGGTGTTAGGGACCATTATATTCATATTCCTCGTGTATCTTTTGATTAACTTGGTTTCCTCGTCAGAACCAGTCACTTTTTCCACTGTCATTAAAACCAGTGGGCAATTCTTTGTTGATGCCTATAAATTATTTAGGTTTATATTTAACCACTAAAAAAGAGGGTTAGCATCAAAATATAAAAGAGCAACCATGGACGGTTGCTCTTTTTGTTATTATACTTCAACGACGTACTGTAGTAGGTTACTTATACAGATATCGCTTGATACTCATCTTCGGGGTTTTCTCGAAGGGAAGATCCATGAGTTCCACCTTGCTGATCCTGCTGTAGCCAGGAAGGGCTTTGTTGGCAGCGGTGCGGATCTGCTCGGGTATGCTGTTCCTTGTTTCTGCATCCATATCTTCCGGGATATCGGCATAAACCAGTGCTACCAGCTTGCCGTTGCGATCAACGACAATGGATTCCACCACATATGGACAGCCTGAGAGTACCGACTCCACCTCCTCGGGATAGATATTCTGACCCGAAGAGTTGAGGATCATCGACTTGATACGTCCGCGGATGAAGATGTTTCCCTCATCGTCGATTGTTCCTAAGTCGCCTGTGCGGAACCAGCCATCATCGGTGAATGCCACCGCATTGGCTTCGGGGTTCTTGTAATAGCCGATGGTGATGTTGCGTCCGCGAGCCTGGATCTCACCGGCAACATTCTTCGGATCGGTGGAGTCGATCCTGATATCATGAACAGGTTTGCCACAGGAGCCCGGCACGAACTTGGTCCACCACTCCCAGCCTAACAGCGGACAAGCCTCTGTCATGCCATAACCCACCGTGAAGGGCAGTTTCATCTTCTGGAAACACTCCTCCACTTCAGGTTTGAGGGCAGCGCCACCCATGATGAAGCAACGCACCTTACCGCCGAAGGCTGCAATCAGTTTTTTGCGTACTGTGCTATATACCAGCTTGTTCACATGTGGGATATTCAGCAGCACCCTCATCTTCTCGAGTGCCGGCTTGATGGAACTGGCATATACCTTTTCCATCAC
This sequence comes from Prevotella sp., assembly GCA_017561825.1. GTDB lineage: Bacteria > Bacteroidota > Bacteroidia > Bacteroidales > Bacteroidaceae > Prevotella. Next base: position 18,341 of record JAFZBK010000001.1, read on the forward strand.
CAGCGGTACCGTAACCACCATATAGGGTTTCACTTCCTGCATGGCCTTGAGGAGTGTGGTGGGAGAAGGTGTCTTGCCCAGGAAATACACCGTTACGCCATCCACGTTGGGATGAATGAACTCGATGGCCAGTCCGTACATGTGCGCCATGGGGAGCATCGAGACGATGGTCTCACCAGGTTCGTTCGGGAACTGCGTATTGGCAAAGTCGTCGGTATCAGCCATGGCTCCATAGGTGAGCATCACGCCCTTGGGGTTGCCAGTGGTTCCTGACGTATAGTTGATGATGGCCAGCTTGTCCCAGTTCTTGGTGGAATAAGCAATTTTATCCGGCTGGAGGCCTGAGGGATGAAGGTGGTTGAAAAGGTGCTCACGACTATTCCATGCTTTGGCCACACGCTCATCACGGTTCCACAGCAAAGTGCTGTCCTTAACATTGATAGCAGCCTTAAGGGATGGCATCTGTGCGGGATTGAGCTTTTCCCAGATATCCTCATCGGTAAAAAGTATCACACTGTCAGAGTGGTTTGTCAGCATAGAAACGCTGTTTGGGTGAAAGTCGGCCAGCAACGGCACAGCCACGCAGCCATTCACATTGATATCCCAGAAGGCGATGGCCCACCGGGCGGAATTACGGGCGCAGATAGCCACCTTGTTACGCTTGGCAATCCCCGCTTCGTTGAGGAACAAGCGGAACATCTCAACATGTTTGGCCAGATCGCCGTATGTAAATGACTCACCTTGGTAGTCGCATAACGCCTTCTGATCCCAGTGTGCGCGGATAGTATCCTCCAGTTTTTTCAGATAGTGTTTCATTGGTTATATTCGTTAAAATGGTAAAGACTGATTGGATGGCCAGTCAGTGCTGGTCGGTTGCATTAAAAGAAGTTGAAGAAGAAATATACGGCAGCGTATCTCGTGGGTACGCCCTTGGCATAGCCGATCACGTGGTTGTTGCTGTCTCTCACGGTGCCGTCGCTACTTACTTTTCCTACGTATGAGTTATTGCGGTTACGAACAGTGCCGTCGTTCTCCACCTTTCCCAGATAGGAGTTGTTGCTGTTACGCACATCGCCATTGCTTTGTATTTTCCCTAAGAGATGGTAGTTGGCATCGCGGATATCACCATTGCTGCTGATACGCGCCACCACGGAATTGTTACTGTTCCTTATTGTTCCATCTGCGTCTATCTTACCCACCACGGATTGGTTGGTATTACGAATGGTCTGTGCAGTACAAGGCAGTACCGCACAAACCATTACCAGTATCATGATTAAAAGTCCTCTTTTCATCCCTTCTTCTGTTTATTCCCACTCGATGGTACCTGTTGGTTTCGGGGTGAGGTCGTAGAGTACACGATTCACGCCAGGAACCTCAGTGATGATACGCTGAGTGATGTGGTGCAGGAGCGGATAAGGAATCTCCTCGATGGTAGCGGTCATGGCATCACGCGTGTTCACGGCACGAATGATGACGGGCCAATCCCAGCTACGTTTATTGTCCTTGACACCTGTGGATTTGTAGTCGGGTACAATGGTGAAGTACTGCCAAACCTTTCCCTCCAAGCCGTTCTTGGCAAACTCCTCGCGGAGAATGGCATCCGACTCGCGCAGGGCTTCCAGACGATCGCGGGTGATGGCACCTGTACAGCGAACACCTAAGCCAGGACCAGGGAAGGGCTGACGGAACACCATGTTGTCAGGCAGTCCGAGTTCCTTACCAACCACACGCACCTCATCCTTGAAGAGCAGCTTGATCGGCTCGACCAGTTCGAACTGCAGGTCTTCTGGCAGTCCACCAACATTGTGGTGCGACTTAACCGGTCCTGACTCGACAATGTCAGGATAGATGGTGCCCTGAGCCAGGAAGCTGATACCCTCCTGCTTACGAGCCTCTTCCTCAAATACGCGGATGAACTCAGCACCGATAATCTTACGCTTCTGCTCGGGGTCGGAGATGCCTGCCAGCTTGTCAAGGAACCGATCGGTAGCATCAACATACACCAGATTGGCATCTAACTCATCACGGAACACGCGTACCACCTGCTCGGGCTCGCCTTTGCGCAGCAGACCGTGATTCACATGAACAGACACCAGTTGCTTGCCCACGGCCTTGATGAGGAGAGCTGCCACCACCGATGAGTCAACACCTCCAGAGAGGGCCAGAAGCACTTTCTTGTCACCTATCTGAGCACGCAGCTCACTGATCTGTTCTTCAATAAATTTCTGTGCCAAGGCTGGAGTGGTAATGCGCTCCATCGAGGCAGGACGTACGTTACCTGTTGTCATAATAGCTTGTATTTAATTGATCTTGTTAATTACTCCCACTCGATGGTCGAAGGCGGCTTGGAGGAGATGTCGTAGCAGACGCGGTTCACGCCTTTCACCTTGTTGATAATCTCGTTGGATACCTTTGCCATGAAATCGTAGGGCAGATGAGCCCAGTCGGCTGTCATCGCATCAGTAGATGTTACGGCACGAAGAGCCACTGGATGCTCATAGGTGCGCTCATCGCCCATCACACCCACGCTGCGTACCTTACTGAGCAGGATGACACCTGCCTGCCAGATCTGATCGTAGAGAGAAACCTCAATGTTTCCATCCTTCATATCGGCAGGTACGCCGGCAGCCAAGACCTTACGAGCCTCCTCGCCACTGAGTTTCACCTTATACTCCCGGAGTCCTCTGATATAGATATCATCCGCGTCCTGCAGGATACGAACCTTCTCGGGGGTGATATCGCCTAAGATGCGGACGGCAAGACCAGGACCCGGGAAGGGATGACGGGTGATGAGATGCTCGGGCATTCCCAACTGACGACCCACGCGGCGCACCTCGTCCTTGAACAGCCATTTCAGCGGTTCACAGAGCTGCAGGCGCATCTCCTTGGGCAGTCCGCCCACATTATGATGACTCTTGATTACCTTACCTGTGATATTCAGCGACTCGATACGGTCGGGATAGATGGTACCCTGCCCCAGCCACTTCGCATCCGTGATCTTCTTAGCCTCAGCGTTGAACACCTCGATGAAGTCGCGACCGATAATCTTACGCTTCTGTTCAGGATCAGAAACACCGGCTAGGTCGGCAAAGAACTTCTCGCTGGCATCCACACCGATCACATTAAGACCCAGCACCTTATAGTCGTTCATTACCTGTGTGAACTCGTTCTTGCGGAGCATACCATGATCCACGAAGATACAGGTGAGGTTCTTTCCAATGGCCTTGTTCAACAGAACGGCAGCCACAGAAGAGTCAACACCGCCTGACAGACCTAAGATAACACGATCGTTGCCCAACTGTTGTTTCAGCTCTGCCACCGTGGAATCCACGAATGATGCAGCACTCCACGACTGCTTCGATCCGCAGATGTCAACCACAAAGTTCTTCAACAACTGTGTTCCCTGAAGGGTGTGGAATACCTCGGGATGGAACTGAACAGCAAAAATGGGAGCCACCCCCTGACCCTCCAAAGGGAGGGGTGACCAGAATGCAGCGTTTGTTACGTCCTTTGTGCTACCTATGACCTTGAAACCATCGGGGATAGCGGTGATGGTGTCGCCATGACTCATCCACACCTGAGAGCCTTTCTCGAAGCCCTTGAAGAGAGGGTTATCGAGATCGATGGTCTCCAAAAGGGCACGTCCGTATTCTCTTGATCCTGTTTTCTCTACCTTACCTCCAAGGGAGTTAGAGATGTATTGAGCACCGTAGCAGATGCCTAAGACGGGTAATCTACCAATAAACTGGGAGAGATCGACCTTGAACGCATCCGGGTCGTGTACTGAATATGGGGAACCTGACAAGATGACACCGATAACCGAGGGATCATCCTTCGGGAATTTATTGTACGGAAGAATCTCGCAAAACGTATCCAACTCACGAACTCGGCGTCCGATCAACTGAGTGGTCTGACTACCGAAATCGAGAATAACAATTTTCTGTTGCATGATAGTGTGTATCTAACCTTATTTATTAATTTATGTGCAAAGGTACAAAAAAAAAGGAAAAGTGAAAAGTGAAAAGTGAAAAATCACATGAATGTGAACATAAAATAAAGAATTGTTTGCATTATGTTTATGATAGGTAAGAAGGAAAACATGTGCGCATGTAATTAAGAACCCTACAAAAGGCGCCCACAGAACACTATAAGAATTATACAAAAACTCTACATATGTCCTAACAGCACCTTTAGTATAATTTTAGTGTAATGCCTTTATTCTTCTAATTATCAACATCTTACAAAATATTCGATAATTTTACAACCACAACAACGCCATTTTAAAAACTCTATATAATATTTTGATAAATTAAAATAAAACACTATCTTTGTAGTCGCAATCATTAACAAGACCTATAATATGTTTGGACGCAACAAAGTGAATCAGATTATAGCCGATCTCGACCAGTTTATCGACAAAATGGACGAGTGTGTCTTGCTATATAAGAATGGTATAAGGAATTACCTGGAAGGGAACTCCCAAGCCTTTACCGACAATATCAATGCCGTGATGACCATCAGGGAGAGCACCACCGACCTGCGCCGTAGCATTGAGAACAGTCTTTATTCCTACACGCTGGTATCAGAAAACCGCGTGGATATCCTGCAACTGCTGGAACACATGGACATGATTGTCGGTCAGCTGTACAAAAACCTCGTCCAGTACGAGATAGAGATACCCTTCTTCCCCTCTGAACTGAACGTGGATTTCCTGAAACTGGTGGAGCTGGCCTCACTATCCGTAGAGACCACCGCACAAGCCATCAGGGATAACTTCCGTTCGCCTCAGCTCCTGCAAGAGAAGATACACCGTATCTATTATTACGAGAAAGAAGCAGACAAGCTGGCACAGGCCATCAAACGGAAGGTGTTCCACGAGATGGACAACTTCAAGCTGAGTCAGAAGATCCACCTGCGCTACTTCACTCTCCACGTGGAACAGATTGCCGAAGAGGCGATGAAGGCAGCCGACCTGCTCTCGGTGCTGGCTGTCAAACAACGGTTCTGAATACTTACTAACACTATAATGATCTATTTATTACTCTGATTGTTGATCACCCATGCTGACAGTATCCATCTTACTGATTATGTTGATAGGCATCTGCTTCGGATGGAAAGAAATGGCCTACAGCTACTCAGGTATCCACGTAGCGGATATCTTGGGCATCTGGCCGTTTCTGGTATGCTTGCTCATATCCATGACTGTCGGCATGGGATTGATCATCTTACATGAGAACAGCAGTTTCCTCGCCACAACCGATGAGGTGGTGGTAGCAACTGTATCCATCGTGCTCACCCTCGTGATCCTTTCAACGGCGAACACGCATTTCTCCACTGTCACAGCCTTCTGGGGAGCCCTGCTCGCCCTATCTGTCATGCGTGACGATGCCATCAGTACGGTATTATGGATAGTGGTTCTGCTATCCGTGATTGTCGCCCCGATCATCAGTATCGCCTGCTCCCAGCTCACCCACAGACTCATCCGCAGGCATATCGAGGAGAAAGCCATGCATCTGCTGACCAAGCAGTTACATATCAAATGGCTGGCCTACATCGGTATCGTTCTCTGCGGTATCGCCCTGACCTGTAACTATGCGTTACTGATTGATTCATTGATTTCACCTCTTTATATATATAATAGCGTTCATCCCCACTGGACAATATGGCTACTGGTGGGTATCATGATTGTGATGTGTCTCACTCCTGTGATCATCTACATCTATCGCCATCCCAGGAATGGAAGGATGTCTGAACAACTGGCTTCCCTCTACGGACAGACAGTGTCGCTGATGCTGTTCAACACCATTCTGCCGGTTCTTATCACCCCGCTTCCATCCGTCATCGTATCGGCTAACCTGCTGAAAGAAGGGAACACCTATGCGATGGAGCGAGGAAGGGAGATGAAACGACTCCTCAACATGGTGATCATCGCCGTGGCCACCCCGATGCTGTCGTTCCTCATCTGCGTCATCCTGCAGTGGTTATACGACCGTCCTTATTTCTTCTGGGTGCTGGTATTGTTTGTCATCTTAGTCTGTCTGCTGGTCAGACTATCCTATACTCAGTACAAGAAGGGCAAGCTGTTCAGCAGGATGCTGAGTGATGAGCTGAAGCATCGTGATGAGGTAAGCAACGAAATCAACCGTCTTGACGTGATGGCGGTCACCTCTCAGTTTGACAGTATGTCGAGAGAAATCGACTTCAAGCACAAGGAGATCATCGATCTGTCATTGTTCGTCAGACAGCAGAGGGAATACATGACTGGCATTGGAGAGCAACTGCGGGAACTGGCACAAGATAAGGATACGGCGAACATCCGACGTTCGCTGATCGAGATCGACAAGGATCTGCAGGAAACACTCCGTTATCCGCCCGAGATGGAGAAGATCTACCAGCAGGTGGAGAAGATGCATCACGACTTTGTCTGCAGACTGCAGATGCGGTGCCCTAACCTTACCAAACGCGAGTGCCGACTGGCCATCCTCTTACGACTGGGCTTCTCCAGTAAGGAAATCGCCAATATGGTGAATTTGGAGACGAAGAGCGTGGAAATCAACCGCTACCGACTGCGGAAGAAGCTACGACTCGACCGCAGTGAGAACCTGGTAAACTACCTGCAACTGCTGTAGTCGAGCAACGATAACGAGATAATTATTTCTAACATATTTATTATTAATCCGAGAACAATTATGAAAAAAGCAGCATTACTGACCTTAGGAGCATTCCTGCTGATCAACGGCAGTGTAACAGCTCAGGAGAACGAGGAAGTTCGCTACAACCAGTACGGCGTTGCCGTGGACAGGCAGGAGTTACATGCCGAAGCACGTAACAACATCCTGGTACTGGAGTCAAATGACCAAAGTTACAAACTCTGGATGGACAACCGTGTAGAGGTTGACGGTGCCACCTTCTGGGGCGTTGACCCCGATTATGACCGTGTCGGTAACGGTGTTTCCATACGCCGTGCCCGTTTTGCCGTCAAGGCACAACTCGGTAAGGACTGGTACGGAGAGGTTGACATGGACATGGCCGACGGACTGTTCGAACTCAAAGACGCTATCATTGAGTATGATGGACTGAAGAACGTGGAAATCAAGGCAGGTAACTTCAAGGAGGACTTCTCCATGGAGCGCACCACCACTTCCCGCTACCTGCAACTGATTGAGAGACCAATGGTGACACAGGCACTCGCGCCTTCTCGTCATCTCGGTTTCCAGGTTGCCTACCTGCGTGATCACTTCAGAGCATCATTCGGTACCTTCTTCCAGGAGATTGCAGGATCGGAAGAAGCAACGAATGTGCAGGACAACAACAAGGACTTCGGGCGCAGTCAGGGCTACTCACTAACCTCAAAGATCGGCTGGATGCCCTATACCAGCGACCGCTTGATGGGATTCTACCTGGGTGGAAAGGCTTCTTACCGTACGCCCAAAACCGATGTGAGCACATCCGACTACGGCGGCATGCGTTTCAGTACCCGTAACTCCACCAGCATCAACCGCAAGAAATACCTCGACACCAACGTGATCCCCAACGTACACCACAACTGGCTATACGGTACAGAGGCTGCCGCTTACTGGAAAGGTTTGAAGCTCCAGTCTGAATGGATCGGAACCCATGTGTCCGTTCCTGGCGAAGGTTATAACTTCGGTGGTTACTATGTTCAGTTAGGTTACCTGCTCTTTGGCGGTAATCAGCGCTTCAACGTGGCTGAGGGTGAGTTCACCTCTATCGCTCCTGGGAAGAAATGGGGTGATGTGGAGCTGAATATCCGCTACGACTACCTCGACCTGAACCATCGCGACGTATATGGCGGATCAGGCGAGAACTACACCGCCGGTCTCAACTTCTACCTCGGTAACTCGATCAAGATGGCCATCAACTACATGTTTACCAGCAACGACCGTTTCGCCAATGGTAAGGGAAAGTTGCTCACTGGTCATGATGCCTCAGGTAAGCCCACTGCCGACTTCACGAAAGCAGTTGATCCGAAAGGTAAAGGCGGTGTGAGCTACAACAGTATAGCTGTCCGCTTTGAGGTAAACTTCTAACATCAAAGGAATTATTAGTAATATAACCTTCAAATACAAAGAATCATGAAGACAATGAAATATATATTCATGCTGGCCGTGTTGGCTTTGACGGCCTCATGTATGGAAGACGACATTTATCAAGGACCGTCAAGTATCGACTCGGTCGCATCAAGCGTCGCCGCCCCGACATCGGCTGACGATGTAACCATCACGGCCGTCATCAACGGTCTGCAGGCACCACGCACCGTTACCCTCTCCTATTCGATTAACGGCGGTGGCATCAATGAAGTGGCCATGAGCGGAAACGGCACCACCTATTCTGCTGTCATCCCCGCACAAGCCGACGGTACAAAGGTGAACTACTTCGTGACGGTTGTCAACGAAGCTGGCTACACTACAGTATCTCCTGAACGCGACTACCAGGTTGGCGATCCCCCAACAGACTTCACCAAGCTGCGCCTGAACGAGCTCTATGGTGCCGCAGAAACCGATGAAGGAAAGTTCATCGAGCTGTATAACATGAGTGATTTCCCCATCAAGCTCAAGGGTGTGATCCTGAAGAAAGACGGTAAGGACGCTTGGATGGGTATCGAAGGAGAGGTGATTCCCGCACATGGATGCTGGGCCATTATCGGAGCCAAGGGCACAACGGAGCGTGGTTTCTCAAGCGGCTTCTCAAACAAGAAGTCTGTGTTGGTGGAACTGCTTGATCCCGATGGCAAACCACTGGATAAGTTCCAGCGCGGTGAGGAAGACACCGGTTGGGGTAACCAGTCACTGGCCAAGGTGAGCGGCTCTTGGAGTCGTGTGCCCGACGGAACGGGTAAGTGGATGGAAACAGAGCCCACCTGCGGAGCACTGAATGCCAAGACTGGCACGGATGATGAAACGGTGGTACAGTAACATTGAACATTGAACATTGAACATTGAACTTTTGGGACAGCTAGAGCCAACATGTTTACATGATTGGCCGAGTCGTAACAAAAGTCAACGAAGTTAAAATTGAAAATTGAAAAATATTATTATTCAATTATTTACGATAAATCATCAATAATGGAAAAAGAGAAAATGAAAATTGGCGAGATCTCAAAGCCCCGCTTTGAGTTCCGCAGTTTCGGTCGCTGCTTCTGTGATGCGGCCAAGAGAATGGCCCGTCTGAGCACACCTGTTCCCGAGAAAGTATGGGAGCGCCATAGTACAGAAACCTACATCGTTAGTCGCACCAACGATGTGAACAACACGAAGATCCGCGACGGAAAGATGGACATCAAGACCTTCGTACAGAGTGTGGACGGTCTGGAGCAGTGGAATCCACTGATGAAAGGTGAGTTCCCCATCTCTAAGGAAGTGCTGGAAAATGATGTCTTCCCCGCCTTCAAGGTAGAGGGAATGCCGAAACTCGACAAGCCGACCTACACGTTGGAAGAGTTCCTTGCCATAATCAACGAGCATCCTGACCTCCAGGCAGTGAAGGTGGAGAAGGTGCGTTTCGGCTATATGGTGAACGATACCATCTGCGAGACAGGTGATGTCTATATCAACGGTGCACTGGTGAAGACCATCAACTCTGAATCCACAGAGATTGAGGACATCAAGAAGACCATCGCCGATGTGGGTCTTGAGGGTGTGGAGAATATCAACTACCTGCAGGCCATCAAGAGAGTGATTGGTATGATCAATAAACCTTTAGCAAACTAAGATTATGGCACAGGAAATAGAACGTAAATTCCTTGTAAAGGGAGATTTCAAGAGCGAGGTATTCAAGAGCACCCGCATCACACAGGGCTATCTGAGCAGTGTACCAGAGCGCACCGTTCGTGTCAGGGTGAAGGGCGACAAGGGCTTTATCACCATCAAAGGTATTGGTAACGAGAGCGGTGCCAGTCGTTTTGAGTGGGAAAAGGAGATTCCTGTTGACGAGGTACGTGAACTGCTGAAGATCTGCGAACCGGGAGTCATCGACAAGACCCGCTATCTGGTTAAGAACGGTGATTTCACCTTCGAGGTGGATGAGTTCTACGGTGATAACGACGGTCTGACCGTCGCAGAGATTGAACTGCCTGACGAGCAGGCAGAGTTCAACCGTCCTGCATGGCTGGGCGAGGAGGTGACGGGCGATGTCCGCTTCTACAACTCCATGCTCATGAAGAACCCTTATAAGAACTGGAAGTAAATCCTTCTTCATGTCAGAGTGTGCTCCCTTCGGGGAGCCACTCTTCAATACAACCACAATCATGAACAACGAAAACAAACCTACTCCGGCATTCGATCCGCTCGATATGAACAACTACCGTATCGAGAAACTGCCCAAGATGAAGAAATCAGGATTCGAGCGCGTGCTTCAACGTATCGGAGCACCCTTGGCCATCCTGGCCTTTATCCTACTCTATTGGGTGGTTGACCTCCCGTTCGTCAACCGGATCGACACCAATAAGGAGACCACAACACTCACCACCTCAGCCGTTAAGCGTTACGACCAGCTGGCGGAAGTCGCCATGCAAGAGATCACGGCAGGACAGACCGAGCAGACCGTAACCCCACAGATTGAGGAACAGGTGGAGGATGCTGCCCATAACAAGTTCATCCGCATCAACTATGCCATGCTCGCCATCTTCGTGGCGGCCATCATCTTGTGGATCACGGAGGCTATTCCCAACTACCTCACCTCACTGATGGTGATCTTAGGTATCGTGCTGACCAATATCACGACCGACAAGACCGCCTATGCACAGTTAGGACATCCTGTGATGTGGCTGAACATCCTGTCGTTCATCCTGGCCAGTATGCTGGTGAAGACACAGGTGGCCAAACGCTTTGCCCTGTGGTTCGTACTGAAGTTCGGACGGAATGCCGGTGGTATCATGCTCAGCTTCATCATCATCAACCTCGTGTTGTCAGCCTTCATCTCCGCCACAACGGCAAAGGCAGCCATCCTGTTACCTATCTTCATGGTGGTGGCAGCCATCTATGGAGCTACAGGTGGAGAACACAGGAACAACTTCGGTCGTAACCTCATCCTACAGAACCTCTTCCAAATCAACCTGGGCGCAAACGCTTTCCTCACCGGTTCGGGTGCTACCCTGCTGGCAGGATCGCTCATTGCAGGAGCTTTGGGCATCGGCTCGTTCAGTTACCAGGACTGGTTCAAGGCTGCCTTCCCGATGAATGTGATGCTTATCCTGATTGCCTGGTTTGTAGGTACGAAGATCTTCTTCCCGCTGAAGAAGGAGGAACGCGTGCCACAGATTGCCGGTGGTATGGAACGACTCCGTGAGGAGCTGAACAAGTTAGGTAAGATGAAAGCCGAGGAATGGAAATCGGTGGCCATCTTCGTGGTTGTACTCATCCTGTGGGCTACAGATAAGCAGCATGGCATCAACCAGACAGCCGTAGCCTTCATGGGAGCCGTCGTGGCCTTACTGCCCGGTATCGGTGTGGTGAAATGGAACGACGTGGATATTCCCTGGCACCTGCTACTGTTCTCCGCCGGTGCTTATACGTTAGGCGCAGGACTCGATGCCACAGGACTTCCTGGAACGCTCATCGATGCGTTGTTCAGTAATCTCGGCATCACACAGGAGACACCTTTCTGGGTACTCTATCTGATCCTCACTGCCGGCATGTTGTTGTTCTCACTGGTGTTCCAGTCGAAAACCATGCTGACACTGATCTTCGTACCCATTGCCATCGGTGTGGCACAAAAGAACGGGTATCCCATTATGAGTCTGGCCTTCCCCGTGGCTATGCTCGTAGGACATGTCTATGTACTGCCCTTCAACAGTAAGCCCGCCGCCCTGTTGTACACCACAAACCAGTACAGTTGGAGCGACACCTTTAAGTTCGGTATTACCATGATGTTCATCAGTTGGCTCGCCATCATCCTTTGGGGAGAGACGGTACTGAAATGGTTCGGTTATACCAACGGGGTGTTCTTCTAAAGCATCATTAGGTAAATAGTTATCAATAACGAATAAAACCGTAGAATATGATAGATATCCTTCCGAAAATACACGATCGTAACACCTTGGAATTCAAGGTGGGTTACAAGGCACCCGACGGCACTGCCTATCACGACTTCGAGATGAACACATGGGTTTTCATCCCAGAAGCACTGGATGTGAACAAACATACGTATCAGAAGGATAACTTCTATCGTGATATCCTGTCGTATATACGGTTGATCACCCCCTATTATCCACTGGAGGAGTTAGCTTCCACCACCTGCCTGCCATACCAACGACTAAGTGACGTTTGTCTGTCACTATCACCACTGCCGTCGGAAAAAGAACAGGAGAGCTATGAGCGTGAGATCAAGATGTTTGCTTCGATCTTCAAGAGCAGCATCCGCGATACGTTCCGTGCAGCCCTCAGTAATGGAAAACCTGTAGATCAGGAGCAATGTAGGAAAACAATGCAGAGCATTGCCCAGATCTTCAGGAACTATCGTTCATTGGGTGAGCAGATGGAAAAGAAGAGCATACCTGATGAAGTGATGCAGTATTACCGTTATGGCGATGAGTTCCTGTCGAACGTGGTGGAACAGCATATCTCCAAGACGATCCAGCATCTCCACAAATATGATCCTCAGGGCTATGATGCCTTGGAACCAGATATCCAACAAATCCTTGACAGTGAGCATGAATACCGGTTGCAGGCAGGCTATCTCTGTGTGGAGGACGGTTCCGCAGAAGACAATACAGAGTTTGTCTATCATGCAGGAAAGCTGAAGAAATATATCGAGAGCAACCTCTATCTGCCCACCCACAAACGACGCAATGCCGTTTTCCTGGAACAAGTGGTGTTCAGTCTGGCGGCCGGTCTTTCCATGATCTTCGCCACGGTCATCTCCTTTGCCTTCCAGCAGACATACGGTAACTTCACATTACCCTTCTTCATCGCACTGGTCATCAGTTACATGTTCAAGGACCGCATCAAGGAACTGGTCCGTGTGTATTTCGCCACCCGACTGAGCAGCAGACTCTTCGACTATAAGATTGAGATACGTGTAGGTGACCTAAAAGTGGGCTGGTGCAAGGAAGGATTCGATTTCATGCCCTCGGAGAAGATCACACCGCTTGTGAGGAAGATGCGCAACCGTCATTCTCCCTTGGTGATAGGAAGAGGTGTGGAAGAACAAGTAATCCAATACCGAAAGAAGATCCACCTGAACAGAAAGGCTATTAGTAAGCTCTCTCCCTATCCGCTGAGTGGCATCAACGACATTGTACGCTACAACCTTTCTGAGTACATGCGGAAGATGGATAATGCAAAGGTTCCACTGTGTGCCAACAAGGGTGACGGACAATACAAGCTGGTGGAGGGACGGAAGGTGTATTACCTGAACTTCATCATCCAACTGAAATATGAGGAAGCCACTCGTTACCGTCGGTATCGCATCTGCTTGAGCAGAAAGGGCATACACGACATAGAAGAAATATAATGATATGAAAAAGATTATCCCGTTCATCCTGTTTGTCGGCATGCTGCTGACCGCTTGTGAGAACAACAACTCCGTGAACATCCTGATTGCCAATACAAGCGACAGGGTTGTGAAGAATCGGGAGGTAACCATTCCTCTTGATACGATCCGTATGTGGCTTGGCACATCCGTTGAAGACACCCTCATTCTCCTCAACGAGAAGAACGAGCCATTGGATTATCGATATGCGGAAGGACGTTCGGCTATTATCTTTCTTGTTCCCGTTATCCAGAAACAGTCACAAAAGAACTACACCCTTAACAAATCGGATGTACGTCTTGGTCAGAATATCCTGGCCTTCCGTCGTAAGAAGATCAGGATCGATTTTCAATAAGGATTTTCTGAGACAAGGAACTCCTCAGCTTGTTGGAGTGAATCGAGTTTTCCTACGTCAATCATGTGCAAGTGTTCTGCCTCGAAGCCTGTAATAGAATAGGTGGCACAGGCATGGAGGTAGAAGTCGATGATTGGGAAACGGTCAGGCCACTGATCCATCAAGGGGAACAACGACGGATTGAACACATGGATACCAGAGAAGGCCAGCATCTGTAGTGATCCGTCGTTTCTTACCCAGTCGTGTGGTGACTTCACTTCTCCTGTTGCCAGATTCGTCCACCCCACCAATTGTTTTTCTTCATCAAAGAGCAGATAACGTTTTGTGTTTCGTTTGCTCACCAGTAGCAGGGCATCTGTTTCCGATGTTACAGCCTGGTCGTAGAAAGCGGTCAGATCCATGTTACTGAGGATATCCACGTTGTGAATAAGAATAGGTGAATGAGGGTCAAACAGTTCCCTTGCCTTCTTGATACCGCCACCTGTCTCCAACAGCTGTTCTGTTTCGTCAGAAATCCTGATATCCAGTCCGAAGTGATCATTCTCTTCCAGGTAGTCGATAATCTGCTGGGCGAAATGATGCACATTGACAACGATACGCTGAAAACCTGCCTCCTTCAAACGAAGAATGACATGTTTGATCAGCGGTTCACCACCGATGCTCACCAAGGCCTTGGGCATGGTGTCAGTAAGCGGTTTGAGACGCGTTCCCAACCCCGCGGCAAATATCATGGCCTGTCTGACTGCTGTTTCTTCCATCATCTGTTATTTTAATGATATAACGTTTTTTTCGCCTTCATATTTTATGGACTTCTTCTTTCCGTTCACCACCTGAATATCAAAGCTACGCCTCTGCGGCATGGCAGAGAAAGAACCCTGTCGTTCATCGATGGTCAGCTGTTGCTTCTGATCATCCCAACGGAACGTGATGCGTGAGCACTTCCCCTGCTCATAGTCATTACTTTGTCCATCATCCTCATAGAGCGTGAAGACCGCATCGGCACCTGGATAGATACGGATCTCAAGCGGAGTATGAAGCGTTTTGGCGGCAATCAGCGGATCAACAGCCAAGGGCAGAATACTTCCTCCCTTGACGAAAACTGGGATTCTCGACTTATCCACAGCGGTAGTAACCGTCTGTCCTCCCTCCACATGCTTTCCTGAGTAATAGTCATACCACCCCTGAGGATGAACAGGAAGGTAGGTCTTCCAAGAAGTGACATTTGGCTCTGTTATCGGACTGACCAGTAATGAAGGTCCGAACATATACTCGTATTTCTGCTGCAACGCCTGCTGATCATGGGGGAAATCAAAGATGAACGGGCGCATCAGGGTAGAGCCGTTGAATGAGACGGCTGCCGCACCGCTATAGATATACGACTGCAACCGATAGCGCTCACTAAGACTTGCGGAAATGATCTCCTGTGCCTCCTTGCCGTATCGCCAAGGCTCCGTGTCACTCATATAGCCATGCACACGCATCAAGGGCAGGAACACACTCGTCTCTATCCATCGCAGCATCCGTTCGATATACTCCTGATTGGTATATTGGTTACCAGGACGGAAGAAACCGCCCGCATCGTATGTCCACCAAGGCACACCCGCAGCCTGCATACCCATTCCTGCTGTCAGCTGTCTGCGGAATGTCTCCCAGTCGTTCCCTACATCACCCGACCACAACGCGGTTCCATAGCGTTGAATACCTGTATATCCGCAACGAGTAAGAATCATCGGTCGTTTGTTCGCCTGATCTTTCCGTAGTCCTTCATAGACCGTCTTGTTCACCATCAGTGGATAGATATTCCGCACTTCTTCACCTGTCCATCTGCCATTGTTTACCCTTCTACCAACGAGATCATCATTCTCTGGTTCTGTAGCATCCTGCCACCACGCATCAATCCCCAAGGGAAGGAGTCGTTTGCTGAAATTCTGCCAATAAGCCTGAGCAGCATCAGGAGAGAAGAAGTCAATCCAGTCGGTACCGGGGATATAATAACCGCTGCGCTCCATCTGCTTGCCCACTTCCGACTGCTTATCGATCTTCGACCACACGCTGAGCATCAGCTTGATACCCTGGTGGTGCAGACTGTCCATCATCTCCTTCGGATTAGGATAATGATCCTCATCGAACTGCATGGAGTTCCATCCGTACTTGCCCCAATACTGCCAGTCCTGCACGATCACATCCAATGGAAGATTCTCCTGACGGAACCGTGCTACGGTCTGCAGGATCTCATCCTGAGAATGGAAACGTTCCCTGCAATGGATATAGCCTGTTGCCCATCGAGGCATGAGCGGGGCATGACCGGTAAGGTCGCGGTATGTAGCAATGATCTCATCGGCAGTGCCAACAAAGACGGTGTAGTCAACGGCTGTGGCAATGGGAGAACGGAATACCGTTTCATCCTTCACCTTATTATAATATACCACCGGCTCATCCCCTTTGGAGAGTTCTGCGGTGAGCGTATGCTTTCCTTTCTTCAGATGAACGATGGCTGAAGCTGTTGGTGGGAGCCACAGGTTCTGCATATTGATAACCGTTTCCCCATCGATCTGAAGATGATGGCGGCGCGCCATGGTCTGTCCGACATCCAGCAACAGGGAGTAATCACCTTCCTTAGGTACGGTGATGGTTGCCTGAAAAAGGTTTCTCTCACGCACCTCTCTCCTACCCCCTTCAGTTGAAGTGACATTCACCACCTCTTTGCTTCCCTCCTGTTGGATCTTCTTCAAAGAAACCTGACAGTCACCGGGATTGAACTCCGTTAATCCGTAGTTATTCCACAACAAACCGTAGCCCTTACTAGAGAGCATCATAGGAATGGAAATCTGAGTGTTCACCTGTGTCAACCGTCGTGAAAGACCGCGGATATTGCTATAGCCATCCTGAAACTGTCCGAGTCCGTAGAGACACTCCTCCTTAGGCGAAGCGACAACAAGCGTGGCCTCACCGTTTACCAACTGGTGTCTGAGCGCTTTGAATACGATGTTTCCTGCATTGTCCTTAATCACCACACGCTGATGTTTCCTATCCACATCAACATGGATGTCAGCATCCACCTCCTCATGCTTCACATAAACCCAGTCGGGCAAGTCGTTGCTAGCAGTTCCCTCAGTATATTGAATACGCACGGCATTCTTCGCAACTTTCTTGACGGTCAGTGTACCCTTCCCTTTACCAAAAGACTCCATGACCACTCCCATTTGGAGCAGTAGGGTCATAACAAATACGGTCAGTATTCTGTAAGACTTCATTTCCTAAAAGTTTTTATTGGTGACAAAGGTACGAAAAATCTAAAAAAACAAGCACGGTTTGTATCAAAAAATGACACCTCATGTTACATCGAAAAAAAAAGACAGTCATAGATAACACCTAATTCGTCAAAAAAACTATCTTTGCAAAATCCTTTGACAATTATAAAACCCATTAATAACTAAAAACTATTGTAGCATGAAGAAATTATTGCTTGCGTTACCCCTTCTGCTCCTTTGGAGCTGCAGTAAGGAAGCCAACAATCCCGTGCTCACCATCGAAGGTGGCCAGATTCAGGGTGTCTTGGCAGAGAATCCTGGCGTGTATGTTTATCGTGGTATCCCCTATGCTGCACCTCCTATTGGTGAACTGCGCTGGAAAGAGCCTCAGCCTGTGGTTGCTTGGGACAGCATCCGCATCTGCGACAAGTTCGGTCATCCTGGCTATCAAGCCGTTCACTATCCTGGTTTCTACGCTTCTGAGTGGGGTTATGGCGACGAGTCTCCCTACAGTGAGGACTGTCTGTATCTGAATGTATGGACCAAGGCTCCTGGTGATGTGAACAAGAAACTGCCTGTGGCCCTGTGGATCCATGGCGGTGGCTATCGTGAAGGATGGGGCTCAGAGCCCGAGTTCGACGGTCAGGAATGGGCGTCAAAGGATGTGGTACTGGTATCCATCAACTATCGTTTAGGCGTTTTCGGTTTCTTTACCTATCCTGAGTTATCCAAGGAGAGTGCTAACAACGTTTCCGGTAACTATGGTATCCTCGATCAGATCCAGTCGCTGAAGTGGATCAAGAACAACATTGCCCAGTTCGGCGGTGATCCCGATAACGTGACCATCTTCGGTCAGAGCGCCGGCGCAGGTAGTGTAAAGACCCTCTGTGAGTCACCTTTAGCCCGCGGATTGTTCCACAAGGCAGTCATCATGAGCGGTGGTGGCATCAATGTTCCTGCCAAGGAAGGCGAGGAAGCCAAACCTGCTACACCTGTAAACAGATTCTTCACCTACAACCCCTCTTTGCAGGAATCAGAAGCCAATACCAAGAAGGTGATGGACTGGGCTGGTCTTACCGATTTGGAGAAGCTGCGTGCTGCCTCTACCGAGACGATGTACACCGTGGCTGATCTCTACAATGCCGTAACGAAGAATGATGTCTATCTCATCAACCGTCCTATTGTTGACGGCTATGTAAGTCTGCAGAGCTTCGACGAGGCTGCTCGTGAAGGAAAGTTGGCAGATGTTCCTTATATGATTGGCTACACCTTGAATGATATGGGTGACATGGCTCCTGGCATTGCTGAGTTCTGTAAGGTTCGCGAGAGTCAGGGCGGCAAGGCCTGGGCTTATGAGTTCGCCCGTCCGTTGCCCGATGATGGCAAGCATCCAGATATCACGAATCGTCTGAAAGGTGCCTTCCACTCTTCCGACCTCTGGTTCGTGTTCAAGAGTCTGAAGCACTGCTGGCGTCCATGGACACAAGGTGACTGGGATTTGGCAGAGAAGATGCTCACTGCTTGGACGAACTTCGCCAAGTACAGTAATCCGAACGGCAAGGAAGATGGGGAATGGACTCCCTGTACAGCAGAGAATCCGAACTTCATGCTCTTCCGCTTAGACGAGAATAATGCGGAGAACTCAGAGATGGGTGTTCCCATCAAGCCATAATATAAGAGTACAGAAATAAAAAAGAGGGTGCAAAACACCCTCTTTTTGTATTCTTAGAACCTGTAAGTACTTTATCGAACGATGTGTTTCTTACTACCTTTGATGTAGATACCCGGTTGCAACTGCTTCCCGTTAACGCGACTACCATTGAGGTCGTACACCTTCTGATTTGAAGACTCATCGTTGCTTACTTCATGAATACCTGTGCCTACACAAGATACATGGAACGAGGTGGAAACGGTGTTACCCAGGAAGTCGGTATAGCTGATGACCACATCACCTTCCCCTTCATCCTCAACCTTAATCTTTCCATCCTTGTAGGTAATGAAATCAGGAAGGGTAATCTGTGCCTCATTCATCACATCTTCTGTATGCTTATCAGCAAAGGTTGCTGTCACCTTAAGGGAGCGGGAAGCACCCTTCTTCGGAGAGAAGTCCTTGATTTCATTCAGACTCGTTACCTGGAAGAACTTCTTCAGGTTCTCATTCATCTCATAGTCAGCATCAACTTTCGTTTCACGGCCCATCACCTTCAGTGCCTCATAGGCATAGCGTTTGCCGAAGGTGCGATAGCCAGCTGCAGAGAAATGCCACTGATCTGCGCCATTGCCAGGAATGCCGTTTGAATAGACCACATACGAAGTTGGAACTACTGACGGCATCTTAGCCACCACTGTATTATGCTGATAGCAGCCTCCGCCTTGATCCTGACGTAAGGTCTCACCTACGAACAAGGGTACATCAGCAGCATTCAATCCCAGTTCAGCCAGAATACCATCATAGATCTTCTTTACGTTGTTCGGCCAGTTGGGATCACCGTTGTTGGAGCAACCTTGATGAAGCAGAATGCCTTTGATCACACCTACCTCTTGAGCTTTCTTACCCATATCAACCAGTCGTCTGTATGGATCGCTACCATAGGCAATAATCCTCTCTTTCTGCCATCCTTCAGCGTTTTTGAGGAGCTCGCCTATCTTATCCGACATGAAACCCTCGATGGCAATACCACCAATGGCCACATCAACGACACCTACTCTGACATCCGCTGGCAAAGCAGCCACCATCGTACGACCGAAATAGTCGGCCATACCTAACCCACCCCAAGGACTGACGATGGGGCACGTAGCTGTGTACCACTCGCCCATCGTCCTTTTGGGAGAGTTAAAGTTGGTTGTTGCCAGCATCTGGAAGCGCGGATCAACGTATTGTTTATCGACACTTTGCGGCTGAGCATTACCTTCCATATTCGACTGACCGAAGCACAGATAAATATAGAAATTAGGATCCACGTCAGCCTTTGCGCCGACGAAAAGGGTGGTGAGTAGCACCCCTATCATAAATAGCTTTTTCATTGTTTCTTTATTTCTTCGCCCTTGCAGCATTCAGGAAGTTCACCATCTTCTGCAGGTTCTCCTCGGAATACATGCCCATGCCATGTCCGCCCTCGGGAACGAAGGTAGCCTCGGTCTTCACACCAGCAGCCTTCAGCAATTCATAGAACTCCTTTCCCTGGCAGCAAGGTACCACGTTATCCTTCTCACCATGGAAGATGATGATAGGTGGATTGTTCTTATTTACATAGTATGTAGCGCTAAGACTCTTATACTTATCAGGTTCCTCTGCCAGTTTCGATCCCAACAGAACATCCTCAGGACTGTTTGCGCCCATACTCATTGATTCACCGCAATCCATATTGGTAAGGTCAACCGGTCCTGACCAGTCACAAGCGGCATTCACCGTACTTGGCTGACCGGTATAACGACCGAGATTTCCTTCGAGGTCGATGTCAACCGTTCCCACCTTTGTCTGCTTTATACCACTTGTTGTGGCAGCTGTAGATGACAGATGACCGCCGCTACTAAATCCGCTGGTAGCGATGAACGATGGGTCGAAATGATAAACGGCAGCCTCAGCACGTACAAAACGAATCACGGCACGGATGTCATGAATCTGTGCAGGCCATTTAGCATCACCGCTGGAGCGATGGTTCGGGCATACCACGGCATAGCCAGCCTTGAGCAGTGCATCCACGATAGTACCTAAGTCGGCTGCACCCTTACTGTTGTTACTGAACCAAGCACTTCCGTAGATATGGATCACTACGGGGTAAGAAGCCTTCTTCATCTTCGGCAGGTAGATGTCGCAAGTGTGATAAGCCTTGTCATCACCCACATAGTTTACATCTTTCCACTCTTGTGATGTTTCCAACTTGATCTGCTGTCTCTGGAAGCCACCAAAGCCTCCGAAACCGCCACCACCACCTGGCTGTGCTTCCATTGCGAGGGCACAACCTAAAAACATTACGGATAATAAAGTCTTTTTCATTGTTTGTAAATTGATAATAATTAAGTATATAAATTAGTCCTTACTTTCAAGCACTTGGTTGATCTCTTGCTCACGATGACAGATGCGTACCTCCACGCCATATTTCCGATGGATATGCTCTGCCAGATGCTGGGCACAATAGACAGAGCGATGCTGTCCGCCCGTACAGCCGAACGAGAACATCAGCGATGTGAAGCCACGCTGGATATAGCGAGCCACATGATGATCAGCCAGTTTATAGATCTGTTCGAGGAATGTCAGGATCTCCCCGTCATCCTCCAGGAAACGAATCACAGGCTCATCCAGTCCTGTGAGTTTCTTATACGGCTCGTAACGCCCTGGGTTATGTGTACTTCTGCAGTCGAACACATACCCACCGCCATTACCGCTCTCATCCTCAGGAATGCCCTTGCGGTAAGAGAAACTGAACACGCGCACCACCAGCGGACCTTTATTATCATATTTCGAATACGTGGCAGGACCGTCCATGGGATGTGCCTGATAGACATTCTTATCGGTGGTCTTATAACCATCAGCCCTACTCAATGCCGGTTCCTCAATCTGTGCAAACTGCGGCAACTCGGTTAGTCGCCTCAGCATATCCATCATATAAGGATACTGCTGCAACAGATGCGTAGTAAAGGGTGAGATATGCGAATCCGTCAAGCCCAACAGTTCCCGCAGGTTCTGAATGGCAGGAGGAATACTGTCGATGAAATGCTTCTTCCGTTCGAAGTAGCCACGGAAGCCATAGGCACCCAATACCTGTAAGGTACGGAAGAGCACAAAAAGCGACAGTTGGTCAACGAAATGCCGTTTCGAGGGCACCTCCACATAGTTCCTGAGCGAGAGGTAATACTCATAGATCAGTTCGCGGCGCAGTTTGTTCGGATACTTAGCCGAAGCCTGCCAAAGGAACGAAGCCAGATCATAGTAGAACGGTCCTTTACGTCCTCCTTGGAAATCGATGAAGTAAGGCTTCTGCGCCCCCTCCTCATCTTCTACCAGCATCACATTCCTTGCCTGGAAATCACGATAGAGGAAGCTCTCTCCTGGCTCAGAGGTAAGATCTTTGGCCAGCAGACGGAAGTTCGCCTCTAGTTTCAGTTCATGGAAATCGAGATCGGTCGGTTTAAGGAAGCAATATTTGAAGTAATTCAGATCAAAGAGCACACTTTCCGTATCGAACACCGGCTGCGGATAGCAGTTGCTCCAATCAAGTCCTCTGGCACCCCTCATCTGGATATTCGGCAGTTCGCGCACAACCTTTTTCAGTAGTTCCTTCTCTCGCTGGTTATAGCGTCCACCTGCATCCCTACCACCTTTGATGGCCTCAAAGAGGGAGAGGTTTCCAAGGTCCACTTGCAGATACCGCAGCTCATCATCATCCACAGCCAGCACCTGAGGAACAGGCAACTGACGCTTATTGAAATGCTCAGCAAGATAGATGAATGCGTGGTTCTCGTCGCGACTGGTGCCTATCACACCGATAACGGTACCTCCATCAGCATCGCTCAAACGATAATAAGCGCGGTTACTCCCCGCCCCTGGCAACTTCTCTGTCAGCAACGGCTCCTGTCCCTTCCATCTTTTATATAATGCTACGAGTTTCTGCATATTGATGCAAAGGTACGATTAAGTGAGCGAAATACCAAACAAAAGAGCAAAAAAATCGGATGTCATCACGACACCCGATTTCCAAAAAACAAACTACTTAAAAACTAATCTACTAAAACAAATCAAAAAAATATCTTTGTACGGCTTTCACCGATACTTTTTCATTACATCATTCCACCCATTCCTGGGGCACCACCCATTGGCATAGCAGGATGCTCCTCGGGTTTGTCAACGATCAGGCACTCAGTAGTCAAGAACATGCCAGCGATAGATGCTGCGTTCTCCAGAGCCACACGAGCCACCTTAGCGGGATCGATGACACCCGACTCACGCAGATCCTCATACTGATCTGTGCGGGCATTGTAACCGAAGTCACCCTTGCCCTCGCTCACCTTCTGAACAACCACGGCACCCTCACCGCCACCATTGATGGCGATCTGACGCAGCGGCTCCTCGATAGCGCGCTCCACAATCTTGATACCTGTTTCCTCGTCGGCGTTGTCACCCTTAAGTGCCTTTACAGCCTCGATGGCACGGATATAAGTGGTACCACCACCAGCAACCACACCTTCCTCGATAGCAGCGCGGGTAGCGCAGAGCGCATCGTCAACACGATCCTTCTTCTCCTTCATCTCCACCTCGCTGTTAGCACCCACGTAGAGTACTGCTACGCCACCGGCCAACTTAGCCAGACGCTCCTGCAGCTTCTCCTTGTCGTATGAGCTGGTGGTATTCTCAATCTCCTTCTTGATCTGAGCCACACGGTCGGCAATAGCCTCTTTCTGACCAGCACCGTTCACGATAGTGGTGTTATCCTTAGAGATGGTCACCTTGTCGCAAGTTCCCAGCATATCCAGGGTAGCCTGCTCTAGTTTCAGACCCTTCTCCTCGCTGATTACCAGACCGCCAGTGAGCACTGCGATATCCTCAAGCATGGCCTTACGACGATCGCCGAAGCCAGGAGCCTTCACGGCACAAACCTTCAGACCAGCACGCAGACGGTTTACTACCAAGGTGGTCAGTGCCTCTGAATCCACATCCTCTGCAATGATCAGCAGCGGCATACCCTGCTCAGCAGCAGGCTGCAGCACGGGCATCAGGTCCTTCAGGTTTGAGATCTTCTTATCGTAGATCAGGATACGCGGATGATCCATCACGCACTCCATCTTGTCAGCATCTGTCATGAAATAACCACTCAGGTAACCACGGTCGAACTGCATACCTTCCACCACACCGATGTGGGTATCACGACTCTTGCTCTCCTCGATAGTGATCACACCATCCTTAGACACCTTGCGGAATGCCTCAGCGAGCAGCTTACCAATCTCAGGATCGTTATTAGCTGATACGGTAGCCACCTGCTCGATCTTATCGTAGTTGTCATCCACCTTCTCAGCGCTGGATGCGATAAAGTCAACTACAGCCTTCACAGCCTTGTCGATACCACGCTTCAGGTCCATGGGGTTAGCACCTGCGGTAACGTTCTTCAGTCCTACATTAATAATACTCTGTGCGAGGATGGTTGCAGTAGTTGTACCATCACCTGCGTCATCACCTGTCTTTGAGGCTACGCTCTTCAAGAGCTGAGCACCAGTGTTCTCGAACTTGTCCTCCAACTCAATCTCCTTAGCAACGGTCACACCGTCCTTGGTGATCTGCGGAGCACCGAACTTCTTCTCGATAATCACGTTGCGGCCCTTCGGACCCAGGGTTACCTTCACTGCGTTGGCCAGCTGATCTACACCATTCTTCAGCAGATCGCGGGCATCCATATTGAATCTAATATCTTTTGCCATAATACTAATTGTTTTTCGTTATTACGATATAACGGTATTTCGGTATAACGTTAATTATTATTTCTCAAGAACTGCGAGCACATCGCTCTGGCGCATCATCAGGTACTTCTCGCCGTCGAACTCCAGTTCTGTGCCGGCATATTTGCCATAGAGCACTTCGTCACCTTCTTTCAGGATCATCTCCTCATCTTTCGTACCTTTACCGGTAGATACCACCTTGCCGCGTAACGGCTTCTCCTTGGCTGTATCAGGAATAATGATACCGCCGATTTTCTCCTCAGCTGCTGCCGGGAGAATCAGAACTCTGTCTGCTAATGGTTGAATCTTCATAATGATATTTTTTAGTTGTTATTGAAATTTCTACCCTCTATGCTGCAAACAACGTGCCAAACTGACACACTATGTACTTTGTCACCCTATGACTGAAAAAATGGCAGACATGCCATTAAACAAAAAAGCATGCTGTTAGCATGCCTCCTGTCGAAGAAAATTCTTGAGCCTCTTGTCGGATTAGATATCCGATTGCCTGCCGCAGGCAGACCATCAAGTCTTGAGCCTCTTGTCGGATTCGAACCAACGACCCCGAGATTACAAATCACGTGCTCTGGCCAACTGAGCTAAAGAGGCGGGTGGGCAAGCTACCCGTATCGCGCCGCTACAACCAACTACCTTTGCTACGTTCCCGTCCTGGAGGATTCGAAGGGAGCTGGCCGTACGGGACTTACCCATGTGCTTTTTGCTTTTTTGCGGCGCAAAGGTAGTAATTATTATTTTAACGAAGAAGGAAAGGGGAAAGAATTAAAATATATTAACGAATACCATCAACGTTCACTATAGCAGCATCCGTCGTGGAGCAGATCTCAGCAGCCAGAGCATTCAGTTGATGAAAACGGGCATACTCAGAAGGTGCATCCAGCCCCCATGGTGCCAATATCAACAAGTTTCCACGGGCACAGGCTTCAAAGCGGCGGCGCTCTGGTTTCCAATAGCGTTCTATAGGTTCTTTCTGCAGGTGTATAACGGGAAGCCCCTCTTCGATAGCTTTATCTATTACAAGCTTCTCCCCTTTCGAAACACCTGGCGATACAAGCACCACACCCCCACGGGCTTCATTCAGCTGGCGTTCCCGTTCACGTAGGTACGCCTCCGTCTGTTCGGTGGGAAGGCCCGTAGCCTTATCGCGGCGGTGGTAGAACACTTGTTCTTTCTCTGCTCGTTTGAGCAAGAAGAGGGCGCCGAAGGCGGCATAGTCGTGGTTGCCAATGCGAAGATGCAGGCGCCGCTCCATCAGGTGCGGCAGTTGTCGCCGCATCAGTGCGCGAAGGGGGTTATCGCTCATGTAGCGTTTAATGGTTTCGAGCATGCCTGAGCGTTTGATGATTCTATCATGATAGCCTGCCTCGAAAAGAGATGGGCGTTTAACCGTGCTTGACAGCACGGGAACCCCAGCTGCAGTCCCCGCGCTTTCCAGCGCGGTCATTTGCGCGGTCATTTGTGCGCCCTTTTCCCCCAACGCCCACCAGGCTCTGCTGCATCCGCCCTTGAAACTGCGAATGATATCACCCAGTTTCTTGCCCTCGGGCAAGGTTTCGGTAACATATAGAAGAAGGTGAAGATGATCTGGCATCATGGCGGCCTGCCACAACTCTATCTGGGGATAAAAGTGATGGATTTTGGGCAGCTCCTCATTAAGGATGATGCGCCCAAGCGCACTGGGAACGATATGGGGATAGTTTGCTGAGCCACGTTTCACTCTTATATCACCTTCAAGGATACCGAAAAGCGGATGCCGCCCTTCGATGCAAAGGGTAACCATATATAGGCCGCGTTGACCATAGTCCTGCCATTCAGCACGCCGATGTTGGTTGTGCTGAATCTCATGGGGCTTTAATCCTCTACGGATCATTTCTTCTTTAGAAATAGGCATTATGTGTGTGTTTTATAATAATGACTGCAAAGATAATGGTATTTTTGCAAAAAGAAGAACGAATAAAGGAAAAGTATAGAAAATTCATCCTTTTTGTCCCATTGTCCCATTGTCCCAACGTCCCATTAAGGTGGTTTTGAAGAGGTGAAAGGACAATTGGATAAAAAAATTATAAGTATATTATAATTATATATAAATATAACCATCCAAGTCTGCATGTTAGAAGGTGCTTAATGGGACGTTGGGACAATGGGACGTTGGGACATTTTTCATTTTCAAACTGTGGCACTTTCCAACGTAAACTACGGTACTTTCCGATGCAAACTATGGCACTTTAAATAATTTAACAAAAAGGACACCCTGAAACGCCATAGTATTAGGCAAAACGTTTGGTGGTCTCAAAATTTATTAGTACCTTTGACTTCGTCGATATTGCTCACGCTCGGCAATCGATGCAAGCATCATTGCTCTCACTTAAACGCAATATTGACTTCGTCGAACTTACTTCCGTTCGGAAAAACCTAATATATTTAGACCTTCGGTCTTATTTTGCAGCATCCTAACAAACGAAATGCAAGCATTTCTTTGTTTTCGCTGCTCCAAAATTTGGTTTTTCGCTCACTTAATCGTAACTTTGCACCCAATATGACATCACATCAGGACATAGAACAAATGCAGGCGTTTGCCCGAATCGACGGATTATGGGTCGCCATCTTCTGGATAGCCAGCTTCGCCTGTTTCGTGGGGAGCTTCACGTATCCGGCGCTGGCCACCTCGGTACTGCTAATCGGAGCGGTATCATTGGTGTTTGCTGCCATGCGCGTTCGTCGATACCGCGACAACGTGCGAGATGGGGAGCTGTCGTTCCGACGGGGATTCCTCTACAGCATGCTCATCTACCTGCATGCAGCCCTGCTGTTTGCAATGGCACAGTATGTGTATTTCCGCTTCCTCGACAACGGTTTCATTGCCAACTACCGCGATTTGGTGAGCACAGACGACTTCAAAGAGATGGCCAAAGGGTTTGGAATGTCGGAAATCGACTGGAAGGTGGTGATGGACAACCTGGCGAGTCTGCGCCCCATCGACCTCGCCTTACAGTTCTTCACAACGAACGTGTTCATGGGCTTCTTCGTGAGTCTGCCCGTGGCACTGATCATGAAGCGTTCATCCAAAAAAGAAAACAATAATTATCAATAACCATGGATATATCAGTAGTTGTACCTTTATATAATGAAGACGAGTCGATTCCCGAACTGTATTCGTGGATAGAACGTGTGATGAAAGAGAACGGCTATTCGTTCGAGGTGATCTTCGTGAACGACGGCTCCACAGATAACTCATGGACAGTGATCAACGAGCTGAGCGAGGAGCACGCGAACGTGAAAGGCATCAAGTTCCGCAGGAACTATGGAAAGAGTCCTGCCCTCTACTGTGGCTTCAAGGCTGCTGAGGGTGATGTGGTAATTACGATGGATGCCGACCTGCAGGACTCGCCCGATGAGATTCCCGAGTTGTACGACATGATCGTGAACGGCGGCTACGACCTCGTTTCGGGCTATAAGCAGAAACGCTACGACCCGCTGTCGAAAACCATCCCCACGAAGCTGTTCAACGCCACGGCAAGGAAGGTGAGCGGGATCAAGAACCTGCACGACTTCAACTGCGGACTGAAGGCTTATCGTCGCGACGTGGTGAAGAATATCGAGGTGTATGGCGAGATGCACCGCTTCATCCCCTATCTGGCCAAGAATGCGGGCTTCGACAAGATCGGCGAGAAGGTGGTACACCACCAGGCAAGGAAGTACGGAAAGTCGAAGTTCATGGGTCTGAACCGCTTCGTAAACGGTTATCTCGACCTGCTGACACTGTGGTTCCTGAGCACCTTCGGTCGTAAGCCCATGCACGTATTCGGCTTCTTGGGCACCATCATGTTCTTCATCGGTTTCCTGGCTGCCACATGGATTGGTATCGACAAGCTCTGGGCGCTGGCTCATAACATCCCGCAACGACTGGTTACCGACTCGCCATATTTCTATCTCGCACTCACCATGATGATCATCGGTACACAACTGTTCCTTGCGGGCTTCGTTGGCGATCTGATCAGCAGGAACTCTGCGAACAGGAATGATTATCAGATTGAGAAGACGGTGAATTTGGAGGAGTGAGGAGTGTGGAATGTGGAATGAGGAATGTACAAGATTTCAGGTTAATGTGATATGATGGATTTTAATAGTATAACGACTATATTTGAAAAAGGAACATCAAAAAAAGGCACTTTGAAAGTAGATTGGGGAATGATAGAGCATTTCTCATTCCACATTCCACATTCCACATTCCTCATTATTTTCATCCTTCTACTCGTCTCCTGCTCCTCCATCGACTGTCCGATGAACAATACGGTATCTACGAAATACGGACTGTATAAGAGTGATGGGAGGATAGATACGCTGAAGGATACGCTTACCGTGATCACCAAGCAACGGATTGCAGGACAAGACCCTGTGGCACTGAACCGCTCGGTGAACACAACGAGCATGGATCTGCCCATCAGTTACCAAGGTGATGAGGATGTGCTCTATTTCCTTCGCTCATTCCCCTATCAGTATGAAACGACAGTGATCAACGAGGAAGGCATAGAGGTGGATACCATCCTGAAGCTCACCGCCTATATCACTGATACCGTTACCGTGGTGAAGACCAACAGGAGGCATTTCGAAGCCATCGACTGCACCCCATCGTTCTTCCATACCATCCGTAACGTCAGCTATACCCGAAATGGTATCGACTCTATTGTGATCAATAACCCAGAAGTGAACTATGATGCGTCTAAAGAACATTTCCGCGTGTATTTTAAGTCTCGTGATTAGTCTGCTAATCATCGGGACCACCACTGCCTCGGCTCAATACCGACGGAAGAAGGTTGAAGTAGTGATGCCAGATACGGTACCGTTCTTCAACGGTTTCCAGGTGTCAGCTGACCTGCTGGGGGCTGCCATGATGCATCTGGGTAGCTACGGACAGTATGAAGGGGCGCTGCGACTGAATCTGCGCGACCGCTACTTCCCTATCGTGGAACTGGGCTATGGCAAGGCTGATCATACCGATGACGGCACACAGCTGAACTACAAGACGAAGGCACCCTATGGACGCATAGGCGTGGATCTGAACCTGATGAAGGACAAGCATGATGACTACCGTCTGCTGGCGGGTTTGCGCTATGGATTCACTTCCTTCAAATACGATGTGTCTCATCCCACTTTGGAGGATCCCGTATGGGGCGACAAAGTGGAATTCAGTGCCGAAGGGGTGCAGGCCAAGTATCACTGGCTGGAGGTGGTGTTCGGTGTGGATGCTACCATCTGGGGACCGCTTCATCTAGGGTGGAGCGTAAGATACCGCAACCGGATATCACACGATCCTGGTGAGCTCGATAACGTCTGGTACGTGCCTGGCTATGGGAAATCAGGGAAATCGGTACTTGGCGGAACATTCAATGTGATTATTGATATCTAACATAACATGAACAAGAAAAACCTTTTACGACTAGCCTTTCTGCTGTTTCTGATCATCGGTACGATACTGATTATACGACAGCAGCACGAAATGCCTTATCAGCACAATTCCGGATTGGTATTCGGTACGGTGTATAACATCACTTATCAGCACGATATCGACCTGCAGAAACAGATCGAGGCGGAGCTGATGAAGGTTGACAACTCCTTATCACCCTTCAATGACAAATCGGTCATTACCAAGGTGAACCGCAACGAGCCTGTTACACTCAACGACATGTTCCTCAAGGTGTTCGAGCTGGCAGAGAAGATTTCTGCTGAGACCGATGGTGCTTTCGATATCACGGTGGCTCCTCTGGTGAACGCATGGGGCTTCGGCTTCAAACAAGGCATATCCCCCACAAAGCAGGTCATCGACAGTCTGCGACAGATTGTGGGCTTCCAAAAGGTGGAACTGGTGAAACCTGATACAAAGAAATCATCGATGTACATCAAGAAACAGGATCCCAGGATCATGCTCGACTGCTCTGCTATCGCCAAAGGCTATGGCTGTGATGTGGTGGCCGAGTTCCTCAAGAAAAACGGTATCCAGAACTTCATGGTGGAGATTGGCGGTGAGGTGGTAACCAAGGGTGTGAGTGACAAGAGGGTGCCTTGGCGTATTGGTGTGACCAAGCCCACAGAGGATACCATCAGCGTGAGCAATGAGGTGCAGACAGTCCTGAACGTCACGAACAAGGCCATGGCCACCAGCGGCAACTATCGTAATTTCTATTACAAGGGCGGAAAGAAATATGCGCATACCATCGATCCCCAAACGGGTTATCCTGTGCAGCATAACATCCTTTCGGCCACGGTGTTGGCAGATGACTGTGCCACAGCTGATGCCTATGCCACATCGTTCATGGTGCTCGGTTTCGAGGGTACACAACGGATTCTCGACAAGCATCCGGAACTGATGGCCTACCTGATCTATACCAACGACAAAGGCGAGTATTCTGTGTGGTACTCACCGAGTATGGAGGAGAAGATAATTGAAAATTGACAATTGAAAATTG
>JAFZBK010000055.1 GCA_017561825.1 Prevotella sp.
CCGATACATCCAAATTTTTAGCACATTTTTGTACGTCCTTTTCAATAAAATACATTATCTTTGCATCCAAAACCGGGAAACTAACATCAAAATGAAACGAGGACTGGTACTTGAAGGCGGTGCAATGCGCGGCTTGTTCACCAGCGGCATCATCGACGTGATGATGGACGCCGGCATAAAACCCGACGGACTAATTGGTGTGTCGGCTGGAGCAGCCTTTGGCTGTAACTATAAGTCGCATCAAAAGGGCCGTGCCATCAGATATAATAAAATGTTCGCACGTGATAAACGCTATTGCAGTTGGCATTCATGGTTGAAGACCGGCAACCTGTATAATGCAGAATTTGGCTACCACATTATCCCCGCCCAGTATGACATTTTCGATGATGAGGCTTTTGATAAAAACCCAATGGAATTCTATGTCGTCTGTACAGATGTTGAGACTGGTAAGCCTATCTATAAAAAACTAGAAAAGGCCACCCCACTTACATACGACTGGATCCGTGCATCGGCCTCTATGCCTTTGGCGTCGAAGGTTGTCGAGTTGGAAGGAAAGAAAGTACTTGACGGCGGTGTCGCAGACTCGATTCCACTTGCCTTCTTCGAGAGCATTGGCTATGAGCGAAATGTCGTCATCCTCACTCAACCCGATGGCTATATCAAAGAACATAATCGTCTGATGCCACTCATGCGTCTCGCCTTGAGGAAATATCCTCGAATGATCGAGGCAATGGACAAGCGACATCTGATGTATAATGAAGAAGTGGAATACGTCAGACAGGCAGAGCAAGAAGGTCGTTGTCTGGTAATCCGTCCACAGGAAAAACTTCCCATCGGTCATATCTCACACGACCCAGAGGAAATGCAGCACGTCTACGACATAGGCATCGAGACGGGGAGGAAATATTTGACTAATATCAAACGTTTTCTCTCTTCAGCCTGACAGATTGGCAAAAATTAAGAAACAAATACTAAAAAATATTAATTACTAGCTTGATTGTCTGCAACGTAAGGAAAAAAATAGTACTTTTGAACTTTAAAATAACAAAACAATTAACATGGCATTAACAGAAGGTCTGCTTTTCGCAGAGAGATATAATCTGATTAGGCAATTAGGCAGAGGCGGTTTTGCTGAAGTCTGGCTCGCAGAAGACAACATGACAAAGGTTCAGGTGGCTGTAAAAGTATATGCCCCAGGAACCGGTTTGGACGATAACGGCATCAAACTATTTACTCAGGAATTCTCGTTGGTGTTCGACATGAATCACACCAACTTGTTACGTCCTACCCATTTCGATTGCTGGGATCGTATGCCCTATCTTATCATGCCCCTTATCAAGAATGGTTCTGCATTCAAATATATCACCGAAGGTAAGAATATACCAGAGGAAGAGGCATGGAAAATGCTCCACGACGTAGCCGCGGGATTGGCATATCTGCACGAGAAGACGCCACCATTGATCCATCAGGACATCAAACCCGATAATATCCTTATCGACGACGAAGGCCGATACCTCATTACCGACTTCGGCATTAGTGCTCGTGTGAGAAGCACTATCCGTGGCGCACAGGCTCAAGAACAGAGTGGTGGCACATTGGCCTATATGGGACCAGAGCGTTTCAGCAGTAATCCCAAACCCATTATGGCAAGTGACATATGGTCGCTCGGTGCCATGATGTATGAGTTGATGACTGGTATGCCTCCCTTCGGTAATCATGGAGGTTTGCTTCAGAAGAACGGAGCTGAGATTCCTATCATCGAAGGTGATTACACACAAGAACTGAAGGACATTGTGACTCAGTGTTTGGCTAAAGAGACATGGGATCGTCCGTCTGCCAACAAGATTGAAGAGATGACTTATAACAAAATGCACGGCATCAAAACACCTGTCGAAACTCCTACTCCGGAATCTGTAGCGTCCACTCCTGCCACCATGCAGCCTGTAGAATCTGGCAAGGCTAAAAAGCAGAAGAATGCTAAAAATTCGACCCAACCTCAGGCGATTACCCCTCAGCCGGATTTGTCGATTAAGAAGAGTAAACCGATTCAGCAGGGACCGAATAAGTCAATCATTATTGGAGCCATCGCTGCAGTTATCGTGCTAATTGGCATTATCGTGGCTGTGTTCTCTAGTAGCAATAATGAAGAACAGACTGTTGTGGAAGTTGTTCCTCGTGTGAACTATGACTCTATCGCACAAGTCAGAATACAAGAAGCACTTGAATTCAAGATGAATGCCGACACCATCATCCAGAACCATCCTGATGAATATACAGACGCTTCTATTTATAATAATGTGGAAGATATCTATCGGAAGGCGCTTGTCAAACTAGACGATGCTCTAATCGATAGAGACTCTCTCGACACCAATTTGGCTAATATGGCTATCCAACAGCAGATGGCCATCAAGACCGCCCTACTTGATATCTACAAGAATCTGGATGCCGGAGCAGAATACGTTCAGGAATTCAGAACCAGAGCCGACGCTATCAAACCACTCATTGAAGACTTGCTTGAAAACCAATCTAACGAAACTATAAATGAAGAAAACAATTAGTAAACTGATCATGATTATTGGGCTGCTGTGTTTCATACCCCTTGTCAGTTATGCCCAAAGTGCCAGCGAATCTTACAATAAAGGTGTCGCTCTGATGAACAAAGGCGACTATCAGGGAGCAATCGCTAGCTTTAAGGCTTCGATGGCCATCAATAAGAGCGCTGCCAACGTAAAGAAGTGTAATACACAGATTGCCAAGTGTAACCGACTCGCAAAGAAAAAAAGAAGCGATGGCGATGAAAGCACCAAGAGAGTAACGTCTTCAAAGCAATTGACACTCAGCACGTATAACTTGACCTTTGATCCAAATGAGGATACTAAAATTGTAGGTATCGAGACTGTACCTGAGAGTAGCGACTGGATCGCCAATGTGGCTTCTGAACATGAAGGTTGGTGTAAACTGAGTAAGTCGATGGACGGCAAGAATCTTCAGGTGACTTGTTTGGCTACAAGTAGCACATTAAGTCGTCAGACAGGTATCACCGTTATCTATGACCAGGTTACTCGTTTCATCAAACTAATTCAGAAAGGCAACAAGCCCCATCTCGATGTAACAAAGTCGGATGTTAAGATCAATAAGCGTAGAGGCGGAACCCAGAAAGTTGGTATCAGTTGCAATAGCGACACCTTATATTCAGACAACAAGAACTGGGAATTGACGAAATATCCCGAATGGTGTGAGGTAACCGTTTCTAGCGGAAACGAGATCACCATCAAGGCTGGACCTTTGGCCAAGACTGATCCAGAATTCAAAAGCGGACGTACGGGCTATGTCCGGATTCAAAGTCAGAATGAGGAATATATCATCAGAGTCGATCAGAAATAAAAGTCAATAAATACCACTAACTAAAGAGAAAAAGTATGAGATGTAACAATTGTGGCTGGGACAACGCTCCCGGTAGTAGTGTATGCGTCAAATGCGGACATCCGCTTCAGTCGGGGGATTCTCATTACCAAGACCCCTACAATGGTGTCAATGTGCCGAACTATAATGGCGGAGGAGAACCGACACCTCGGCCAACGGTACTAAACTCACAACAGTCAGAGCCAACACCAAGGCCTACGAGAATTGTTAACAGTGCAGACCTACAGAATCAGGCAGCCATGAAGGCTACCGTCTCACAAGCACCTAAGAGTTGTCCACATTGTGGCTATCCTGTCGTAGGCGATTTCAATAGTTGTCCGAACTGCGGTGCCAGTTTAGGTGCAGTTATCACAGCCGTCCATCAGCCTGTGGAAAAGAAAGA
>JAFZBK010000056.1 GCA_017561825.1 Prevotella sp.
TTGTGATAGGCACAAACGAAAAATGGTTGGAAAGCATTGCTGACTTTCCAACCACTTCGTTAATCTCGTGTTTGCACGTACAATCTATGTCAGGAGCAAAACACTCCCTCCTCGTGTAATATGGAAAGTCTTCCTATGTGAATAGCGTGGTGCAACAATGCTTGACGTATGCATATAGGAATCGCATTCAAGGCACCATGTGCTCTGAATGTTCAGTCCACCTAATATGTTAAATTTCTGTCTCTGCATTGCTGCTATTTTTATGGATTATCGTAAAATTGGCTGCAAAGGTACACGTTTTCAAGCGATAAGCCAAATCTTTTTGAGACTATTTTTCGAGGCTATTTTGCTTATACACAGAGTGTATAAAATTTTATCCATTTACGGCAACCCTATTAGTTTTAGGAGACAATATCAGCAGAATGTATGCAGGTTTGGTGCTTATCATGCTCTTTGTTGTTATTATTGAAAAAGGTTACTGATATTACTGAGTAATACGTTAAAAAACGCCTTGCGAACAAAAATTGATGCTTTTGCGAACAAAATGAGGGAGGTTATATTTGCAGGAAGTTGATATTGGTATTCATAGATTGCAGTTTTGTTCGCAAATTGTTCGTAAACAAAAGAAAAGCACCTACAAAATCTTTGTAAGTGCTTGATTTTTTGTGTGGACCAGGTAGGGCTTGAACCTACGACCTCCAGATTATGAGTATCGCAAAGTGATATTCCATGATATTCCGTTGTTCTGAAAGTATTCTGAATATCAGCGTTTTATAAAAATGCGATTTTCTCTGAATATTATAAAATACCCCTAACTGAAATAAAATGTTTACGCATTGTTTACGCAGAATTTGGGACATAATAGGCGGTTTCAAGCAACAGACTATAATCTGGAGGTCACAAATAACCGAATGAAATCGCCACAAACCACCGAACAACACAGAAAACTATAGTAGAAAACATATAAAAATGTTAAATATTACACTTTTTATATCAGAAAGCATGTAATTTGTAAATAATATTGTAATTTTGCATTCGAAATAATATAATTTATATGGAAAAGACAAAGTTATCGATGGTGGTAAAGGATTTGCGCAAGGAATATGGACTTACGCAGGAAGACCTTGCCATGAAGTCAGGAGTAGGCTTATGCTTTGTACGCAATCTGGAACAAGGAAAGCCAACGCTAAGAATGGATAAGGTCAACCAGCTACTTGATTTGTTTAACTACGAACTGACAGCAACGAAAAAGCAATGAGACAAGCAGAAATATACCGAAAAGAAGTCCTTGCAGGTGTTCTGACGGAAGATGGTGGTGAGTACCGCTTCTGTTATGATGAAGCGTATCTTGCACGTGAAGATGCGCTACCTATAAGTCTGACGCTCCCATTAAAAACAGAGGCTTTCGTAAGTCCTGTGCTATTCCCGTTCTTTGATGGTTTGATACCTGAAGGATGGCTACTTGATGTAGCACTTCGCAATACCGATATCAGTATTCTTGACCGTATGTCGCTATTATTGTTATGCTGTAAGGAGTGTATAGGTTCCGTTAGTGTTGTGCCAATAAACAAGGAAGGAGGCAATAATGTGTAAATGTCTGTATTGCTATAAAGAATTGGAAAAAGGTCAGAAAGACTTTCATCCAAATTGTGCCCGAAAATTCTTCGGGACAACGGATGTGCCATTGCTGGAGTATAAGCATGAAGATCTCGATCAATTAGCCGAGCAGGTGATTCGTGCTCAAACATCTCTAACAGGAGTGCAACCTAAATTGTCGCTGAACCTCGATAAACACGATGGCTGTAGCCGACTGACTATCGTAGGACTTTGGGGAGATTATATCTTCAAGCCACAAACGGAGAGTTACGAGCAGTTGCCCGAAAATGAGGACTTGACAATGCACCTTGCAGAAGCGGCAAAGATTAGTGTTGTGCCTCATAGCCTCATTCGTTTGGCTGACGGAAAACTTGGGTACATCACAAAGCGTATTGACCGAACCGAGAATGGCGAGAAGATAGACATGGAGGATATGTGTCAACTCACGCTGCACCCTACGGAATACAAATACAAAGGCTCGCATGAGCAGATAGCAAAGACAATAATGCAATATAGTAGCACGCCCAAACTCGACCTCACGAATTACATGCAGTTGCTACTCTTCTGCTTTGTCACAGGCAACAACGACATGCATCTAAAGAACTTCTCGCTCTATCGTCCTTCTAAGGGCTATCAACTCACTCCAGCTTATGACCTTCTCAATGTTGTAATTGCTAATCCAAAGGACAAGGAGGAACTTGCACTTACCCTTTCGGGAAGGAAAACAAAACTCCGTTTGGCAGACTTCCTTAATGCTGCAAAGACAATGGGACTGGAAGAAAAAGTAGTACAGCGTCTCATTGCAGGTCTTCATAAGGCGTTTCCTAAATGGCAACAGCTTATAAAAGATTCCTTCCTCAGTGAAGAGCAGAAACAAGCGTATGAAGAACTGGTAGTTGCCCGACTGAATAGATTATAGACATTAATTCGAGTATGATTTTCATACTCTATCCAAGTATGATAGTTAAAGATGCTCAAAGATACTCTATTTTCTGCCAGACTATTACGTTCCATTAGGGAAAAAGTTGTACCTTTGCAACGCTTTAGCATTTGGGCGGGCCATGAACGAAATGTTGCTCTTCTTGTTTCTGACAGGAAATGACAGAGCAGCGAGAACAGAATGATGCTTGCATCAATTATGTCGAGTCGTGAGGGAATAAGACGAAGTCAAAGTGAGTCTGCTCACCAGAACGTGGACTGGTAAAAATCCATTCCGATGGATCATCGTGCGGAGGGAGTATTAGTCGGAAGATACTCTATCCAACTCCACATAAAAGGCTCTTCAGGGGTTGAGACCGATTAGCATAAGCCCGGTTACCATACAGCGACAGGAGATGCCGAGATTGCACAGCTGCATTTGATTATTGCTTTGGCAGTGATCAAACGCAGTTGTTTTTGTATATATGCGTGTACTGAAATGACTGCATGTGAGAGTTCAACATGTTCAACATTTTAAATCATTTCAGTCATGAAATTAACTAAATCACTACCCATCATTAAGGAGCGTAATTGCAACGCTTCTTTGGTTCTTGACACTCGCACCAATCGCAAGAATGTGAGTGAGTACCCTCTGGCCATCCGATTCACGGTTGACCGCAAGTTCTTCTATCATCAAGTCGGAGGTTCCTATTCCGAGAAACGATTTTCTGACATCTGTACTGCCACCAAGAGTTCTTCGGAAAACTATAAGGAGCAGAAGATGTGGCGCGAGGAAATCGTTCCAAAATACAAGGAAATGCTCGTCAACCTCAACAAGGGTAACCCTTTCACCTATGAAATGGTGCGTGTGGCTGTCACCACAGGCAATGCCAACATCGAAATAGCCAAAGAAGACAAGTCTTTCATCGGTATCTGGCAAGAACGCATCTATCACCTTCAGAACGACGATAACGGCAAGCGTTATTCTACAAGCGACAGCTACATCAGTGCATTGAACTCCTTCCAAAAGTTCTTAGGGAAGGATGCCATCAAGGGGTTTAATATCAGTGTGGCAGAAATACAGAAATGGAAGGATTGTATGTCCAACGGCGTTAAAGGCAAAGATGGCAACATTGAAGGACAAATATCTGATGCCACTATTGGACTTTACCTTCGTTCCTGCCGCACCATCTGGAATCTTTGTCGCAGTCAGGGATATTTGTTGGATGTGACCTATCCTTTCTCGAATAAGAAGGAGAAGAATCTTGTCAGTATTCCGCGAGGCAAGGTGAAGATGAAAGTCTATCTGAAACGAGAACAGTTTACGGAACTATACCATGTGTTTATCAACAAAAACTATCCTGAGACATGGAAGAAGGGCTATGCAGAAAAAGCACATTATTCCCTTGGACTATTTCTTGCTCAGTATCTCTGCAACGGATTTAATCTTGCTGATGCAGCACGTTTGCAATATAACGACTATTATTTCCAGACTGGTAGAAGGGCATTCCTCTTCAACCGTAAGAAGACTGCGGACAGGAGTTCCAATAATTCTGAGGTCGTCATACCTATCATTGAACCGTTGCAAGTTATACTCGATGAAATCGCAGCACCTCCCGCACTTGGAAGTTACGTGTTCCCTCAGATATTCAACGGGGAGACAAGTGAAAAAGAAAGACGGAAACTAACGGCACAGGAAAACTCTAACATCAAAGATCGTGTGACCAAGATATGCCACGATGTTCTTGGATGGGACAAAGCAATAAAACCGTCAGGAACCTGGTGCCGCCATTCATTTGCCACAAACCTTCGTAATGCAGGTGTGGAGAAGACTTATATTGATGAAAGCATGGGGCATTCCAGTAACTCAAACGACATGACCAATGTGTATCTGGACACATACCCGATTGAAATGCAGATGGAGTACAACTCCAAACTGCTTGTTCTCGACACGAAAACAACCGAGCGGGATGAACTGATATCAAAGCTCTCAAAGTTGTCAAATGAAGAGCTTACACAACTCCTCGCAAAAGCCATGTAGCACCAACCTATTATTGTATAACGTATGATGAATATACTTGAAGAATTAAGCAGCGTGAGCAATTTTCCCCAATTGCGAGAAAGAGCCATGCTAAACATCTGCTCTTGGAAAGCAGAGCATGAAAATGTCTATAAGGAATTCAAGAACAAGATGGACAACATCAGCGCAGGAGACCTGTCTGCATTGGACGCAATGTTCAATCTTGCCTGTGATTGCTTGGCTGATAAGCCAATGGGCAAGAACGTGTCATCATTGCCAGACTTCGGATCTGCTGAGGAAATATGGCAAAACCTTCCTCAATATGCCAAATCCTATATTGCCGAGACAAGCAAAGAAGATGGTAAGGCTACCAAGGATAACTGTCTTTCTTTGATAGAAGAGGCTACTGACTATATGAACGCATGTATGTCATTTGTCCCATCTTTTGTGAGCAATTTAAAGGCAAAAGCCATGGATGAAGAGAACGACGTCATTCGATGCATGTACTACTACATGATGTTTGATGGGGGGTCTACAAAGATGATTAAAACGCTGAACACCATTCTGAACGAAGAAATTCTTGACCAAGAGGATATGGCAATGATTCATGGGGCAGTCGGCTTTATGGTTCCAAGCAGCATTGACCTTGGTGTGGGAACTAAGGAATCTTGGGAAAAGGTTGCAACCTCATGTGACCCTGAAATCTGGAAGGATATAAGCTATGAACTAAGCAAGTCGGAAGGAAATAGAGGAAGAAAGGTTGAAATAAAGTGTATCGATAGCCTGCTAATAGGAAATAAGTCTGCATTAAAGGCACAGATTCTTTGCTTTATTAAAGAGAATCCAGGGGCAATCTGTTTGGCATACCTATTAAAGGCGTTAATACGGGCTGAAGCCATTAAGGAGAGCGTCAGTTATGCTTCTTTC
The DNA here is from genome assembly GCA_017561825.1 of Prevotella sp. Taxonomy (GTDB): domain Bacteria; phylum Bacteroidota; class Bacteroidia; order Bacteroidales; family Bacteroidaceae; genus Prevotella. The sequence goes on from JAFZBK010000056.1 coordinate 5,462, forward strand.
CATCGTGCCATCGAACAGTTTACAGGACGAAAGTACGGGATTGACAGTCCCCAAAGACGCTTTGGCGAGATAAAAGACTTTGGATTTCACGGAGTGCAGAAGGGTTCTTGGGCTAAAGCCAAAGAAATCATATTTCGGTGGTCACACATATTTGAAGCAGTAGCATAAAGTTCCTTTTACTCATGATAGGCGGATAATCGGCATAAGACTGATTATCCGCTTTTCTTGTTGATATACAGTTAATAGATATTGAATACATCCCCCCAAAATGGTTGGTTTTATTAAGGTATAAATAAACCGACCAATGCCCCATTGAAATGTCATTACCTTTGCACTCGGAATCGATTCCACAGAGATTCATTGAGGTTCTGCAGACCTCTTAGTACTAATTTCAAATGACATTAAATATGAATATCGATGAATTGAAACAAAAACCTGTGGCAATGATGACAGGAGAGGAACTCAGTTTCCTCATTGACAGCCGTATGGCTACTTGGGCAACAGAGATTGCGAGTCTTAGTCAAAGACGTATCTACTATGGTATTGAAGGAATCGCTCAGATATTCGGTTGCAGTGTACCAACTGCCAATCGCATCAAGAAGAGTGGTGTGATAGACGATGCCATAACACAAATCGATCGTCAGATTGTAATCGATGGCAATCTCGCTCTTGAATTGGCAAAGAAAGCAGGAACTATCAGGGTCAAAGGTGAGAAAACAGCGAAAGAGAATGACGTACATTGATTACATGAACCAGTTCTGGCGTGCTTCTTCTATGGAATATATGTCCATGAGCGAGGTTGCACTATACGCATTCATAGTGAATGAGTGCAACCTGCATCGTTGGAATATGCCTGTCCCATGCTCTACTGTACGAATCTGCGAAGTTCTGCATATGTCAAAGCAGACGCTCTGCAATGCTCGGAAGAATCTTGCCAAACGAGGACTGATTTCTTTCACCGAAGGCAGTTCACGTCATGTACCGTCCAAATATTCACTCCTAAAATGGACAGATAACTTGACGGTAGAGTTGACGGATAGATTGACGGCAGACTTTACCCCTTTAAAAGATAAAGAGAAAGACAATTAAATTATTAGTGCTTCAACAAACTTTTCAAACAAAGAAAGGGAAAGGAATTATGGAACAGAAACTCAAAATCGACGTAGAGGGATTAAAGAAGTCTCTGCTACAGCACCGTCCTATGAAGGCTCGTTTTAAGATGCCTATGTTAGAGGAAGATGCTTATGCCTGTCTGTTGGCTGCAACTGAGAATGAGGTGGCATTTCGCCACCGTACCTTCTGTTTTAACGAATACTTGGAGAACCAACTCCATGAGATGGCTCATTGGCTCACCTCACCATCATCCCATTTCGGCATGATGCTATGCGGTGGCTGTGGCAATGGCAAAAGCACCATGCTTAAAGCATTCCAGCAGTTACTGAACTCTCTGTGCATTCCTAAGCCTGACAACGATGGCACTTACGGAATCCAGATTGTGGACGCAAAGTACATTGCGCATCTTTGCAAGAACAACCACGAAGCATACCGTAAACTCATTAGTGTTGATATGCTCGGCATCGATGACCTTGGCACAGAACCATCAGAGGTAATGGACTATGGTAATGTCTATACTCCAGTCATCGACCTGCTGACAAAGCGTTACGAAGAGCAGCTTTTCACCATCATCACCACCAACCTCACGCCGCAACAAATCCGAGAGCATTATGGTGACCGCATTGCAGACAGGCTCAACGAGATGGCCAAGAAAATTGTATTCAGCAATGGGACTTATCGTACAGACGAGTTAGCGACATATGATTAGTTCCTTTTCAAGCCTTCGGGGCACTGGGCTTGCCCATGTGCCATATTATTCCAGTATCGGGAAGCTCACTACCCGTTTCGATTAGCATCGAACGTTGGACTGACCACATAAATCTGCAAGCAGAGGTCACGGTATCTGGCATAAAAGTATGCTCACACATGGCTGGTCATAAGCCCCAAAGTTAATATCAAGAGTTCTTTTCTTGTCTGTCCAATCGGCTTGCCGATGCCACTTCTATAAAGTCTGGGGTAGCCTAATACCCCAGCCATCTATCGATGCAGGGGTGACTATACAGATAGAACAGCGAGCTGTTAGGATTACAAAGACTTTGATGGTTCTTCGAGCAACAATATTCAGAATGAAAGACATCTGGCGACTTCACGCAAAGACAGATATACAGAAGAGGCTTGCCTCTGTCCACTCAAAAGTAGAGAGGGGCAGCCTAATACCCCATCATCGCTTTGCTTGATTGGAATCTGCCACCTCAAAGGCAAGCCTGTAGTGACATTCGCCACTCTGTAATTCTCAATATTTGCTACCATCATTGTCATAATGGTTGGCAGATGACTCAACAGGTTTTAGGTATCATCTAATGTTCCTAATATGGGTCCTGGGGACACAAATTGGGAACAATAAACCCACTGACATTTGGCATAACTGCTAAAAGTCAGTGGGTTGTTATCCAGTTGTCAATCTTGATAAGATGACACATGATGGATAAACTTATTTTGTTAATTCTCCTTCGTCGGATGCATCTGATGTTGACGAAAAATCAAAAATAGACATACACTCATTTATCTTCTGTTGTATCCTTTTTTTTGCGATTTCGCAGTATGTTGATTCTATTTCAAACCCTATAAACTTACGTTTTAATTCAACCGCAACTGCAGCGACTGTTCCTGAACCCATGAAAGGATCTAAAACAATATCATCAGCATTAGTAAAGCCCAACATCAATCTTTTGATTAAATCCTCTGGAAATTGAGCAGGATGAGCTGTTCTTTCGACAGATGACCTATTCGCCCCAGAAGTGACTTTGGCAATTTCCCAAATATCTGAAGGGTTTTTCCCTATAGAATTACAACGTAATTTTCCTTTTTTCTTTTGATTAGGATATTTCACATTAGGGTCTCTTATAGGGTCGAGATTAAAGGTGTAATTGTCCTTGTCCTTTACATACCACAGAATTTTTTCATTTCTTGGGGATAGGTATCTTTTTGCAGCAACACCCGCTTCATAATGCCATATTATTTCCTGATTAAGGTAGAATGGAATTTTATCCCAGATTAAGTATGGAATAGGAACGGCTCTACCTTTATCCTTAACGGCAAGATATCCCACATTAAAAATAAAATTACCATTGGGCAGTGTGAGCCTCTTAACGTGAGTTGCTATTCGAGATAGCCAGTCTAGATATTTGTTTAACGGCATGACCTGCTCGTATTCCTTACCAATGTTATAAGGAGGACTTGTTATGGTAGATGCCAAACAAGGAGAATCTAACTTTTCTAAAGCTTTCTCGCAATCCATATTATAAAGAAGACCATATTTACATTCAAAATATGGTTCTCCAAGAATTTTTTTTATTTCCTCAAACATAAAATAGTTGTTTATTTGAGTGCAAAGATAAGAAAAAAATATTCGAAAATAGAATATTTTATCTCTAATTTTTAATTTAAAGCTATTATTTGAAAAAAAAGCAATTTTCAGATATCATACGACACCTGTCTTATACAATATCTCGATAGATTTCTACCAACTTATACTGATATGCTTCTGGGCTTAATCTTGCTTGTTGTCCTGTTGCTGCTTTCTGAGCAATCCAATCTTTATGTTCAAGATAGCCAAATCTAATTATTGTAATTTTGGGGTGAGGATTGGATTTACTAATCTTTTCAAAATTTATTGTTACGTAATATCCATTCTTGTCCTTTGTTTCTGAATCGGAAGAAGGCTGCGCATAACTTCTATTAGCAAATATTTGAGTCGCATTGGAAGAACCTTTTATTTCAATACCCATAGACGGATCTTGCATATCATGAACATCTTTTTCTTCTTTTAATTCCCCTACCTTATAGCGATCTGGATATTTTAAAGATAAATAATGAGCAACTAGTTCGTGTAAGAAGAAACTTAGTATTTGAGGAGACGGGAAAATCTCCTTACCTATACTAAATGATCCAATCTTAGAATTGAAGATATCTTTCCAAGACTTCAATACAACATCTTTAATCTCATTCTTTAGAGGATGCTTGTCGATAAGTTCCTTCGTTTTGTCAAGCCACTTTTCTTGTGGCAAATTTGTATAAGGTGATTCCATTTATTTAAGTTTTTGAATTAATTCGTCAATAAATTCAGGAAAGGCAATATTAAGGGCATCACAAATAGACATTAGTTCAATAACATCTATTCGTCTTTCACAAGTCTCTATTTTACTAATGATAGTTTGTCCAACATTTAATTTGTCGGCCAGCTGAACTTGTGTTACATTGACACTCTCACGTTTCTCTCTCAAAAGAGAAATCATAACGTGATATTGGGACAGATGAATGCTCTTTTCCATATTTTTTTCTGCAAAGTTATATCCTAAAATCGCATATTCCAAAATCGAATATCCAATTACTTTAAGCAATTACACCTTTAGAAATATACAGTTTGTCTTTTGGAGCACTGCTGTTTACGCTTACCTAAAATTTGAATATTAACCAATGCAACCATTTAGTACATAACCCTATAATTAACGAAGATTTAACAAATATCTTTTGAAAAGTAATATAAATACATCCATGACTCTATCTTTCGTCTTCGTTAAGCATAGTAACACATAGAACCACCTTTGTATAAAACGAATATTGTTAATAATGCATCAAAGAAACTCCATGATACTATGTGACTGAAAAGGGAAGACTGAAACAAAATGTTTACGCATTGTTTACGCAGACATAAAAAAAGGAGTTACGATTAATTCGTAACTCCTTGATATTCATTGTGGACCAGCCAGGGCTTGAACCTGGGACCTCCAGATTATGAGTCTGTTGCTCTAACCAACTGAGCTACAAGTCCGGAACAAACACATCGTGATTATTCTGGCTGCAAAGGTACTCTAAAAATGTGAGACCACCAAATTTTTTGCGTTTTCGTTTTGTTTTTCGCTTATTTATTTGTACCTTCGCACCGTCATTATTATGAAAACACCGTGACTATGAAAGACGGTGCCATTTATTAATTTATTACAATGAAAAAGAAACAATTAATGTTGTGCTTGACAGCCATGGCTGCATGCATGAGTTGTGAACAGGCATTACAGCCTGAGAGTGAAGAACAGGAAAAAGCCGTGCTCAAGGTACGCGTGGAGAGTCTGGAACAGGTGGGCTTTGCGGAATCGAGAGCAGGTGGAGGCTTGGGTGACTATTGTACGAAGATGTCGTTCGTGCTCTTTGACGACAAGGGTGAGAAGGCGGTTGCCGTGAATCAGGAGATGACGGATGCCTCCTTTGGCAGTGCATCGATGAATGTGCCGTTTGGCAACTACCATCTGTTAGTGATTGGTCACAGTGGAGAGAAGAACTGTACGGTGAAATCAACCGGAGGCATTACCTTCGACCGCGCCTGTGATGTGACAGACACCTTCTGGTACTATGGTGAGGTGGCGTTCACGGAATCCACCAAGGATATCGTGCTCTCCCTGAAACGTGTGGTGGCCAAGATGGAACTGACGTGTCTGGACAATCTCCCCTCGAACGTCAAAAAGGTGGCACTGAAATACGGACAGGCCACGGGAACGCTCGATATGCAGACGGGGTATGGTATGACCAAGACATCAATCACGAAGGAGATAGAGATTACTGACGATATGTACGGACAATCACAAACCTTCTCGTTCTTTATTTTCCCGCAGGAGGATGAGATCACCATCAATGTCACAATGAAGGCGTACGACGAGAATGGAACGGAGATCGGGGGCAAGGAACTGAAGGATGTGCCCATGCGACAGAATGCCATCACCCGCTACCGTGGAGAGTTCTTCGGGAAATCGGTGGGGGTGAAAGCGAATGTGCAGACCGAATGGACAACCATCGATTTCAACCCCTCGGCAAATAATTCGTGATTTACAGGTGTTTTATGGTGGAATGAACAGATTTTTCAGTAATTTTGCACCCAAATCAATTGATCGATGGAAATCAAGAATATCGTCTTCGACTTCGGGTGTGTACTCGTAGATCTGGATAAATACCGCTGCGTGGATGCTTTCAACAGCATTGGCGCTCAGGCCATTTCCACCTATGTGGATGAGTGCAGACAGGAGGATTTGTTTCATGACTTCGAGACAGGGCGCATTGATATCGATGTGTTCTGTGATGAGGTGAGAAGGAAATCGCCTGACTGCACCGCTACCAATGAAAAGATCTGCTGGGCATGGAACCAGCTGCTGACAGGGATTCCTGCACAAAGGGTGGCCAAGCTCAAGGAACTGAAGGGGAAATACCGTCTGTTCCTGCTGAGTAATACGAATCCTGTACACTGGCTGCCTTGCAAGGAGCTGTTGGACGAATGCTTCGAAAAGGTGTTCCTCTCGTACGAGATGCACCTGGTGAAACCCGACAGCGAGATCTTTGAGCGGATGCTGGAGGAATCGGGTATTGATCCCAAGGAGACGTTGTTCATTGATGACTCCAAGGCTAACTGTCGTGCGGCTGAGGCTTTGGGTATTCGTACGCTCCATGTTTCGCATGGCGATGAGTGGTTGGAACAAGTAGGATAGAATGGAATTACGCTATTTGGACAAGGGGATGAAAGCAGGGCAGTCATGTGCTGCCACCATCGGCTTCTTCGACGGAGTACATCAAGGTCATCAGTACCTGCTGAGACGCTTGGTGGATGAGGCTCGACAAGCTGGTCTGCTGTCGTGTGTCATCACCTTCGACCGTCATCCGCGCCAGGTGCTGCAAACAGATTACTGTCCGCGGTTGCTGACAACCTTCGAGGAGCGTAAGGAACTGCTTGCACAAACGGGTATCGACCGCTGTATCATCCTGCCGTTCTCAACAGCCATGGCTGCACTGTCTGCCAAGGAGTTCATGAAGGATATCCTGTTGGAGAGAATCGGTGTGAAACGATTGTATATCGGATATGACCACCGCTTCGGACATAACCGCAGCGAGGGCTTTGAGGATTATGTGCGCTATGGTAAAGAGATGGGTATGGAGGTGTTGCTGAACGATGCGTTCGTCCTTTCACCATCTGCAGATGAAGAGATGGAACAGCAATCCGTGAGTTCCTCTTCCATCAGAAAGGCGTTGCTTCAAGGTAATGTGGATCAGGCAAGAAGGCTGTTAGGTTATCCGTATTTCCTCTCAGGAAAGGTGGTCGATGGCGAACACGAAGGCAGGAAGATGGGATTCCCCACGGCGAATATCGAGGTGACAAGGATGGAGAAACTGATTCCCGCCCCTGGTGCCTATATCGTGGAGGTGAGCATAGAGGGGGAGGAAAAGGCATTGCCGGGCATGATGAATATCGGCACCCGACCCACATTCGGTGAAAACCATCTGTCGCTCGAAGTGCATGTGCTCGACTACTCAGGAAACCTCTACGGCAAGATGCTCTCGGTGGCGTTCCTGCAGCGGTTGCGCGAGGAGCACCGATTTGTAAGTACAGAAGAATTGCGCGAACAGTTGATGAGCGATGCGCAGCAGGTAAGAACGTATTTTCAACAAAAATAAAGGGTTATGGTGAAGAAGGTTGTTTGGTATGTGTTACTGTTCATCGTGATACAATATGTGGCGGTAGGACTGGTATTCTTGGGTAATCTCGTGCTCAATGGAAAGGGTGTGACGTTAGAGCAGATCAGTTCGTCAACAACACAGATGCTGCTTGTGCAAGGAATCTTCGGTGTGGCTTGTGTGGCTTTGTTCTTGGGATTTCGCTGGACTCCTGTATCTGAACATTATTGGAACACGAAACCTTTTTCCGTCATCTTCTGGTGTATCATCGCTGCCGTGGGAACCATCGCACCGTCGATGTGGTTGCAGTCGGCATTGGATTTCCTGCCCGACTTTGCAGGTGAGGAACTGCTCGACTTCATCCAACACCGCTGGGGCTATCTCGTTATCTGCATCCTGACACCCTTGGCAGAGGAGGTGATCTTCCGTGGAGCTGTCCTTCGCACGATGCTGGAGCATTGGGAAGGAAGGAAACGGTGGACCGCCATCATCATCTCTGCACTGCTGTTCGGACTCGCCCACATGAACCCTGCACAGATTCCCCATGCCTTCCTGATGGGTGTGCTGTTGGGATGGCTGTACGAACGCTCTCGCAGTCTGATACCCTGTGTGGTATTGCATTGCGCCAATAACACCATTGCCTACTTGATGACCGCTGCCTATCCAGCTCCCGACATCACCTTGCGAGATGTGTTAGGGGGCAGTCAAAGGGCTGAATGGATGGCTATCGCCTTCTCTTTGATGATCCTTGTTCCTGCCTTGTATCAGTTGAGTTTACGACTGAAACGATAATACCATAACATCCCTATAACATGAAGAAGCGCGATCAATCAATGACCGCGCTCTTCTTCTTACGTTAGTATGTTATGAAAAATTTGAGAGAATTGAAACTTCACAGTTTCATTAAATCTTTAAAAATGTGTTTTACTAAACATGTTTTATAGAGAAAGCATAGAAATATATACTACTTAATGATGGCAGGAACAGGTAACTCCGCCTTTTTCAGCGTGTCAACCTTCAGGGAATCGCTCACCGCAGCAACGGAAGGACCCTCGCTGGGCTGCTGAACTTCTGCCATGTTCATGTCGTATGGATCTTCCTGGTTGAAGGCCACCTGTGCGGCATTGCCCAAGGTAAGGATGATGGCCACAACGGCTGCTGCCTTGAAGAGCGGCATGAGACGCTGGGTGAGACGGATGGTGCGGGCCTTGACAGGTGTAGGCTCGTTGATCATCTCCATCATCTTGGTATCAAACTCCTCACCCAAGACTTCTTCTTCCCTTTGCGTCTGCTCATAGGTGAACAAAGCCTTGTACTGAAGCAAGGATGCGGGAACGTCTTTCTGACGGAAGAATGTACGGAGAATGTTCTCCTCTTCAAGAGAAGTGGTGCATTCCCAGTAGCGCTCCAGCAGTTGTTCGATGTACTTATAATCCATATTTTTCAACTTCTTGAAATTTCTGTTTGATGGTTTGGCGGGCTCGGAAGATGTTTACTTTCACCTGTTCCTCGCTGATGCCGAGAATCTGTACGATTTCTTTGTAACTCTTTCCTTCGAAATCCCGCAGTTGCATGCAGCTGCGCTGCTTCTCCGGAAGACTGTCAACAAGTTTTCTTACCAGTGCCACACGATCTTGTTGAAGAACGTGTTCGAAAGGACTCGAAGAGCGGTCGGTGAGAAAGGCAGTGTGGTCGTCGAGGGTAGTTTCGTTATTGCTTGCTTTCTTTACTTTGTCCAGTGCCACATTTCTGCAGATAGTCAGGGCAAACGCTTCAATGTCGTCAATCTCTTGCCAGCTGTCTCTCTTATTCCATACCTTTATCAGCGTATCTTGTACGACATCCTCGGCATCTTCATGTCTGAGGGTGATACGTAAAGCGAGACGATATAGCACGTTTTTCAACGGCAATATATCGTTTCGAAAGCTGATATTCTTCATCTATTCTATATTAAATGACGATTGTGACTGCTGGAAGTTACAACCTTTTCGTTGTTTTAACGTTGTTTAAGGAAACAAAGGATAGGATGTTTCCTTCTTATTAGGCTATGATCATGGTTCCCTGTTTCCCATCGATGGCGGTGGCCAGGGTGATGATCACTTTTTCAACGCCACCGTTGATGGCATTGAAAGCATTTTCGAGCTTGGGAATCATTCCTCCTGAGATGACACCCTGCTCCACATATTCTTTGAAATCGTTCCTGGTGATGACGGGAATCACACTGTTGTCATCATCAGGATTGCTCAATACGCCTTTCTTCTCGAACGAGAAGATGAGGGTTACCTCAAAATACGGTGACAAAGCCTTGGCCACCTCACCGGCAATGGTGTCGGCATTGGTATTGAGAATCTGTCCCTGACCATCATGGGTAAGGGGAGCCATGACGGGTGTGATCCCTTCGTTAATAAGGGTGGTCAGCATCTTACCGTCGGCACAGTCAACATCACCCACAAAGCCGAAGTCAACCGTGGCCACTTCCCCTGTCTCTTTCTTAACGCTGACGGGCGGACGTTTATGCGAACGGATCACATTCATGTCAGCACCCGTCAAACCCAAGGCATTCACACCATGGGCCTGAAGGCGGGCTACAAGGTTCTTGTTCACCAGACCGCCATACACCATGGTCACCACCTGCAGCATGTTCTTATCCGTGATGCGGCGACCGTTAACCATCTGGTTCTCCAAGCCAAGTTGAGAGGCTACTTGTGTGGCACGACGTCCACCGCCATGTACCAGCACTTTCTTACCGGGGATGGATGAGAAGTCTTTCAGCAACTGACTCAGCTGCGCCTCGTCTTCAACAACGGCGCCGCCAACTTTTACGATGGTTAGTTTCTCTTTCATGATGTAGGTACTATTTTACTCCAGATAAGTGTATCCGTAAAGACCGCTGCGGTAGTTCGAGAGGAACTCCTTGCCTTCTTCCAGAGAGATCTTGCCCTGCTTGACACTCTTGGCCACCCAGATTTCCAACTGACGAACCAGCTTCTTGGGGGCGTACTGTACATATTCCAATACCTCTGCCACGGTCTCACCATCGATAATCTGATCGATATGATACCCTCCGTCTTTCACAGAGATATGTACTGCCGTGGTATCGCCGAAGAGGTTATGCATGTCACCAAGAATCTCCTGATAGGCTCCCACAAGGAACACACCGAGATAATATGGTTCGTTCTTCTTCAGAGCATGAACGGGCAGGGAGTGGGAGTTGTTGCGGTTGGTGACGAAGTTCGCAATCTTTCCATCTGAGTCGCAGGTGATATCCTGCAAGGTAGCATTGCGCGTTGGACGCTCATTGAGTCGCTGAAGCGGTACGATGGGGAAGAGCTGATCGATGGCCCAGGAGTCGCTAAGACTCTGGAACAACGAGAAGTTACAGAAATACTTATCTGCCAACAGCTTGTCGATATTCATCAACTCCTCGGGGATATGCTTCAGGTTCTTGGCCAATGCGTTGATCTCATGACAAACGCTCCAGTACATCGCCTCAATCTCGGCACGAGTCTTCAGATCTACAATACCATGTGCGAACAAGTCGAGCACCTCTTCGCGGATCTGCTCAGCATCATGCCAGTCCTCCAACACATTGCGGGGTGACAAGTTATCCCATATCTCATAGAGATCCTTCACCAACTGGTGAGAGTTCTCATCGGGCTCGAATTCCTCAGGCATCTCAGGCAGGGAAGCGGTTTCCAAGACATCGATGACCAGCACGGAGTGGTGGGCAGCAAGGGAGCGACCGCTTTCTGTGATGATATTGGGATGAGGAAGTTCGTTCTTGTTGGCTGCTTCTACGAAGGTGTAGATACAGTCGTTGACATATTCCTGGATAGAATAGTTCACCGAGCTCTCACTCGAAGGAGAGCGTGTGCCGTCGTAGTCAACACCGAGTCCACCACCGCAATCCACGAAATCCACATTATAACCCATCTTATGCAGCTGGATATAGAACTGTGAAGCCTCGCGAAGGGCAGTCTGGATACGACGGATCTTGGTAATCTGCGAACCGATATGGAAATGGATGAGACGCAGGCAGTCGCGCATATTCTTCTTGTCGAGCAGTTCCAATGCTTCCAACAGCTGGGCACTGGTCAGACCGAACTTCGAAGCATCGCCGCCACTTTCCTCCCATTTGCCGCTACCGCTGCTGGCCAGCTTGATGCGGATACCGATATTAGGACGAACATCAAGCTTCTTGGCAACCTTGGCAATGAGCTCCAGTTCGTTCATCTTCTCCACAACGATGAAGATCTGCTTTCCCATCTTCTGTGCCAGCAGGGCCAGCTCAATGTAGCTCTGATCCTTGTAGCCGTTGCAGATGATGATGGAGTCGCTCTGGCACTGCATGGCAATCACCGCATGCAGCTCAGGCTTGGATCCTGCTTCCAGTCCGAGGTTGAACTTCCGTCCGTGAGAGATAATCTCCTCTACCACAGGCTGCATCTGGTTCACCTTGATGGGATAGACCACATAGTTCTCGCCTTTGTAGTCGTACTCCTTCGAGGCCTTCTTGAAGCAGCTCCACGTCTTCTCGATACGGTTGTCGAGGATGTCGGGGAATCGCAATAAGACAGGTGACTGCACGTCACGCAGAGATAATTCGTCCATCACTTCCCTGAGGTCGATCTGCACCTCATTCTTACAGGGAGTCACAAACACGTTTCCTTCTTCGTTGACTCCGAAATAGGAAGTACCCCATCCATTGATGTTGTACAGCTCCTTGGAATCCTCAATCGTCCATTTCTTCATGGGGTTCGTTGTCTTATAGGTTTAATAGTTCGCGCAGCTTGGCTACGCTGATTTTGATCTTCTCGTAGTTGTCCATCAGGTTCACATCCAGCACATGCTTGGCCTGCAGGTAATACTGTTCACGCTTGTCGAGCTGCTCACGGATATACTGTTGCATCTCTTCGGGCGTTTTGTTCTTCAGCAGCGGTCGTTCGGTCTTGCCGATCTTCAGATGACCGTACAGCACCTCGGGTGAGGCTTTCAGATAAACAGTATCGCCTTGGGCGTTCATGTATTCCATGTTATCATAGAAACAAGGGGTGCCACCGCCGCAACTGATGATGACATCTTCGAACTCCGCCACTTCATGGAGCAGGTTGTGCTCGATCTTGCGGAATCCTTCTTCACCGCGTTCGGCGAAAATTTGCGGAACGGTTTTGCGCATCCGACTCTCGATATACCAGTCAAGGTCGTAGAAAGGGATATTCAGTTCCTTTGAAAGAGCCTTGCCGACCGTAGTCTTACCGGCACCCATGTAGCCTATGATGATGATCCGCCTCATTTCTTCTTTGCGTTCTGCGCCTCGATTACATGCAGACACTCTTCCAGTGTCAGATCAGCAACCTTGGCGTGCATGGCCTTCGGCAGACGGTAGTTCTTGCCGTCGTATGACAGATAAGGACCATACCTTCCGTTGAGCACCTCCAGTTTCGGCTCCTCCTCGAAGGTCTTCAGGTGGCGCTGTGTTTCCTGCTTGCGCTTGTCCTCAATCAGCTTGATGCACTCTTCCATGGTGATGGTCATGGGGTCGGCTTCCTTTGGAAGGGATACATATTTCTTGTTATGTAACACATAGGGTCCGAAACGACCAGTACCGATTACCACATCACTGTTCTCGTAAGAACCCACCAGACGGGGAAGACTGAACAGTTCCAAGGCCTCGTCGAGCGAGATGGTCTCCATGCTCTTACCAGCAGGCAGCTGAGCGAAGCGAGGCTTCTCCTTATCTTCTGCCGTACCGATCTGAATGACGGGTCCGAAACGACCAATCTTCACGAATACGGGCTTGCCAGTAGCAGGATCTGTACCCAGTTCGCGTTCACCAGCCTTATGTTCCTCGCGGGCATTCATGGTCTTCTCCACAGTAGGCTCGAAGTCCTTGTAGAACTTCTTGATCATATTGGTCCATTGCTTCCTGCCTTCAGCAATATCATCGAATTCCTTCTCCACCTTGGCCGTGAAATGGTAATCCAAGATCTGCGGGAAGTATTTCATGAGGAAATCGTTGACCACCATACCGATATCTGTGGGGAGGAGTTTGCCTTTGTCGCTACCTGCCATCTCCTTACGAGTCCTGGTAGTAACCTTGATGCCCTGGAGGATGTCGATGGTATATTTGCGCTCCTCGCCTTTCTTGTCACCCTTCTGAACATACTCACGCTGCTGGATGGTAGAGATGGTGGGGGCATAGGTGGAAGGACGACCGATACCTAACTCCTCCAGCTTATGTACCAGAGAAGCTTCTGTATATCTGAGCGGTCCTTGGGTGAAGCGTTCCGTGGCACTGATCTCTCTACGCTGCAGACTATCACCTTTCTTCATCGGTGGCAGCACATGTGAGAAATCATCCTGGTTCTCATCCTCATCGAGCGATTCGCGGTAAACCTTCAGGAAACCGTCGAACTTCACCACCTCACCTTGGGCGATGAAGGCGTACGGCTGTTTGTTACCATTGTTGTTGATGCTGATTTCCACAGTGGTCTTCTCAATCTGTGCATCAGCCATCTGAGAGGCGATGGTACGCTTCCAGATCAGGTCGTACAGACGACGCTCCTGTGCTGTACCTTCAATGGTAGCCTTACTCATGTAGGTAGGACGGATGGCCTCGTGTGCTTCCTGAGCACCTTTGGAGTGTGTGTGGAACTGTCGTGTATGACTGTATTCCTTGCCCCACAGGTTCGTGATCTCTTCCTTGCTCGTACCTAAGCAGAGAGAGGAGAGGTTCACGGAGTCGGTACGCATATAAGTGATGTGTCCGTTCTCGTAGAGGTGCTGGGCCACCATCATGGTCTGACTAACCGTAAAGCCCAACTTACGGGCTGCCTCCTGCTGAAGGGTACTGGTGGTGAAAGGAGGTGCGGGATTGCGCTTCTGTGGCTTCTTCTGAATGTCTTTCACCACGAACTCGCTGTCCTTGCAGATCTCTAAGAATGCCAATACCTCATCATGTGTCTTGAAACGGGTATCGAGCTCTGCCTTCACCTCACTCTGCGATCCGTCAGCATTGGTCAGACCGAAGATGGCACTGATACGATAGTAGGGCTCACTTTGGAAATTCTGGATCTCGCGCTCACGCTCAACGATCAGGCGTACTGCTACACTTTGTACACGACCAGCCGACAAGGCGGGTTTCACCTTACGCCAAAGTACAGGAGAGAGCTTGAAGCCAACAAGACGGTCGAGTACACGACGGGCCTGCTGGGCGTTCACGAGGTTCATGTTCAGATGACGAGGATTCTCGATGGCTGCCAGGATGGCAGGCTTGGTAATCTCGTGGAAAACGATACGGTTGGTTTTCTCTTCATCCAACCCAAGTACTTCGCAAAGGTGCCAAGAGATGGCTTCTCCTTCGCGGTCTTCATCGGAAGCCAGCCAGATGTTCTCTGCCTTCTTCGCGTTTGACTTCAGTTCGCTGACCAGTTTCTTCTTTTCATCAGGGATCTCGTAGTCAGGTTCCAAGGATCCCATCTCTATACTGATTTCTTTTTTCTTCAAGTCGCGGATATGCCCGTAGCTCGACATCACCTTGAAATCCTGTCCTAAGAATTTCTCGATTGTCTTTGCTTTTGCCGGGCTCTCTACAATGACCAGATTCTTCTGCATAATGATATTAATTTGATTTTGGGATGCAAAAGTAGATAAAAACTTTGCATATACCTTATTATATATATGATTTTTTAGTTATTTTAATACTTTGGCCGTTGTGGACTTACCGCAACACATCAAAAAAAGGTGTGCCGTTTAGCACACCTTTCTGTTATTTTCTTTCCACAAAGGATTAGAAATCCATGTGGTCGAGAGAATCATTGAAATCCTTCGGCTCATGATCAGCGGGATCATGATACTCCTTGAATGACTCCTGCTTCTGCTCGTGGTTGCGCTCGCCTTTCTCATGACGGTTGCCACCATTGCGGCGGTCGTCTCTGTTACGACCGTTGCGACGATCAGGACGCTCAGGACGAGGACGGCGCTCACGCTCTACATATCCTTCTGGTTTCGGAATCAGCACACGGTGACTGAGCTTGTACTTACCAGTCTTCGGATCGATCTCCAGGAGCTTCACGGTGATTTTGTCACCTTCCTTCAGACCAGCCTCCTCAACAGTCTCCAAACGCTTCCAGTCGATCTCGCTGATGTGCAGCAGACCATCCTTGCCGGGCAGGATCTCTACGAAGCAGCCATAAGGCATGATGGAACGAACCGTTCCCTCGTAGATCTCACCCACCTCAGGAACAGCCACGATGGCACGGATCTTGCGAATGGCAGCATCGATAGCCTCCTTGTTCGGAGCACTAACCTGTACCTTACCAACGCCTTCCACCTCATCGATTACGATGGTAGCACCGGTCTCTTCCTGCATCTGCTGGATAATCTTTCCGCCCGGGCCAATCACAGCACCGATAAACTCCTTCGGAATATCAAAGGCCTCGATACGAGGTACATGCGGCTTCAGTTCAGCACGCGGCTCGGCAATCGTCTCGAGCATCTTTCCAAGGATATGCTCACGACCAGCCTTGGCCTGCATGAGCGCCTTCTCCAGAATATCGAACGACAGACCGTCGCACTTGATATCCATCTGTGTGGCGGTAAGACCGTCCTTTGTACCAGTGGTCTTGAAGTCCATGTCACCCAGATGATCCTCATCACCCAGAATGTCGCTCAGCACGGCATACTTGTCCTCTCCAGGATTCTTGATCAGACCCATGGCAATACCGCTGACGGGCTTCTTCATGGGAACACCTGCATCCATCAATGCCAAGGTTCCTGCACAGACTGTAGCCATGGAAGAAGAACCGTTTGACTCCAGGATCTGAGATACCAGACGGACTGTGTAGGGGAACTCCTCGGGGATCTGACCCTTCAGACCGCGCCATGCCAGATGACCATGACCAATCTCACGGCGACCTACACCGCGCTGAGCCTTGGCCTCACCTGTACAGAACGGGGGGAAGTTATAGTGGAGGAGGAAGCGCATGTAACCGCGCTCCAATACATCGTCAACCAGCTTCTCATCCAACTTCGTACCAAGGGTACAAGTAGAAAGACTCTGTGTCTCACCACGGGTGAAGATAGAACTTCCGTGAGGCATGGGCAGCGGAGAAACCTCGCACCAGATAGGACGGATTTCATCGCACTTACGACCGTCGAGGCGAATGCCCTCATCGAGGATGCAACGGCGCATAGCGTCACGCTCTACATCGTGGTAGTAACGCTCCATCATGGCCTCGTACTCTTCCTTGGAGATTGCCGGACTTTCCTGACTTTCCGGATTTTCCGGAAGTTCTGCAAAGAACTTCTCTTTGAAGTCGGCCAGCAGCTTCTCGAAAGCTTCTGCACGAGCCTGCTTCTCCAGAGCCTGCTTGGTGATATCATAGGCGGGCTGATAGAGCTCCTTGTTCATCTGCTCACGCAAAGCCTCGTCGTTGATCTCATGATCATACTCGCGCTTCACATCCTTGCCGAGCTCCTTGCTCAGCTCAGACTGCAGCTCGCACATCGGCTTGATAGCGGCCATGGCAGCCTTGAGAGCACCGATCATATCCTGTTCGCTAACCTCTTTCATCTCACCTTCCACCATCATGATGTTCTCAGCAGAAGCACCTACCATAATGTCCATGTCGGCCTCCTTCATCTGCTCGAAGGTGGGGTTGATGACGTACTCGCCATTGATACGAGCCACGCGAACCTCTGAAATGGGGCATTCGAAAGGAATATCTGAGCAAGCCAAAGCGGCAGAAGCGGCAAAGCCAGCCAAAGCATCGGGTTGATCTACTCCGTCAGCTGAGAGCAGCATAACGTTTACAAACACCTCAGCATGATAATTTGAGGGGAAGAGGGGGCGAAGCACACGGTCAACCAGTCGTGAGGTAAGAATCTCGTTGTCACTGGCCTTGCCTTCGCGCTTCGTGAATCCGCCGGGGAAACGTCCGGCAGCGGAGTACTGTTCTCTGTAGTCAACCTGCAAAGGCATGAAATCTGTTCCGGGAACTGCATCCTTTGCGGCACAAACAGTGGCGAGCAAAACGGTGTTGTTCATACGCAGAACAACGCTACCATCGGTCTGTTTTGCCACTTTCCCGGTTTCAATGGTGATGGTTCTTCCATCAGCCAATTGAAGGGTTTTCGTAATTACGTTCATCTAAAAATACTTATTGTTTTAACATACATCAAATGCGCAAAGACACTTCGTTGCGCAAAAATCCGTGCAAAGATACGGAAAAGAAAGCGAACAAAAGAATAAAAACGGGAATATTATCTTTTTTTACCATTTAAAAGGTACACGCAGGAGGAAAGAAAGGGTTACCACGACTTGTAAACCCAATCTATGTGGTACTGAGTGATTACCGTCTTACCTGCCTGTTCTTCCACAACTGTGGCCAACACATTGCGGGGCCAGCCATCGTCGAAATAGGCATATTCGTAGTAATAACTTGTCTGACTTCCATCATCTTCCTTCTCTACAAGCTTGATGTACATCTGATACTCATCTTCATTGGAATCCTCATCATCCTCCAATGCACCGGCATGAACCTGGTAGTAACAAGATACCCCATCTTCTTCAACGGTGGACTCACCCACGGGCAGTTCTTTCCCGTGGAAGGTGAAAAGTAAGATCAACGGCGAAAATAATTCAGTCATCTTTTCCTTAGTGCCCGCTACTTCATCATATTGTTCTTTCACATGTTTCATCAGTTCTTCCTTGGACTGTCGTGCATAGAGTTCGGGATGATGGTAATAGTTCGAGTCAATGAGTTTCTTCATGACATCCAGTCCTACCTTATATCTTTCTTTCCAGTTATCTATACCTTGGAAACAACCCATTTCATCGGTAGAAAAGAGCACTTTACTTCCCAATGCCATACGCGAAGCCATTAAGGACATTTGACCCTCAAGGGACAGTGTATCGCGTTTCCACACATCAGTGTAAACCAATTCCATCTTATAACCCTTTTTCGTTGAGTCTGTTACGCAGATGCGGAAATCACCCCCTGAACCATCTATGATGGTGGTGTCTCCTTTGACGATTTCTCCAACCACTTGTGAGAATTGGTATTCCAAGGTATCAGTCTTGCTGAACCATCCAATAACACTAACCAAAGAATCCCTTTCCAAAGTATCTGCCATGTTTTGAGCAGTAGTGGTCAACGTCAGTAACAACATCGACAAAGTACATAAAAATCTTATCATCATTTATCCTTCATTTTAAAAATGCGTGCAAAGGTAATCATTTTTCTCTATAACCGTTGCAAATGTTTTTGAAATTGTATCATGAGTAACATTCTTTTCGTTAAGATTTGACAATTAAGAAGAAAAACCTTATCTTTGCATTCCATACGAACCCATAACAGAACAATATGAGAACTTATCAAACCCTACGATCCTTCTGCCTGGTGGTGGCACTGTTTGTAACAAGTCACATCATGGCAGCAGAACAGTTTGTCAGTTTCAGTAACGGTGACTTGTTACTGAACGAGAACAACACAGTAAAGATCCATTATGACAGTAATGATTTGAAAGGCGTGAGCATCGCGGCACGGAACCTGCAGACCGACTTGCAGAAGGTGTGCGGTGGGCAGATCACCTTCTCTTCTGCTGCCGAAGCCAATATCATCATTGGAACCATCGGTCATTCTGCAGCTATCGACAAGTTGGTGAAGACCAAGAAAATCGATGGAAAGGCATTGAAAGGGAAACTGGAGAAGTTCTTCATCACAACGATTAACGATCAGTTGGTAATAGCTGGAAGCGACCGTCGTGGTACCATTTTCGGTATCTATGAGCTGTCACGTCAGATTGGTGTGTCGCCCTGGTACTATTGGGCTGATGTAGCCATCGAACATCATGATAAGATATATATCAAAAACGGCGGTTTCACCGATGGAGAGCCTGTAGTGAAGTACCGTGGAATCTTCATCAATGATGAGGCTCCTTGTCTGACTTCCTGGGTGAAGAATACCTTCGGCACCGACTATGGTGGTCATGATTTCTACGAGAAGGTGTTTGAACTGATTCTCCGTCTGAAAGGTAACTTCCTATGGCCAGCCATGTGGGGTTGGGCATTCTATGCTGATGATCCACAGAATGGCAAACTGGCCGATGAAATGGGCGTTGTGATTGGCACCTCTCATCACGAGCCCATGGGAAGGAATCATCAGGAATATGCTCGTCATCGTAGGGAATATGGTGACTGGAACTACCAGACCAACAAGGAAAAGCTCGATCAATTCTTCCGTGAGGGTATCGAACGGGCAAAGGGTACAGAGGACCTGATTACGATTGGTATGCGTGGTGATGGTGATGAGGCGATGAGTGCCGAGGCTGATACCAAGCTTTTAGAGGATATTGTAAAGAACCAACGTCGTATCATCCAGGAGGTAACCAAGCGTCCTGCAAAGGAAACACCACAGGTATGGGCACTCTACAAGGAGGTGCTGGAGTATTACGACAAGGGTATGACCGTGCCCGATGATGTGCTGATCCTGTTGTGTGATGATAACTGGGGCAATGTACGACGGGTGCCGAAAGCCCAGGAACGTAACCATCCAGGTGGATGGGGCCTCTACTACCATGTGGATTATGTGGGTGCACCCCGCAACTCCAAGTGGCTCAACGTAACACCTTCGCAGAATATGTGGGAGCAGCTGCAGTTGGCCTACCAGTATGGTATTGATCGTTTGTGGGTTCTGAACGTGGGCGACATCAAGCCGATGGAGTATCCCATCACGTTGTTCATGGATATGGCATGGAATCCGAATGCGGTGAGTGTGGATGTTACGGATAGTCATACAATAGATTTCTGTCGTCAGCTGTGGGGTGAGGAACAGGCAGATGAGGCTGCCCGCATCCTGAACCTCTGTTGTAAGTATAACGGAAGGGTTACGGCAGAGATGCTTTCAGCCAATACGTATAATGTGGAGACAGGCGACTGGCAGCGTGCTGTGAATGAATACCTGGAACTGGAGAATGCCGCATTGCAGCAGTTCCTCACGTTGCGTGACGACCAGCGCGACAGTTACCGTCAGATCATCCTCTTCCCGGTGCAGGCCATGAGCAATATCTATCAGATGTATTATGCGCAGGCCATGAACCAGAAACTCTTCAAGGAAGGTAATCCTGATGCGAACCTGTGGGCTGACAAGGTGGAGGCTGCTTTCCATCGCGACTCTCTCCTTTGTGCCCAGTACAACCACGAGATTGCCAATGGCAAATGGAACGGCATGATGACGCAGAAGCACATCGGTTATGTCAGTTGGAATGATAACTTCCCCAAGGACCGTCTGCCGAGAATCTCCCGTATCAAGGAGTCCGATGAAATCGGTGGTTTTAGCTTCAAGGAGAAGGATGGATATGTTGCCATGGAGGCAGAGCATTTCTGGGAGAAGAAAGATGCGAAACAGGCACAATGGACCGTCATTCCTTACATGGGACGAACGCTGAGTGCTTTGTCATTGATGCCATATACAACAAGTACTGATGATGCCTCCCTGTCATACCGCTTCTCTTTCTCGGATGCCAATAAGCAACTGAAGGAAGTCAAGGTCATCGTGGTGGTGAAATCCACGCTCGACTATCTGGATAAGGGCGGATTGGAATACACGGTGTCTATGGATGGACAGGCACCTCAGACCGTGAATTTCAACAGTAAGCTGAACGAGAAACCGGAGAATATCTACAGCGTCTATTATCCTACCGTGGCCCTTCGTGTGGTGTCGAGTACGATACAACTGCCGCTGGGTAACTCAGGTGATGGCTGGCATACCGTTACGATTCATCCCAAGGATCCAGCCATTGTCTTTGAGAAGGTCATCATCGACTGCGGCGGCTATCAGTCATCGTTCCTCTTCATGGACGAGAGTCCGAAAACAAAGAATTAATTTGTTTTTTCGCTCTTTTGTGCGGTATGTCAAAAAAAAGATGTACCTTTGTCTGCATATTATCAAAACTGAAAACAAAAAAAAGGAAAAGATATGAAAAGGACTATATTCAAGACACTGACCTTCGTGATGGTCGCATTCGCTCTCGGAGCCTGCACGAAAGAGAAATTCCATGTCAAGGGAACCATTACCGAGGCAAAGGACTCCATGCTGTATTTCGAGAACATGAGTCTTGATGGCGCATTGGCTATGGACTCTGTCAAACTCGATGAAACGGGCGGTTTCGCTTTCTCTGGCGATGCTGTGGAAGCCCCCGAGTTCTACCGTCTGCGTATCGCCAATCAGATCATCAACCTCAGTATTGATTCCACGGAAACCGTAGAAGTGAAGGCTTCCTATCCTTCCATGGGCTTCAACTACGAGGTGAAAGGATCGGAGAACTGCAGTAAGATCAAGGAGCTTGCCCAGAAGCAGATCAACCTGCAGAATGCTGCCATTGCCTTGCAGCGTGACAATAACCTGAATCTGGAGGCTGCCAACGATAGTATTATGCGACTCGTGGAAATCTTCAAGGATGATGTGAAGCGCAACTATATCTACAAGGAGCCTATGATGGCTTCCTCCTATTTCGCCCTGTTCCAGACATTGGGCAACATGCTGATCTTCAATCCGCGTGAGAGCAAGGAAGACATCAAGGCGTTCGCCGCTGTGGCTACCAGCTGGGATACTTATTATCCTCATGCCCTTCGCGGACAGAACCTGCATAACATTGCCATTGAGGGAATGAAGAATGTGCGTATTCTGGAGGGAAGACGTCAGCAGACCATCGAACTGAGTCAGATCACGGCCAGTTCCATTATCGACATTGAGCAACAGGACAATAAAGGAACCATCCGTCGTCTGAGCGACTTGAAAGGCAAGGTGGTGATGCTCGACTTCCATGTATTCGCTACCAAGGAGTCGGCTGCACGTATCATGAAACTGCGCGATATCTACAACAAGTATCATGCACAGGGCTTGGAGATCTATCAGGTGTCGCTGGATTCTGATGAGCACTTCTGGAAGCAGCAGACCGCTGCGCTGCCTTGGATCAGTGTGCGTCTGCCTGAGGGATTGGATGCTCCCGAACTGGCGCATTACAACATTCAGGATCTCCCCACCTTCTTCTTGATTGATAAGACCAATTCCCTCTATAAGCGGGATATTCAGATCAAGGATCTGGACAAGGAGATTCAGAGTCTGCTCTGACAATGATCAAGAGATTACTTGGGTTGATCTTGGGTGTCTTCTTCATGGCACCCTATGCCATTTCTCAGGAAGCAAACCTTGAAACGGCATCCTATTCCCTTGAGCAGCAGAACGACTCCCTCTATGTCCTCACGTTAACCACGGATTCCATAACCGACCATTGGCGCATCGAATATCCTGTCTATCGGTTCTGTGTGGGTGATGTGGATGGTGACGGAAGCGAAGATGCGTTGGTAGGGGTGGTAAAGAGCACCAGGTACTTTCCCGAGGAAGGGAACCGCATCTTCATCTTCAAGAACTTCCGTGGATGGATCCGTCCGCTGTGGATGGGCTCGAAGTTAGGAGGCATCCTGGATGATTTCCGTTTCGTGGATGGGAAGATCAGGAGTTTAGAGCGTACCACCGACGGGAAGTATGTTGTTGCGGAATACCGCTGGGCGCATTTCGGCATGTCGTTCGAACAATTCCTCGTCAAGAACGTGGATCAACAGACCGCCTTGGATATTTTTGAAAAGAACAACTAGATGATAAACGAAAGTCTATGAAAAGAGTCATGTTTACAATGGTGATGCTTGCCATGGTCATTGGTGCAAGCGCACAGCAGAGAAGTGTTATCCTTCCTGGTAAGGCTAAGATCGATGTGGAGAAGCTGAACAAGCAGATTCCCCTCGATATTGACGTGTCAACGCTCTCACTCCCAGAGGCACGCGTCCTGCGGAACGCCTTTGCTGCCCGTCAGGGTTACTGCTTCATGAGTGGTGACCTCCGTTCCATCTTTGAGTCAACCACGTGGTATGGTGAGAAGATGAACAGTCGTTTCTGGGATGAGGAAGAAGGGAAGGCTCCTGCCATCACCTATACCGATGCGGAGAAGGCCTTCATGCAGAAGCTCAAGGACCGCGAGGAAGCACTGAAGAAGCAGAACTATGTGGCACCCAACGGGATGATGGTCAACATTGACAACCTCATCAACCCCTTCCAGCTGGAGACGTTCGATCCGACACTCAAGCAGGCACTGGCCAAGAATGCCTTCGCCATAGTGCCAGGTAACGAGCTGCAGCTGTTCCATGTCTATGAGCGCAACGATTACCATCAGTTCCCCAACTTCGTCACTACCGACCTCTTCCTGCAGGTTTTCCACATGTATTTCGACTGTCTGCTGAAAGAGGTGGAGCAAGATAAGTTCGTGCCGCTGCTCACCAGTTATATCAAACAACTCTATGATGCCATGACTACCCAGGCTTCGTTTGCCTCTGATCCGAATGTGAAGGCTGCAGCACAATACAACGCAGCTTACTTCGCCATTGCTCATGCCCTGATAACGGGTGAGAACAACCTGCCCGTGGCCTCGCAATATACGGCATTGGTGAAGGAGGAGATAGAGCATGTGAATGCGGCAGAGACCACTTATTCCACCTTCCTCGGCTATGTTCCTGAGAAGAAGATGCCGATGTTCATCTATAACACTTACCGTCCTCGCGGTCATTATACCCGTAATGACACGCTGAAGCGTTATTTCCGTGCCATGATGTGGTTACAGAACGCTCCGTTCGGCACAGATATGGAGGACAAGCTCCAGAGTGCCCTTCTGATGGCGCAGGTCATTGGTAGCAACGATAAACTGAAGGCTTCGTACCTGTCTCTTACCGAACCGATCACTTACCTTATGGGAACGCCTGACGATGTGAGCATCATGCAGGTGTATGAGGAGATCCAGAAGAGTGGAATGAAGCTGAATGATCTCTTCAAGAACAAGAAGAAATTCCAGCAAATCCGCGAATCCATCGAGGCTTTGGCGCAGAAGCAGGTGCGTATCAAGCCCAAGTTCCAGCTCTCGAGCGAGTATAAGATCTGCTTGATGCCGCAGCGTTATATGCCCGACAGTGAAGTACTGTTGGAGATGGTGGATTATGAAAACAAACCCACTCACCGCGGTGAGCCCAAAGGTCTTGATGTACTGGCTGCCATTGGCATCTCTTCTGCTGAGCGTATCCTCTTGCAGGAGCTCAACGAGCAAGGTCGTTGGGATCAGTATTCGAAGACCCTCGAGAAGATGAAGCAGCGGATGGGCGAGATCGATTGGAACAGTACCGTGGCCAACCAGTGGATTGCTTCGACGAAGTCGGTGAATGCGAAGGATGCGAAATATCCCAAGTTCATGACCACCCCTCAGTGGGAGAAGAAGAACCTGAACAGCGCCTTGGCCTCTTGGGCGGAGCTGAAGCATGATGCCATCCTCTATGGTAAGCAGCCCATGGGTGCTGAGTGTGGCGGTGGCGGTCCTCCAGCCCCTGTGGTGAGAGGTTATGTGGAGCCGAACGTGGCTTACTGGACCAAGGCCATTGAGCTGATTGATGCCACGGTGAATGTCTTGAAGCGCTTCAACCTCGAAACGGAGAAGGCGACAAACGTTACCCAGGATCTGCGCGACAAGGCTGAGTTCCTGTTGAACTGCAGTAAGAAAGAGCTGAACGGTCAGCGATTGAGTGATGAGGAATATGCCCAGATTGAGAATATCGGCTCGGCATTCGAATATACCACGCTCCACCTCATTCAGGAGCCTGATCAGTCGTTGATGGGCTGGAGTGACGTACAAGGTGTTGATAAGTCCATCTCCGTGGTAGCAGATGTCTATACAGCCAATGCAGGGAACAACGAGAACAAGTCGGTGCTCTACGAGGCCATTGGTCCTGCCCACGAGATCTATGTTGTGGTGGAAATCGAGGGTTATCTGTACCTCACTCGCGGTGCTGTCTTCTCTTACCGTGAGTTCCAAGAGGACTTAAGTGCTCCTCGTAAGACCGATGAGGAGTGGCAGAAGGAGTTGGAGACGCAGCCCGACAAGGGTATCCCCAACTGGATGAAGGAGATCATCGTGCCGCTGAACGGTCGTGTCATCGACAACGAGCATATCTTCTATAGTACAGGATGCTGAAAACACTGCTCTTAGCCATGATAATGGTCAGCGATTCGCTGACCATTACCTTTACTGGTGACCTCCTTCTCGATCGTGGTATCCGCGAGGTGATCAATCACAGGGGAGTGGATCACCTCTTCTCTCCGTATGTCGATTCCGTGTTCCAGTCGAGCAATCTGGTAGTGGCTAACCTTGAGTGCCCTGTCACGAAGATTATTCAGCCCATGTACAAGCAGTACATCTTCCGTGGGGAACCAGAATGGTTGCCTGTATTGAAGGCACATGGCATCACCCACCTGAACCTCGCCAACAACCACAGCATTGATCAGGGTAGGGCAGGACTCATCGATACGAAGCAACAGATTGAGGAGGCTGGGATGATCCCTGTAGGGGCAGGCACGAACATGCAGGAGGCAGCCGAGCCCGTTCTCCTTGCCACTGTGCCGCGCCGTGTCTATCTGCTCACCTCGCTCCGCATGGCCTTGGAGAACTATGCCTATCTGCCTGATAAGCCCTGTGTGAGTCAGGAGAGTCATGACTCTTTGTTGCACCGCATACAACAACTGCGCATGGATGATCCCCATTGTCTGATCATCCTTTCCCTGCACTGGGGTGGCGAGCATACGCTCAAGCCCATTCCCATGCAGCGACAGCAGGCACATGAATACATCGATGCGGGGGCAGATGCCTTGATCTGTCACCACACACATACCTTACAAAGTATAGAGGAATACCAAGGGAAACCGATCTATTACAGTATCGGTAACTTCATCTTCGACCAGCAGAAACCCATCAATAGCATTGCCTGCATGGTAAAAGTAACCGTTACGGCAGATGATGTTTCCTACGAAACCCTTCCCATCCACATCAGGAACGGTGTTCCCATGCGTTAGAAACTCTTCAGCCAGGCTTTCAGTTCAAGGAGCATTTCAAGGTGGAACTTGAAATCACTGCGGAACCCCCAGCCATGTCCGCCCGATGGATAGACATGCAGCGAGGCGGGCACATCATGACGGTAGAGTTCTGTATAGTAGTTCACGCCATTGGCAGGCAGCACGTCATGGTCGTCATCACTCAGCGCAATCCATGCCCTTGGTGTTACACGTGTCACCTGCGTGTCATTACTGTAGTCGCGCTCTTCCTTCTTCCTTGCACCACCCCCGAGGAAATTGTCGTGCGAACCCTTGTGGGTGATATCGGGCATCATGGTAATCACAGGGTAGAAGAGGATCTGGAAGTCGGGCTTTGCCTCCTTTGTGGCATGGGTAGCGATGGTTGAGGCCAAGTGTCCTCCTGCTGAAGAACCCATGATACCGACCTCATCAGGACTGACGTTGAAGTTCTCGGCATTGCGGCGCACCCAACGGATAGCCTCCTCAGCGTCTTCGATAGGGATGAACCGGTTACCATGGGGCATGCGGTATTTCAGTACGAAGACGGCAATACCTTCCTGATTGAAGAAGGATGCCCAGTCGTTTCCCTCATGATCCATGGCCAATCCCTGATAGCCTCCACCAGGACAGATCACCACAGCCCGTCCTGTAGCCACCTTCTTCTCGGGCAGATACACCCGTATCATAGCTTGGTCATCGGGGTCATTACTCTGGTGTGGCGCCCCCTCGGGCCACAAGGCGAAGTCGGCAGGATTCTGTGCAAAACCTGCCACGGCAACAAAAGCTGCCACCCCCGTCATCAACCACTTCTTTATCTTCATCTTCATATTCATATTCTTCGATATTTCTATTTCACTTTCGCAAATACAATTCTCGTGCCCCCGTGCCCCCGTACTCCCGTACCTTCGTTCCCTCCCTACGGGGGAGAGTTAGGGAGGGGCTTCCTTCATCCTTCCTCCTTTCTCCTTCCTCGATTTTTTTCTTAAATCTGTTGCAAAGGTAATGATTTTTTTGTAATATTGCAGTCAAATTCAACGAAACATAACAATGGTAAAGAAGTTTTTAGTGTTTTCCGTCCTTGCGCTCGCTCTTTGCAGCGTGCAGGCCAAAGTGAGGTTACCGCAGATTTTAGGTGACCATATGATCCTCCAACAGAACACCGAGGCCCGTCTGTGGGGATGGGCAGAGCCAGGTAAGACCGTCACGGTTACCACCTCGTGGAACACTGCGGTCTATACGGTGAAAGCAGGGAGCAACGGACAGTGGCTCGTCAAGGTGAAGACACCTGCAGCCAGCTATCAACCGCTGTCGATAACCTTCAATGATGGTGAACCGCTCACCCTGAACAATATCCTCGCAGGTGAGGTATGGGTGTGTGCCGGACAGAGTAATATGGAGATGCCCGTCAAGGGCTTCGGCAACTGTCCTGTGGAAGGGTATAACGAGGAGATCATCCAGGCAAACAACTACAAAGGTGTGCACTTCGTGAAGATTCCCAGCGTGATGAGTACCAAGCCACTCAACGATGCGCAGTGTCATTGGGAGGTGGTGAGTCCTGAAACAGTGGGGGAGGCCTCTGCTACGGGCTACTTCTTCGCCCAGACCGTGAACAAGGCATTGGGAATACCTGTCGGCATCATCATGGCGAACAAGGGCGGAACACGTGTGGAGAGCTGGTTCACCAAGGAGAATATCGAGAAACACACCGATGATCCCACCGACTCCTTGGAGATCGTGAAACGCTGGCCGGAGTGGGACTACCACCGCTCGCTGCTATGGGGCAACGGCACGTTCAACCCCATCCTGAACTACACCGTCAAGGGCATCCTCTACTATCAGGGCTGTTCCAATGTGGGAGATCCAGGCGACCAATACTCTGAGCGCATGCAAATCCTCGTGGAGCAGTGGCGCAAGCAGTTCGCGCTTGGCGAGATTCCGTTCTACTTCGTGGAGATTGCACCTTATCACTATGATGATGTGAATGCTGATAATGGGGCCCGACTGCGGGAGCAGCAGTTCAAGGCTTCGCAGGTTATTCCTAATAGCGGACTGGTTTGCACGAACGACCTGGTCTATCCTTATGAGTTCACGCAGATCCATCCAACACAGAAGAAGCAGGTAGGACAAAGGTTGGCTTTCCTTGCGCTGAACAAGACCTACGGCATGAAGACATTGGGATGCATGAGTCCTTCGTTCAAGGACATGAAAATTACGGGTGATTATGTGGATATCCACCTGAACAACGATCTTGGTGCCATCAGTCGTTTTGAGGACATCCAGGGCTTCGAGGTGGCAGGCGATGATCATGTGTTCCATCCTGCCAAGGCCGTGCATTTCTGGCAGCCGGGTGGTGACTATTGGAACGAGACCATCCGCATCAGCTCGCCCGAGGTGTCGAAACCCGTGGCCATCCGCTACTGCTTCAAGAACTTCCAGATCGGTAACCTGAAGAATGCAGCTGGTCTGCCCTTGTTCCCGTTCCGTACGGATAACTGGTAATCCCCACCACTATGCACGAACCGAAAAAGCATCCCCTGAACCATTATCAGCATTGTCCTGTATGTGGCAGTGCTGATTTCCTCGTCAGTTCCGAAAAGAGCAAGAAATGCCAGCAGTGCGGTCATGAGATGTTCCTCAACCCCTCCGCTGCGGTGGTGGCCTTCATCCGTAACAGTCGTGGTGAACTCTTGGTGGCGGTGCGCGATTGTGAGCCCGCCAAGGGAACGCTCGATCTCCCCGGTGGATTCACAGATATCGATGAAACCGTTGAGGAGAGTATTATCCGTGAAGTGAAAGAAGAGACAGGACTGGACGTTACTGCCACCACCTATCTCTTCTCTTATCCCAACCATTATCTGTATAGCGGTTTCGATATTCCCACCCTCGACTTCTTCTTCGAGTGCCAGGTAAAAGACACCTCCGTGCTGCATGCAGCCGATGATGCCGCCTCCTGTCAATGGCTCCCTCTCGACCAGATCCAACCAGATGCTTTCGGCCTCCAAAGTATCCGTCAGGGGGTGATCCGTTATCTGCAGGAACAATCTGCTCGCTGATCTTTATAGTTGATCAGCAATCCAAAGAATCCACTCGTCGCAGTTATCCGTAAGCTTTTGGGGATAGGGCAAATAGATGCGCACATCGGGAGATAAGCCTGCACTGCCATTGGAATCGCCTTGAAGGAACAAGGAAGAAATGCAGGTGGGATAATATACCCATATCTGACTGTTAGGTAATGGTGTTCCTATGATGTTGCCAGAGTATTGTGCACCCCAGGTATTCTCTTTGCCATAAACCTTTGTACGCGTGGTGTCGCAATACATCTTGGCAAATCTTACTAACGATTCGGCCGAGCTGGCAGTACTCTTATCAATCACAATAGCTGCTTTCTTGGGCAGGGACGATACGGATAATTCCTCATCTTCTTCCTCCTCATCTTCTATTTGAACCATCTCATCCTGACTTTTGCTACAGTTGTCAACCAACGCTTGTGCCACATCATCATCGGGATTTTCCTTGAGAATACGCTGGTAGAAGGAAAGGTTCTTGGGAGTGTTTCTGAATAGCGTGTATTCAGGTGAAGCCGGCTGATGGTCGAACAGCAGTGGTCCTACAGGTTCCCAAATGGCATCGCTGCCGCCAGTATTACCTCTTATATCAATAATCAGATTACTACAACCCGACTGCAGATATTGCTGAACGGCTTCTTCGAGCCATTGGAACGTGGGATTCTGACCGTTACACGATGGTACTCGGATGAGCCATGTCTTATCATTAACCTTGCAGGACACAGGTTTTGGTGCGTATTCAAACAACTCAGCATAGCGAATATGACACTTGGGGAAATAGGTGTTCATGAATAGGGGGTTGTCAACATACACATGACCGTCGAACCTGCTGAAGAACCAATAGCAATACTCGCATACTGCCTGCTGTATTCCCATCTGCCCTGCTGATACCTGCATCTTGATATCAGACTTCATCGTCTGATAATCATTGCCGTATCCCTTCTCCATGATAATGGGAAAGCCAGCATAATTGGTCTCAATCATCTGGATCAAAGAATCCAGGTCAGCTTTATTCTTGCTGATACTGTCTGTGTCTAATGCCCAAACACTTGGTATGGCAAGTAAGGCCATCAATAAAGTAAGTAATAGTTTCTTCATCTTGAAAATGCGTAATGATTCTTATGTGTTAGACGGAATAAACCGATTATAAGTTGCAAATTCAGAAAAACCGCACCGACCCAATGGCGCTCGCTGCCATCAGCAGCCATCATTTTCAAAGCGTGACAATTTGTCACGGTTTCATTTCCTTCTTCCTCGGCCTCGCCGACACATCGTACACCGTTCGCATTTCATGTCTCACATTCTTTCATTCTCACTTTCTCTATCTCCAAGTTCAGCTCCCTCACTGTGTTAAAGAAACTACCCATGGTAGCAGCCAGATAACCCTTCAGGTCTTGAATCTGGGGGATAAAGATGAAATGCTTTCTGACATGGACAGCTATTTCGTCCGTTTCAGTGCTCGTTGTATAGAATATCGTGCAGTTTGAATGTGAATTGATGTTGTTTACCACCCCACGCACTCTGGCGAACTCATCGATGTCGAACCTTGAGAAACTATAGCACCAGGGAAAGATCAGATTGACGAACAGACAGTCATCTGCCGCCTCAATCAGGAACGTGATGCCCTGATAATCGTACTTGATTCTGCCCTCCTCTGTTATTTCCGTCTGAC
This sequence comes from Prevotella sp., assembly GCA_017561825.1. GTDB lineage: Bacteria > Bacteroidota > Bacteroidia > Bacteroidales > Bacteroidaceae > Prevotella. The sequence continues at coordinate 36,688 of JAFZBK010000056.1, forward strand.
AACCCATCTCTCTCAGCGTTTGCAGCACCAGACACTTGGTTGCCGGGGTCGCCTCTTGAGTTTTCTTTTCCTCCATATCCTTGTTCTCTTTGAGTAGTTGTTCCCTCCTCTCCTTTTCCTTTTCTCTCTCACGGAACATAGTGAACAGGGTAATGGCGCATGTGATAGCGGCTAATGTAAATACTAATGTCCATTCCATATTGTCCTCCTTTCTTAATAAAAGTGTTTATAGTTGTTGGCAAAGATACACATTTTCCATTTCTTTCGCAAATCTTTTTGCCCACAGGCCTTGCGGAGTGGTCATTTATTCAATGGGGTGCGTGAGCAGGTTTAATGATGACCATGGGCTCGTCGGGATTCTTGCTCTCCAGCTCATAATTCAGGACATACTGCAGCAGGGGGTCAACAGACCACGTCAGTTCCTTGGGGAACTCCACCCGTAGATACATCCAAGTACGTTCTTTTACCTTGATGTCCTTTTCGAAAAACGACTTGTAATCACCAGTTCCTCCTGCCATGAGGAAAAACCTGTTGCCCATCGATTTCGTAACGGCCGACAAATTGATGGCATCATATTTCTCACGTACAGAAACATCTTGTTCTTCATCATAGACATTCGCAACCATGGTAATACCATTATACTCCACGCGAAGGCTGCGTTCCCCATCATGTTTCTTTTTCATGAAGTCTGGATATTCCACAACGATACTGTCTTTATGGTCTTTCCATGTTACCCTTTGCGCATTTTCAAAAGCATTCCGCAGCCACTTGCTGTCATGAAACATCGTGTCTGTTACATACTCCACAACCAAGAAGCTATCAATATACACCGTATCGTGAACGACGATCTTTCTTACAAGGGAATGCGGAAATTTATTCTCCCTCTGATCGCATGCACATATCATTACGGCCAACAGGGCAACAATCAATTTTTTCATCTTTCAGCAATTGTTAGGTTTATACATCATGCTTGTTAAAATGGTAATACTTCTTCAAGATCAAAAGTATTGATTAAATTTCTCACCGCTTCATTATTTGAACACAAATCTTTCAGGCCGACAGAATTTGAAGTGCTTTTACTTGTATTCTCCCTTAAGCATACAACACCCGTTTTCTCATGAAAGCCCAGAATAATGCTGTCCAATGGTTTTAGAGCATTCTTTTTCAAAATGACTTCTATCTTTCTATGCAAATCGCGCCCAATATCATCTTGATAGATATGATAATACTCGGGACGATACACCATCATGATAACATCAGCAAGCCCCTCAATAAAACTTGAGTTCAATAAATCTATCAACTGAGGCCGATTGCTTTCAAGCCCATCTCGGTATTCTAAACCTCTACCCAGCATAGATCCTACTATAATAGGTACATTGGTAAGACGAGCCAATTGTTTTAACGAAAGCATCACCTTTGCTACTCTATCAGAAGGATTATCGTCTTCTTTGACGAAATTTATCATCTGCAGACAATCTATGAAGATGATACGTACATATCTTTCTCTGATGCAATTACGTGCAGTTTCGACCAATTCATTAAGGGGCAAATCCAAACTATCATGCATATACAGTGGTGCATCTACCAATTCACCTACTCGTTTATCTAGTCTTTTCCACTCTTGGATTTCCATATTGCCTTGAAACAAGTGCATAACAGGTATGTCACAGTACATGGCCAAAAGTCTTTGTACATAGTCAGACTTCAGGTGATTCGTCGAAAACAACAACACGGGCAATTTGGTTTTCATTATGATGTCTATTATCATTGACAACATGAGCTCTTCTTTTCCCATGCAAGGCCTTCCACCAATCACATACACTTTTCCTTTCTCGAAGCCACCTATCAAATCGTCCAAAGGCTTAAAACCCGTGGGGATTCCAGGCACACCTGTTTTTGCTGTCCCTACCTGTATATCAGATATGCAATTCTTCAACATTTCCCGCATATCGATATAGCTGTTATTGCTCATCATCTCATTCATGCTTGTCATAATACAGTTACTTCAATTCTTTTCATTTTGATACACAAAGAGTTTGATTGCAAAGATAGGCTTTTACCTCTTTGCAACCAAGGTTTTTTGCATCACAAGCCTTGCGGAAATTCAAGATGACATTCCCAAATCACATTAGCTCTCACTAAATCAATCTTTTTGGCTTCGGCACGTTTACCAGAGATGGCATAGTATTTTGCCACACCATGAGGAAGCATCTCTGAGAATATCTTTCTGATTCTCGCACATTTCTCATTGATGGAATTGAGCGTAGGGTTAGTTACGTCCATGATACTCTTTCTTGCCCTATCTGTCAATCCGGAAGGTCTTAACAACAGATATATTTTAGTAAGCTCAGACCGATAGTCAGGCAAGCACTTCAGTACGATCCCTTCTGGATGTGACAGGAACAGCAGATATACTGCTTTGACGATAGGTTCCATCCTGACCTCCCTTTTCTCCTCACCAGACAGCAGAATCTTGAAATCCTCAGTCACAATCAGCTGCGGGAACATCTCCTCTTCATTCATGGTCGCAATGATCTCCACATCGTTCACGCCATACGCCTTTAATTTGCGTACCTTCTCCTTCACTTCCTCCAAAAGAATGGAGCAGTGAAACTGTTTCAGTTCCTTTGAGAATAGTCCATTTAGTTGCCTGTTCATACTTACTCTTTTTAAAATCCCATTGCATCCATCATTGCATCATATTCCCATGGAGCTGCTGGCATATCGCCATACATACCATCTGTCAGTGCATCCCATGAATCTTCCATTGTCCACTCATAGCCTTCACATTCGTGATAATCACTCTCATAGTCTTCTTCCATTTCAAATACTACATCCTCGTCGTCTTCCAAATTATAAAGACTTTCATCAAAATCTCTTTTCATAATTATTTCGTTTTAAATGATTATAATACTATTTCCTTATTAATACACTCTGTGCAGTTTGGTCCATCAGGTTCTTCTTCAAATTCAACTGATGCTCAACGATCAATTCATAGTCACATTTATTCTCTCCCATTTTGATTGTCAATACAAACAATTCAAGAAATGTCAGGAAGCAAAACAGAATGCTATAAAAAGCCATGGATACTGGGCTTTGTGACACCACTCTTAATGTAGCTTCCAACTCCTCAATAAAACCCGGGATTCGTTGATTCACTTCAGCCCTTACTGTTTCTGCAACTTCCTTTTTGTCCAGCCTGAGCTGCTCCAATTGCGTTGAATAGATCTGTATCTGGTCGTTGTTTGCTTTTAGCTGTTCTGCCAGAGGATTTGCCAAAGTAACCGTATTGACAGTTTGGGTTCTTACCTTCTTTGGTTTCCCGTTTTCATCCATTCCAACGACCTGCTCTTGTGTCGATACATTTGTTCCTTTGATGACAGGTCGTTTTTGTAATTCTTCATTCAAAGCCAGTGTTGCTTTGCTTAATGAATCCATCTCTTGTGTTATTCTTTGGATGTCGCTATCGTAGATAGATATCCGTTTTGTAATGGCTTCACTTATTATGTTTTCTCTATGATCCTGGATTGCTTGTTGAATATCATTACGGAAGATAATTTGGTCAAAGATGCAGGAACCTAGAACTGCCATACATAATGCAAGCAGCACTCTCATAAAGCTCATAAGACGTGCTTTGCCTACAGTTAGGATAATCACTCTTTCTACACAGAGCACAATGAGCATAAATGACACCGACACACAGAGTTTCAATGCGCATGAGTTTATATTAATGTATCTGTCAGCAAAACAATAGCCAATAGTTCCCCAGAGCACCATCATGATGAAGATGGCAGATAATAGTTTCCGGTATTGGCGTAAGCTAGCCTCACCACATTCTTTTAAGATGTTCTTGTCCCACCCGATAAGAAAACACCCAATATTTCTTAACGTCTTCATGATTCTTTTCTTATTTGTTGATAAAGGTTATTGATTCTGCATTGATTCCTTTGACGAAGCCCCTTCGATATGAATCGATCATGGTCAACATCTTTGGATCATTGTTCTCAAGTAGCGTTTGCATTTCGTTAATCTCTGAGAGATGCTCTTCATAAGTCTGGCGTTCTGCTTGTAACCTACTTGCCGCACCAAGAGCTAACAGTTTAAGGGCATTGTCGATTTTAGTGTCTAACTCCCGAATGTCTTTCTTGTAACGTAGAATGATACGTTTAAAAAGCATTTCCAAATCGTTGCGGATGATCTTTTCCTTTGCATCGCAATAGGAAACATCACTGTTTATCAGAGCGTCTTGGAAACCTTCTTCCTCATAGTTCTTGTGAATGAAATTGAAGATGACATCGATGGGCATTCCTGTTCCCCATGTGATGGTTATGAGATTTTTCTTCTCATCTTCCTTGATTTCCTCTACAGGATTCAGATTTTCGTTATTCATGTCCTGTTCATTATGAATTTCTACATGAACTAAATCGCTGTTTGCAACTTTCTTGTTCCCAAACAAATTTACTAATTTCATAATTGTAGTTTTTTTTGTTAATAATATTGTTATAAATAAAATCTATATGAGGCAGTTACTGCATTATAGCCAAAACCATTTACATATTCTACATCTGGAAGTATCCTTACATGCTCTCCGTTGATTTTATAAAAGTGTTCTCCGTTAATTAACTTCACATATAAAGTGATGTTAATGATAGAGTTGTCGCAAATTCGTTGTACAGCTACATCTGCGATATTATGCCATTCTAGATTACTTATTTGTTCTGTTTGTTCCATAAGATCTTTTTGTAATTATTACACAATGAAAAATAGTATAAAAAAAATATTGTCTTTGAGAGTTCACACAATGTGTAAATGATACACATTGAAGAAAGGTTCCTTATAAACCTCCCTTGCAAGGGAGGTTTATAGCAAATCATATTTTAAAATTCAAGACGCATACCAATCTTTTTCGAATTAGTATATGCTTCTTCATCAAAAGTGTACAACTTAGGAGAACGGTATGGATTACCTGTCATTTTCTTACCAGTCTCTTTGATATATCCCAATTTTAGCATTTTCTTGGGGAAATTGCGTCTGTCACGCAGTTTGATATCGTCTTCAGGTGGATTCAGAATCGCAATATAGATATTCTGTAACTGAGGCATCGTAAACTCTTTGTCCAACAGGTGAAATCCTATCGGTTCGAAATGGATTCTTTGTCTAATCCTTTCAAGAGCAGTATCAATAATCTGCTGATGGTCAAAGGCCAGCTCTGGCAAGTTCTTAACAGGGAACCACTTGGCCATTCTTGCATCATCACCACCTTTAATCACGTATTTGTCTTTAACGACCAATGCAAAGAAGGCAATGGTGATAACACGTTCACGACTGTCTCGGTTAAGATCTGAGAAAGTTCCCAACTCTTCCATGTAGATGCCTTCAACGTTAGTTTCTTCGTGAAGTTCACGATATGCTGCTTCTTCAGCTGTCTTGTCAGTAGGAAGAAGAAAACCACCAGGTAAGGCCCACATACCAGCGTATGGTTCACCACCTCTCTGTATCAGAAGGAGGTTGAGTTCTTCACCATCAAATCCGAAAACCACAGAGTCAGTAGTTACTGCCGGATGCCAGTAAGGAGATTCCCATTTTTTAGTTTCATTATTATACTTCATATACCTTTGCGTATTTTTTACGCTGCAAAAATAGATATAATAATTGAAACTTCCAAATTTTATTGTGTAATTTTTACGCTTTGACTATATTTTTTCTGGATTTTTTACATTTTGTATGTATTTTAAAGGTATAAAGCCCTTAACTAACACCTCAGCCTGTTTCTGCTTAAACTCAATATCAGATAGTAAACAATTAGGCTTCTGAGTTGCTTGCAAATTCACTTTTTTGAGGTCTTCAAAGCTGTTACCATGCCTCATTTGTTTTAAAGTGGCCTCCATATCCGTAAATTCGGTATCTTCAAAAGTTGCCACTTCCAATGAAATCTTAAGAAGGACAAGTTCAGCTCCTGCTTTCTTGCGTTCCTCTACCTTTGGTAAATCTCGGCAAAAGCTTAGACGTGCATAATCCTCTAATCCGAATTCTGCATCGATGTCTCTGGAGGTTGCCATATCAGTTCTGATAGGCATCACAACTGCTTCGTCCAGGCATCTTTTATATGAAAGCAAACCGCCATGTCTTATAATGGAGTTTAATCTGTCTTTGTCAGTAAAATGATAAAGGCACTTTATGCCGTTGTCTATCAGATACTGTATGATCTCATTTCTACATGATTTATAAGACGGCGAGTAATGGTCTTTAATTAAATATGGTATAGGAATATTTTCCTTTCCTGCATTGATTCGCAGTCTCTTGAAGAGTGAATTGAGCCAATCGATGAACTCTGATATTTTATTTTGAGACAATGCGAAATCTCCCCTTCGGTATTCTTCATGAATGCCCATCGATAAAGAGTCATTTTGCGCAAAACCCATTTCGGACACTTTATCTATATCTCCATATTTAAACAAGCTGCATGCGTGAAATACCTTTATAGCATCTTGATAAAAAACGGATTTTTCACCGACAATTTTATTTGCGAGAGCCATAGTTTGAGCAGAATTAAGGTCAGCCAGTTCCATCATATAATGGTTGGCGTTGTCAATTCTGACTAAAAGTATATCGGGATAATACTTGATGAGCTGAGACCTCATTCTGTATGCTCTTATTTTATGTTGAATATTTATGGGAAGGAGGTCGTCGTCATATTTGTCATTCACGACGGTTTCTCTGTCCGACCAGTATATAATTCTCGAAAGTAGAAGGTAAAGAGATTTTATGGCAATTCTCGTTAGTTTATCATTAGATTTCTGCATCTCCATTACACCTTTAACACCTATCGCCTCTATAATAATATAGAGAAGATTGGTACAGCCATAAACAGCTTCATTGTTATTCCAATAAATATTAGGAGAAGAAAAGATGTGCTGGAAGGCACAATCCGCAAATCTTAATGACTCTTCAATTCTGTTTGCTTTGAACAACTTACAGAAAATCTCATTTGCTATATAAGGATTTGAACAAGACTGGTATCTTCTTAAGAACTCATCACATGTTTCATTTTCCAGATTTGTTCTATAGAATGACTCCTTAGCTTCAGTGACAAACTGATCGATGATAGCATGGTCATCAATCTGATGGCTATGGTTAACATAGTGTATCGCATCTTCATGGTCATTCATAAGCAGATAGAACCTTTCCTTGATGGTTTCAAGCGTGAAGTTCTTCTCTGGATCATTCTTGCCAGTGGCGTTCAGGACCATTTGGTATTGGCTGACTTTTTCATAGAGGTTTTCAGCCAAAATGTCATCATGAAGAAATTCTGGTAGCCCATGCACCTGCCAAATGAAATGGTCAAGATAGTCTATCTCTTCGACAGTCATTGGAACTGCCCATTTTGGACGAGGATTCCATGTCAACACCTTATTTATATTATAGAGTGTATTGCCCTGTGGTGGCTGTGCATCAAAGTATTCTTTTTGAAACAGGTCATAGCGGTGCAATATCAGATCCATGTTGGTGCGAATACCAGGAGTGACAATGCCAGCTTTCTCCAATATAGATTTATATGTCAGTACTAACTGCTCAAAGTCCTCATTGACATCTCTGTCTAGATACTCCAAGAAGCCTGGAACTTTTTTAATATTCCGAAGCAACTTGGAGTATTGCTCCTCACTCAGACAATATGCCCACTTTTGTTTCATCAGCTACTAATATGGAATGGGACGATAATTCCGATTCATGTATGGAGCAACAAGTAATTGTTGGAACACCTGTTTAGTGATGGTATAGTCCATATAATCAAGAGGCTCGATAATAGCACCACTCATTTTTGAGATAGCATCGACTTCGGACTCTCCACATAGCCTGAACGCGATAAAATATAGGACACTCATGTCATTGAGAAGCTCAAAGATATATGAGAATTCTATTTCTTCAAGAGCCTGTGGATCCGTTTCTGCTCGTGTCGCCAAGTTCTCAAGTCTTACCGTGCAAACAGTACCAACTTCCTCATGGGGTTTTGTTGTCATCCATCTTATCAAGTTTGAATGAACTTCAGTAGCGGCCATCTGACCATAAAACCTATGAACACCCCTGGCTGCTTCTGTAAAATCATCATACTCTGGCAGCTCGTTTCTGGTGAATGCCTCAAAAACAAATTTCGTGCTATAAGCTCTATACATGATGTTTAGAACTATTTTATAAGGATATTCCCGAGGGGCATATTTGTTTCTCCAATTAACAATATTGCCTATTGCTTCGTTAAGTGGTGGCCTTAAATCAATCATATTTAATTCTATTTAAATAATTCTATAGCTCGTTCAGGAAAAAACACCTAAATATCAAGTTGTTTGACTATATCATCATATACACCAAAAAGGTACTTTTCCCCGATAGAAAAAGAATCCTTTTGTATGGCATATTCACTATTATTATACACATTTTGGAAGTCTGCCACATCTTCTGCTGATGGTATATGATATGGAAGAGTTGTGTCTATGATAAATAATCCCTGATTCTCATTATAGAATTTCTTCAGAAGAAACTTCATTATTGGTAATCTGTTGGACATAGCCCTATCAAGTCGTCTATAGGGAGCAGATGGAGTCAATGCCCCCAAACCAGTTAACTCGGCGTCTGAGTTGACCCTATATAATTCATCTCCTAAAGTACGAGGTTTCTTCATTAACAATGTGAATAGTGCAGGTAGCGCATAAGTGTTGCCAGTGTTCTTGAAATCCTTAACGATACAATAGAAAGCATTTTGGGCAGCAATCTCATTTACCTGAAAATCACCATTATTAAAATACATGGCCATTTTTATAAAAGCCAAGCCAATACACTGTCCTTCTTCAGCAGCGATGGTTTTTAATTTATAGCTATTATATCCATGCACTTTGTTGTACAGCTCAATAATACTATTCTGGAATCCTGTAGCATCTCCCTGAATAAACGCCATGTTAGCATTGCCTGCAATTGCTTTCATCTGATTGGAGAAGCTGTCATTCTCGTCAACAAAAAGTCGAAGGTTCGAGAAAGGCATCTCATAAATAGTAGCATTCTCAAATGCTTCTTCAAGCCGACTTTTATCTTCGCTTTTACATTTTCTCTCTGACGCTCTTCTTCCCTCACGTGCTTCCTTAGCTTTTATCTCTCGTTCCTTTTGAGCTTTTAGCTCTCGCTCCTTTCTTTCCTTTTCCATCCTGCGTTCTCTATAGGATTCGTATTTATCAATCTCCAATTCCACAAGATATTTAGTTCCATTTATGAGAGAACTTTTAAACATCGTTTCGTCAATAGTCAAAGTATTTCCTGATGTCGTGTCTTGAACTTGTTTGGCTAACGGACTATCTTTTGACAAAATGAATTGAGTATCGTTGGAAGAAAAAAACAGAGTTACAAAGAAATCTCTTTCCTTGCGAGCTATTACCCTCAGGACTTCTTGATACTTCCCGTATTTAACAGTAGATGTGCTTATTACACTATACTTTCCCATGTGTTTTGCTTTTAATAAAATTCAATAAGTCTGTCAGGATTGCCAAAAGTGAAAGAAACTTTAGCGACATTGTGATTTATTGTAAATACACTAGCAACTATCGGTTCATTGGAATCGTAATATTTATGATTTCTCGTATAACCCAGCATAGAGGACAGCATATATAACGAAGCGTTTTGAACATTTGTTTGTTCAGCAGCAATATAGAATAAAATCCTTTCCCCTGAAGTGGTAGCTCTATCGAACTTTACTTGGGAAACAATTTTCTTTGACATGGGATTTCCTTCTAAGAACACGTCAATGCTAACTTTTCGGTTCAGTAAACTGCCTTTGTTGTACTTGAAACGGATGTTAAAATGAACTTCTCCGGATGCAACCATCCTTCCAGCTTCCCATTCTTCATATCTGTCAACAGGAAAGTGAAATTCTTGAAAAGAAAAGTCTTGGAACATGGGCCAGTTGTCAAATTGTGCCATAATTGTAAGTTTTAAATTATTGATATTTTATTTCCTTTCTTCAATTAAGTCATTAGGGCTTGTATATCGATATTCAATCCGTACATTACGATCAAACATATGTAAGTCGCAATGAGTTATTCGACCATTAGCATAATGAATAAAAAATCCATATGTGCTATAATCCAGTGGCTGCCATCCAAACAGCGACCATGCAAGCAATGGATATCCTCGCAATTCAATGAAACTATCTGTAATTTGGATGAGCCTCATTGGTTTAGCAGACATTTGCGCATAAGCAGTATCATTGTTAAAGATTTTTACGACATAGCCATCTCCGGGCTTTATCTTGTATCCCTCGCATCCGTTCTTGTTTGCCTCTACAACTATTGTCCTAAGGCATTTCTGCAGTCCCAATACAGGAGATTCATACTCATACCTTTGGTGCTCATTGGATTTGAAAACAAAGACATCTGGTAGTTCGACAGTAATAGAGCTGCTTTCGTATGTCTGAAGGCTGCATCCTGAATGTTTTATAAAAATGGCAGGAATGTTAGGATTAATAAATGCTGAATCCTGAGCTATCACACCATCCCTATGATGCTCGTTTTTCTCGATGGAGTCTATAATACTCGTATCAATATTGCAGGGATTTACAATACTGGAGTTATTGGACAATATTACTTGGGGATAATTATTTTCTATATCGGTTATCACTCTTTTCAAATCATCTGCTCCAAGAATCTCTGGTGGCAGATTCTCAAAAATAGATTCTGAAAGTGCAGCATTAACCTTGACCAGGCCTTCTTTTGCTACAGAATAAGCTTGTTCAATATTGCAAATCTTCAAGTTACATATAGATATAAAGAAACAAACCTTCGGTAGTAACAAGTGGGTTCTTCCATCATTAAAAGTCTGCTCAATAAGCAACTTATATACTTCAATAAACAATTTCAGTGATTCAACAACACCTCTTATCTCATTTGGTGTCGAAGCATCGCCATAAAGTTCGAAATGTTTTACAGCGGCTTTCATTAATTCGTCAGCATCATATCTGTATGTTGCTTTGAGATTTGTAATTATCGATGCAGCTGTTTTTACCTTGCCAGATTCTTTATATGCGTGTCTGCTGGGTTGTCCTATCTCAACAACGTTACCATAGAATTCAATAACCCTTATTGGATTCAACATGGTAAAACGAATTCCAGAAATTGTTGACCCAGTTCTGAAGAGTTGGCATTCTACAGGCTCGTTAGGTTCAGGCGAAAAGGACTCATGAGAATAAATGATACGATCCAAAACCAATTCGGTAGTTTCATCAGAAAATTCAAAGACTGAATAATTGTTGATCTCTAGATTCCCTATGTCTGAATTATAAAAACGGATATCATTTTTGCTTGCTTCAGCAACTATTTCGGTTGATAGGTTTCCATTACCGATGCAATGCCCATTCATCCACTCTTCATAACGAGTTGTTTGGAAAGAGAAATTGTTCTTATAAAAAACCATCGATCTCTTTGTATGTTCTAACACGTTCCTGTTAAACAATTATTATATCTTGTATTCAATCTCCTAAGTAGTAGAGGTACGTTTCCGTCATATATTAACTCTTTTCCCCTCATTAGTTATTCATAAAAACATAGGGCAAATATAGCGTTTTTTCTCTTTATTTCCAAGTATTTAGCAGAAAAACACGATTTCACAAGGCTTGTGGACTATTCTTTCTTATTCACCACCTCATCAAACCGCTCGCTCACTTCCACCATCCAGTCGGGTAGTTTCTTCATGGCCTGGTAGATGAGGGCATCAGGCATCTTTTTGTAATAGGCGTAGGCCATGGGGCCAGCGATGGCGGCCAAGGTGTCTGCATCACCACCTAAGGAGATGGCGAGTTTGATGCAATCGACATAGTCTGAGGATTCCAAGAAACAGATGATGGCCGGACCAACGGAACCAGCACAAGTGGAGTTGAAAGAATAGTCATCATGGAATTCCGCGTATTGCTTTCCAGCCCAATCAGGATAGTACTTGTTGAGGATCTGCTCCCTGATGAAATCCTTGCCCTTTTCATTCTTTAAGTGGAAAATGGCGAGGGCGGTAGCAACAGCGCCTTTGATGCCTTCGGGATGGTTATGGGTGGGGGCAGCTGTCTCCGTTGCCATTCGGATACATTCCTCTTCGGTTTGTGCGAGCCATCCTGCAGAGGAGCACCGCATGGCTGAGCCGTTTCCCAGACTGCGATAGGGCTGAGGATTATGACTGGCCATCCATAGCTTGAACCTGCCCCCGAATCCAGCATGACGGTGTTCGTTGGCGCATTTCCAAAGATTCATCGACATGTCGAGATGATCTATGAATGCTTCCGCACAGGCGAAGGTCAGCACAGTATCATCTGTGAAATGTGCTCTGGAGCTGAACAGTTTCACCTTATCATAATCCTTGATTCTATGTGAATGTCCTTCATAGGCGCTGCCAGCGATGTCGCCTATCGCTTCACTGATCAGATAATGCTTCATATATGATTCCTCCATGTTCATTGTTTGTTGGCGGTAATTCCCTTTACTTGTTCATAGGTTGTTCTAAACGATAGCGCAAATATAGCAATTATTCTAATAACTTCCAAGTGTTTGGTGGAAAAACATGATTTCACAAGGCTTGTGGATTAAGCGCAAATTTAGCGATTATTTCAATAACTTCCAAGTGATTTGTGAAAAAAGATAAGGACGTGTGTTTCACGAGGCAAAAAATGGGATTTGTGGATGCGCCTTAATGAGAGAAGGAGCCACCCCCATCCCCAATGGCGCACGCGCCTAAAACATTAAACATAAACATTGAACTTTTGGAGCAGTGAGAGCCAACATGCTCGTATGATTGGCCGAGTCGTGACAAAAGTCAATGAAGTTAACATTAAAAAACCGCACCGACCATTCGGTCTGCGCGGCAATCTCCTTCTCGTTTCTACTCAATATTGAGCGCTACTTGTCTTTCTCAATTATTTCCCAGTGGCCACCCTTGTCAGGTCCAACACGGCGAATAAGACCATTCTTTTGCATCTGTTTTAATTGCCATTTGATGCCATCTGGCGTTATTCCACACAACTCCGCTAACTTCTTCCTATTAATAGAAGCATCTTTCTCTATAAAGGTTAATATTTTCTGGGTAGTTTTCTGGGTAGTTTTCTGGGTAGTTTCTAGCCGTTTATCTTTCCCCTGGTCACTTGTTCGGTTCACTTCTGCCCCATCTATCAGCATATATCTGTTTTTCAGTTCATTGGTTTCACCCAATAATAGATTGCGGAAGAAGCGTACCAAGAACAGCGGTTCATAACTGATATTCTTGGCCAGATTACGATAGCTGGCACGCACCAGCGCATTACGGAAGTACCATGAGTGGCGCTCGAACATGTCGTTGTTTACTTGGAATCCCTGTGAGCGCAGATACTTAATGGTGAAAACGGCTGTTGTACGTGTGTTTCCTTCACAAAAGGGATGTATCTGCCATAGACCAGCTACAAAATTTGCCAGATGCTCTACCATTTGCTCTTTGCTCAAAAGTGAATAGTTGAACTGGCGTTCTTGTTCCAGATCGTATTCTATAGCCATACGCAAATCTTGCCAACGGGCATAGAGAACACTATCACCATGTAATACCCATTCCTTTTTAGAGATATCGTAATTGCGGAAACGTCCAGCATGTTTGAATACTCCTTCAAAGATTGCGCGATGAATAGCTGCAAGTCCAGCCACGCTATAGGTGAAAGCATCTGTCTGAAGCAATTTGGAGATATTACCCGAAACACGATCAGCCTCTTCTTTGTCAGCATCGTCATCATCGTGAGCAGTTTTCTTGATATAGTACTGCTTCAACATTTCCCTTGCCTCGTCGATGGTTATTTCTCCCTCAATATTCTTAATGGCAGTGTCTTGTAGATACTCTGAGGTTTTAAGTCCATCAACAGCCTGCAATCCTATAGCCACACGCCATGCTTCAGCACGCTCACGTTTTTGTGGCTCGCCGTGACGGATGTATTCATCGAAGTTGATATATAGTTCTTTCTCACCCATATCTCATTTGTTTCCTCGCCAATTGATGGCAAAGATACGAATAAACGAATACAATACAAAAGAAAAACGGATTTTTCTTTTTATTGTTGAGTGGGAGTCTCTTCGGCGAAGCCAATATTACTCCGCTAAGTCCTTTAACTATCTATATATCAGAAATATGATGGCGGAGTAATCCTTTCTTTCAGAGGTGAATAAAGCCTCCAAGCGTGTCGAATGTAAGCGCCACAATTCCTCCACCATCATCTTCTTTGTTTACAGAGAATTAGAGAGTTTAGCGGAGAAATATTCAAGGAAGAAAATAGGCTGCTTGAGCATAGAAACTAGGCTACTTTCCCATAGCAACTAGGCTGATTACCACCTCAAACTAGGCCACTTGTGCATAGCAACTAGGCTTCTTACTCGACATTCCCACGTTGGGAACAATAACTCGTTTATGCCACTTTCCAGCATAGACTATGGCACTTTAGATTATTTAACGCTTTAGGCCAAATTTGACAATTTTGCGTTTTTAACCCACAAACCCACCTAATGTGCCTGAAACGCCCATAAACAGAGGGGAAAATGACAGGTGGGTTGGATGCTTTCAACCCACCTTGAACCCACCTGTTTTGTCATTTTGTGTTAAGGATCTGATGAATTTCTAATGAGCGATGAGGGGGATTGGAGGTGGGTTGGAGGTTGGTTAAACCATGTCAACCCACCTCGCTGAAACGCTTTGCATATCGATGTTTCAAGAGTTTTAGGTGGGTTGGTGGGTTAAATCAATTGAAAATTGAAAATTGATAATTGATAATAGATAATAGATTAATTAAGCTATTCTCCTTCCTCCTAAAAATATGTATGGCTATGCATGATTTTGAATATAAATACAGGGCGTATCATTCGCTTGGAGAGAGAACGTCATTCTCGGGGAGAGAGTGACGTTCTCACTCCCTCCAGATGACGTTTTCGCTCAATGTCGTTTTTGAGAATGCATAAGTATGCAAATGGTAAGGGGATGTGATTTGTTGAGAGCCAACAAAAAATCCCAACCTATGGCTGGGATTTATGAAAGCAGGTTCTTACTTGATGCAAGCGGTAAAGCCGAGCTGATAAGAAGAAATCTCCAAGTGTTTTTCAACTGTCAACACGCTCTTTGTAATTTGCAAATATGAAATTTGTGTTCAAAACAGACGGAATTTACAAGCAAAATTGATATAAATTGCAAAATTGCATATTGCAAAATTGCAATTTACTTGTTTATATCACCCTATAAACTGTAGAAGTTGTTCAACAAGTTGATGTACGGTAGTTGACGACTCTTCCTTTGCAGGATTACCACCGTCAAACGTCTTAAGGACATTTTTTGCATTATCTATCGCAATATGAGTTCTTGGATAAATGACATTGAAGACCTTCACAGAATCGCCCTTTGCTTTGCCATATTTGAAACCGAGCAGATGGGTAAGCATCTCGGCATAACGGTTTCTATGTATGGCTCCTTGATAAAGGTTGAAATGTAATAGAAACCAAAATTCAAACGCTTGATTGCTATACGCCACATGAAAGCCATTAGCCTGAGCTATCTGTATAGCAGCATTGAAGTCGCTGTCAGAAAAGTCGTCCTTATCGAATACGACCCAGCATTGATCATAATTCCGGTTTCTTCTCTTCTCAATGTCTCTGATGGCTATTGCTTCCTTCACTAACGATATGGTGTTCATGCCCTTACCGATAGCTTTCACATTCGCAGATGTCAGTCGGAAAGAGTTGAAGTATTCAGGTTCTGTTACCTCTCCTTCACAGACAATAAGGAAGGTCTGTTTTACGAGTTTTAGGCTGCTTGTTCTTTTGAGCGTCCGCTCAATCTTGGGGTTCTGCCTGCGTGCCATTATTCTGTCCTCTTTATAACTGACTCCAGATTGCCGATAATAGGTGTTGCCCCATATTTACCGCTCAGATAGTCCCGTTCAAAAGGAGCATCACTCCTAACCTTATAGTCTGACAAGGAATAAAGTGAAGTAGCCCCGAACCGGTTCTTCTGAGTGAACCAGATTTGGTCACGACGGAACAGACCAGAACTGAGAATATTGGTGTCATGCGCTGTGAATATCAATTGAGCGTTACGTGGATTGGACTCGCGTGAGTTAAACAGAGAGATAATTCGATTGGTCAGAACCGGATGCAATTTGGAGTCAAATTCATCAATGACCAGTCTCGAACCGTTGTCAAGTGCCTTGATGATAGGGTATGCCATAGAGAAATATTTGATGGTACCCTCAGATTCCATACTCAGGAATGGAAAACTTGTTTCACCTTTTGCCACACCATTTGCATCATACTGAAGATGACGGCTAAGAATGTGATTATCACTTTTCTCTATATCCTCAATGCCCAGGTCGGCAAACTTGGAGAACTCCACGATTCTCGACCGCATCTCTACATCATCAAGATAGTTTACGGCCATATTCCACATTCTTTCTTCGTCAGAACACGTCAGGATGCTTGTATCTGTCAGCCAGTTGATAATTTGTACAGCCGTTGGATCGTTAAATTGAGCAGCAGCAGACAACAAAAGAGCATTATTGCGGATCATCTTCTTGTTCACCAAGTCTGTTGCTATCGAGAATGACGGATGAACCTTCATTTCCTCTTTTTCACGATAAAACAACTCAACCTCTTTGGCTCTCTTACGGCAAGCTTTCCTATACAGCCATTCTCCATGTACATACTCTCGACTGACGTCCATACCATAGCGATATTGATACCCCTCCAATATGAATATCATTTCGAAAGAACTTGGCAACTTGGCACTATCTGTATTCAGTTTAAAGGCTTCAACACCAATCTCTTCTCCTGCCTGTAGGTTCTTAAATGAATCGATAATATAGTTCTTGAAAAATTCGAGAGCTTTAATAACATTACTCTTACCAGAAGCATTAGCACCTAAAATGACAGCACTCTTTAAGAGGCTGACATCCATTCCTTCAATGTCAAACATTACATCCTCTGTCGCAACACGAACATCTTTTAGAGGCGATGCCACCAACGACAAGGTGGCTGGTTCCATAATAGAACGGAAATTCTCAACTGAAAACTGGATAATCATAATGATAACTCGCTTATTTGTGAAATTTCTGCAAAAATACGAGTTTTCTTTCAAAAATCCAAAAGAAAACTCCAAAATCTTGAATTATTTCATGTTTTTTTAGGGAATTACACTCTTGTTCCTTCCATCAAGTTCTCTATGTCACGTCGTCTATAGAAAACCCTACGGCCAATTTTGATAGATACCAGGTATTTCTTTTTCTCCCATAGCCAAAGCGTTGTAGAACTGACATTAAGTTTCTCTATTACCTCTTGTTTTGTCATAACGCCTACTTCTGAATTGGATTCTTTGGGAGGTAGTGATTCTATCTCTTCAAGAAGCCCAACAAAAAATCCCAACCTAATGGCTGGGATTTTTGCGCTTCAGGATGGGCTTGAACCTGAATATATGAAACCAACAGAAATTATTAGAAATTATAAGAAACTAAATACCAATAAGTTACATAAAAGGATTGAAAGGTAACAGGATGTGTAAAATTCGTTAAACAACAAAAATTGGGTGCAAATTGGGTGCAACTTTCGAAGAATTATTGTACCTTTGCACCCAGTTAAACGAATAATTATATGGCACAGTTTTTTCTAAGATCAAAACGAGAAGAGGGCGAAGCACCCCTTTACACTAAGATAAGACGCAACGGTATGCAGATGTATGTCTGCACGGGCATCAAAGTTGACATCAGGGAATGGAACAAGGCACAACGTAGTTTTTCAGCCATGCAGCGTTATGAGCAGACGGAGGAAGGTGCTAAGGTTCATGACCTTCAGATGCGAGTGATGAAAGCAGTTGATACGCTTTATGCCGAAGGGAAGATAAACACCAAAGAAGATAAGGCTATTATCGAAGAAGCCATGAACAATATCGTTACTGGTGGCACTGAGGAAATCCAGCAGGTTAAAAAGATTGCAGAAGCAAAGTCGAGGAAGTATGTCGTACAGTTCTATGAATACTTCTTTGCAGGCATATCCGATGGTTCCATCAGTCATGGTAGCAATTCTGAGTATTCTGCCGGATCCGTCCAAGTATGGAAAACATTTGGAAGGTATCTTCATGAATACTGTGGTGGGAATGTAACCTTTGATGATATTGACAAGCCATTTGCCGACGGGTTTACGCAGTTCCTTCAGAAGAAGGATTTTATGCCGAACACAATCAACAAGAATGTTACTTGCTTCCGAAAGCTCTGTAACCTTGCTGCTATGGAGGGCTACAACAAGAATGCTGTTTCCCTTAAGGTGTGGAAGGATAGAACGGTGAAGGAAGATGAGAAACGAGCCGAGATATATCTGACCGAAGAGGAAATAGATGCTCTTTATAATCTGGAACTGACAGGTGAAAATGAGATAGTCCGCGATATTTTTGTTCTTGGTTACTTTAGTTGCCAGCGTTATAGCGACTACTGTAGGCTTCGTGAAGAAAATTTCGTAACCTACGACAAAGGACTTGGACAAATTACATTGATTCAGAAAAAGACAGGAAGAACTGTCAATGTACCCATAGTCGATGATCGGGTATATGAACTATGCGACAAGTACAACTACGACTTCCCAGAAATATCGGAGCAGAAAATGAATCTGAAGATTAAGGCAGTGGCTGCCATCTTAGCAGAAAGTACTCCGTCGTTCCAAGAGAAATATGTCACAGTGTTGACTGCTGTTGAGAAACGATCGGAAAAGACATACACAAAGTTGTTGAAGAAAAAGAAATCGGGCTCCAAGTTTACTGAGAATGAACGCAAATGGTTTGGCAAATTAAGCAAGCTCGCAGAGAAGCGCAACGGCGCACCATTATTTGAACGGAATAAGCATGGCGAGATTATTCGTCCTAAGTATGAACTTATTACTTCTCACACAGCACGAAGAAGTGGAGCCACCAACTTATATAAATTAGATGTGCTCTCTGATCAGGAAATCCGTAGTATAACAGGACATCAATCTCAAAAGGTTTTTGAGAACTATATCCGTATTGGAATCTCAGAACAGGCCCAGAGAGTTGGTGACAAAATTCTCGCCGCCAAGGGAGCCAAGAAGAAAAAAGGTAATGCCAAGTGTTAAATTCTTCATTTCTTTCTGCAAAAAATTGTCCGTATAAAATAAAAGCTGTACTTTTGCAGCAAAAAGTGGGAAATATTGCAAAAATTTCAAAGGTATGACAGAAGACAAACCACTCAGACAAATCATAGAAGAAATTCCTCCTGGAAATGTTCTTTTCAGGACAGACTTTCCGCAATATAATGTGGAGTTTGTGGGAAATGTGCTGACTAAACTCGTAGAAGACAATGTAATTGTCAAGTTGGCTCAGGGCATCTACTATAGGCCTAAGCTGAGCAGGTTTGGAGCGGTTAAGCCATCTATAATTCAGATAGCAGAGAGTATTGCGAAACGCGACAATGCCGTGATTCTTCCCGTTGGAGAGACTGCACTTAATGAATTGGGACTATCTACACAAGTCCCAATGACCTATACATTCCTTACTAACGGTAGTGGTAGAACTATCAATCTGGGTAATCAAACCATTGTATTCAAGCGTGGTGTTCCACGTAATTTTGCATATAAAACCACACTAATGGCTTATCTTGTTCAAGCTCTCAGAGCACTGGGTAAGGATAACGTTGGCGAAACAGAACTATCTCAAATAAGAAAACTCATTCGAATGGAACCAGAACAAGACAAGCTTCGTCAGGATCTAATGATGGTTCCTATATGGATGCGAAAAATGATATCACCTATTATAATTAAGAAAGGTAATGAAACAAACACTTTGGATAAATAATAACGATACCGACCGTTCATACATGTTGGAAAAGACCGAAGAGAGTCATCCTGGTATTGGACGGGCGGCAATTGAAAAGGACTGGTGGGTTAGTGTCACATTAAAGGCACTATTCCAGGCGGATTGTGCAGAAAGCTTGATATTCAAAGGCGGTACCAGTCTTAGCAAAGGCTGGGGATTGATTGAAAGATTTTCTGAAGATATTGACCTGGCTATCAGTCATTCATTCTTTGGCGTCAATAAGTCCAACAAGAGTCAACGCGATAAGCTGCGCAAGTTGTCGAGAGCCTATATCCAAAGCACTTTGTCAGGTCAACTTGATGAACGTTTAAAGGCCATGGGTATCACAGGCTACCAGATAGAGAACATCACTCATGTAGAAAACAGGGAAGGTGAACTTGTTCCTATTGATAGCGACAAAGATCCAACCGTCATCGTGCTTCACTACGACAGTCTTCTCACTCGGAAGATTGACTACATCCCGCCCAGGGTGAAGATTGAGATAAGCTGTCTCTCTATGGACGAGCCAGTTGAGGAGCGTGAAATACGTTCACTTATATGCGGGACATTCCCTGATGATGATACAGATGCTGTATGCCGAATCAAAACTGTAGTGCCTACTCGTACTTTCTTGGAGAAGATATTCTTGTTGGCAGAGGAATTTCAGAAGGACAAGCCTCGAAGTGTCAGGATGTCCCGCCATCTCTATGACCTTGAGCGTCTTATGGATTCTGAGTTTGGTAAGTCTGCATTAGCGGACAAAACTTTATATGATGCCATCATTGAACATCGAAAAGCCTACTATGCGCTAAGATATGTGGACTACTCATTGCATCACCCAGACACCATTAACATTCTGCCACCAGAAAACGTGCAGGATGACTGGCGACAGGATTATTCCAATATGCAGCGATACTTCATTTATGGAAGGTCATTGGATTTTGATCATCTAATGCAGCGGATTCAGGAATTACAACAGAGATTACGAAACATGTAGACGTGTCGAGACAAGAAAATACAAATCCACAAAATGTGGGAAATATTGCAAAAATTTCGTAGATATTATTAATTACAGGATAACACATTATGACAATAGGAACACCCTTATGGGATGACTTTGTAAAAAAACTGAAGGAGGTAAAGACTACTGTTGAGGATATGGGCTTTATGCCGAAGTATGTCCCCAATGAATCTGATTATGAATCCATGTCTGCAGTAGAGAGGGAAATGACTGAAAGGATGTTTCGTGATTACTATTGCTGCTACGCTAAGATGTCAACAGAAATCGTGCATAACAATATGATTGTTGTGGTTGACAAGGTAAATGAAGAGGTTCGCAATCTCTACTATAACAATTTTGTGAATCTTGACCTGATTCTTAATAAGATTGGTGACGACTTCCTGAAATATACCATCAACATGTCTGAGTTATGCAATATCAAGAAGATAAAGGCCACCTATTTGGACTTGCTTGTGAAATATGGTATCACCCATCCAAGTAATGCCGAGAGATACGAAGAATTTCTCTGTCGTATAGGACTTGAATACATTTATTGCGTCAATCTTCTAACAGACTCGTTTGACAGCCGTGTATTCAATGAAGCTCAGAAGAAAGAAATCAAACGTAGAATCCTCTACAGCGCAGATCTCTTAATGGATGAATTTGGCAAGATGCCGACAGTTATTGACCTTGAAAACGATTTCAAGGAGAAAGTGGAATCACTGCGAAATGAGATAGGCAGTTATCATCTTCCAAAAGATTTTGCAGAGCATTTTACAGCGCCGTTTAGAGGTATTGGTACTGGTAACATCGATTACTACAAGCAACTTGAAGATAGTTTGACTGATAGGGCCAAGAAAAGAAGCGTTTTGGAATATGCCAAGATAGCCCACCTTATATATAATAGTGATAAGATGTCGAGACTGAAGCCCAATTCTTTTACAAACTGGTACAAATATTTCTGCCAGATTGTGGGCTGTGAGCATAATCCTGATTACAAACCAGCAAAGTTAAAAGACACAAAAGGGCTTGAAAAAGAGTTCTATTACTTGACAAAGTGATGTTTTGACGGGAATCTATCCCCTCATCTTCCCCAGACCATTTCCCCTGCCACGTTCGCAATATGTTGATAACCAATATATTACGAACGTGGCTCGTTTCCCCTTTTTATTTCTCTGAATTTATTGGGATAATTTTGCAGCACAAAAATTAATTTCAATAAATTATGGAAAATATAGTAGTATTAAATGAAGAGCAGTTCGAGGACATTATCTACAGAACTGTTAGCCGATGCCTCAATGAGAAGAACATCGGTAACTTCGGGGAGAAACCCGAAGATGAGGGGTTTTATACACGTGATGAACTATGTGATCTTCTGCACATTGCTTATCCTACTCTTTGGAGAATTGAGCAGTCTGGCATTTTGAAATGTCAGAAGGTAGGACGCAAGAACCTATACTCAAAGCAGGAAGTCAACATACTTATCAAGTCTGGGAAGTTGGCAAAGTATGGTCACCGATAGTAAATGTGTAAGGCTATGGGTATCTATGACTACATGAACCATTTCTGGTTCGAGAATGAGAATGATCCATGCTCTCTGAGTGAGGGCGTTCTCTACTTCTATCTGTTGTATGAGGCCAACCGCCAACACTGGGCATCACCTTTTAAGGTCAGTACCCAGATGCTGGCGGCACGGCTGAATACTTCTAAACAGAACGTAATGAAGGCAAGAGATGGACTTAGAAAGAGAGGGCTGATTGACTTTTCTAAAGGTGAAGGCAAAGGCAAGCCTGCATTGTACACCCTCCGTCTTTCGGAAGAACAATCTCAATCGTTGTCTCAACTGATGACTCAACAGTTGACCGAATCATTGGCTTCCGAGTTGCCCCAATCGTTGCCCCATTCCAATATAAAAGAAGAAAATACAACAAAAGAAGTAGGAGAAGAAAAACAATCTCCTTCATCCAATTCAAAAGTTGTGTTGACTCTTTCAGAGCTAATGGAAAAATTGTTGAATGACAATTCTTGGCTCCTTGGATTATCTGAACGACTGGCCAAGAATAAGATTATTCTTAATGGCGAAGAGTTGAAAGACAAAGTTAGAGAATTCTTCTCAGAACAGGAACATAAGGGCTGTAAGGGAAAAGAAGAGGCTGACTGTCGTGAGTATGTTTTTAACTGGATTAAATACAAATACAAGAATTATTATGGAAATGAATCAAAGTGCAATGGCCAAATTAGCACAATTAAGATCGAAGCTAATAGGCCAGAAGACTACACCGGGTATTGTTAAGTTCCCGATGTCAACAGAGGAAGCTGCTCTTAATATCGAAGTGGCGTTCCAAGTAGAGGTAGAAAAGCGTGGTAATACTTATGTCAATAGTGAAGAACTGCATAATCATATCTGGCAGATAGCCGAGTTGTTCACCAAGCCTACCAACAAATTCGGTATTATGCTGTGTGGTGGCGTAGGTAACGGCAAGAGCACAATGATGTATGCCCTGCAGAATCTCATAAGGAGTCTTGAGATTCCTCTGATAGGTAATACAACATTTAGCACATACGGGATGAGAATAGAAAGCGCCAAGTTCATCTATAACCAAGTAAAAGTTGACTCTAAAGAATACTTACATCTACAGCAAACCAATATGCTTGGGATTGATGACCTTGGCGAGGAAGAGCCTACACTGATTAGCTATGGCAACCGTGTCACTCCTGTGATAGATCTCTTGTCATATCGCTATAACAGGATGCTTTTCACCATGGTGACAACCAACCTAACCCCACCACAAATCCGCATGCTCTATGGTATCAGAATAGCAGACCGTTTTAACGAGATGATGCTTATCCTTAACTATCAGGGGCTGTCTTTCAGAACACCGTAACATTCGGGATGTATAGTAACGTGGCGGACAGGGGCGACCATTAGCAATAATGGTGTAGCTTACTATACCAAAATTTCCGGTTTCTGTGCATGGCACACAAAGCCGTCGCGAGCAGAGTCGCTAAATTTAGGTAAGTAAGCCACGGGGCTTGCCCCTTTGGATTCCCCAGCAGGGAGTGACTTCTCCCTACACCTACCGCTCAAGGCTCTGCCCTAAGAACCTGCCAAGGGCTACTTGCCCTATGGAACCTCGCAAGGGGGTGACCCTCCCCCTTGACCGCCCCGCTCAGAGGTCTCGTCCTCTAAGAACTCTGACCAGGGAACAATCCCTGGACCCAATTGTTGAACAACTTAAAAGTTTACAAATTATGGCAAAAGGTGATAGATTCGTTGTCCTAACGATGGACAAGCAAACTGGCAATGCGGGGGGACTCTCCGCCCACATTGACCGAGAAGTATATGACGCTAATCTGGACCGAATGGTAACATTCCGTCCGAAGAGCGTCCGTGATGATTCTCGTACAGCACTCAACCGTGAATGCATTGAGGGAGCAAAAAAGGTTGGCCGAACACAAGCCATTTGGAACCGACTAAAAGAAGAAGGTTTTTCCCGCGAGAGTTCAGGCAAAAAGAAGATAGTAACGAAAGGGGAAAAGAAAACCCGTAAGATCAAGGATGATGCGGTCATCGCTCTATGTTTCATATGCAGTTCCGATGAGGAAACCATGAAGCAATTCGAGAAAGAGGGCAGGCTTGATGACTGGATAGACTCTACTCTTGGCTGGTTTAAGCAGGAGTTTGGTGACAAGAACGTAGTATCCGCTGTTCTGCACATGGACGAGACAACTCCCCATCTGCACGTCACAGTTGTCCCAATAACATACGAAGAGCCAAAGCCGCGTAAGGAGAAGCCCAAGTTTGACGAGAGAGGAAAGCCCTTGCGTAAATATGAGACTGACGAGAACGGTAACATTATCCTCGATGAGAGCGGCAGGGCTATTGTCAAGAAGCGCACCTACAAGAAGCAAGAGGTAACAGCCCGACTCTCTGCCAAGGATATTTGTAATCCTGTAGCAATGGAACGTTGGCAGACAGGATATGCAAAGGCTATGGCCCCATTTGGTTTGCGTCGTGGGATTGCTGGCAGTAAGCAGAAGAGAGTGCCACCTGCTGAATGGAATCTTCAGCAAGTCAATGGTCAACTGATGGCTGTTGAAAAGGAAATTGAGGAAAAGAAAGCCGAGATTACCAAGATGGCTCAGGCATCTTGGTATGACAAGATATTTAACTCTGGGTTGAGTCCCACAGTGAGAAAAGTGCTTGAAGATAAAGAAAAAGAACACAAAGAAGAACTCCGTCAGGCAACAACCGCTGTTGACGAGGATGGCCGTCCCTATATCTGGACAAGTGGCAGCAAGAAAGACCAGGATGTCACATGGGAAGAATTAGCCAAGTTCCGTGAAAAGGAGAAAAAGAAGGCAGAGATTCAAGCCAAAGCGGACAAGGAAGCTGCTCTTGCCAAGGCTAAGGCAGACAAAGAAACTGCTATTGCAAAAGTCAAAGCTGACGCAAAGGCAGAACTTGATGCCGAGATAGCCGAGAAAAACAAGTTATATAGTAACATCAAATCGTTGAACGAAAAGTTGTCCAAATCTGAAGAGTCTAACAAGATATTACTTGGTATTCTCAAAGGTGTTAGAGATTTTATGTTTGAAACATGCGGCCAAAAGTTCAGCGAGGTTGTTCAGATGATTCTTGATCAATGGAAAGCAGGCATCAAACACTTTGCAAAGGAGATGAAAGATCTCTTTCTGCAAGCAATGAGTGACGAGAAGACTATAGAAGGCCGTAAGTCATATGTAAACGATGCTTTTTGGTATGCAAAACTGCTCGTTAAGACGGTTACAGACTGGAAAGGAGATAACGCTACTATCAATTCCCTACAGGATGATGCCGATCGTATTGCTGATGGAACTTGGGAGTCGTATCACCAGCAGCGCAATCTGTTTTTTGAGGCAGCAGTCAATGCTTTGGTTGAAATGGGAAATTGTCCGTCTCAGCGGCATTTGAACCAAAAGCAGGCCGATGCAATCGAGGCTTTTATCAAACAAGATGGAGGTGACAGAGACCTGTTGTGCAGTGAAATTTGGGATAAAGTTAGCCCCAAGGTGAATTATTATTGGCGAGACGGAACTTTCGACGCGCTTGAAGAACTGCGCACAAGAGAGCTATATGACAGAAAAGCTGCAACTTCCATTTCATATTCGTCCAGACACATGTAATAAGATTCAATATTTGCCTTTATGTAGAATCGCATAGTAACAACATCAAGATTATTACTATGCGCAATTTCTATTCTTTGTGTCCTTCGGCGAGACCGAAAAAATGCTCCTCGGCTGCGACCTCGTCCTTGTCAATGCCGGGAATGTGGAACAAGAGGGGCTGGTGAGCAATTGCGAAAATGCCCACCATAGCCCAACTCAAATCTATGTAATGATGAATAGGTTCCATATCAGAAGCGACTCTTTACTTCATTACCGGCACCTTGTCCGCGATACTTGCTCTTGGCGGGATTGAAGTTATAACGCACGGTGAGTTCGAGGTTGCGAGTGTCGAGGCGCTTGTCAAGATAGATTTCGCGAATGTCACTGTAGATGGTTGCTTTCTGGCGGATGCTGCTGAAGAGGTCGGTACAGGCCAGTTTGACGGTAAGACGGTCGTTCCAGAAGGCTTTGTAGAGGCTGATGTCGAACTGCCACGACTGGGCGAGGTGGATGTTCTCAGCATCGCCAGCCGAACGCCACGAGAAATCGGCATTGAGCCATGAGTCGAAGGGCAGGTTGATGGCATTATTGAAGCGAATGATAGTCATCGGGCTGTTCATCTTCTTGGTCTCGCCACGGTACTGCACTTCGAGGTTCTGCATCTGCGTAGCCACCATCAACTGCGGATGATACTTGCCGAAGGTGGGTGCAGCCGATACCATCAGGGAAAGGTTGTCGTAGCCTTGGGCGTTGTCCTTACGCAGCAGGGCAATGGTCGGGTCGTCCTTGTAGGATGAATAGGAGGTGATGATGTAGTCGTGGACGCGGGCATAGTCAATCATTCCCGTCAGCCATTTGTAGTTGAGTGCCAGCGATAGATTGTCGCGATACGATGGCTTCAAGTAGGGGTTGCCGCTCTCGTAGGTGTAGCGGTTAATGTACTTGACGTTGCCGCTGAGTTGGCTAAATGCCGGGCGATTGATATTACGCGAATACGAGAGTCGGGCACGCACGTTCTTCAGGGGATACATCAGCATCAACGAGGGGAAGAGGTCGCTGTAGGTACGGCTCTCGTCGCCCATCTTCACGCCGCCCTCATAGTAACGGCTGTCGAGGTATTCGTAACGCAGTCCGGCTATGAGCGTCAGTTTGTTCAGCCGCTGCATCAGTTGGACGAAGGCCGCCGTGCTGTTTTCCTCAATCTTCGTGTCGCTGGCATCGATGATGTTTTCCACGTTGCCGAACACATCGGTACGGTGAACGTAACTGCCCTCGGCACCTATCTCCAGATTACCTTTCCAGAGCGGATGGCCAGCCACGAACTTGGCGGCATAGAGGCGGTTCTTCACGTCGTTGCGGGTGGTCACGGTGCGGTCGTCGCCCTGCGTGGCATCCTCAAGGGTTTGGCTGTCGGAGTTCTGTTTCTGCAACAGCACGTCGGCATTGGCATCGAGCGACCATTTACCTGTCTGCCCAGCATAGTAGCCACTGATGATGTGCTGGATGTCGTCGCCGTCCACCTTACCACGTCCTGTAATCTGGTCGTTGTTCTGCTTGTCTATGAGCATGGTCGTAAAGTAGTCACTCGTCTGACTGTTGGGGCGAGAGGTTATGGTGTAGGTCATGCCGATGGAATGATTGTCGTTCAGCATGTAATTGAATCCGAGTTTCCCGGCCAGCATCTGGTTCTTGTTGTAGTAGTGCATCAGGCTGTTCTGTTGATAGTGGCTCTGCAGGTAGGTGTCCTGTCGGCTGTCGTTGGTCTGACGGCTACGGTGGTTCTCGTATTCGGCCATACCGAAGATGTCAAGTCCGCCCGTGCGGTAGTTCAGGTTCAGTTCCTCCAGACCATAGACGTAGTGGTTCACGCCCGCCACCGTACGGCTGTTGAAACTGAAACCCTCGCCGACGGGACGGATGGTCTTGATGCGGATGACGGCCTTGACGGTGGCGTCGTATTTGGCACCAGGTGTCATTACGACCTCCACGTCCTTGATTTGATTGCTGCTCAGTTGGTCAAGTTCGCTCTGGTTGCGCATCTGCCTGCCGTTGATGTAGATGAGCGGAGTGCCACGGCCTATAACCTCAATGCTGTTGCCATTGCGAATTACACCAGGGATATGGGCAAGGACGTCATTACCTGTACCCATCTTCGAGAGGTAGGTTCCCTCTATAGTTGTCAGCAAGGCATCGTCCTTGATTCTCACCAACGGACGGGAACCTTTTACTTCCACACCTTTCAGCTTGTAACTGTCGGGCTGCATCCGAATTGTGCCGAGTTCTGTACTATGACAATATTTGTAAACGGTCTTATATCCAATGAAGGAGATGCGGGCGAGGACTGGATTTGTTTCACAGGGGATGACGAAGAGACCAGCCTCGTTACTTACGCCTCCACCTATGAGAGTAGAATCAGATGGATGAAGCAGGTAAACATTGGCGTATGCAACGGGCTGACCAGTTTCGTCAATGATGGTGCCCTTGTAGCGGGATTCCGTTTTCTGTATGCATTCCACGAAGATCTTCTTTCCTTCCTCTTCGGTACTTGTAGTGACGCGGATAGGATAGAAGCCTATCATTTGCTGGATGGCTTCGGGCAGATGCTTGTTCTTGACAGTTGTCGTGATACGAAAGTCCTCCAGTTCGTTGTAGAGGAAGTAGATGGTGTAACCCGTCTGTTGCTCACTGAGTTGTCTCAGCGCATCAGAGAGGGATGCGTTATTGTATTCACGCGATATTCGCTTCTGTGCTTGTGTACTGACAGTCAGTAGCAGGGCAAGAATGAGAGTAATATATCTGTTCATGGCGGCTGACTATTTTACGGTGATTTGATTATCGTTCAGTGTAATGTTCAGACGCTCGAACTGATTGAGGTCACTGACGACTTTTTCGATGCCCTTCTGCGGATGCCACATAAAATGGAAGCGGAGTTGTCGGGCTTCGTCATTGACAAACGTGACCTTAGCATCGTAATGAGCGGCTATCTCTGGCAGCATCTTTTCCAGTGGAATGTTGTCATAGATGATGGGCTGTGGTGTTGCGATAGTGTCGGTAGTCAGCGTATCAGCGGGAGTAACATTTGCGGACTTTGGAGTATTGATGACCTCCTCAGTCTTTGGTGTATGCTGCTGTGTGTATCTTACAATCTGAATGGCAGCAAAGGCAATACCTGACACAAGCAATACTCCGATGAAAGAGGCTGCAATCTTCATCCAGCCAAAACTATGTTGCTGGGGCTGGATTTTTTGATTGAACTTTTGCCATGCAGCATCCACATCAATGGGCTTGTTTGCCTGATGTTGGCGACTGCTACGTTTGGCTTCTGCCATCATGCGGTAGGTCTCACGTGTATCTTCATCACGGTTGATGATGTCTTGGATTTCCTGCTCGGTGTATGCTTCGGGGTTGTCGAGCATTTCCAATAACTGACGGATGTTGTCGTTAATCGTTTCCATATTCTTTTAACGTTTGAAGTGATTTCTGATTTTCTGAATGCTTTGGGCGAGATACTTGTAGGCGGTATTCGGATTCAGACCAAGCCGACGGGCAATCTCTGCAATAGTCAGATCTTCGTCGAAACGGAGATGGAAAATGCTACGTTGTGGTTCTTCCAGTTGCTCGTCCACGAAAGCCGAAATATTGTCAATTTGTTCCTGTTGTTTGTCAATAGGTTGCTGATCAATTTCGGTTTCAATAGGCAATAGGTTCTTCACCCGCTCGTGCAGTTGCATTTGCCGTAT
The DNA here is from genome assembly GCA_017561825.1 of Prevotella sp. Taxonomy (GTDB): domain Bacteria; phylum Bacteroidota; class Bacteroidia; order Bacteroidales; family Bacteroidaceae; genus Prevotella. The sequence continues at coordinate 66,436 of JAFZBK010000056.1, forward strand.
CTCGTTCAGACAGGCATTGCGCACGGCTGTTAAAAGATAACTGTCGTTCTTGGGCGGAATGTCGCTGTCGGCAATCCGCAGGAAGATGTCCTGCACCACGTCCTCAGCCTCGCCGTCATCGCCCAACAAGACTCTGGCCAGATGAATCATCTCGCTGTAGTTCCGGCGGAAAAGCTGTTCAAGTATTCTCTTATCAAGCATATCAGTCTTTTGTTATTTGCACCCCGTTTTAGGGCACTTCTATATATAAGACACTTCAGACCCCTCGTTTTTTTACGGAAACACTAACTTTTTTCATTTTTCTTGTTATAAAACTAAATTTTGTGCAAAGGTAATGCTTTTAGTCGTAATTGCAATTGTCGAAAAGGAAAAGTATTCTTTAGTTGGATAGAAAATCGATGACTGTTGAATAGCAATAGATCTTTTTTATGTTGGTAAACTGCAAGAAGAAGGGGGCAAGCGGTGTGTGATTTTTGAAAATGGGTGCAAATTGGGTGCAACTTTGAAATATTGTAGAAAACAAAAAGGAGTCAGATTTTCTCTAACTCCTTGTTTTTCAATGCTATGCAGCGATTTTGATTTTTGCGCTTCAGGATGGGCTTGAACCAACGACCCCCTGATTAACAGTCAGGTGCTCTAACCAACTGAGCTACTGAAGCAGGAAATGCATTTGTTTCGAATGCGGGTGCAAAGGTAATTCGTTTTTCTGAAATCACCAAACTTTTTTGAGAAAAAATATAAGAAACGACAAAATTACGATAAATTTTGGGGGATTTTGAATGTTATCCCGAGAGAATCTTGTATTTTTGTACCCGATTATTGTGCATGATTCATTTTAGTTGCATCAATCTATGAAGAGAATAGTATTGTGGATGGTGTTCTTGCTGTTGGCAGGAATGCCGATAAAGGCTCAGAATGAGCAGGATCATAACTTCGAGGTGGCGAAGAATCTGGAGATCTTCAATGCCCTCTACCGTCAGCTGGACATGTTGTATGTGGATACGCTGGATGCTGACAAGATGGTGGGAACGGGTATCAAGGCCATGCTGCAGCGGTTGGATCCCTATACGGTGTATTACCCGAAAGCCAGTGATTTGAAGTCGTTCCTTACTGGTAAGTATGGCGGTATTGGTGCCCTGATCCGTTATCATCTGAAGCAGAAGACCACGGTGATTGACGAGCCGATGGGGGATACACCTGCTCAGGAGGCTGGATTGCGGAAGGGTGACATCATCCTGAGCATCGATGATACCGTGATGGTGGGCAAGGGTGTTGAGTATGTGCGCGAGCATCTGCGAGGAGAGCCTGGCACCACCTTTGCCCTGAAGATCCGTCGTCCGAGCACGAACAAGGTGATGCAGATGAAGATCACACGTCGTTCGCTGAGTGCCACGCCCACGATTCCCTATTACGGCATGCAGGGTGACGGAATAGGATATATCTGTCTGACACAGTTCACGGAGGGTTGCGCCCAAGAGGTGCGACGCGCCTTCCTGGATCTGAAGAAGCAAGGCATGCAGTCATTGGTGCTCGACCTTCGTAACAACGGTGGCGGTAGTGAGCTGGAGGCTGCCCAGCTGGTGAACATCTTCGTGCCACGAGGCATCACGGTGGCCTCTAACCGCGGTAAGCTGCGCAGGGCGAATCACGACTACCAGACAACGGTGGAACCTATCGATACAGTGATGCCGTTGGTGGTGCTGGTGAATGAGGAATCGGCTTCGGCCAGTGAGATTACAAGCGGTGCCCTGCAGGATCTCGACCGTGCCGTGATCTTGGGAACAAGAACGTACGGAAAGGGATTGGTGCAGCTGCCTGTTGACCTTCCCCATAATGCCCAGATGAAGGTGACGACCAGTCGTTACTACATCCCCAGCGGACGTTGTATCCAGGCCATCAACTACAAGCAGGGCGAGGGCGTGTATCAGGAGCATATCCCCGATTCGCTGACGAAGGTGTTCTATACAGCGCATGGACGACCTGTGCGGGATGGTGGTGGCATCACGCCCGACTTGGTGGTGAAATCCGACTCCCTGCCGAATATTGCGTATTATTTAGGTGTGAGCGGAAGGGATTCCACTGAGACGATGTTCGAATACGAGGTGGATTACCTGGCCAAGCACCCCAATATCGGTCTTGTATCATCGTTCGAGATTACGGATGCCGACTATGAGGACTTCAAGCAGCGGGCCATCGCCAACGGCTTCACCTATGATCCTGAGAGTAACCGTGCCATGAAGGCGCTGAAGAAGATCATGGAGTTTGAGGGTTACTACGAGGAGGCGAAGCCTGAGTTCGAAGCCTTGGAGAAGAAGCTCCAGCATGACCTTGCGCATGATCTCGACCTGCATAAGGAGACCATCAAGCGGTTGATTTCCTCGGATATCGTGGCCGCCAATTATTACCAGCGAGGAACGGTGGAATATAGTCTGAAGCACGATAAACAGATGGATGCAGCCCGTGATTTGCTGCGCGATGAGGCGAAGTACAAACAACTTCTTGACCCGAATTATAATAAATAATGTGGAAAAAATTTGGTAGTGTGCGAAATTCTTTGTAATTTTGCACCCGTTCAGTGGAATGAGGGACTCTCCGAGAGTCTCTCATTTTCATTTATATTCAAGGTTTATGATTGATAAAAGCATTGTAAAAAGTTTAGTTGAGGAGTGGCTCGATGGTAAGGAGTATTTCCTCGTGGATGTTGAGATTAGTAAGGACAACAAGATCGTTGTCGAGATTGACCATGCCGACGGGGTGTGGATTGAGGATTGTGTTGAGCTGAGCCGTTATATCGAGGATCGGCTGAACCGTGATGAAGAGGATTATGAACTGGAAGTAGGATCAGCCGGACTTGGTCAGCCGTTCAAGGTGCCCCAGCAGTATATGAACTTCGTGGGCAAGGAAGTGGAAGTGCTCGACGGTGACGGCAAGAAGGTGAAGGGTATCCTGAAGAGCGTGGATGGTAACGACTTCGTGGTAACCGTCAGCGAGAAGGTGAAGGAGGAAGGAAAGAAACGTCCGGTACTGAAGGATGTGGATAAGTCTTTCCAGATGGATCAGGTGAAATATACTAAATACTTAATAAGTTTCAAATAAGCTATGGCAGCAACAAAAAATGTAGAGACCATCAGCATGGTCGATACCTTCAGAGAGTTTACTGAGCAGAAGAAAATCGACCGCACCACCTTGGTGAGTGTGCTCGAGGACAGCTTCCGCAATGTGATTGCGAAGATCTTCGGTAGCGATGAGAACTTCGATGTCATCGTGAACCCCGACAAGGGTGACTTTGAGATTTACCGTAACCGTGTGGTGGTTGCCGACGGTGAGGTAGAGGATGAGAACAAGGAGATTTGTCTTTCTGACGCCCAGAAGATTGAAGATGACTACGAGGTGGGTGAGGATGTGTCTGAGCGCGTGGACTTTGCGAAGTTCGGACGCCGTGCCATCCTGAACCTCCGTCAGACACTGGCCTCCAAGATTCTCGAACTGGAGCACGACAGTCTGTACAACAAGTACAAGGACCGTGTAGGACAGGTAGTGAGCGGTGAGGTCTATCAGGTATGGAAGCGCGAGGTGCTCCTCGTTGATGACGAGAACAACGAGCTGATCCTGCCGAAGTCGGAGCAGATTCCTTCCGACCAGTACCGTAAGGGTGAGACCATCCGTGCCGTCATCCATCAGGTGAACAACGAGAACAACAACCCGAAGATCATCCTGAGCCGTACCAGTCCTGAGTTCTTGAAACGACTCCTCGAGGCTGAGGTTCCTGAAATCAACGACGGTTTGATCACCATTCGTCGTGTGGCCCGTATGCCAGGAGAACGCGCAAAGATCGCCGTGGAGAGCTATGATGACCGCATCGATCCCGTAGGAGCCTGCGTGGGTGTGAAGGGTAGTCGTGTACACGGTATCGTTCGCGAGCTGTGCAACGAAAATCTTGATGTAATCAACTACACCTCCAACACCAAGCTGTTCATCCAGCGTGCCCTGAGTCCTGCAAAGGTGTCGAGCATCGTGGTGGATGAGGAGAACCGCAAGGCAGAGGTATATCTGCGTCCTGAGGAGGTGAGTCTGGCCATCGGTCGTGGTGGTCTGAACATCAAGCTGGCCAGTATGCTGACTGAATATACCATTGACGTATTCCGCGAGGTGGATGAGAACGAGGCCGATGAGGATATCTATCTGGATGAGTTCTCTGATGAGATTGATCAGTGGGTGATCGATGCCGTGAAGGCTATCGGTTTGGATACCGCCAAGGCCGTGCTGAATGCACCGCGTGAGATGCTGGTGGAGAAAGCTGACCTGGAAGAGGAGACCGTTGATCATATGTTGAATGTATTACGAGCAGAGTTTGAACAATAAGGAAGAATGAGCATCAGATTAAACAAAGCAATAAGAGAGTTAAACATAGGACTTCAAACGGCAGTTGAATTCCTGGAGAAGAGAAGTGACTTAGGGGAGGTGAGAGGCGACTTGAACTTCAAGCTGAGTGACGAGCAGTATGGTGCGCTCGTTGATCAGTTCAAGAAGGACAAGGAGCAGAAAGGTCTTGCCGAGAAGCTGTACCCCAAGAAGCAGAAGGAGAAGAAACGCCCGGAACAGAAGGAGCAGAAGGTGGAGACCGTTGTGGAGCCCAAGCAGCAGTTCCGGCCGTTGGGAAAGATCGACTTGAGCAGTCTGAACAAGAAAGCAGAACCTGTGAAGTCTGAGGCTCCTGTTCCTGCTGCCGAGCCAGAGCAGAAGGCTGCTGCCGAGAGCCCGAAGCCCGAGAAGAAAGAAGAAAAGCCCGTAGCTGTAAAGTCCGAGCCTGTTGAGCAGTCGTCAACGAAGCAGCCCGAACCTGAGGTTGTTGAGCCTGAGGTAGTAGAGCCTGAGGAAGTGCTCGCACCTGAGTCTGCTGACGAGGATCAGCAAAAGGACGTGGAGGTGTTCACACTGAAGAGCGAGAAGAAGCTGGCTCCGAAGGTGAATGTGCTGGGTAAGATCGACCTTGACTCCATCAACCAGAGCACACGTCCGAAGAAGAAGACCAAGGAGGAGAAACGTCGTGAGCGCGAGGAGAAGTCGCGCATGACTGGTGGCAATGGCGAGAAGAAGAAGCGCCAGCGCATCGGTAAGGAGAAGATCGACATCGAGGCCGTGGGCAAGATGCAGCAAGGCAACGGGAAGAACAACAACAATAACAACAACGCTCCTTCTGGTAAGAAGAACAAGAAGAAGCGCATCCAGCGACCGCTGGAGGTGAACGAGGAGGATGTGGCTCGTCAGGTAAAGGAGACACTGGCCCGTCTGACCAACAAGCAGAACCAGAACAAGAAGGGTGCCAAGTACCGTAAGGAGAAGCGCGACGCTGTTCAGGAGAAGCTCAATGAGGAGATGGCTACGCAGGCAGCTGAGAGCAAGGTGCTCAAGCTGACCGAGTTCGTTACCGTGAGCGAGCTGGCTACCATGATGAACGTGGGTGTGAACCAGGTTATCGGTACCTGTATGTCCATCGGTATCATGGTGAGTATCAACCAGCGTCTGGATGCTGAGACCATCAATATCGTGGCCGACGAGTTCGGATTCAAGACGGAGTATGTGAGTGCAGAGGTGCAGAACGCCATTACCGAGGAGGAGGATGATGAGAACGATCTCGTTCCGCGCGCTCCGATTGTAACGGTCATGGGACATGTTGACCATGGTAAGACCTCCTTGCTCGACCATATCCGTAACACGAACGTGATTGCCGGTGAGGCAGGTGGTATCACGCAGCATATCGGTGCGTATAACGTGGAGCTGAAGGATGGTCGTCAGATCACCTTCCTCGACACACCTGGTCACGAGGCCTTCACCGCCATGCGTGCCCGTGGTGCGCAGGTAACTGATATCGCCATCATCATCATTGCTGCCGACGACTCAGTGATGCCTACCACCAAGGAGGCTATTGCTCATGCGCAGGCTGCCAATGTGCCGATGGTGTTCGCCATCAACAAGATTGATAAGCCAGGTGCTAACCCTGACAAGATCCGTGAGGACCTGGCTAACATGAACCTGCTCGTGGAGGACTGGGGCGGTAAGTACCAGTGCCAGGAGATCAGTGCCAAGAAGGGTATTGGTGTGGATGAACTGTTGGAGAAGGTGCTGCTGGAGGCTGAGATGCTCGACCTGAAGGCGAACCCCAACCGCAAGGCTACAGGTTCTGTTATCGAGTCATCACTCGACAAGGGTCGTGGCTATGTTTCTACCGTGCTCGTCTCAAACGGTACGCTGAAGATTGGCGACATTGTCGTTGCCGGTACCAGTTACGGACGTATCAAGGCGATGTTCAACGAGCGTAACCAGCGCATCACTGAGGCTGGTCCTGCTGAACCCGCCATCATCCTTGGTCTGAACGGTGCTCCTACCGCTGGTGACTCATTCCATATCATGGAGACGGAGCAGGAGGCACGCGACATCACCAACAAGCGTGTGCAGTTGCAGCGTGAGCAGTCGATCCGTACCACCAAGACGCTGGGTCTTGACGATATCTCTCACCGCATCGCCTTGGGTGAGTTCCATGAGCTGAACATCATCGTGAAGGGTGATACCGACGGTTCTATCGAGGCTTTGAGCGACTCGTTCATCAAGCTCTCTACCGAGAAGGTTCAGGTGAACGTGATCAACAAGGCCGTAGGACAGATCTCAGAGAACGACGTTATGCTGGCCAGTGCTTCTGATGCCATCATCGTGGGCTTCCAGGTTCGTCCGAGTGCAGATGCCCGTAAGCTGGCTGAGCATGAGGGAGTGGAGATCAATACCTACTCTATCATCTATGACGCCATCGATGAGGTGAAGTCAACGATGCAGGGTATGCTCGACAAGGTGAAGAAGGAGGTTGTATCTGGCGAGATCGAGGTGAAGCAGGTATTCAAGATTTCGAAGGTGGGTACCGTTGCCGGTGGTCTGGTTATCGACGGAAAGGTTCACAACAAGGACAAGGCTCGCGTAATCCGCGACGGTATTGTGATCCATACTGCACCTATCGATGCCCTGAAGCGTTACAAGGATGATGCCAAGGAAGTGGCCACAGGTCTGGAATGCGGTATCAGTCTGGTGAACTTCAACGACATCGAGGTGGGCGACATCATCGAGACCTTCACAGAGATCGAGGTGGAGCAGAAACTGTAATAAAAGACCCACCCCTTACCCTCCCTAGAGGGAGGGGGTGATTACTCTTTCAAATGATGAATAGTAATAAGAATCCTAAAAATGAGGATTTAAAAGATACTACTCCCCTCCCTCATAGGGAGGGGCAGGGAGGTGGGTCTAACGCGTTTGTCCGCCAGGTAGCCGAGCAGAAGTATGAGTTTGGCTTTACCACCGACGTACACACGGAAATCATAGAGAAGGGGCTGAACGAGGATATCGTTCGGCTCATCTCTGCTAAGAAGGGAGAGCCCGAGTGGATGCTCGAGTTCCGCCTGAAGGCTTTCCGTTACTGGAAGGAGCAGACGGAGCCTACATGGGGACATGTGCATGTGCCGCCCATTGACTATCAGGAGATTAGTTATTATGCTGATCCTACAGCCGGAAAATCCGGAAAATCCGGAGAAACCGCTGGGATCGATCCCGAACTTGAGAAAACCTTCGATAAATTAGGTATTCCCCTTGAAGAGCGGTTGGCCCTGAGTGGGAATACTGCCGTGGATGCCATCATGGATTCTGTGAGCGTGAAGACCACCTTCAAGGAGAAACTCCGTGAGAAAGGCATCATCTTCTGCTCCATCGGTGAGGCCATCAAGGAGCATGGCGATCTGGTGCGCCAGTATCTCGGCACCGTGGTTCCCTATCGTGATAATTTCTATGCATCACTGAACAGCGCGGTCTTTAGCGACGGCTCGTTCGTATATATCCCCAAGGGCGTTCGTTGTCCGATGGAGCTGAGTAGCTATTTCCGCATCAATGCCCGTAATACAGGACAGTTTGAGCGTACGCTCATCGTTGCTGATGATGACTCGTACGTGAGTTACTTGGAAGGTTGTACGGCACCGATGCGCGACGAGAACCAGTTGCATGCGGCTATCGTGGAGATCATCGTGATGGATAGGGCGGAAGTGAAGTATTCTACTGTTCAGAACTGGTACCCAGGTGATGAGCACGGAAAGGGTGGCGTATTGAACCTTGTGACGAAACGGGGTGACTTACGTGGCGTGGATTCCAAGCTCTCTTGGACGCAGGTGGAGACAGGCTCGGCCATCACTTGGAAATATCCCTCATGTATCTTAAGGGGTGACAACGCGGTGGCTGAGTTCTATTCAGTGGCCGTGACGAACAACTACCAGGAGGCGGATACGGGTACGAAGATGATCCATATCGGTAAGAACACCAAGAGCACAATTATCTCGAAAGGAATCTCTGCCGGTCATTCACAGAATAGCTACCGCGGACTGGTTCGTGCTGCATCCACAGCCGACAATGCCCGCAACTACTCATCGTGTGACAGTCTGCTGTTAGGCAGCGACTGCGGTGCGCATACCTTTCCTTATATGGATGTGCACAACAATACGGCGATCTTCGAACATGAGGCTACCACCTCTAAGATCAGCGAGGATCAGCTCTTCTATTGTAATCAGCGCGGCATCCCCACCGAACAGGCCGTAGGACTTATCGTCAACGGTTATGCCAAGGAGGTGCTGAACAAGCTGCCAATGGAGTTTGCTGTTGAGGCTCAGAAACTGCTCTCCGTCTCTCTCGAAGGAACGGTCGGCTAAGTCGAAATATCGAAATAACGTAATATCGAAATAATGCTTGAAGTAAAGAATTTACACGCTAAGATCGGCGAGAAAGAGATATTGAAAGGTATTGACCTCGTGATCAATGATGGGGAAACGCATGCCATCATGGGACCGAACGGTTCAGGTAAGTCAACCCTGAGTGCTGTGCTGGTAGGAAACCCGTTGTATGAGGTGACCGAAGGTGAGGCGTGGTTCAACGGCAAGAACCTGCTGGAGATGAAACCCGAGGACCGAGCCCACGAGGGTTTGTTCCTTTCGTTCCAGTATCCCGTGGAGATCCCTGGCGTGTCGATGACGAATTTCATGCGTGCCGCCATCAACGAGAAACGCAAGTACCAGGGGTTGGAACCCATGAATGCGGCTGATTTCCTGAAGCTGATGCGTGAGAAGCGTAAGATTGTGGAACTCGATTCCAAACTGGCCAACAGAAGTGTGAACGAGGGCTTCAGCGGTGGTGAGAAGAAACGCAACGAGATCTTCCAGATGGCTATGCTGGAGCCGAAACTCTCGATACTTGACGAGACGGATTCGGGTCTTGACGTGGATGCCATGCGTATCGTAGCTGAGGGTGTGAACAAGCTTCAGACACCTGAGACTTCTTGCATCGTTATTACCCACTACGACCGTCTGCTGGAGATGATTCGTCCGCAGTATGTCCACGTGTTGTACCAAGGAAAGATTGTAAAGACGGGTGGTCCTGAGCTGGCTAAGCAGATTCAGGAGCATGGGTATGATTGGTTGAGACCCACCTCCAACCCCTCCCTGAATGGAGGGGAGTAGTTACCTCTTGAATAGAAAAGACATGGACAGTAAAAAACAGACAGCAAGTGTATCTACTCCCCTCCCTCACAGGGAGGGGATGGGGGAGAGTCTCCAATACATAGATCTCTATACGCAGGCACGGCAAGTGATCTTTGATCATGCTGCCGAGTCGATGAATACTGTTCGTGATAAAGCATTTGAGGACTTCAAGGCTCAGGGCTTCCCGTCAAGAAAGGTGGAGCGTTATAAATATACGGATATACCGAAACTCTTTGAGCCTGACTATGGCGTGAACCTCAATCGTCTTGAGATTCCCGTGGATCCTTATCAGGCTTTCCGCTGCGATGTTCCCAACCTCTCCACCTGGCTGTATTTCGTGGTGAATGATGCGTTCTACTCCAAGGCATTGCCCAAGAGTCATTTGCCCGAAGGTGTAATCATTGGCTCTTTGAAGGAGTATGCCACTACCGCCTATTACCACCAGCTGGCTTCGAAGGATCATGATGCGGTCACAAACCTGAATACCATGTTGGCTCAGGACGGTCTTTATGTTTATGTACCTAAGGGAGTGGTGCTGGATCACGCTGTTCAGATCATCAATATCCTTCGCTCGGATGTGGATATGATGGTGAACCGTCGTGTGCTTATCATCCTCGAAGAAGGGGCGGAAGCGAAGTTCCTCTTCTGCGATCATGCAGCAGATGACAACCATTTCCTGACTACACAGGTCATTGAGGCTTATGTGGGCGAGAATGCTTCCTTGGATCTCTATTGTTTGGAAGAGACGCATTCCAAGAGTGTTCGTGTGAGCAATGTCTATATCGAGCAGCAGGCAAACAGTCGGGTGAACCACAACGTGATCACACTCCATAACGGTATTACCCGTAACAAGCTAGACCTCACCTTCTCTGGCGAGGGGGCTGAGTGTGACTGCTACGGTTGTGTGATTGCTGACAAGAACCAGCATGTGGATAACAACACGCTAATCACCCACAAGGTGCCACATTGCACCTCGAATGAACTCTATAAATATGTGCTCAACGGACAGTCAACGGGTGCCTTTGCAGGTAAGGTGCTGGTGGAGCATGGGGCACAGAAGACCAGTTCGCAGATGACCAATCAGAACCTGACGGCTACCAAGGAGGCACGGATGTACACCCAGCCCATGCTGGAGATCTATGCTGATGATGTGAAGTGTGCCCATGGCTCCACGGTGGGTCAGCTCAACGATGCGGCTCTCTTCTATATGCGTCAGCGCGGTATCTCCTTGGAGGAGGCCACCATCCTCTTGCAGAAAGCCTTCATCAATGAGGTGATCGACAAGATGAAACTCGAACCCCTTCGCGACCGTCTTCGCTATCTCGTGGAGAAGCGTTTCAGGGGTGAACTCAACAAGTGCGTAGGGTGTAAACTCTGTAACTAATATAATCAGCTATTTATGCGTAAACTAACACGATGCCTTTTCTCAGTGTTGTTGCTGCTACCACAGACAATGACAGCATCCGAACCAGTTAAGAACGGATGTCCTGTGGTGAAATTGCAGATGGAGCAGTTGCCTGACTTGAATATCCCCCGTGCCGGTCATGTTTCGTTCATTGTGAACGGTGAAATGGTGGTCGCTGGTGGTCATACCGACGGCTTCGTGCCTACGCCTACGGCGGAATATTACAAAAATGGCAAGTGGCATACAATGCAGATGACCTATATCCATGATTTCGCGCTCTCCGTCGTGCTGAAGTCTGGTAAGGTGCTGTTAGCAGGTGGTAGTGAGCAGCCAACGGGTATAGGGCAGACCTACACGGCAGAACTCTACGATCCGCAGACGCATACTTTCATGGGGTTCGGTAACATGCAGCGCAAACGTGCAGGATTTTCTGGGCTTGAGATAGATAGCGGACAGGTGGTCATTGCGGGCAACTGGTATCACACCGACGACATTGAACTGTTCCAAGAAAAACTAAGTGAGAAGGGCGACCATTCTCTCAGGCAGAGTTTCACCTATATCAAAGACGTGGCGGTTCAGCGCTCCTGTCCCTATATCTTCCGAATGGCGGGAAATGACGCCTTGATTATTGGCAACTGTGGTACAAAGGGCGATTCTCTGCACACTACGATTGCGGATCGCTTGAGAGGTGATAGTGTCCATATCCCCTTGTTTAAGACTTGGCAACCCTTGTTCACGGGTGCCCATAATGACGCGGAGAGTTTCATTGGTGACGAGGCAAAGAACGACTATACCTACCTTCTGCCTGTGCAGAACGCTACTGGTCAGGTGGCCGTAGCACGGGTATGTGGAACAGACATTAGTCTGTTGCCAACAGCCTATCCCGTTCCGATGGAAGGCATAGGGAAGAAGATATATTATTTGTATATCGTTGCTGACCGTCAGGTTGGGCGTGCTTACCTCGTAGGAGTCGAAGATGACTTCTACTCAAATGCTGAGGTTCGCTATTATGTGCTGAGCATAGACTATGTCCATCCCTCTAAAGATGGTGCACTCATGACGCTTTATTATACCGACCCCTTGCCTGTGATGCCTGGCTACCCAAGTGTGCTGACTCCTGAGGGCAATCTGTTGATGACGGGTGGACTTATCAATTCCAGCAATTTCACACCCTCAAAGAGTGTGTATCTGTTCCGTGTGGGCAGAGATCCCGTAAATGATCATGCCGGTATCAGTCGCTGGCTTGTGCCCTTGTTGATTCTTGTTGCTCTCCTGTTGGCTTGTGCATACCTTATTATTAAATATAGGAAGAGATGCCCGACTGCATCAATGGAACCAGAGATCTCTGATACAGATACAGCAAAGGCACTGATGGAACGTATCAGTAAGGTGATGGAAGAGCAGAAACTCTACCAGAACAGTGAACTGAAACTCCAAGATGTGGCTGCTGCCCTTGGAACCAATCGTCGTTTTATTTCCGACTGTATCAATTCTCAGGCGGGCTGTTCGTTTACCCAGTTTGTCAACACCTATCGCATTGAGCATGCCAAACGACTTCTTCTCAAGAATGTTAATCAGAAAATGGCTGATATTTATCATCAGTCGGGCTTTGCCAATGAGACAACATTTTTCCGAACTTTCAAGTCCGTTACGGGCATGACACCCAAAGAGTGGCTGAACAAGTCATAAGTCATAAAGACCATATCCTTTTGAGAGAATCGACTTACGAAACATGTTTTGTAAGTCGATTTTGTTAAGATGTAAGTCTTTGTAACTTTTTTTTCCCTATCTTAGCCGCAAATTAAATTAATAAATGATTAGCTTATGAAACAACTTCTATTAACCATGGCGCTCATGCTGGCCTCACTGGTCAGCATGGCTGCCGACACGAAGCAGCAATATGTTCCTTCAAGTTATGGAGGATGGCAAAACTTGTCTGCCAGTGTGAACGACATTACCTGCTATACCAGCGATCCGTTGCCTATGCAGGCAGCTGTCTCTGGTAAGACAGTTCATGTATTCTGGGCTGACTGGAAACCCAATGCCCAAGGTGAATATTGCATCTACTACCGTCGCTCGACTGATGCCGGCAAGACATGGGAAGATGCACGTGCTATCGTCAAGTCCAAAAACATGTCAACAACCGATATCAACTACGTGGGCGGTAGCCTAGGTAGCAATTCCAAGTGGTTTAACGTGGATGGGAAGAACGTACAGGTTGTCACTGTTTTGAAGTCTGATGATGGCCAAAATAGTGAGTTGCTCTTGACCTACTCGACCAACTCAGGAAAAAGTTTCAAGCAACGTGTTCTGGCAAAGGGCAACGGAAAGGGCATCGATGGCGAAGGTCATTATTATTACGGACGGCCACATGTTGTAAGCGATGGCCAGACACTGGTCATTGCCTTCCAGCATTCGCGCTACAACGGCACCTCTTATAAGACACGTGTGTTCACATCCTTTGACGGCGGCTCTACTTTCAAAGACAAGGAGATTGACAAAGTTCAGGATCTGGTTGATGTACAGGTCTCAGGCAATCGTTGGGCAGTACTTGGCAATGATATGTATTGGAATTATAACATGTGGTGGGGAAATGTATATTTCTCGACTTCTACCGATGGTGGCGCAACGGTTACGACCCAGAATATTGCACCATTAGTGAAGGATGATACCTCGTGGTGTGAACTCACTTACATGAAGGGATTCAACGGTGCGTCATTTAACTACCACCCGCAGATGACGCTTGAGGGTAACACGATTAACGTCATTTTCCGTGGCTGTGCCAAGGAACAGGAAGGCAAGCACCCCACCAACGACCGTGCACACACTATCTTCCGTCGCTCCACCAATGGTGGTAAGACATGGACAGATGCCATGTATATCCCAGAGACTACCGGCACGGAAGGGGCTATCGCTGCCAAGGGTAAGCACATCTATGTGTTGCAGAACCCTAACGGTCCGCTCATTCATTACTCGCACGATGGCGGCAAGACCTGGAAAAAACAGGAACGTTGCTACTGGACTGGTCGCTATGACGGCTATTCCAATTTCTATGAACTCTACATCGCGCCCGATGATGATACAGGCCAGCATGTCTATTTGACAGGCTGTCGTGCCTTGCTGGTGGAATCGAAGGACGGATTCCGCTCAGTTGAGCGTACCTTCAGCCTTGGTACGGAGTCGTTCTATGGTGGCAGGACAAACAACCACTCTCTGACAGTGCTGTTAGACAGCGAAGGCACTGAGCACTGGTTCATGAACTATCAGGCACCTTATAAGAACTTCGACCCTTATTTCTGGAATGTTGTCTATCGCCGCAATGACCCGGCCCCTGAATCTACGGGTAAGGAGATGGCATTAGACATCTCGAAGAAAGTTTATTCAGAGCTGACTGGAAAAATAGTGAATGACATAACGATTCCTATGACTCCAAGTCTTATGGCTACTCAAGAAGCCACCACCGTAGAGTGTTGGGTTCGCGTAGATGAGACGGACTATTCTTTTGAGGTAGCCAGTGTGACCAACAGCACTGTGAGCCATGCTGGAAGCAGATACTCTGGTGGCTGGTTTATCCATGCCGATAAGAGTGGTGACTATTATACCTTCTATGCAGCTTTGAGTACCGATAAATCTGTCGATGGGGTAGGAAAACAGGTTTCGGATCGTAGTCGCTATAAGATAAAAGTAAATGACAAAGGATATTGGCACCACGTAGCCATGACCTATGACTCGAAGCAGGAAAAGGATAACCTCAGATTATATATCGATGGTGTGCTCATAGATAAAGCTACCGAGAAGGGCAAGATTGCAATTGGTAATAATCCCATTGTCATCGGACGTACTTCGACTTATGGCGAAAATCAGAAGGCATTGGTTGATAACTTTGCCATTTGGAGCCGTGCCCTCACGCAAGAGGAGATACAGGCACATCTCTACAATACGCCTGATGCTAATGACGAGGATTGCCGCCTGCTGCTTACCTTCGATGGTTCGCTGCAGGATCAGAGCCAGTATCATAATGACCCTGCTCCGCTGATGGATGCCGTCCTTACGAAACACACCGCCATCAAGGCACCACATCCCGCGTTCACCATGGCAAAGGAAATGAATGGGCAGAAGGTCAGTGTGAGCGACATGACCCAAGATGGTGTGGGCTGTTGGTGGATACTTCCGTACCCTGGATATACCGATAATTACAAAACCAGCGAACAGCGCCACGTATCACAAGATTTTAGTCGTGATCCCGGCACCTATACATATACTTTGGTGGCCAAGGGAACGGGCAAATACAATGCCTATGCCTCCTCTTCTCAGACTATCACTATTGGCGGACTGAACCGTGTCTATCCTACCGTTGCCGGACAGACTGCAGGTGTGGCCCTGCATATCCTGGGTGGCTACAAACTCACCTATAACAACCAACCACGTGTGGTACTGCATGGTGCCAGCGGTGACATTGAGGGAAAATGGCTCATAGACCGCAACTACGATGCCTCTAAGGTGACCTCCATCGACCAACTGGCTCCTGCCGAGTTCGACCTCAGCAAGGCAGCTAAAGGGAAATACGACGTCATCGTGGGCAATGACACGCTATACAAGGCCTTCACTGTAGAGAAGGCGGGGACGCCTGACTTGTGGGTACAGGTGAACGGTCGAGACAAGATGCTGTGGAACAGGTACCAGCAATACACTATCACATACGGCAACCGTTCGAACATTCCAGCCTACAACGTGCCCTTCATCCTTGGTGTGCCACGCATGAAAGGCAATGTGGATGTGTTCTTCGACTTCGACATCAGTGGCATCAGCCCCTATCTCGACGATAGCGGACAAGCCTTGGCCAAACAGGCTACCGACTACATGATGACCTACGACCCACAGACGGGCGATTCCATTATGTGTTATATGCTGCTAATACCTTACATCGGCCCGAACAGCACCGGCAACAAGTCATTCCGCATCCGCTACAAGACACCCGCCGGCGGCAACGCGGATCTCGACGAGGTCAACATGTACTATATGATCCAGGAACCATGGGGCATGGAGCGAGAGACAGCTAATGCCCGCCCAAGGCGACTCTACTCTTTGGAACAGATGGAGTGTATGGCCAAGAGCTTCGGACAACAGCTGCTGGAAGACGGCGTCGTGGGTCAGATACCTGTTGCGGGCTGTATCTACAATGCAGGCAAGACAGTGGTCGTGGGCGCCATGGACATCTATGACCGCAACTCCGACGGCTGGGTTAACTTCGGCAAGAACTTCGGCAGTGCGGCGCTCAGTTGTGGTGCCGACATCTCTGGTGTGGGTGCTGTGGGTAAATGTATGTTCATTATTGGTTCGATGTGTTGGAGTGCGATGAATACCTACTGGAACCGTGAGGACTGTCTGAAAGGCCCCGCCGACAAGAAGAAGTCACGTGCAATGGGTAGCTACGATCCGAATGAGATGATCGGTCCTGCAGGCTATGATGACAAAGCCCATTACATCAAACCCATACACAACATGGCCTACACCATTACCTTCGAGAACAAGTCAAGTGCTACGGCTCCGGCACATGAGGTGTTTATCACTGATGTACTCGACAAAAAGAAGTATGATCTCTCAACCTTCTCGTTCACTGGCTTCGGCTGGGCCGATAATTCATATACTGTTGGCGGCAGCAAGACCACGGAGTTCTCACGTGATATCAGTTATAATGTAAAGGGACAGGACATCCTGGTGCGTGTCACAGGACAGTTTGACAAGAGTACAGGTACTATTCGCTGGAGTTTTGTTTCGCTGAATAAGAATGGCAGCGAGATCGATGATCCCGAACTTGGCTTCCTCCTGCCCAACAATGCCAAAGGCGTTGGTGAGGGCTTCGTCAGTTTCGTTGTGGAGCACAAGGCAAATCCCGCCAACGCTTCGACCATCAAGAACAAGGCTACCATCGTCTTTGATGCCAATGATCCGATTGTGACCAATAACTACGTGAACACCTTCGATACCGACTATCCGACATCGAAGATTACTAAGGTGACTGAGAAGAAGAGTAAGTTGACGGTGACTGTAAGCGGTTCGGATGCGACATCTGGCATTGGTGCTTACCGTATTTATGCTTTCAAGAACGATGGTGCAGCAGAATTGGTGGCTACAATCACTTCGGGCAAGACGGCAACCTTTGCCTGTGATGCAGGTACGAAGTATGGTCTGTGTGTCATCGCTACCGACAATGTTGGTTGGGATGAGGCGAAGGACATGAAGCCCGAGGTTGAAGTATCTACCACCGGAACGGGCATCAGTACGACCCTTATGGATGATCCTGTAAACAATGAATTCATCGACTTGCAAGGTCGTCATGTCAAGGATCCGACAGCCCCAGGCATCTATATTCAGAACGGCAAGAAAGTACTCATCAAGAAATTGGTTCAAGAATAATCTGAATAAGTCCATTAAACAGAGAATCGCTATCAACAATGGTAGCGATTCTTATAACCGCGTGACACTCTGCCCTGACTGGAAGTACCGTTGGGTGTATGAGGTGCCGATGCTGAAGAATCCCAGCATCCTGTTCGATGTTTACAAGGTGCTGGGCATTAGTTTCGGCATTGTGTGGTTGTTTAATGTGCTGCTCATCGGTTGTGAGGAAGGCTATACCCTCAAGAGTTTGTGGGGCGTGACCTCCGGCTTCCTTGTGCTGATGAGTGTGTTCCTGGTTATTGGCTACATTGCTTATGTCATCGTGGCTTGGTCTTATGGCTGGAAATACGTTGTGCTCTTCACGCTAGACGAGAAAGAGGTGGTTCATCAGCAGATGTCCCGTCAGGTAAAAAAGGCAACCGTCCTTGGTGCCTTGACGGCAATGGTTGGTGCAGCAGCGGGCAAGCCAGGTGTGGTGGGTACGGGCATCCTCGCCGCCTCACGCTCAACCTCTACCTCCGTCCTCGCCGATGTGGACCGTATTATTCCTTGTCGTCGTCTCCACCTTATTAAGGTCAACCAACTGCTGAACAAGAACCGCGTATTCGTGCCCGACGAGGACTTCGATTTCGTTTACGATTTCCTCTGTCAACACTGCACCAAGGCTCAAATCAAAAGAGATAATTATGCGAGATAGGATCATCCTTGTGTGAGTTTTAGGGGATATCGGTTGTCTAAGGGCGCGAAAAAGTCGTAATCATAATAATAAAATTGTGTTTTTGTTGTAGTTTTTGTGATATTGTGAATCGTTGTCTCGATATTTTTTGTATATTTGCAACATATTACTAACCAAAACATTTCGAAGATGAAGAAATTACTATTATTAACCATGTTGTTCTTTTCGGCTTTGACGATGATGGCCGACGATGAACAAAAAATTGATGCGACTAAGATCTCCAAGATTACCTTCAATGGCGATGATGTGATCATCACTTTCAATGATGGAACATCAACAAAGACATACGACATGTCGAAGGTGACACTTGACTTCACGAATGCTACGAGTATAGAAGAGCGCATGAGGCTTTCAGAAGAGCAGGGTTTAGAGGGCAAGCCCGTCTATGACCTTGACGGTAAGCTGGTCGGCCGAAGTGCAGCTACCCTCAAGAAGGGCGTCTATATCATTGACAAGAAGAAGGTTGTTGTAGAATAGAAAGGAGGGAACCATGATGAAACATTTATCTATTTCAGTTCTGTTGCTCCTCGTGTCTGTCTGTGCCTTTGGACAAACTGGTAAGAATGCCGTGAAGAGGGACGGTTACACCAACCAGGTACTGATTGGCCTGACCGACGGTGCAGTGAAATACTACAACACCGGTGATCTGGAGAGTATCGACTTCAACAATGGTGAGGTGACCTTCAAGCACCATGCGGGCAACGATATCTACAAGAACCTGATTTCGGGTATGCGATTCCTCAAGGCAGAGCCGGTGACACCAATGACAGAGGAAGAGTTGAGTAATCTTTACGGTGATCTGGTGGCGAGGATGCTGGCGCTTGCTTATAACCCCAAAAGCAGTGTCAATGATATAGACCGTATCGACTATCTGCTCGAAACGCTCAGCCGACAGCAGGCCGCAGAAGCAGAAACCCGTGGTGTTTGGTCGCAGGCAAAGTCGATTGTGGATTTCGGCTTAGTGCTGAGGGATGCCAATAAGCTTCACCGTTGCACAGTGATCGGTGCAATGTCGAAATTTGGTATTAAGAGTAAGAACGACCGTCAGCGCATCTGGCGAGACATCATGGATGCCGATGTGCTGCCCTTTGAGTACCGCACCTCTTGCGACCAGTTCTGGAAGTCATACTCTATGGGTGAGCTCGATTTTTACGCCAAAGAAATCTACAAAGCCATCATGGACCATGCTGTCCAGTCAGCAGCTTCACCCACGGAAAAACTGGCTACCGAGATGGCCGCCAATGGCATGCGCCATATAGACTTGACACTCGCCGTAGCTCCTAAGCTCATAGAGGCTGGTGCCAACATCGTCTTTGCATTTGGTGATGACTTGATCCAAACCTCGAAGCTCGCTTACGATTTCTTTGAGACAAACGGGAAGGTGGTCTTTGAATTGGTGGAAGGCAACCTTACTGCCGAGACCTTCATAGATGCCTGTAACAACAACTTGAAACTGCTGGCAGATGGTCTAACGGAAGTCGTGCCTGACGGAGCAGATCTTGCAGGGATCCTGGCGGATGCCACGGCCGAGCAGGTGAAACAGCTGAACCAGGAGATCAACGATGCCATCAAGATGGCGGGTCATGAAAAGCTCAGTCCGTCAGACGTGGCCTTCTTCGTGGACCGCATGAAAAACGTTCTCAAGATAGACTGGAAGCCAGACTTCTTGGATGAGGACTATGTCAGCAAGGACAAAACGTATTTCCATATCACATCCCAACCGAACAAGACATACGTCTTCCATTACTATGATGCCGACGATAATCTCTTGTGGGGCGGTAGATGCTCGATTGATCCCAAGTATATGTATGTGCAGGTCAATGTCCTTGATCCCAAATGCGACTTGTTGCGCAATCCCAAGAATGTCGGTGATATCGTTGTGATTCCGTTCGTTGAGGGATATCAGAGTATTTCCTTGGGCTCTTCTACTTCAGGTGATGTGAAATTCAAGCTGTTCAGTCTGAAGAACGAGACAATCGATGATGTGTTCGCATACCATGATACCACCGTGGGCTACTCCCATTATTATAACGCTGACTATCAACTCTCATTCACAGAGCATAGTGAAGGGCATTACATCAGTGTTTCTAAGTATTATAATGGGTCATATCGCGAATGTTTCTCTGGTCCTTATACGGCAGATGGATCCAGGATGGGAATAACAGTTAGTTATCTCCCGAGCAAGGTCGAAGACGAAGAGAATCCTTTCGACAAGACAGGAATGTTTGTAGGAGATTTCTACGTCATTCCATACAATAAGACGGATGATGGCTTCAGCTTGGACTTCCCAGGACTGCCGTTGTCATTCTGGAAGCCGGTTAATATCGATGGCGTCTGGTGGACAGAAGACGCTTTGGGTAAATTCAGGATCAGCGATGGCGGATGGAGTTATTATGACTATGTGAATGATGGTTTGGAAGATTGGCAGACAATGGGTCTTTTCTATGTCGATCAGTCTAAGAAGATGGTTACGTATAGGGTTACACAGACAGCAAGAAGCACTCAAATAATCACGCTTCCCTCATCTGCAGAGTTCCAGGTTGAATTAAAGAAAAATTATACGGCTCCATTTACGTTAGAAGAAAAAAATGGTATCGTGTATCTGAGGTTTAAGTTGTTTGATTATGAGTTTGTCTTGGTAAGAGACAGGAACGTAGATCCGAATCAAGTGGTTGAATTGGAAACCGTGGACAAAACGGGAGATCCGGGAGACAGGAAGATGAAAATTGTATGGAATGAAAGGTCAGACAGATTTGAAATAAAGGGAAGGGCTCTTAAAGACATTGAAGTAGAGTGTGAGCAGGACTTTATTCATATCCAAGAACCTGATATTTACGGCAGTAGCGTCATGATTAACTTTAGGGCTGACATGAATCCGCAGCAAAAGGTACGTACGGCTCTCATCACAGTAAAGGCCACAAGGGCTGACGGTACAAAGGGAGTTGCGTCGATGACGGTTGCACAGGAACCAGGACTTGGACCTGACTTGATCGAATCTGTCCTTATCGATGCAAAATTCCCCTCGTCGAAAACGATTGAGGAATACCGTTCTCACAAAAATGGAGAAATCGTTACACAAGAACATGATAGATTATATTATAAGGATACTTCGTCTTATATAGATTTCATAGGTAATTTTGATTTGACGAATGGGAAATCAACCTATACAATATCACCGCTATCAAATGGTGCTCATTTTGAATTGTCAAGAAAGTATTCAAGGAGTGCATATAAAGTATCATTTGATCTATATGAGGGGTTCAATGAAGGCAAGGCCACTAATTTTGTACTTAATTATGAGGTTTATGATGAAAACAATGTACTGGTAGGTCAACATGTCCTCAAAGCCTCAGAAATACCAATCAGACAACCTGATTATACGAGTTCAAGTAGAAGTAGGACTTGGATCAGCAATGCTGATACTGGTATTGGTTATACCATTAGTGAGAATAGCGGCAGTGTGTATTACGACCTCGGGGATGGAGGTTACAGAAAGTACACCTATAAATACATCCCAGGCAGTGAAGATGAAATCTACCTGCAAATAGGTTGGAAGGGTGGCCGTGACCCCTATGGTTTCTTCGAGGAATAGCGCAATGTCAGGAATGTAATCATCTAACTTTTGATCATTTCATTTGGATAATAGGATTTAATTCCCTACTTTTGCAGCCGAAAAGAGATTCGGGGAAGGATTCGAGGAAGGAGGAAGGAGGAACGAGGAACGAGATTTGTTTCAAGTACAAGTGGTTTTGTATATGAATACTGTATCTCAGTTACATTTCTCGTTCCTCGTTCCTCCTTCCTCGTTCCTCGAAAATAACAAATGATATAAAATTCGCCTAATTAGTCAAATTCGTAGCGAACAAAATGAATACAAAGGTGCGTGAAGACTTCCCGATCCTATCAAGGGAGGTATATGGAAAGCCGTTAGTATATCTGGATAACGCGGCCACCACACAGAAACCGCTCTGTGTGCTGGATGCCATGCGTGATGAGTATCTCAATGTGAATGCCAATGTACACAGGGGTGTTCACTACTTGTCGCAGCAGGCTACCGACCTCCATGAGGCAGCCCGTGAGCAAGTGCGCCAGTTTATCCATGCCGCCAAGACCGAAGAGATTATCTTCACCCGTGGAACCACCGAGGCCATCAACTTGGTGGCAAGTGCGTTCTGCGAGTCGCAGATGAAGGAAGGCGATGAGGTGCTGGTCACAGAGATGGAACATCATTCCAATATTGTACCCTGGCAGTTGCAGGCCATGAAACGGGGCATCGTGGTAAAACACCTGCCCATCACCGATGACGGTCAGCTCAATATCTCACTTCTCACCTCTCACCTCTCACCTCTCACCAAGCTTATCAGCTTGGCTCACGTTAGCAACGTCTTAGGCACGGTGAATCCCGTGAAGGAGATCATCCAGATGGCTCATGAGCGTGGTATCCCTGTATTGGTGGATGGTGCCCAAAGTGCTCCGCATTTCCAAGTGGATGTGCAGGACATGGATTGTGATTTCTTCGCCTTCAGCGGTCATAAGATGTACGGCCCCACAGGTATAGGTGTTCTCTATGGCAAAGAGGAGTGGCTGGAGAAACTGCCGCCGTATCAGGGTGGGGGAGAGATGATTGACAAGGTGACGTGGGAGAAGACAACCTTCGAACGACTGCCTTTTAAGTTCGAGGCGGGCACCCCTGATTTCGTGGCTACCCACGGACTGGCCAAAGCCATCGAGTATATCCATTCCCTCGGCTTTGAGGCCATCCAACAGCATGAGCAGGAACTCACCCGCTATTGCATGGAACAACTCCAAACCATCCCCGATATCCATATTTATGGGCTCCAACTAAATTGTCAATTGCCAATTGTCAATTGTCAATTAGCAAGGGACGCCGTGGTTAGTTTCAATGTCGGCTCCATCCATCATCTCGACATGGGTACCTTACTCGACCGTTTAGGCATTGCCGTCCGTACAGGTCATCACTGTGCACAACCGCTGATGGATCGTTTGGGCATCACAGGCACTGTCCGTGCTTCCTTCGCCCTTTACAATACGAAGGAAGAAATAGATGCACTTGTGACTGGCATCCGTCGTGTGGCCCAGATGTTCTAAGCGAGCTGCTGACGACATTTCCTGACGGCCACGATCAGCCATACAAGTGCGGCTGCACGCAACGGGAAAGCATAGCCTACAGGCATTACTCCTAAGAAGAAGGCTGTCTGTGCCTCAATCAACGACCAAGTCTGACGCATATTCAACTCCCGCTCCAATACCTGTGCGTAGTATTGGCGGAGCAAGTTAACCGGACGGTTCACCATCTCAACGATTCGATTTAGCTTGTCGGCGATAAAATGACTGCCGAATGGGGCGGTCAGTATCATTTCTTTGTTATTAATCATATTCTTTTTGTTTTTAGAAGCAAGAGGCAAGAAGCAAGAGGTAAGAGATGATAATCTCGTTCCCTCGTTCTCTCGTTTTTTGTTTCGACACTGCAAAATTATTATCCTTTTGTGCACAATAAGTTCACAAACCGTACGTTTTTAGTCAAAAAGGGTTAAAGAGTTCATGTTAGAAAGTCATTATTACCAAGGAAAGGTGGAAGCCGGTTGCGATGAGGCAGGCCGTGGCTGTCTGGCAGGAAGCGTGTATGCTGCCGCCGTGATCTTCCCCGAGGATTATCAGAATGAGGCGTTGAACGACTCCAAGCAGCTCACCGACAAGCGCCGGCACGAGCTGCGCGAAGTGATTCAACGGGATGCTATCGCCTGGGCAGTAGGTATTGTTACCCCTGCCGAGATCGACAAGATCAATATCCTCAATGCCTCTATTCTTGCCATGCATCGTGCCTTGGATCAGCTGAAGGTACGACCAGAGGCCATTATCGTGGATGGAAACCGCTTCAAGCCATATAGAGACCCCCTCCCTGCTCCCCCTGAAGGGGGAGTGCAATTACCTTCGTCTCCTTCCCTCATTCCCTACACCACAATTGTCAAAGGCGATGCCAAGTACCTCTCCATCGCCGCCGCCAGCATCCTGGCCAAGACCTACCGTGATGACTACATGGATGTGCTGGCCGAGGAGTATCCGCAATACGACTGGAAGAGCAACAAGGGCTATCCCACCAAGAAACACCGTGAGGCCATCAAACTATACGGCACCACACCCTATCACCGCCTGTCCTATAATCTTTTGGGCGATACCCAACTCTCACTAAACTTTGATTTCCCCGAGAAATAAGGGTGCAATATGTAGGAGTGTGGAGGGTGGAGTGAGATATGTTTAGAGTTCATGGCCAATGGAATAAAATTCTGTATCTCATTACTATTCTCCCTCCTCCCTTCTCCTTCCTCTCTCCTCGTAAAAATATGAGACATTCAAATTTAGAACGCGAACTTGACCTGATGCTCCTCCTGGCAGGCAACAGAGGTTATCGGGTGGAGGATATCTGTGAACGACTGGATATTTCCCGCCGGAACTTCTATTATTATATGGAGTTCTTTCGCGACTGCGGCTTTATCGTGAACAAGGAAGGCGGTTTGTATAGCATTGATCGTGAGTCGCCCTTTTTCAAACGACTCATCGAACGGGTGTCGTTTACCGAAGCAGAACAGATCGTGCTGCGACGACTGATTGAGAAGGTGGATGAGAAGAATGCCGTGGTGGAGAAGCTGAAGGAGAAGTTAGGTGGAGGAATGGATTTCCAGATATTGAACGACAGTCGCACCAACGACCAGCAGGCCTTCATCATCAGTCAGCTGCACGAGGCCATCAAGTACAAGCAAATGGCGGTGCTCAAAGGGTATTCGTCACCCCATGGCCGCACCAAGCGCGACCGCTTAGTGGAACCCTTCCTGCTGATGAACGGCAACAACGAGGTACGCTGCTATGAACCTGCCTCAGGCATGAACAAAACTTTCAAGGTAGCCCGTATCCAACAAGTGGAACTATTGTCAGAGAACTGGCAGCACGAAACTGAGCACCGACAGATGTACACGGATATCTTCATGTTCAGTGATGAACAACGACTGCCCGTGAAGCTGCGTATGGGAACGCTCTCACACAACCTGATGATTGAGGAGTATCCGCTGTCAGAACCTTTGTTTGAGCAGGAGGATACCAATCACTGGCTCCTTTCCATGGATGTGTGCAGTTATGCGGGCATCGGTCGTTTCGTCCTTGGTCTCTTTGAAGACATCGAAGTTTTAGGATCTCAGGAGTTCAAGGAGTATTTGAAGGAGAAGATCCAGGGTTATCAAATAGGATGATTTTAAAAAGCCGTTTCAATTTGCGTATAGGCGACAGATCGTTTGCCTATAGGCGCACGATCGTTTGGGTATAGGCAAACGATGGTAAAGCGGCACTTTCATCCCTTATTCCTTATGGTATTACCCTAGTAAGTCCTAAAATAATGCCCTCCAAAACCATACAAATGGTTACATGGTTACAGCTGTAACCGTAACCGCGCAGAGGTAAACAATTTGTTGTATTATTATATAAGATATTGATTATTATGTAATTATAACAATAGTATTCTTTTCTGTAGAATAAAAAGGTTACATGGTTACAGTTGTAACCGTAACCGTTTACTGAAAAAATAAGGTTTTTTCTTTTGCATTTTGCTCGCTTATCCGTACCTCTGGCTCCGCCGAAGGTACTTTCGCTCGAAAATGAAAAAGAAAATGAACTTTCTTTTTGCATTTTGCTCGCTTATTCGTACCTCTGGCTTCGCCGAAGGTACTCCGTCTCGGCAATAAAAATATATGAATTTATTTTGTATTGCTCTCAACTTTTCGTACCTTTGTACCGAGTTCTAAAATCAGTATTATGAAAAAGCATTTTTTCATCATTCTTTTATGGGTGTGTTCAATGACTGCGTGGGCTGTTCCTGCTCAGCGCGGATTGTGGCGAGTGATTCATTTGTCAGATGGTTCTACGGTAAGGGTGGAGCTGCGGGGTGACGAGTATAAGCATTGGTGGGAGGATTCCCTGGGATGTAGATATTTGCGAGGAGGGAGGAGTGTGGAGAGAGGAGGGAGAAATGAAACTAAGATATGGGAATTGGTAAAAGAGAATAAGGAATTGGTATCTAGAACTAAAAGAAAAGGAAGCAGAGCACGAAAGTATTCTCGCTCCACACTCCACACTCCTCCCTCCTCGACTCCCTCCTCCTTCAAGGGTCTCATCATCTTAGCTGAGTTTGCTGACCGTTCCTTTCAGGAGGCACATGCGACGGAGCTTTATCGGCGCATAGCGAACGAAGAGGGGTTTGTGCATGAACTGGGCTTTCATGGCAGTGTTCACGACTATTTCAAGGACCAGAGTGAAGGTCGGTTCCTGCTGGATTTCGATGTGGTAGGACCGGTCAGGCTCTCCATGAATTATGCCTATTATGGTGAGAATGATGCTGACGGACAGGACCTGCGAGCAGGAGAGATGGTGGCAGAGGCTTGTAAGCTGGCAGCGAAAGAGGTGGATTATGCCGATTACGACTGGGACGGTGATAGTGAAGTGGAGCAGGTAGTAGTGCTCTTTGCCGGACAAGGGGAACACTGCTGTGAAGATGCAGCAACCATCTGGCCTCATGAGTTCGCTTTGGAAGCAGGCGACTATGGTCATACGCTGAAAATCGACGGGGTAACCATCTCCACCTACGCCTGCTGCTCAGAGCTGGGTCTTGATGGCCACATCGACGGCATCGGCACGCTCTGTCATGAGTTCTCTCACTGCTTGGGCATTCCCGACATGTACGATACGGAGGACAATGGCTGCTTCGGCATGTCACGTTGGGACATCATGGACTACGGTTGTTACAACGGTAACGGCTTTACGCCCTGCGGCTATACCAGTTATGAACGGATGATCTGCGGATGGAAGCAACCTATAATCCTCACCAACGAAAGGGAGGTGAGTAACATGCAGCCTTTGTCGGATAACGGAAACAGCTATATTATATACAATAGGAACAGTCCTTACGAATACTACCTGTTGGAAAACCGTCAGCAGGTAGGGTGGGACAGGGCCTTGCCGGGCAGCGGACTGCTTGTGCTGCATGTGGATGAGAATGAGGAGGCGTGGATGGAGAACAGGGTGAACACCGATCCCGACCATCCCCGTTGTACCATCTTCCATGCCGATAACGATCTCTCGCAGCTATGTGGCGATCCTTATCCTTATAACGGCAACGACAGTCTGACGGTCTTCTCCACCCCCGCCGCCACCTTGTATAACAAGAGCGAAAGGGGTGATCTATACATGCCCATGGCCATCACGGACATCACCCAGCAGACAAACGGTAATGTGTCTTTTCATTTCCGTCCTACCATAGGAATCCTGACAGATCCTGCTGACGGAGTAGTCTTCTATGAACAGTTCAGCGGTTGCAACGGGAAAGGAGGAAACGACGGCAGATGGGGAGGCAGCATCGCCTTGGCGCAGTTTGTTCCTGATCATGATGGGTGGGAGAGTGCGAAGTGCTATGGAGCCAACCAATGCGCGAAGTTCGGTACCACCTCCGCTCATGGCATGGCCGTCACCCCAGCGATTTACCTGAACGGCGAATATGAACTCTCCTTCCTGGCTGCCCCTTGGAACGATGAAGAGAACTTCATGTGGCTGGATGTGGAAAGCGGAACGGCCACCGTGGCGGATCATCTCTTCGACAGGATGAAGAACCAGCAGTGGAATGAACATCATACCACGCTTACTGGTCATGGCTGGGTAAAGCTGCTGTTCTACGGAAACAACAAACGCTTCTTCCTCGACGAGGTGATGATCAGGAAGAAGGGAGGGATAGCAACGGGCGGAGCGAAGCTCCTAAAGGATAAAGGACAAATGATAAATGGTAAAGGATATGCGGGGTGGTACACGATAGACGGGAGGAAGCTCAATGGAATGCCCATGAAGGGTGTGTATATCATAGATGGTCGTAAGGTACTGAGATAAACAAAGAGGGCACTTCATGCGAAGTGCCCTCTTTATAATGATTGAATCAAAGAGATTCGTTATTACTCTGTGAAACCACTGTGCTTGGTTCCTTCCACACGGTAGTGGTCGAAGCCATACTTAGCAGGATAGTTGTCGTCGGTGAACGAGATCTCAAACACAATACTGTCGGTAGGCATTCCGTGCAGGTTCTTAGCAGCACCGAGCAGGATCTTACCGTTCTTCACCTCAGCCTGACCAGAACCAGCGGCATCGTAGTCAACAGCGCCACTACTGAAAGTCTTGGCATTGTAGTCGATGTTTACCAGGAACTGGAATTGCCAGTAGCTCTTCTGGTCGTCGAGCCACATCTGCGTGGTACTGTTATCAGCCTTATTGTAGGTATAGATGGTACCGTCGGTCCATTCATCAAGCACAGTGCCGTTAGCATCGACAGCATACCACATGACATCCCAGTAGCCGCACATGTCTTGAATGTTTGTGCCGCCCGGTTCCTCATCGGTCTCTACATCACAGGCTGTGAACCCCCACGCAAGGGTTAGAGCCATGGCTATCATTGAAATATATTTCTTCATAATCGTTGCTGTTAGTCTTTATTCAATACTACATCAATTAAAATAGAGCCGGCGTATGACAGGTTGTAGCTGATCTGGCCAGTTTCGGGGTCATAGACACCATTATCAATGTAGTCGAGTCCGTCACCCCAACCTTTCACATAGCTTGACAGCAGTGTGATGGTGTTGTCGGGATTCAGGCAGACATACCCCGTCATGGCGTAGCTGTTACCATAGCCACGGATCTGCTCATACCAACCGCCGAAGAGGTCGTTGCAATAGAAGATGCCCGGTACATACTCTGTGAATTTGATGCCCACGCACTCACTGGTATTGCCGTAGTAAGCAGCACGGTCGGCAAATGTGAGCTTGTTCTTACCGTACAAGGTGGCACCCATGTCGGTTGAGTATGTTCCAGCGATAGAAGCGGTTACTGAGGGGTCGTAAACCACAACAGTACGGTTGACGCTGGCCGAGAAACCATCCTTGTTGATGGCAGAATAGGAAATGTCGTAGAAACCAACCTTGTTGGGATCAACGTCATTGGCACCCTTCACGATAACGTTTGAGGTATAGTCCTGACCAGCCAGTGTTGCCTTGCAACCTGGGTCGGTGAAGGTGCTGCCGATGGGCACGAGCATCATTTCGTCGCCCTGCAGTTCCAGATTCACGTAATAGGTGAGACGTGAGTCGGTCAGTTCGTCATTGTCGTCATTACATGATGTAAAGCCGATTGCAGACAAGCAGAGCATCAAGCTATATAGAAATATCTTTTTCATAATCAATTCTATTATCAATTATCAATTATTACTTAGTGTCCCAGAAAACACGATCACTGATAGAGGCCACAGCAGGTGTGTTCTTGTTGTAGCGACGAGCATTGCTGGGATAAGGCATACGCTTGCAGAGACCACCTCCGCTGATGAAGTTGACACCAGGGTTGATGAAGTCACCAGCGTTGTAAGTAGTGGCGTTCTCGTAGATGCTCTGTGCACTCATAGAAGACAGCTTGGGAACATCGGTACGGCGTGCTTCTGACCAAGCCTCCATGTGGTTGCGATAGAAGAAGGCCACCCACTTCTGCATGTAGAGCAGTGTGAGCTTGTCGTTGGTGCTTGCCTGTGCATCCCAGCTGGTCTTGCTGGCTGCGAGGAAGTCGGCAGCACCATCAATGCCACGAGATGCGAAGTCGGCAGCAACAGCAGCCTCATAAGCAGCCTTGGCAGCACCATCGTTATTGTTGAAGCGCAGTTGAACCTCTGCGATGAGGAACTGCAGTTCGCTCTGTGTGAACAGATATACCGGCATAGCCTTGGCGGGAGCGCGGTTGATGTTGCTCACATAGTCGTCGTTGTAGTTAGAGCCTAAGCCAGTCCACTCACCCATCTTGGTCTTGCAACCGGGCAGCTGACCCACATACTCGTTGTACTTGGCGCTGATCTCCAGACCGTAGGCGGCACGTGGATCGGATGTAGCATTATAGTAGCTCACAAGGGGATAGGCAGCACAGAGGTTCTTCGTACCTGCGAGTGTTCCCTCGTAGAAGATGGCACCCCATGGGTTGCGCTGACCAGCAGCATCGGTATAAACGTTCCATGCTACATCGCCAGTGAAGAAGTTGCCTGCGTTGACAAGAGCCTGAGCCTTGCTGCTGTATTCGCTTGCACCACCATCGATGAGGCGCATGTACATACGGAGACGCAATGCATTGGCGTAGCCTTTCCACTGGTTGACGTTCTTGTTCAGCAGCGGATCGGTAACGGTCATGGGCTCACCGGTGAGGGCTGCCTCTGCCTCGTCGAGTTCCTTCAGCACACCTTCATAGACAACCTTACCATCGTCCCATGCAGGCATAGCGTTGGCGCTACCCTGAAGGGCTTCGGTGTAAGGAGCCTTGTCGATATTGTCAACAAGCAGCTGGAAAGCCTGTGCGCGGAGCACCTTGGCTGCGAAGACATCAGAAGTACTTGTTGTCTTGGAGATGACATCCTCCACATCCTCAAGTGCACCAGCATACAGCGTGCTGTAGCAGCGGTTGAAGAGGTCGGTAGCCTCGTCGATCTCTAATTCGGCCAGTTTGTTATACTGGTTGGCGGTAGGCATCTGATCCCAGTATTGGACGAAGAAGCCCGCATAGTTGAACATCTGGTCGCCCACGGCATCGGCAATAGCATTCTCAATGGCAGGAAAAACCAGATCTGCCGACACATCGCTGGGCGATGGGTAGTTCGGGTTGTCGTTGATGTCCAGATCACAGCTGGCAAACATCATCAGACCCGCAGCGGCAAATAAATATATCTTTTTCATACTTTCGTTTCCTTTCTTCTCTTTTTAGAATTTAATATTGACGTTGAAACCGAACTTGCGTGAGCTTGGGTTAGCTGAGTACTCACCGAAGTTACCACTCAGGTCGTTACCAAATGAGCTAAGCTCAGGATCGACGAACGTATTAGAGGACGGTGTCCAAAGGAAGAGGTTGTTGCCGAAAGCCGACACCTTCACACCTGTGAGGAACGTACCGGCCAGCCATTTCTTGGGAAGATCCCAGGAGAGCACAACCGAACGCAGTTTCACGTACGACTTGTCGAGCAGGAAGTCTGCATCGCGATCCCATCCACCGTTGTTCCAGAAGTTGTAGATCTGTGTCGGTGTGAGCGGGATGTTGTTCTCGCTATAGGTTCCGTCGCCGTTGTCAATAACAGAGTTGGGTACAACGAACGGGTTACGATCGTTATAGGCTGTCTGCATAGCGTTACCCGTGAAGTAGCTGATGTCTGCTGTACGAGAGAAGAGCAGACCACCCTTGCGGATATCGAAGTCGATACCGAGGCTCACGCCCTTGTACCTCAATGTGGTGCCGAGGCCCATCTGATACTTGTAGTTCATGGTTCCGATCTTCTCCAGCTCATCGCTTACCACAGGAATACCCTGTGCGTTCACGATAACGTGGCCTTGCGGATCACGCTTTGCGCGGTATGCCTTGAAGACACCCATCTCCTCGCCCTCGATGGCGTAGAGACCGGTACCGCCGCTGAAGCCGTAGATGTTCACCTCGCCGCCTAACTCCTCAGGCAGTGAAACCACCTTGTTCTTGTTCTTGGTGTAGTTCCAGTTCAAGCTCCATTCAAAGTCCTTTGTGCGGATAGGAACGACTGTAACGAGGGCTTCGATACCCTTGTTGCTCACCTTACCCAGGTTGGTGTTCATGGCTGTGTAGCCAGAAGCGGGATCCATAGCCAGCGAGAAGATCTGCTTGTCGGAGGTACGGTCGTAGTAGCTCACGTCGAATGAGAAGCGGTTCTGCAGGAAGGCCATGTTCAAACCGATCTCAGCCTCAGTGGTCATCTCAGGACTCAGGTCGATGCTACCCAGTGTGTTACCTGCAGAGTAGGCGTTGGTACCCACCTTGGTGAAGGGGAAGGCACTGCTGGCCCAGCCGCTAGTGTTGGCTGCAGCCTGTGCATATACAGAGTTGGTCATATAAACGGAAGCATCGTTACCTGTCTTACCCCAGGCAGCGCGCAGCTTACCGTAGTTGATGATCTTCTTCAGATCGTCGTTGAACAGCTCGGAGAAGATCCAGCTGACGGTAACACCGGGATAGAAGAACGAGCGGTTCTCCTTTGGCAGGGTTGATGACCAGTCGTTACGTCCGGTGAGTGTCAGATAAACCATGTTCTTCCAAGCCACTTCAGCCTGTGCATAGATGCCATAGAGGCGGCGTTTCCACTGATACTGCTCCACGGTAGGAATCTCGCTGGAGTTGGTGATATCGTAGAACGTCGGGATTGTCAGGTTTTCAACAGAGGCATACAGGTAGCTGTAGCGACGTTCGTTGCCGTTGAAACCTGCGATGGTGTTGAAGTTGAAATCGTTGTATGGCATGTTGAACGTTACGAAGAAGTCCTGGTTGATCTCGCGCTGGCGGCGGGTCTGCTGTGTAGCACTACCCTTAGCACCTGCGATGGTAGAGGCATCTTCGTTGTAGGTACCAGCAAAGAGGCTCTCCAGGTTGGGCTGACCGTTGTTGCGGTGTCCGGTCTGAGTGTCGAGACCGAAGCGGTAGGTAGCCCTGAAGTACTTCAGGAAGTCGTAGTCGAGCTGCAGCTTGCCATAGAAACGCTCGCTCTCATACTTGCTCTCGTAGTTCTCCAGTACCCAGTAGGGGTTCGTGATACCGTAAGGGGTATAGTAGTAACCCGGTGTGTTGAACGGATTCGTCAGGTCCTTCATCTCAGCGATACTGATGTCGCGCGGTGTCTGCATCATGGCATTGTACATAGATGCTCCACCCTGACCTGTGGTTACGAATGAGTTCTTCTGATAAGCGTAGTTCAGCGCAGTGCTGATGGTGAGGTCTTTCACCTTATGACTGCCGTTAGCTGTAAAGGTGTACTTTGTATAGCTATCGGAGTTGGTGGGGATGATACCGTCATCGTGAATCTGCGACAGGCTGACATAGAAATTGTCGTTTGCTGTAGCGTTGCTGAATGCCACGCTGTTGTTGTAGCGGAAACCTGTGTCGAAGAAATCCTTCAGGTTGTTCTTGATGGCTACATACGACTTCATGTTCTGTGAGTTGTCGTAGATAGCACCGTAGCGGAGCATAGAGCCATCGAACTTCGGACCCCAGGATCCGTTCTCGTCGTCGGTCTTGTTACCATACCAACCCATACCGAAGTCGTTCTGTGACTGCGGCAGACGAAGAACGCTTTCCCACTGCAGACCACCGTTGTACTCTACGCCAATGCCCTTCTGTGCGCGTCCGGTCTTGGTGGTGATAAGGATCACACCGTTGGCAGCGCGGCTACCATAAAGCGCGGTAGCGGCAGCACCTTTCAGGATGGTCATGTTCTCCACGTCGTCGGGGTTCACGGCGTTGGCACCGTTACCGAAGTCGTACTGGTTGTTCAGGTGGTCGCTACTGACAACAGCAGTGTTGGTCATGGGCACACCGTCAATCACGTACAGAGGCTGGTTAGAGCCGTTCAATGAACTGATACCACGGATAATTACCGAGTTTGAAGCACCCGGGTCGGTAGATGTTGTGCTGATCTGTACACCAGCCACCTTACCAGCCAACGACGACATGATGTCGTTCGTACGTGTTTCGGCAATCTCATCACCGTTCAGTGCTGTTGCCGAGTAACCCAGTGCCTTGGCTGAGCGTTTGATACCCATGGCAGTCACCACGATCTCGTCCAGGTTTGTGTCGCCGCTGCGCAATACAATGCGCATGTTCGACTTGGCCACCACTTCCACCGGTTCCATACCGACATAGGAGATGACGAGCACTTTCTTTCCTTCTGGACAAGTAATGGTGAACGATCCGTTGGAGTCGGTCACAGTACCCTCATTGGTTCCGGAAACGCGGATGGTGGCACCGATGACCGGTTCTCCGTCATCCTGAGATATTACGGTTCCCGTAACTCTCGTTTGGGCAAAGAGTCCTCCTACACATAGGAAGAGGCTTGCCAAAACCATCATTAGTCTTTTTTCCATAAATAATCACTCGTTAATAAATATAATTAAAAAACTCTCTCTTATATAATAAATAATAATGTATTATAACGTATAATACGTCCACACGTCATATATTAAAACACAAAAGTAAACGTTTTTTCATTATTCACAAAACAAATTGTCAAAAAAGTAAAAGAAATGTTTCAAATTTAACACTTTTGCAGGCAAAGACCTTCTTTCTGCCATCGAAGAAACACGTTGGATAGAAAGAAATACATCGGGAAATATCATATTTTTTTCATAAAAACTGCAATTTTTCTACAGAATGCTTGGTGTATAACAAAAATATTCTTATATTTGCAAATTGTAACAATAGGGATTATTTATTTTTTTGTATTAATAATAACTAACGAGAGGATTTTTATGGAAAAAAGATTAACAATGATCTTGGCCTGCCTATTCCTGTCTATTGGAATGGCGCTGGCTCAAACTAAGGTCAATGGTACCGTAGTATCTCAGGAAGACGGAGAGCCGGTTATCGGTGCATCTGTCTTGGTTGTAGGTACTCAGATGGGCACCGTGACCGACGCTAACGGACGTTTCTCTTTGACATGTCCTGAAGGCAAGCAGACGTTGCGTATCACATATGTGGGTATGGAGCCTATTGAGGTGAGTGCCCGTCCGAACATGCGCATCGTGCTGACCAGTGACTCGAAGAGTTTGGACGAGGTGATTATCGTGGCTTATGGTACGCAGCGCCGCGAGGCAAAGACAGGTTCTATCACGACTGTCGCTGGCGGCGAGATTGCTGACATCCCTGCCACATCGCTCGACAAGATGCTGGGTGGTAAGTTAGCCGGTGTGATGATTACGCAGCAATCAGGTCAGCCTGGTTCTTCGTCAAGCATCCGTATCCGTGGTACCAGCTCTATCAATGCTGGTAACAACCCGTTGTACGTAGTTGACGGTATTCCAATCATGAGTGGTGACGATAGCGAAATGGTGAACACTTCTAACCCCATCGCTACTATCAACCCCGATGATATCGAGTCGATTACGGTATTGAAGGACGCTGCTGCCGCCTCTGTTTACGGTAGTCGTGCTGCCAATGGTGTGATCCTTATTAACACCAAGTCGGGTAAGGAAGGAAAGAGTCAGTTTACTGTTCGTGCCAAGTATGGTATTTCTTCTTTGGCTAACGACAATGATTTCGGTATCATGAATGGTCAGGAACTGCTGCAGTATCAGCGCGACGCCGTCATCAATGCCGGTAAGGATCCTGACAACCCCACTGCAGGTGCCAACTACTATCGTCCCTACGAGCTGCTGAGTCGTGATCAGACCAACTGGATGGATCACTTCACCCGTCAGGGCAAGACTCAGGAATATGAGGTGACGATGGCTGGTGGTTCTGCCAAGACCAAGTACTACAACTCATTGCAGTATCACAAGACCGACGGTATCTACTATGGTATCGACTTCAAGCGTATGCAGGGTCGTGTGAACGTGGATCACGAGATTCTTTCAAATCTGAAGACCGGAACCCGTATCAACCTGGGTTACACCAAGTCGAACGACGTGCCTATGCAGTCGCTCTACTACTCTAACCCTGCCTTCGCAGGTATGACTATCCTGCCTTGGACTCCGAAGTATAACGACAAGGGTGACTTCAACTCGAACATCCCCGAGAACTCCAACTCCAACCCGCGTGCTACTGCTGCTTACGACGATCAGTGGCAGAAGACATACTTCCTCAACGGTAGCATCTACCTGGAGTGGAAGCCTATCAAGCAGCTGACCCTGAAGACCACCAATGCTGCCGAGCTCAAGTTCATTGAGAGCCGCCGCTACTGGTCACAGGAAGCTCACAACTACGCTTCGGGTTATCCTGAACTGCAGATGATTGACAGTCAGCGCCGCAGTCTTACCACCTCAAATACAGCTACATGGGAAGACACCTACGCTGAGCTGCACAATGTACGTCTGCTGCTCGGTCAGGAGGCCAACCACTACCACTATCAGTATTTGTACTCAATGGGTGTGAACCTGAATCCTCAGATTCCATACCTTTCTTCTGGTGATACATCACAGTATCCTGTTGAGGACTACTATATGAACCGCACCATGCTTTCATATTTCAGCATCCTTGACTACAACTTCGATTCTCGCTACTATCTGCAGGCTTCTATCCGTACGGATGGTTCATCACGTTTCGGACAGAACAAGCAGTGGGGTACCTTCTGGTCGGTTGGTGCTTCTTGGAACGCCCACAACGAGGCCTTCCTGAAGGATGTCAACTGGCTCGACGTTGCCAAGCTGCGTGTTAGCTATGGTGTTAACGGTAATGATAACATCGCCGACTACCAGCAGTATGGTACCTATACCTCTTCTATTTATAATGGTGTAACCGGTCTGCGTCCATCAACACCTGCCAACCCCGACCTGTCATGGGAGAAGAACTACGCTTGGAACTTCGGTCTTGACTTCCGCTTCCTGAAGCGTTTCTCTGGCAGTATCGACTTCTACACCCGTAAGACCACAGACATGTTGCTCGAAATGCCGCAGTCATCTACCTCTGGTTTCAACTCTGCTACCACCAACGTTGGTTCAATGCGCAACAAGGGTGTTGAGTTCCAGCTTGATGCTGACCTCATCAACAAGGGCGACTTCAAGTGGACGCTCGGCTTTAACATCGCTCACAACAAGTCGGAAATCTTGGAGCTGACTGGTCAGGGACCTGATGAGGATGGCAATCCCGAGATGATGGCTTACTCTGAGGACGGTCGTCTGCGCCACATCGTAGGTGAGAAGCTCTTCACCTTCTGGCTGAAGGACTACGCCGGTGTGAACCCCGTTAACGGTGAGGCCCTGTGGCGCACCAAGGACGGTGAGCTGACCAACAACTACAACGACGCAGCTTATGTAAAGAGCGGCAGTCCTGAGCCTTCCTTCACAGGCGGTGTTAACACCACTTTGAGCTGGAAGGGTCTGCAACTGAGCGTTGTTGGTGAATTCAAGGGCGGTAACAAGGTGATGATCATCGAGAACCGCTACTTGACCTCCGATGGTGCCCAGATGTCGATGAACCAGCAGAAGGGTGCCCTCAACTACTGGAAG
Source organism: Prevotella sp. (assembly GCA_017561825.1). Classification (GTDB taxonomy): domain Bacteria; phylum Bacteroidota; class Bacteroidia; order Bacteroidales; family Bacteroidaceae; genus Prevotella. The sequence goes on from JAFZBK010000056.1 coordinate 103,606, forward strand.
AAGCCGGGCGATACAGGTTGCAACCCGAAGCCCATTGCTGGTAATGCTACCAACTCTAACCACTTCACAACGAACCGCTGGATTGAGAAGGGCGACTACTTCCGTATCAAGGACATTACCCTGTCGTACGAGCTTCCTCATACGCTGCTGAACAAGGTGGGCTTGAAGTCAACCCGCGTTTATGCCAGCGGTCTGAACGTTTACACCTTCCACGATGTCAACTTCTGGGATCCCGAGCGTGGCATCGACGGTCTGGGCTATGGTATCTATCCCGTCTCTAAATCGTTTATCGTAGGTCTTGACCTGACTTTCTAAGTGAAGGATTGAAGAATAGAAAATTGTAAAATAGAAGAATATATGAAAAAGACTATTATAGGATTGGCTTTGATTGCCATGGCCAGCACGTTCACTGCTTGTAACGACTACCTTACCGAGGAGCCGTTGATGAAGCAGAGCAACGAGCTTACGTATTCTACATTTGACGGCCTAAACCAGGCTGGAGCTGCTCTTTACTCAATGATGCAGAGCGCAAGCTGGTATGACGGACAGTTCGTCCTTCAGTCCGAGCTTCGAGCAGGCAATGCCAAGAACCCGATTTCAATACCTGGTTCTGGTCGCTATCGCAACGATACCCAGTGGAACTACAACGAAAGCTCCACATCATCACTCTGGACTTATGCCTACTATACCATTTCGTGGGCGAACAATATCTTGAACCATCTCGACGATGCTGACAAGGGTGATGCTTCCGATCAGGATGTGAACAACCTGAAGGCTGAGGCTCTCTTTATCCGTGCCCTCTGTCACTTCGACCTCGTGATCACTTACGCACAGCCTTACCTGACTGGCAATGGCGGTCCTGGCGTACCTGTGATCCTCGTTACCGAGAACGGACAGCCTGCACGTAACACTATCAAGGAGGTGTACGATCAGGTGGTGGCTGACCTGCAGGAGGCTGAGAGCCTGATGAGCGACAGCTATTCACGCAGTGGTGTTGACGATGCTGCTGCATCAGTCAGCAAGCCCGCTATTCAGGGTCTGCTCTCACGTGTATATCTCTACATGGGTGAATGGCAGAAGTCTGCCGACTATGCTACAAAGGTTATCAACAGCGGCAAGTTCTCACTGGCTAAAGGTAATGACTACCTCAGCATGTTCACGGCTGCTACTGCTCCCAAGGGTGGCGAGATCATCTTCGAGGTATATGGTTCGAAGAAGAACGACTATTGGGATGAGTCAGGTTGGACTCACCTTTCTTACATTACCAGTTGGGGTAATGGTGACGACGGCTCTGGTGACGTTTGCGCCACCACAGACCTGGTGAGCCTCTATGAGGATGGCGACCTCCGTCTGCAGCTGTTCACCAAGAACGAGAACGACTGGCTCACCGTGAAGTTTGCTGGTAAGGCTGGTGCCGTTCCTCGTGAGACCAACGTCCCCATCATCCGTCTCTCTGAGATGTATCTGAACCGTGCCGAGGCTATCTCTAACGGTGCTTCAATCAGTGGAGTAACTGCACGCGGTGACTTGGAGACCATTGCTGCCGCACGTAACGCCACAGTGCCTGGAACATTCAACGTATTCGACGAGCGCCGCAAGGAGCTGCAGTTCGAAGGACACATTGTTTATGACTATGCACGTACAATGAAGGCGCTCACCCGTACAGACTTCGACGGCACAGTGAACCAGAACATCCCTGCTGCTCCTGACTACCATTGGGCTATGCCTATCCCCAAGCGCGAAATGGATGCTAACCCCAACATGACGCAGAATACGGGATACTAATCAATTGATAATTGATAATTGATAATTGATAATTGAAAATTTATATAGATTATGAAGATATTCAAATTAACATACGGACTGATGGCTGCTGGGGCACTTATGTTGGCTTCCTGCAACCTCAACGAGTATCCCGAATTCGATGATGCTAATGCCTTTGTAGCTATTCAGCAGTCATCGGCATCGATTTCCGAGAACGGTGGGGTTGTGGAGATACCAGTCATGCTCACATCACTCAGCGGCATCTCGGGATCTGTCGACTTTACGATTACGCCCGCTGAAACAGCAGGCTCCGTTGAGGGAACTCACTTTCGACTTGCTAATGAGTCAAAGACGCTTTCCTTCTCCAAGGACGCGCCTACTCAGTACATCAAGATTGAACCCATCGACAATGATACGTTCGGTGGTGATACCAAGTTCACCATTGAGCTGACTAATCCGCAGGGTGTCACTCTCGGTGCGAACAAAAAATGTCAGGTAACTGTTGAGGACGATGAGCACCCACTCGCATTTATCTTGGGTACAATGAACGCTCTGGGTTACGACTACTTCTCTGGCGGTGCCGAGGAAGAGTGGACGGCTACCTTCGAGAAAGATCCTACAGACTTGAGTAAGGTTTGGATCTATAACATCTGCTCAGGCGGTTGTAGCTTACCTGTCTATGGTATTGTTAACGAGGACAAGACGGAGATTCGCATCCCCGTAGGTCAGACTACTGCCAACACCTCTTCTTACGATGTGATTCTGGAAGGCTTCCGCGACAATGGTGAGACCGATATTCCTAACGGTGACTACATCGTAGGTAGGATTACAGAAAGCGGTACCATCGTCATCTCTGACTGGTTCGGAGCACACGCCTATAATGCTGGTACTACTACCAGCGCTGGTTGGTATGCTATCGAAATGGGTGGAATATTCAAGAAACAATAAACCATTAATAAACACGTAGAATTATGAAGAAACTGATATATAGTTTAGCAATGGTTCTTGTGGGATTGGTCAGTTGTACAACGTTCGACGATCCCGTAACAGAGAACTATGGTGCTGGTCCCAGCATTGATGTGAACATCACGCCGGGTGTGCAGACCGACTCCGCGTTTACCATTACAATTACGCCGGGTGCCGGCGCAGCTTACTATGCCTACGTCATCGACAAGAACGACGAGCCCGAGCAGCTTGATTCGGCCGTACTCTTCAAGGGTGGCTACGGTAATACCGTCGTGAAGGTGGCCGACCAGCCAAGCACGACTCTCACCATCACGGATGCTGCTCCGAACTCCACCTATCAGGTGTATGCCGTTGCCGGTAGCGACAAGGGTATCGTGGGTAACATCGTTGTGAAGAGCATCACGACAACTGATCAATTTAATCCGACTCCCAAGACCATAGCAAGGGATGCTGATAATGCTGCTGTTCAGCTGAAGTTCAGCGAAGCTATCACACGTGGTGATGGTGCCGTGACCGCTAAGTACTACAAGGAGTGGGACATCATGAACCCCGTAGAGATTCCTGAAGAGGACATCCATGTAGCAGTAGAGCAGAATGCCGTGATCTTCGGTGCAACTAAGATCCCCGCAGGTGCTTATGTATGCTACTCGTATGCCGCTGGTGCTTTCTTGGATGCAAAGGGTAATCCTTGTGCTGCCTTGAACAGTGGTCTCGATTTGAACAAGGGTGCATTTGTAGGTGCTTGGGTTCACAAGACCAACAAGCCTTTCGCTATCGAAGATGAGTGGGTAACAGCTCCTGAGAATGGTTCACTGGTTGGTAAGGTAGAGGATTTCAAGGGTGAGATTACCTTCCCGTTCAATATCTATCGCAGTGAAGAAACAGTGGAGAAGGGCGACCTGAGCGTTACATTTACAAACGCTAACCGCTCGGCCACCTACAACCTGGCTCCCGAAGACTGGAGTATTGCAGAGAACAAGATCAACTTCGTGCTGCCTGCTGCAGCTCAGCCTGTAGGTGGTGATATCATCACAGTAAATGTTGTTGCTGGTGCCGTTGCTGATGTGTGTGGTAACCTGAACGAAGCATTCTCAAGCACAACCTCTTGGAAGTTCTTTGCTCCGACTGTGGATATGATTCTGGGTACGTTCGACTTCATCTACTACTCTGCTTATGATGAAGAGCCACAGGCTTACGATGGCGGTCCTATCACGATCACAGAGAATCCTGCAGAGGAGAACGGCTTGATTATCAAGGGCCTCTTCAGTGACTTAGTTGAAGGTTCAGAGCTTGAGGGTTATTATGATCTGACTTCAGGTAAGTTGTATATCTATGCTTACCAGGTTCTGGGTCTTTACACAACGTCAAAGGGTTCTGTCTATGGTCTGATTACCTATAGCCAGAGTGGTAAGGAAGCAATTGAGTTTACCATCAATGCAGACGGTACAATTACTTCTACAGACTTAGGTATCGTGGCTTGTGACGAAACCTTTGAGAATGCGCTCGGCTGGTTGGAGAAAGCTTCTATTGCCGCATTCACCCCGAAGGCTGCTGAAGCTGCAGCAAAGAAGAAGGCTGCTTCAAGAGCAAAGAAGATGAGTGTACGTGTAAAGGCTCCCCAAAAGCACGTTAGCAAGTAATTAAAACGCTATAAGGTCCTCTTTCTTCTCTGTCATGTGCAGGGAGAAAGGGGACTTTTTGGGCTTATACATTTTTAAAGAAAGAATGAATACGAAAAAGATTGTTTTGTTTTTAACCGCACTGCTGCCCGTAGCATTACAGGCGGCAGAGGTTAGTCAGGAGCGTGCAGCTGCTACTGCTAAGGCTATCATGGCTGAACGTGTAGCGGACTTTCAAGGTGAGGTGAAGACGGTGAAGACCATCTGGTATGAAGGTCAGAAGGCCTACTACGTGGTGCAGTTCGCACCCGCAGGATGGACTGTCATCTCGGCAGATGACCAGTCGGATCCGCTCATCGGTTATAGCCCTGACAGTATCTTCCCCGATGAGAAAGACATGTCGGAGAATATGCAGGGACTGATGAATTGGTACAGCGACCAGGTGGTGCGCAATGCACGCTTCACTGGTCCTCGTCATCGTGGATGGGAAGAGTTGTCAAGACCCGTAGAAACACGTAGTGGTAGTGTTACTGCCGCCTCTGGCAAAGTGGAACCGCTGATCAAGGTAAACTGGAACCAAACGGGTTCTTACCAGAAGTATTGTCCTAAGACCAATGATGGACAGGCTGTGGTAGGCTGTGTGGCCGTAGGTATGGCTCAAGCCATGAGCGTAGCGAAGTGGCCGGATCGTCCTGTTGGCGAATATGGCTATACCCACTCTATCTACGGTTCTATTTATGTCAATTTTGACAATGAACCCGACTACAACTGGGATGCGATTCTCAGTGGTGCTAACGGCAAGGATGACGTGGCCCGCCTGCTCTATCATTGCGGTGTGGCTGTGAAGATGGACTATGGTGTAGGTGGTTCTGGCTCGCAGACATCGTATGTGGCTAGTGCCCTGACACGCTACTTCAAGTACCCGCAATCGGTGAAGTACTATAGTCGTGACGGCTGGGACGATGAAGACTGGCGCGACATGATTATCACCGAATTACAGGAAGGTCGTGCTGTTGTCTATAGCGGAAGTGATCCCAAGAAGAATTATGGACATTGCTTTAACCTGGATGGATTCGATGGCACATCAGCTTTCCACGTGAACTGGGGATGGGGCAGTGCTGGTAATGGATACTTTCAATTGAATGGTTTGAAGGATGCCCATATGGATATGAACTACACCACTGGACAGGGCATTGTCATTGGTGTTCGTCCCCCGTCGGACAAACCGAGTAATATCTATCTGTCAGGCAATACCATCCAGGCTATGCAGCCTGCTGGCACTGCGGTGGGTACTATTACTGTTGAGAGTGAGGCTGAGAATCCCATCTACGAGTTTAAGGTGATTGGTGAATATAATGTGATTTTCCACACGAATATGCCTGCACCGTTCAAGGTGGAAGGAGGCCAGCTTGTCACCACCGAGGAACTGACGGGAGAAAAAGAAGAGTACAATATTGATATTACGGCCACGAACATGAATAATCAGGCTTCAGTGACCCGTCATTTCACCATTCATGTCACTTCTTCGACTGGCATCAGTGTTCTTGAAACCACTCCTGCAGTTGTCTCAGAGGAGTATTACAATTTGGAAGGTATGCGTCTGGACAAGCCTCAAGGTCTGAGTGTCGTTCGTCAGCGCATGAGCGACGGCAGTACACGTACAATGAAGAAAATCCAAAGATAATATTAGAAGATGATGAAAAGATTATTTGTTTTCTTTGTGTTCATGCAGGCTGCCCTGCTCACAGTGATGGCTCAGAAATATGAGCCCAACACGAAGTGGCCTTACCTGTATGAGGAATTTATCCCTGGAACCATCTTCTTCGAAGGTAACCAGAAATCAACTGCCGACATGAACATACATCTCTGGGGCAATGTGCTCCACTATGTCAAGGCTGATGGAAAGATATACCAAAGCGATGAGAAGAAGGTTGTCCGTGTGGAGATCGGCAGTGATGCTTATATCTATGTTGATCATCAGCTGAATCGCATCATTGCGAATCAGGGTACCAACCTGTTGCTGAAGCTAACCAAGGGTGATTTTGACGCTATGCGTTCCAGTGGAGGTGGTGCCTATGGCTCCAGTCTTAACTCTTCTTCTGCCCGCGATTTGTCGTCACTGGGCTTCGATCTTGGTGGTCTTGACCACCCGGAACTGGGTCTGATGCTGCAAGAGAAGAAGGATGGGCGCACCATTCCCCTTGTAGAGCAGTACTCTTTCATCATTGGCGACCAGCAGATAGAGGCCACCAAGAAAGGTGTTGAGAAATTCATGGGTGACACTCGTGCCGACGCTTTGAAGCAATTCTTGAAAGAGAACAAGATCAAGTGGAAGAGCGAAGAATCTCTGCAGCAATTGCTGGTCTTCCTCTCCAAGTAAAGCCCATTCTATGGCTGGTTTACCAGTATCTTCTTCCCGTCAATGATGTAAATACCTTTGGGAAGAACTTGGGGATCAGTTCCCATGAGAACACCTTGCAGACTATAGATAGGAGTCTGTGAGGTGTTTTTTATGACTTGTCGGATTCCTGATGGTTCGCCTTCCCTTTGGTAGAACTGGAAGGATATCGTGTTGTCGAGTTTCTTCTTGATATGTTTGATGGCCACCTGCAGTTGCTTGTTGCCCATCCGGTCTTCATGGAAGAGATCAGTGGCAGGACTGGAGGTGGTGGTAAGGCTGTCGTTGAAGAGGTAAGGGTAGGCATCGCCTGCCGTTCCAAACTTCACCTTACCGTTGTCAGCTTGCACCACGGAGCAACGTTCGTGATCGTTAGTGTATTCCTTGTCGTATTGATCATAGTAGGTGCTGTAGGAGTTCACAACATTCCACAACCACACATACGGGTTGTAGTCGATGTGCGTGATGAGTAGTCCTGAGCTTGGCAGACTCTTGTCCCATCCTGTCTTCTGACGGTTCTCCAGCATGTAATATTCATCGGGGTGGGCACTGTTATATATAATATAGGTTTCGCCACCCTCACTGATAGCCTGCATGCTGGAAATGGTTGTATCCTTATCAAGGACGATAGGCTGTTGCCAGCCGCAGAACATCTTCTCGTAAGCCGTGAAGCCCGCTGGTTGGAAGCCGTCACCGTTATACGAACCAAGATCCATCACATCCCAGTATCCCATACCGTAGTTCTTCAGGTCAGTGTCGTACATGTCGGGCAACCCTAAGCAATGTCCGAACTCATGACAGAGGGTGCCGATGCCGTCAATCCGTGAGCCGCTACTGAGCTCAGGTGAGCAAGCATAAGTGTTGATGCGCACCTTGTCAAGACGTAGCGTCTTGCCGTAATCTGTTTCTACCAGTTCCCATTCATGGGGCCAGATGGTATTCTTGCCCCCGCCGTTGGCCTCGCCTTGTCCTGCATAGATTACCACCACCTGTTCTACATAGCCGTCATGGTTCCAGTCGTAGTCAGAGAAATCAACTTCGTCATCTACTAACTTACAAGCCTCAATGATCATCTCGTCGGGGTGGGCATCATAGTCGTCTGGTCCTACATTTTTTCCGTAGTACTCATAGTCGTTGCTCACGGTTACGGGTCCTATGACATCAAATGTCAGGTCGAGCATCCCACCACTTTGGTCGCGGAAATAGTCGCTTACACAACCTTTAAATCCTCTCTCGCCGAATCCTCTTTCGTTTGCTATCTGGTCGAACAAATCACGGTCGTTCTCGTCTCTGAACTGCTTGTTGGCAAACTCCACGAGGATGATGATGCCCTTGCGGGGACCAATGTAGGGGGAAGAGTGGAGGGCGGAGAGGTTCGAAGAGAGTGGAGGGAGGAGGGTGGAGGGAGAATACTTTTGTGCTCTGCTTCCTTTTCTTTTGGTTCTAGATAGCAATTTCTTATTCTCTTTTACCAATTCCCATACCTCAGTATCATTTCTCTCTCCACTCTCCACACTCCTCTCTCCTCTAATCTGATACTTATTCCCTAAAGAGTCCTCCCACCAATGACAGCGTTCGTCACCACGTAGCTCCACCCTTACCTGACTGCCATCAGACGAAGTGATGGTTTGCCATTGTCCGCGTCGGGCAGGAATGGCAAGCATGCTGGCACAACACAGGGTTGCGAGGATGAGATATAGTGATTTCCTTGTGTCAGCCCATCCTTGGATGACGGTCATAAGAAATAGAAGGAGTAATCCGACTTGTTTTGGTTGCCTCATATCTTGGTCGTAAATTCTTGTGCAAAAATAGGAAAATCCCATCATATTTCAAAATCTTTCGATAAAATCTGTCTCAATGATACATTTAGAAATATAATGGTTACGAATTCAATAGTATTTTTGGAAATGAGTGTGTAAATTTGCAGGTGTAAAAGACTAACCCTACTTGTAAAAAATATGAAAAAGATTATCATAGGGATTCTCATGGTAGTGTCCGTGCAGGTTCATGCCCAATGGACGGGTACATGGGCGGCGGCAGCAGAGTTCACCGGTCCTGGAGATATGCCAGCCAGTACCCTTGCCAACCGCTCTCTTCGTGAAATCATCCATGTCTCCATTGGAGGTAGTGAGTTGCGTTTGAAGTTGTCAAACGAGTTCAGTAAGGAACCTGTGGAGATCCGTTCCCTTTACATCGCTGATGCGCTGGAAGGATGGGAGATACAGACCAAGACTGCAAAGTTTGTCACTTTTGGCGGAAAGAAGAATGTAACCATTGAGCCTGGCAAGGCACTATATTCGGATGTGATCAAGTATTCCCTGAAGCCATTGCAGCGGTTGTCGATAACGATCAACTACGGTGAAGGTGTTCCCGTGAATGCCACCTCTCATCGTGGCTCCCGCACCACCTCGTATATCATCCCCGGCATTTCCAAGCCCAAGAGCAACTTTGCCGAGGGCGAGAAAGTGGATCATTGGTACAATATCGCAGCACTTGAAGTGAAAGGAGATGCTCCTTGCATAGCTGTGTTAGGTAACTCAATTACCGATGGTCGTGGCAGTACCACTAATAAGCAGAACCGCTGGCCAGACTTCCTCGCAGAAGCCTTGAACGGTCAGGTGGGTGTACTGAATTTAGGTATTGGCGGCAACAGTGTTGTTGAGGGTGGCTTGAGTGAGCCCGCTTCAAAACGCTTCGATCGTGACATCCTTCAGCAGAGTGGTGTAAATACGTTGATTATCTTCCAAGGTGTGAACGATATCGGTAACAGTCGTCATGTGGAGCAGACCACCAACCGACTGGTTAATGCGTATGAACGTTTCATCAAGGAGGCGAAGGAGAAAGGGATGAAGGTCTTTCTGGCCACGATCACGCCTTTCAAGGGCAATGGCTACTATTCCTTCTATCATGAGGCAGCCCGCCAGTATGTCAACAACTGGATTAGGAAATGCGAGAAAGTCGATGGAATCATTGATTTTGACGAACTCGTACGAGATCCTAACGACCCCGAACAGCTGTTGAAAAAGTATTCGGAGGACGGTCTTCATCTGACTCCCGCAGGCTATGAAGCCATGGGGAATTATGCAGCCTTGTTAATTGAGGAATGAGGAATGTGGAATGAGATAATTGAACAAAGTTAAATAATTAATAAACTATTTTTATGGAATCATTTTCTAATACGCAAGAAGCGAATGGCTTCTACAAACTATCTTGGCTGCAGCGCATCGGCTTCGGCTCAGGCGACCTAGCCCAGAACCTTATTTTCCAGACGGTAGCAACCTACCTGATGATTTACCTTACTACGGTATTAAAAATCAATGCTGCCTTTGTCAGTGGACTGATCCTCACGGTTCGACTCATTGACTGTTTCTGGAGTCCTGTAGTGGGGCGATACATTGACAATCGCAATCCGAAATTAGGTAAGTATCGTGCTTATCTTCTCTACGGCGGTATTCCTCTTACTGTTGCCGCCTGTCTGTTGATGCTTCCTCAGGCTGCTACATGGTCTATGCCTATGAAGATGATCTATGCCGCTCTTAGTTATACTGTGCTGAGCATGATCTATTCAGTAGTGAACATACCATACGGCTCGATCATGGCCAGTATGACTCGTGACAACGACGAGGTGCTTATCCTTACTTCTACTCGTATGGTATGTGCCAACTTAGGTCAGATCATTGTTCAGGCTGGCTTCCCCATCGGACTCGCTATGTGTGTTCATTCGGCTATCGACTGGAACCAGGCTACCTTCATGGCTATCGGTACTATTCCTGCTTTCATCATCTTGCCTTCTCTGCCAGCATTGAAGAAATGGCTGGGTAAGAAGGGACTGTATTATACCCTTCTCGCTATCGGCTTAGTTGGATTTGCCATCTTGTTCACCATCGGTAAGTTCTTCGATGTGCAGAACTATAATACATTGGTTCAGACCGCAAAGGTGATGACTGGTGTTGGTCTGCTCGTAGGTTCACTGATGTGGGCACTTGTTCCTGAGGTCATCACAGAGGCTGAGTATCGTACAGGCAACAGACCTGCTGCAACAGTGAATGCGCTTGCAGGTGTTGCTTTCAAGGCTGGTTTCTCTATTGCTGGTTGGATCACCCCGTTGGTTATGGGATGGATTGGCTTCAACTTTGCCAGCGAAGAGTCGGCTTTGCCTACTAGTCCGATGGCATGGTTTACGGTGACATGCGTGTTTGCTATCGTCGGCTTCTTCCTCTTGATGCTTTGCTTCATGGGTAGCAAGGAGAATATCACCACCACACCTGAGAAACCTGTTTCATTCGGCGAGATGTGGCAGGAGTTCAAGGCAAACAAGTGCTTGCAGCTGGTGCTTGGCATCTTCGTAGTAGTGTTCCTGGCATCCTTCATCAGCGCACCTGTAAATGCCTACTATCCGAAACTGGCCAACTACTCAGCCATTGCGCAGAATGCTATCCTTATATTCACTACCATCATTCCTGCCATCCTTCTTGTTGTTGTAGGATACCTTATTTATAAGTATCCTCTTACTGATGAGAAACTTGACGATATGAACACTGAGATCGAGGCTCGTGCAAAGAAATAATAATAACTAAAAATAAAAAACAATGAAAGCAAGATATCTTTTTCCTCAAGATTACATGGCCGACCCTGCGGCCCACGTGTTTAACGGACGCCTATACGTCTATCCCAGCCACGACTGGGAGGCTGGTGCAGCCTTCGATGATGACGGCGGTCATTTCCAGATGAAAGACTATCACGTTCTTTCGTTGGATGACGTGATGGAAGGTGATGTTACCGATCATGGAGTTGTCCTCGATGTGAAGGATGTACCTTGGGCAGAGAAGCAGATGTGGGATAGCGATGTGGTGGAGAAAGACGGCAAGTACTACCTCATCTTCTCAGCCAAGGATTACAATGGTGTGTTCCATCTTGGCGTAGCAATCGCCGAGCGTCCTGAGGGTCCGTTCATTCCGCAGGAACATCCCATTCGCGGTGCTTACAGCATAGATCCCTGTATGTTCAAAGACGATGATGGACAGATCTATTGCTACTATGGCGGTTTGTGGGGTGGACAACTGCAGTGGAATGTGGCACCCCAGAAGGTGTTGAAGGAAGGTGTGGACCTTGGTCCCGCCCCCGATCGTAAGACGCAGCTCTTCACGGCTCCTGATATGCCAGCTCTGCCCAGTCTGATGGCTCGCATGAGTGATGACCTCCTGCAGTTTGCCGAGGCTCCACGCCCTGTGCTCATTGTCGATAAGGATGGACAACCCCTGAAGGCAGGTGATCCTCATCGTTTTTTCGAGGCCAGCTGGATGCACAAGTACAACGGTAAGTACTACTTCAGCTACTCTACTGGCGACAGTCATTATCTCTGCTATGCTATTGGTGACAATCCTTACGGCCCCTTCACCTATCAGGGTGTGATCTTGGAGCCTGTTGTGGGCTGGACCACCCACCATTGTATTGTGGAGTACAAAGGCAAGTGGTATCTGTTCCATCACGACTGCGTACCCTCTAACGACATCACCCATCTGCGTTCCCTGAAAGTCATGCCACTGGAGTATGATGAGGAAGGAAACATCAAGACCATGGTGAGCGAGTAACAGGTTTTTTGGAAATTATACAACAATAAACATCAGTCACCAAATCCTATTCTTCGTTAATCAACGTCAAAGGATTGGTGTATGTCGATGGAATCGCTTATATTTGCATCATAATTTGCAAATATGCGTAAAAAGGTTGTAATCATAGGGATAAGAAGAACGGGCATTAGTATAACACTGATGCTCGCTCTTCTTGTTTTCCCCACCTTCCTCATGGCACAAGAGAAGGGGGTGGCAACCGACTCGCTTGTCGATAAGAAAACTAAACATCGTGTGATCTGGGTGGCGGATGTTGAATCCAGACGACCGCTGAGGAATGTGACGATCCAATTGGACCGTCGTACGGAAAAGGTGCAGACGGAGTGGGGTGGAAGGTTCATATTGAAAAACGATAGCTTTCAGACCATGACGCTCACACATCCCAGCTACCTCACCCGCGTCATTGAACAGAAAGAGGGAGTGCCCGACACGATCTTCCTCTTGCCCTCAGGACAGCAGCTGGCCGAAGTGTTGGTTATCGGACATGCACCCAAACCTGCTGTAACCGCGGAGGATGTGCGTAAATATGCTGCAGAAAACTATACTCCTTCCGGCAGCAGTGGAGTCTCGTTCGATTTTTTCGATTTGATCGATGTAAAAGGACGAAAACACAAGAAACGGGCGAAGAAGATGAAGGAGATCATGGAGGACTATTAACCCCAAGTCTCTTTCATTACTCCTAACGACTTCAGTTCAGGGAAGTCGGGAACATGCAGACGATAATAAGTAATAAGGACATCGATGATGCGGTTACGGTCATCATGACTCATCTTAAACAAGTGCATCGACTCATAGTTCATGCGCATCAGGGTACTGATACGACTGGAGTCCTCCTGGTTGAGGAAATCGGAATGTAAGGGGGCATGGGCAGTGAATGAGGCGGCACGCATATCAAAGTAGTCACCCGACTGATAATCCTCGATGTTCGGAAAGAAACCGATGAACCTGCTCATGCGCATCATGAAGACCAGATGGAAGTTGGCGAACGATTCCTTGCAGCCATCGAGCCACAGGATGCTGTGTTCCAAATAGGCAAAGAGGGCTTCGTTCTGCTGTTCGCCACGGGTACTGTAATACAAAAACTCTGCTAAGAACAGGGCGATGCTGAGCTTATAAGGATCGAAAGGGATGGAAGAGTAGGAAACAGCCATCCGTGCATCTCTGAGATGCTGCAGCTGTGCTTTAGGACGGATATCCAGCTCCACCTCAAGGATGTTCAGCGGTTGGAAATATTGCTTCTTCAGTTTTCCTTTTGCAGTCTTGGGGATGTGGGTAACGATAGAAACCCTACCGTCACTCTCAGTAAACAGATCGATGATCATCTTCTGCTCACCATATTTCAAAACCCTGAGCACAATTGCCCTCGTCTTTGTTATCATGTCTGCAAAAGTAGTAAAAATCAGGCGATAAGAGAAAAAATCCGTGAGAAAATTTGCAGGATACAAATAATTAGCGTACCTTTGCACCCGCTTTCAGAGCAAACGGTCCCTTCGTCTATCGGTTAGGACGAGAGATTTTCATTCTCTAAAGAGGAGTTCGACTCTCCTAGGGACTACAATCCGTCATCGCGCAGGGATGCGCTAACGAGAGATTCCCATGTGGTGCTTTCGTGACAAGGTGCCGGAGGGTCCGCAAGGATCCGCAAGGGCAGCAGAGATTGTGTAAGACCCAGCTTGAGAAAATTAAAGATTAAACATTAAACATTAAAAAAAGATGGCAAATCACAAATCATCCATGAAGAGAATTCGTCAGACAAAGACGAGAACGTTGCACAACCGCTATTATGCCAAGACAATGCGTAATGCCGTACGTAAACTGCGTGCAATGACAGACAAAGAAGAGGCAATCAAACTGTATCCCAGCGTACAGAAGATGCTGGATAAGCTGGCTAAGACCAACGTTATCCACAAGAACAAGGCTGCAAACTTGAAGTCAAGTCTCTGCAAGCACATCAATAAACTGGGATAATACATAGGATCCAAGGAATTGACGGGGCCACATCTACGGATGAGGTCCCGTTTCTTTTTATGCTAATCTCCTTCCTCTTTGCTCCTTTCTTCTTCCTCGTTTTTTTTGTTTTTTTATCATCTAAATACTTTAGTATTTAGGTTTTTTTTCGTACCTTTGCATACCATATAAGCAAATAACTAGAAATGGAAGAAATTCAGAACAACGGAAATTATTCTGCGAGTAACATCCAGGTCCTTGAAGGCTTGGAGGCAGTACGTAAGCGTCCTGCCATGTATATCGGTGACATCAGCGAGAAAGGTCTGCACCATCTGGTGAACGAAACGGTGGATAACTCCATCGATGAGGCGATGGCAGGCTATTGTACGCATATTGAGGTGACCATCAACGAAGATAACTCCATCACGGTACAAGATAACGGTCGTGGTATCCCTGTGGATGAACACGAGAAGATGCATAAGTCGGCCTTGGAGGTGGTGATGACTGTGCTACACGCCGGTGGTAAGTTCGACAAGGGCTCTTACAAGGTGTCAGGCGGTTTGCACGGAGTGGGTGTGAGCTGTGTGAACGCCCTTTCATCACACATGCTGTCACAGGTATATCGTGACGGAAAGATCTACCAGCAGGAATACGAGAAGGGTAAGCCCCTGTATCCTGTCAAGGTGGTAGGAGAAACGGAGCTCAGAGGAACGCGTCAGCAGTTCTGGCCAGATCCCACCATATTCACCACCACGGTGTATCAATGGGACATTATCGCACGCCGTATGCGCGAGTTGGCATTCCTGAATGCGGGCATCACCATTACCTTGGTGGATCTGCGTCCTAATGAGGAAGGGAAGACCAAGAAGGAGGTGTTCCATGCGCAGGAAGGACTGAAGGAGTTCGTGCGCTACGTGGATCGCCATCGTACACATCTCTTTGATGATGTAATCTATTTGAAGACAGAGAAGCAGGGTATTCCCATTGAGGTGGCTGTGATGTACAACACCGACTACAGCGAGAATATCCATTCGTACGTGAACAATATCAATACAATCGAGGGTGGTACGCACCTGACGGGTTTCCGTATGGCACTCACCCGTACGCTGAAGAGCTACGCCGATGGTGATCCTTCTATCTCGAAGCAGATCGAGAAGGCAAAGATCGAGATTGCCGGAGAGGACTTCCGCGAAGGTCTTACGGCCGTAATCTCCATCAAGGTGGCAGAGCCGCAGTTTGAGGGTCAGACCAAGACGAAGCTGGGTAACAGCGAGGTGGCTGGTGCCGTTCAGCAGGCTGTAGGTGAGGCGTTGGCAAACTATCTGGAGGAGCATCCGAAGGAGGCCAAGCAGATCTGCGACAAGGTGATTCTTGCTGCTACGGCTCGTATCGCTGCCCGTAAGGCTCGTGAAAGCGTGCAGCGTAAGAACCCGATGAGTGGTGGTGGACTGCCAGGTAAGTTAGCAGACTGCTCGAACAAGGATCCGAAGGAATGCGAGATCTTCCTCGTGGAGGGTGACTCCGCAGGTGGCTCCGCCAAGCAGGGTCGTGACCGCTATACACAGGCTATCCTCCCGCTGCGTGGTAAAATCCTCAATGTGGAGAAGGTTCAGTGGCATCGTGTGTTCGAGGCTGAGTCAGTAATGAACATCATCCAGAGTATCGGCGTTCGCTTTGGTGTTGACGGCGAAGGTGACCGTGAGGCAAACATCGACAAACTGCGCTACGACAAGATCATCATCATGACCGATGCCGACGTCGATGGTTCTCACATCGACACTCTGATCATGACACTCTTCTACCGCTTCATGCCGAAGGTGATCCAGGAAGGTCATCTGTATATCGCTACGCCACCTCTTTATAAATGTACCTATAAGAAGGTGAGCGAGTACTGCTATACGGAACAGCAACGACAGGCGTTTATTGACAAGTATGTGGCAGGCGACGAAAACAGTAACCAGTTGCATACACAGCGCTACAAAGGTTTGGGTGAGATGAATCCAGAACAGTTGTGGGAGACCACCATGGATCCGTCAACACGACTGCTGAAGCAGGTTACCATCGAGAATGCTGCTGAGGCGGACGAGATATTCTCCATGCTCATGGGCGATGATGTGGAACCGCGCCGCGAGTTCATCGAACAAAACGCTACTTACGCGAACATCGATGCTTAAATACCAAGACCGCAGATGCCTCGCGCACTGCGGTCTTTTTTGAGGTGAGAGGCAAGAGAATAGATTCTGAGATGATGGCAATAAGAAATAGGTTTCGTATGCAAGCAGGAATGCTATTCTCTTGCTTCTTGCCTCTTTTTGCTGGCGCTCAGGAGCAGTGTGCCATGCGGTTGTGGTATGATCAGCCCGCACACTTCTTCGAGGAGTCGTTGCCCATTGGCAATGGAAAGATGGGAGCCCTGCTCTATGGTGGGGTGGATACAGATTCGCTGTACCTGAATGATATCACGTTGTGGACAGGACAGCCTGTTGACCGCAACGAGGATGAGGGTGCCTCGAAGTGGGTGCCTGTGATTCGTGAGGCGCTGTTCAACGAGGATTATGCCAAGGCCGACTCCCTTCAACGTCATCTGCAGGGGCACGACTCGCAGTTCTACCAGCCCTTGGGGATGATCTATATAAAGGATAATAACCCGGGAACTGTAAGCGGGTATTATCGTTCATTGAGCCTGGATAGTGCGCTTTCTACGGTTACTTATTTTCGTAACGGGGTGCAATATACCAGAGAATATCTGGCCTCCAATCCCGATAAGGTGATTGCCGTACATCTCACTGCCAATCATAGCGCATCTATTAACTGTAGTATCTCCTTATCTTCACAGGTGCCGCATCGAATTAAGGCGAGCAACAAACAACTCACCATGTTAGGACATGCCATTGGTGATGAGAAGAACAGCATTCATTTCTGTTCCATCCTCCGTGTGGATCATCAAGGGGGAGCAGTAACGGTGACTGATTCCACCTTGCTGCTTCGTGATGTGGATGAGGCAACCATCTATCTGGTGAACGAGACGAGCTTCAACGGTTTCGACAAACATCCTGTCAAGGAAGGTGCTGACTATCTCAACAAAGCCACGGATGAGGCTTGGCATTTGGTGAACTGTACGTGGGAGGAGATTCGTGAACGACATATCAATGATTATCGACAATTCTTCTCACGGGTGGAGCTAGCATTTGATGGAGCTAAGTATGATAGTCAGCGGACTACCGCACAGCAGTTAAAGGACTATACCGACAGAAAGGAAAAGAACCCATATCTGGAAACACTGTATTTCCAATATGGTCGTTACCTCCTCATCAGCTGCTCACGTACCCCAGGCGTTCCTGCAAACCTGCAGGGATTATGGGCACCGCAAAAATGGTCGCCTTGGCGAGGGAACTACACAGTGAACATCAACCTCGAAGAGAACTACTGGCCCGCCTTTGTTGCCAATCTTGCTGAGATGGCAGCACCATTAGATGACTTCATCCAAGCGCTCTCCACAAACGGAGCTTTCACGGCAAAGAACTACTATGGGATTCATGAGGGATGGTGCAGCAGTCATAACTCTGATATCTGGGCCATGACGAATCCTGTAGGTGCCAAACATGGTGTTCCAATGTGGGCGAACTGGAACTTAGGTGGCGCATGGCTGGTGAATACCTTATGGGAGAGATACTTGTTTACACAGGATGAGAGCTATCTGAGAAACACTGCTTATCCGTTGATGAAGGGTGCAGCGGAGTTCTGTATGGCCTGGCTCATAGAGAATCCGAAGAAACCTGGTGAGCTGATTACAGCTCCCAGCACATCTCCTGAGAATGAGTATATCACTGATAAAGGGTATCGTGGCACGACATGCTATGGAGGCACGGCAGATTTGGCCATCATCCGCGAACTGCTCACCAATACCATCAGTGCCCGAAACATCCTCCATCCGCATCCAACAGAAGAGGAGATCCATACACCTTATTATATTGGTCTCGCTCAGAGTCTCCAACATCTGCATCCTTACACCATCGGACACATGGGGGATCTCAATGAGTGGTATTACGACTGGGATGACACGGATTTCAAGCACCGTCATCAGAGTCATCTGATTGGTCTCTACCCTGGGAACCATATCTCTCACCTCTCACCTCAAACCTCTCACCTCTTAAAAGCTTGTGAACGCTCTTTAGAGCTCAAGGGTGATGAGACCACAGGATGGAGCACGGGATGGCGCATTAATCTGTGGGCACGACTGAAGAATGGTGAGAAGGCGTATCAGATCTATCGTAAGCTGCTTACTGCTGTGGCACCTGAGCATGATAACACCCCCAACTACAGTCATGGTGGCGGTACCTATCCGAACCTCTTTGACGCGCATCCTCCCTTCCAGATCGATGGCAACTTCGGCGGAACGGCTGGTGTATGCGAGATGTTGGTACAGAGCACATCCGACCATCGTATTGAACTCCTTCCTGCCACACCGTTGGCATGGTCGTCAGGAAAGGTGAAAGGTATCTGTGCCCGTGGCGGTTATGTGGTGGATATGGTATGGAAGGAGGGTCGTGTGGTACAGGCTACCATCAAGAACCTGACTTCCCAGAAACGCAGTGTGACACTTGTGGCCAATGGAAAAGAGCAGCAAGTGAAGATAAAAGGTAATAGTATTAAGATGATCCGTTTAAAATAGAAGAAGATGATGAACATTACTGAGCTGACCATTAACAATGTGAGGGCATCCTATAAAGGGAGCTTCCTCAATAACGACCTGGTGCTGATTGATGAGCTGGCCAAGTTGCCGCTTCCCAATGAGCCAAGACGTACCCGTTGCATCATTCTCGGTTTGTGTCTGAAGGGGAAGGCACAGTATTCCGTGGATACCATCGACCATACCGTGCAGCCCAATGATGTGATTCTCATCAACGAAGGACTGGTGCTCGACAACTATATGCTGAGTCCTGATTTCAGTGGTATCGGTATCCTGATGTCGTCTGATTTCTTCCATGAGATCATCCAGGGCATCCACGAGCTATCATCCCTGTTCCTCTTCTCGCGCACCCATCCTGTGCTTACCTTGAACCATATCGAGGTGAAGAACATCGAGTTCTACTTCCGCGCACTCAAATACAAGGTGGATGAGAAGAATCATCATTTCCGTACCGATGTGGTGCGTTCGCTGATGATGACGATGATCTATGATATCAGTAATGCCATCTATCGCTTGCAGCAGATAAACGACAAACGTCAGACACGTGCTGAGGCTATCTTCACCTCGTTTATCCGACTCGTGGAGGAGAACTTCCGTCATGAACGCAGGGTGAGCTGGTATGGTGAACAACTGTGTATCACACCTAAATATCTCTCCGAGACCGTGAAGCAGATAAGTAGGCGAACACCTAATGAGTGGATAGATAACTTCGTCACCCTCGAGGTACGCGTATTACTTAAGAACTCCACCATGAGCATCAAGGAGATTGCGCAGACCATGAACTTCCCGAACCAGTCGTTCCTTGGGAAGTATTTCAAGGAACATGTGGGAATGTCGCCAAGTGATTATCGAAAGAAGTAACAAGTAATTTTACAGAGCATTCTCAGCAATGTCACATAGCTCCTTATACCATTCTTCACCAAAACGACGGATAAGGGGATCACGCAAGAAACGATAGACGGGGATCTTCAGTTCCCGTCCTTTTTTTCTCGCACCTTCACAGATCTTCCAGCGGTTGTAGTTCAATCCAACCAGTCCGTTGGAGAACTGTTTTACACGGATAGGGTAGAGGGCACAACTGATGGGCTTAACAAAGAGGTGAGAGGTGAGGGGTGAGAGGTGAGAATTGGCTGATGCCTTGTTTCTGGCGGCTTTCTCCAACATACAAAGCCAACAGGGATTTGTACTCCCCTCGCCCTTTGGAGAGGGGAAGGGGGTGAGGCTCGCAAATACACATTCCTTGCCATTCACAATACTTGTCACCAAATCTCCTTCCTGATCCGTATAGGCCACGCCCTGCTTGTCGATAACTGCCTGTGCGGAGGCTGACAGGTCTTGCCACACCTCATCCAACATTCCTTCAATCTCCATCACCTCATCCAAGGTAACAGGTGCTCCTGCATCACCTTCCACGCAGCATATTCCATGACAATCAGTGAGGTCACAGCAGAAGTACTCAGTGAAGATGTCACTGGAAACAAGTACGTCACCAATTTGTATGATGGGAGGAAGGTTGTTCAATTGAAAATTGAGAATTGAGAATTGAAAATTAAGAATTAAGAATTGAAAATTAAGAATTAAGAGGTGAGATTACCATTGTATGGGGGTGATGCCGTTTTGCTCCAAGTAGGCATTGCACTGCGAGAAGTGATGGTTACCGAACCATCCACCACGGTTAGCAGATAGTGGCGAGGGGTGAACGGATTCGAGTACCAGGTTCTTCTGCTTGTCAATCATATAGGCCTTTCCTCTGGCATAACCGCCCCAGAGCAGATAGACAAGGTGCTCACGTTCCGTGGCCAAGGCCTTGATGGCCGCATCCGTGAAGGTCTGCCATCCTAAACGTGCATGACTGTTTGCCATGTGTGCTCTCACCGTCAGCGTGGCATTGAGCAGCAGTACCCCTTGTTCTGCCCAACGAGTAAGATTTCCGCTTAAAGGGATGGGTGTTCCTATATCGTCTTGTATCTCCTTGAAGATGTTCTGCAGCGAGGGTGGGAACATCACGCCGTCGTTTACGGAGAAGCTCAAGCCGTGAGCCTGTCCTGGCTCATGATAGGGATCCTGACCGATGATCACCACCTTTACCTTGTCGAAAGGACAGAGGTTGAAAGCATTGAAGATCAGTCGTCCCGGTGGGTAGCAGGTGGTTGTCTGGTATTCCTGTCTTACCCACTGGGTCAGCTGCGAGAAATACGGCTTCTCAAACTCATCTTGCAGATGCCGCTTCCACGAATCTTCAATCTGTACGTTCATGATGTCTTGCCTCTTGCCTCTTGCTTCTTGCCTCTTGCCTCTATTTTATCAGATTTCCGAGAATGTCACGGGAAAGCTCTCTCGTAATGGTTCGGGTGGCAGCAGAAGTGGCATTCTTCACCACCTTCTCCTTCGCAGAAGTCTTACTCTTGGTCTTCTTACCCGAAACCGTATTACTTACATAAGTGCCAAGAATGGTGGCCAGGGTAGAGGTAACGGCCGTCATTACAGCCTTCCACACCTTTCCCATCATACCCGCTTTCTTCTTCTCGGTCTTGCCACCCTTTGTCTCCTTCTCTAACGACTTAGCCTCTTCTTCCTGTACCAAGGCTTGCTCTTCGGCTTCCTTCATCAGGATCTCGTAGGCACTCTCGCGATCAACAGGGGTGTCGTACTTACCGTAGATATAGCTCTGCTTGATGATATCGAGACGCTGTCCTTCAGTGATGGCACCAATCTGTGACAACGGGAACAAGATCTTCGCACGTTCCACGATGCTGGGCGCACCCTTCTCATCGAGGAAGCTTACCAGTGCCTCACCAGTTTCGAGGTTCATGATGGCCTCGTCGGTCTTGAATGCAGGATTCGGACGGAAGGTGTCAGCAGCGGTCTTCACAGCCTTCTGATCCTTCGGGGTATAGGCACGCAGGGCATGCTGCACGCGGTTACCTAACTGTCCGAGGATGTTTTCGGGGATGTCGGAAGGACTCTGGGTGATGAAATAGATACCCACACCCTTTGAACGAATCAGACGGATTACCTGCTCAATCTTGTCGAGCAATGCCTTCGAAGTATCTTCGAACAGCATGTGGGCCTCATCGAAGAAGAACACGAGCTTCGGCAGCGGCAGGTCACCTACTTCAGGTAAAGTGGAGTATAGCTCACTCATCAACCACAAGAGATAGGTGGAGTAGAGCTTAGGCTGCATCATCAGCTTGTCAGCTGCCAGCACATTCATCACACCCTTACCGCCTTCTGTCTGCATCAGGTCGTGGATATCAAACGAAGGTTCACCAAAGAACTGATTAGCCCCCTGTGCTTCCAACTGCAGCAACGCTCTTTGGATGGCACCGATGGTGGCAGAGGTAACAAAGCCGTACTTGGTGGTATATTCCTTGGCGTTCTTAGCCACATAATCGAGCATCATACGCAGATCCTTCAAGTCGAGGATCAGCAATCCGCGCTCGTCAGCAATGCGGAACACGATATTCAGCACACCGTCCTGAGTCTCATTCAGCTGCAGCAGACGGGAGAGCAACTGCGGTCCCATCTGTGAGATGGTGGCACGCATGGGGTGTCCTTGCTCGCCAAACACATCGAAGAAACGTACAGGACAGCCTTGGAACACTGGGTCTTCAATACCGAACTCAGGCAGTCGTTTCTCAATGAAACCACTCAGCTTACCTGCTTGAGAGATGCCGGAGAGGTCACCTTTCATATCTGCCATGAAACAGGGTACACCTGCCTGACAGAATGATTCGGCTATCACCTGCAGCGTAACCGTCTTACCAGTACCTGTGGCTCCCGCAATCAGACCGTGGCGGTTAGCCATCTTTCCTTGAATACTCAATGCTCCCGAAGAGCAGTGGGCGATGTAAAGCCCGTGTTCCTTATCGTACATATCTATCGTTTTTGGATTTGATGGCAAATTTACGAAAAGTCGAGCGAAAAAACAAATTTTGGAGCAGCGAATACAAAGAAATGCTTGCATTTCATTTGTTGAGTCGTGACAAAAGAAGACCAACGGTCAAATATATTTATTTTTTTCTTTCCCCTATAGTTTCTGCTGCTATCTCAGGTTCAAAGTCGTATGGGGCCTCATACGAGTAACCAACCACCCTGATGATATCTTCTTCAAGAGCATCAGAAATCTTGCAGATGGTGGCTATGGTCATGTTGTGAGTTCCAGACAGCCAGCGGCTCACCTCCGTTTCCGTTTTTCCCATCAATCGTGCAAACTCTTTCTGTGACATCCCATTCGCTTCGATAATGTTATAAATTCGATTAGCGATAGCCACAGAAAGTTCCATCTGCTTCTTCATTTCTGGAGAAATACTACTGCGGATCTCATCCATAATCCTATTGGTCTTCATACCTCCTCCTTTCTTTTATTAATCGTCTATTGTAAATGATAGTTCACCCAGTAATTCTGTGCCTGTAACTACAATTACCTTTTCTTTTTCTCTCTGCTTTATTTCTATATCGATTTTTTGAAGAGTCCTTACCTGACGGTGTAGGTTTTTATCTTCTTCATAGGTGGCAGTCTTTTTCAGTCCTCCATTTCCCAATATCAGAATCTTCGCTTGGATATTCAGTAAGTAAAGGCGCAGGGAAGTAGTTTCCAGATGAGATGGTAGAGCCATTACCCTATCACGCCTTGTTCCTTCATATCTGAAATGCATATCCCTTGCTCCATCACGCTTAATGATGTCAAGCCTGTAAACTAATTGGCGCACATCTTCTGGATAAGTGTCCTTATAAGTGAGTAGGAACTTTTCAAACTCAGAGTACTCTTCACCTTCAAAGTGAGGCGAATAGAGACTTACCTTTTCTCCGTCTTCTAACAGTTCTATCAGTAGATTCCTTTTCATATTATTCAATAATCTGCTGCAAAAATAAACATAAAAGTTGATTTCTCCAAACAAATACGCAAGAAATCAACTTATATGCTTATTATTGTCTCAGGATTACAGGCTTAAAGGAACCTTAACTGAACTATTAACCTCAAGTACAGACTTGGTACAAAAGGCTTGTATTACATTTATATCAGTGATTTTCTGCCGTTTGCTAAAAATCTATTGATTCTTTAATCTCAATAGGTTCAGACAAACGTTCGTACTCATGAACTTCAGAGTGTGTTTCGCCAACGAGGGTAGTGGTCATCATCGTCATTTTATTATTGGAGAGTTTCGTGATTGTTCTTCCACCTTCCCACATCCAGATGCCGATAACGCCATTATTCACAAACCAGTAGGTTGTTTCCATCCTTATTGCAGGACCATCCAAGCCATTGGGTAGCTGGAAGAACTTCACAGGTTTCCCCATGGCACTGGACACAATATCGTCTTTATCCGAGATCCATACACCTACATTCTGCTTGGTACTACCCTTTACCATGATCCAGTAGCCAGGCAGCAACGACGCATCGAGATTAGACGGTGCCTGAACATCTGTAAACTCATCCTCATCACTGCAACTGATAAAAGTTATAGCCATGAATACTGCCATCAAAACGAACAACACTCTTTTCATCTTCTTCTGTTTTTAGTTTCACTTTTTCTTATAAACGCAAAGATTCCGAAATCTTGCATCGGTAATTAAAAAAAATGGCAGATGTATTACTGCTTCAATCTTGGGAGTACTGTTGCTTCAATATCTCAACCATTTCGTTAGGAGTAACTACAATGGGTGTTTTAGGAAAATGCTTGGTGTTACCCGTTACCAGATAAGCATCTTCCTTCGAAAGGGCCACCTCGTAGAAAACAACATCTTTCGGGTCTGGAAAATTTTCCTTGGAAGGAACTCGCTCGCCACGGATTCCGTTTAGGAGGACCCTGTCTATGGCCCACTTAATCAAGTGCTCAGGTATGTCGAACTTCTTACGGCGTAACACCTCATTATATTCATCAATCATTTCTTCGCTGTACACGGGAATGATTTTACCCTGCAGAACAGCTGCCCACACCCTTGAAGTTGCGGCCATCAAGTTCTTAGTAATGTAAGCAGACACTATGACGTTCGTGTCGATAACTGCAAAAATCATACTGTCGCTTATTTCTTTTTCGTCATTTCTTGACGAGCCAAACGGATTTCTTCGTTGATTTCTTCCATCGTCAGTTCAGGACGGTCGCTGGAGGCAACTTCCCTGCGAAATTCGTAGTAGTCCCTAAGCACAGTATCCTCGGAAGGATATGCTGTGATTTTAAATGGAATACTTCTGGTCTTTACCACTGCGTTGGCAAAGATATTGATAGCTGTGTTAACGCTCATTCCGATCTCGTTACACAACTCGTTGAACTGCTGCTTCAGCTTTGAGTCCATTCTCACGGTCATTGATACTTGTGCCATAATCTTAACGTTTTACGCTGCAAATATACAAAATTATTTCATTCTGATATCATAATGGCGTAGAATTTTTGTGTTGTTTGTGTTTTTTTGCAATCCCTCTGTTTCTCATTCAACGAATTTACAAAGGGACGGCAAGGGATAGTTATGACATCTTTTGTTGCTGATTTACAATATATTAACACAAAAAAAACAAATCTTTGCAAACGGATTTGTATCTTTGCAGCAGTTATAATGTATTACCACTCAAAACTTTAAAGACATGAAACAGAGAATCCTTTTGACAATAGTGTTGCTGATGGTCATGTGTTCCTTCAGTAGGGCAAAGGAAGCCTACGCCGTTTATGACTCAGGCGATCAAACTTTAACCTTCCGTTATGATGATGAATGGGACAACCAACCTGCTTCGGTATATAAATATGATTTGAACACAGGTAGTGAAAACCCTGGTTGGATAAAAGATGGGAAGAAGTTCAAACGGGTTGTATTCACTTCTTCTTTTGCCAGTTACAGACCTACCTCAACCTGTTGCTGGTTCTCTGGGCAAACGGAACTGACAGAAATATCAGGGATGAGTTACTTAAAAACTGATAACGTGACAATAATGAGGGCTATGTTCTATAAATGCAGCGGCCTGACAAACTTAACCTTGAGTGGCTGGAACACGGGGAAGGTAACGGATATGCATAACATGTTCAATGGTTGCAGTGGTCTGACAAGCCTAACCTTGAGTGGCTGGGACACGGGGAAGGTAAAGAATATGATGTACATGTTCTATGGTTGCAGTGGTCTGACAAGCCTAAACGTGAGCGGTTGGAACACAGGGGAGGTAACGGATATGAGTAACATGTTCATGGGCTGCGAAAAACTGACTAGTCTTGATGTGAGCGGCTGGAACACGAGTAACGTGACGAGCATGTTTGGATTGTTCCGTAATTGCAGCAGTTTGCCGATACTTGATGTGAGCCGCTGGAACACAAGTAACGTG
Organism: Prevotella sp.; assembly: GCA_017561825.1. Classification (GTDB taxonomy): domain Bacteria; phylum Bacteroidota; class Bacteroidia; order Bacteroidales; family Bacteroidaceae; genus Prevotella. Next base: position 129,929 of record JAFZBK010000056.1, read on the forward strand.
ACGAACATGAAGTATTTGTTCGATGGATGCACCAGTCTGAAGAGCCTTGATGTGGGTAGCTGGAACACTGGCAAAGTGAAGTATATGCATTCTATGTTTTATAATTGCATAAAACTGACGAGTCTTAACTTGAGCCTCTGGGACACAAGCAACTTGGAAGACATGTATGGAATCTTCCAAAAATGCCATAGTCTTAAAAGCATCAGCTTACGTAACTGGGACACAAGCAACGTGACAACTATGGATAAAACGTTCGAGGAATGTCTTGCATTGGAAACACTTGACTTGGGTGGATGGGTCACAAGTAACGTTACATGCAACTCCATGTTCTCCAATTGCACGAATCTGACAACTATCTATGTAGGTGCAGGATGGGACATGAGCGCAGTTACGAAAGGCAACAAAATGTTTCTTGAATGTGTCAATCTTCTTGGCGGTTCCGGCACTGTTTATGACGCCAACCATACAGACCGTTCCTACGCCCACATAGACGGGGGGCCATCCAATCCTGGGTATTTCTCAGTAAAAAAGTATAATATATGGGTAGGAGGCATACAAGTGAATGACATCAACAAGAACGATGTGCTGGGTGATGGCGGCTCGGTGAAATACACAGTAACTTTGCTTCACCGTTTGACGCTCGAGAACGCGAACATCACGAACACGGGCGATACGCAGTCTGAAATTACTGGCTATGGCCGGGGTATCTATTCGAACATACCGGACCTTACTGTTCGTGTGAAAGGGAACAATACGATAGATAGCAAAGGCGAAGGCATTTACTTCACGGGCAACCTAAGCATTTTGGGCAGTTCCGATAATCAAGGCAAGCTCAGCGTAAAAGGGTCGTATGGCATACGCCCCGCAAAGAATTCGACGGCGATTACGTTGAACATCAGTCGCGTGGAACTGACGGCAGAAGGAACTTCCGGCGCAGGCATTGGTGCCTCTACTTCCTTTTCCAGTTCCAGCAGCTATAACTGCACGATGAAAGTGGGTATCGCCAATACGGTTGTGAAGGCAAAAGGAAAGTCTGTGAGTCTGGGAAACCTGAACGATCTCGTGTTTGAAGACGGCTTAGACATATTACAGCCTACTGGTGCTGTTTTCAGCGACAACAAAGTGAAAGATGCCAGTGGTAACGTCATCAGCAAACAGTGGGTTGTCATCGGGAAAGAGTCTTCTATCGCCACAGGTCTTGAGGCTGCGCCTCAAATTGACAATGGACAATTGACAATTGATAATTCGATGCCGCTGTATAACCTGCAAGGTCAACGAGTGACGCATCCAGTAAAGGGTGGTATATATATTCAAAACGGCCACAAGCGCATTATCAAATAAAACAAACGAGTATATATACAAACAAGGGCGTATCTTTCGATGCGCCCTTCATTTATGTTACTAAAAAAACGTTGATTACAATTCCGCTATTTCCTCAAGAGAAAGGCCAGTTACTTCAGCAATTAGACTAGCATCCATATCCTTCTCCTTCATGTTGCGTGCTGTCTGTATGATTCCTTCTTTGATTCCTTCTTGTTTCTGACCTTCCATCACAGCAAGAGTATCGCGGAACTGTTTCAAGGCATGGTCATACTTGATACGCTCCTCACGTGTCCACGAGGAAACCTCACAGGTCTCGATCAACTTCTTGAAGATCTTGTCCTTGATCTCGAAAGGATATCTGTCCAGTTTCTCCATATTCTTCTGCAAAGATACGATTAAGTGAGAGAAAAACCAAATTTATTTGAGTTTTTCCGAACGAAAGTATATTCGGCGAAGCCAGAGATACGAAAAGTTGAGAGCAATACAAAATAAATCCATAGAATTTTCGCTATTTCCTCAAGACCTAACATCGAAAAATCTTAATTGCTTTATTTAGAGTAACTTAGAGGCAAAAAGGGTGCCAAAAGACCTAACATAAGAGGTAACAAACACCTAACGTAACACCTAACATAAGACCTAACATTTTAGAAGCAAGAGGCAAGAACTTTTGGAGCAGCGAGTGCCACCATGCTAGCAAGATTGGCCGAGTCGTGACAAAA
>JAFZBK010000057.1 GCA_017561825.1 Prevotella sp.
GACGAAAGTGGTATCTTTGCAATGACTTATTTTTCATGTTGTAAAAGTACGAAAACTTTACGACATAACAAAGCCCTGGCTTGAGAAAGTCGGGGCTTTACGAAAAAAAAGAGGATGTGCCTATTTTGACACACCCCCTTTCTTGTTTCTTTGGCTTCGCCGAAGATACTCCATCACGGAAATAAAAAGAAATGTGAACATTCCTTTTGTATTTCGCTCGACTTTTCGTATCTTTGCACTTGTATTATATTATCAAACGATCAAGAACCTATTAAAACCTATGATCCATGAACAATCCATTTATTTCAATGAATGCTAATCCCGTGGTGGCATTCCTACAGAAGCGGTCGAAGGATTTCACCAAAGTCGATATCATCCGTTTTGTACAAGAGAACAACATACGGATGGTGAACTTCATGTATTCTGGCGGTGACGGGAAACTGAAGACGCTGAACTTCGTCATTACCAACGAAGCTTATCTGGATACTATCCTCACTTGTGGGGAACGGGTGGATGGTAGTAGTCTGTTCTCGTTTATCGAAGCAGGAAGTAGCGACCTCTATGTGCTACCGCGTTACCGTACTGCCTTCGTGGATCCTTTTGCAGAGATTCCCACTCTTTGCATGCTTTGTTCTTATTTTGACAAAGACGGTAAACCACTAGCAAGCGCACCGGAGAACACACTCGCCAAAGCATCACATGCCTTTACCAAAGTGACGGGCATGGAGTTCCAAGCGATGGGCGAACTGGAGTATTATGTAATCACGGAAGATAACCAGCTCTTTCCTGCCATCGACCAACGGGGTTACCACGAGAGTGCGCCATATGCGAAGATGAATGCTTTCCGCCAGCAATGCATGGAGTATGTGGCCCAGACGGGCGGACAGATCAAATACGGTCATTCAGAGGTGGGAAACTTCAAGCAGGACGGACTGGTTTATGAACAGAACGAGATAGAATTCCTGCCCGTTCCCGTGGAGGAGGCAGCTGATCAGCTGATGCTTGCCAAATGGGTAATCAGGAACCTTGCTTACGAATATGGATACAATGTGACATTTGCGCCGAAGATCACAACGGGTAAAGCGGGTAGCGGACTTCATATCCATATGCGGATGATCAAGGACGGAAAGAATATGATGCTTGCTACGAACGGTGAACTCAGTGAGGATGCCAGAAAGATGATTGCAGGGATGATGGAACTTGCACCGAGTATCACAGCCTTCGGTAACAAGAACCCTACCAGCTACTTCCGATTGGTTCCCCATCAGGAGGCACCAACCAATGTGTGCTGGGGCGACCGGAACCGAAGTGTCTTGGTTCGTGTGCCGCTGGGATGGACTTCTGGCATCGACCTCTGTCACCAAGCAAACCCGTTGGAGCGAGAGAATGATTACGATACCACAATGAAGCAAACAGTGGAGATGCGCTCACCCGATGGTAGTGCCGACTTATATCAACTATTGGCCGGACTGTGTGTTGCTTGTCGGCACGGCTTCGAGATGGAGAATGCACTAGAAGTGGCGGAACGAACCTATGTGAACGTGAATATTCATGATGCCAGTCATGCCGATAAGCTGGCACAACTGGCACAGTTACCTGACTGTTGTGTGGAATCTGCCGATTGCTTGCAACAGCAGCGTCAAGTATATGAGGAATACGGAGTGTTCAGTCCATCAATGATCGATGATATCATTACGCAACTCAAGTCTTATCAGGACACCACGTTGCGACATGACTACTCCCACCTACCTGATGAAATCAAGAAACTGGTGGAAACGTACTTCCATTGTGGATGATAAAACTGTGAAGAGTGAGATCAATCACTCTTCACTTTTTTCTATCAAGATTCTCGCATCAACGGCAATCACATCATTCTCATCTGCCAGCAACGGGTTGATGTCCATCTCCTTAATCTCCGTAGCGAAGCGGAGAAGGGTGGAGAGACGGACGATGATCTCGGCATAGCGTTGTTCGTTGATGCCTTTCTGGCCGCGTGTACCCTTGATGATCTTATAGGCACGTAACGAACGGATCATGGAGTAGGCCTCAGGGTAGGAGAGTGGGGCCAAACCACTCGACACATCCTTGAGCACCTCCACGAAGATGCCGCCTAAGCCGCATAGCACCACATGACCGAAGCGCTGCTCGTATTTTGCACCGATGAAGAGTTCGGTACCTTTGAGCATCTTCTGCACCATCACACCAGTAGCACCATCGATCTTCATCATCCGCTCGAACTCGAGGGCAAGATGCTCAGGAGTGCGGATATTCAGAGCCACACCGCCTACATCGCTCTTATGTACAGGACCTACCACCTTTGCCACAACGGGATAACCTACCTTGTCGGCGAAGGTGGTTAGTTCTTTCTGATCAGCACTAACCTTCTCGGGAACCATGGGGATACCTGCACATTCCAATAGCTGGTGTACGGTTTCCGGGGGAAGATATCCAGAAGACCTAGTGTTGTTAGTACTACTAGTATTACTAGGAATATTAGCTATGATCTCCCTGATCTTGATGATATCCACTCCGTAGAGTTCAATCTCGGGTGCTGCGGGTGGTGGTGTCTTCATGATCTGGGTGAGTGCCGTAGCAAGGGTCACCTCATCACTGAAGTTCACATGTCCTTTCTTCAGAAACTCCGCCACTTCGGGTCCTGCTGTGTGAACACTGGGAAGAATGGGGAAGATGGGTTTCTTGCACTCCTGTATCTTCTTATCCAACACATCGTATGCTTCATAGAGCTGAACCAGTCCTGGAGTGCCAAAGATCACGAAGATGGCATCAATCTCTTCAAAGCGCTGTTCGCAGAAATCAATGGCCACACTTAACTGCTTCCCTGCTCCCGTAGCAAGGATGTCGATGGGGTTGGAGACCGATGAACCGGGAAGAAGCTGTGCTTTCAACTCATCAGCAGCCGGTCCTTCGAGCTTGGGGATATTCATACCACCTTTCGACAATGCGTCGGTGAGCATCACACCTGGTCCACCTGCATGGGTCACAATGGCGAAGTTCTTGCCTTTGAGTGGCGGTAGGGTGAAGATACAACCTACCGTTGTCAGTTCCTCACGGGAGAAACAGCGAACAATGCCTGCCTTACGGAACAATGCTTCCACGGCGGAGTCGCTACTTGCGATGGCACCCGTATGGGAGGAGGCTGCCCTACTGCCGCTTTCTGATGAGCCTGCCTTGATGGCGGCGATGCGACAGCCCTTGCGGATCAAGGAGCTGGCGTGGAACAGGAGCTTGTCGGGGTTCCCCACATTCTCTATATAGAGGAGCTTCACTTTGGAGTCATACTCCGCATCGAAGTGCTCATCCATGTATTGCAGTACATCCTCAATGCCGATCTGCTTACCATTGCCGATACTCCACACGCTGTTGAACGGCAGACCCTTCGTTACGGCGCTCTCCAGAATGAATACCGCCGTAGCACCTGATCCGCTGATGAAATCAACCCCCTCGCGTTTGAGTGTGGGGATGGGCTTGGTGAAGACACTATGATGCCAGTCGTTCATCAGTCCGATGCAATTAGGACCGATAAGTGCGGCACCGTATCTCTCACAAGTGTTGAGGATCTGCTCTTCCAGGACTGCTCCTTCCTTCGTCTCTTCTCCGAAGCCGGCAGAGATGATGATGAAAGCCCGTACTTTCTTTTCCGCAGCCAGATACTCCACGTAGTCAGGACAATACTTGGCAGCAACGACTAGTACGGCTAAGTCGGTGGGCGGCACTTCTTTCACGTCGTGGAACACCTTGATGCCCTGCACCTCATCCTCTTTGGGATTGACGATGCGCAGGATACCTTTGTAGCCTCCTTGGATGATGTTGCGCACGATGGCGCCACCAGGTTTGTGCACATTGTTGGAGCCGCCGATGATGACGATACTCTCCGGGTGCAATAGTTGTTGGTTAATCATGGTCGTTTACTTATATCGTTTCACAATAATGGCTATCCGAGCGTCACCTCTACCGTGTGCTTACCTTCGGCAGCTGGAACGACATTACCCTTGATGGTCTTCCCGTCGAAGAGAATCTGCTTCACGCCCTTCTGTACCCCATCGGGGTTCTTGACGGTAATGAGGTATTCGGCTCCACGGAACTTACGCTTCACGGTGAATTCCTTGGCTGTTGTCGGCACGCAAGGATCGATGAGCAATCCGTTGTAATCGGGTTTGATGCCGAGGATGAACTGGGTGATGGTGTACCAGTTCCAGGCTGCAGTACCTGTGAGCCAGCTGTTCTTGCCCTCACCGGGCTTGGCAGCATCCTTTCCTGCCACCATCTGGGAATAGACATACGGCTCCACCTTATGCAAGGTCTGGTCGTTGATGAACGCAGGACAGATCTTCACATAGTGTTCCCATGCATCGTTTCCTCTTCCGACTACCGTCTCACCAATAATCACCCATGGGTTGTTATGACAGAAGATACCGGCATTTTCTTTGTAACCTGCAGGATAGGAACTGATCTCGCCCATCTCCACATGATAACGGGTGAAGGCGGGATTGTTCAATACGATGCCATGCTCGGAGTCGAGGTATTTCTTGGTACTATCGAGTGCCTTCTCAACCATCCCTTCTTCCAGTCCGATGCCCGCCATGGTGCACCATCCCTGACTCTCGATGAAGATTTTACCCTCCTCGTTTTCGTGAGAGCCGATCTTGTTTCCGTAGAAGTCGTAGGCGCGGAGATACCATTCACCATCCCAACCGTGTTTCTTCACGGCCTCGGTCATGGCATCGACAGCCTTTTGTGCCCGTTTAGCCTCGGCGGAGTAAATGTTAGTTTGACCAGTCTTACTGGCTAATTCCTTGCACAGTTCTACATAATCCTTGCCACACACCACGAAGAGTCCGGCAATCATCAGTGATTCCGCCTTTGAGCCTTCGGTCTTGTTCTCAGTGGTCTGGAAACTCTCATTTGGATCCCATGAGAAGCAGTTCAGGTTCAGACAGTCGTTCCAGTCGGCACGACCGATCAATGGTAGCATGTGCGGACCTAAGTTCTCGATAACATGGTTGAATGAGATGCGAAGATGTTCAAATAATGACACCTCCGTCCCTGGTTCATTATCCCAGGGTACCAATTCGTCAAGGATGGAGAAGTCACCTGTCTCCTTAAGATATGCTACAGTACCGAAGATCAGCCACATCGGGTCATCGTTGAAGCCGCCACCGATATCGTTGTTCCCTCGTTTGGTAAGTGGTTGGTACTGATGGTAGCAACCACCATCGGGGAACTGGGTGGAGGCGATGTCGATAATACGCTGACGAGCCCTACTGGGGATCTGGTGGACGAAGCCTACCAGGTCCTGGTTACTGTCACGGAATCCCATGCCTCGTCCGATACCGCTCTCGAAGAAACTGGCAGAACGAGAGAAGTTGAACGTCACCATGCATTGGTACTGGTTCCATATATTCACCATACGGTCGAGTTTCTCGTTTCCGCTCTTTACACTGTAGCGGTCGAGAAGGTCATCCCAGTATGCATTGAGTTCCAGGAAGGCCGTATCCACCTTTTCGGTAGTGTCAAACTCCTTAATACATGCACGAGCCTTGGTCTTGTTGATAAAGGTACGGTCGAGTTTGTCAAGGGATGTAATCAGTCCTGGCGTCTTCTCTTTCTCGTATTTCTCGTCTTGTTCGTTCTCCACATAGCCTAAGACGAAGATAAAGTCCTTGCTCTCACCGGGCTTCAGTTCAACCTCTATATAGTGGGAAGCAATGGGACTCCACCCGTGAGCCACGCTGTTTTTCGGCTGACCTGCCATCACACAATCAGGACAAGAGAACTCGTTATATAGTCCAATGAAGCTCTCACGGTCGGTATCGAAACCATTGATAGGCACATTCACGCTATAGAACGCATAGTGATTACGACGTTCCTTGTATTCAGTCTTGTGATAGATGACACTTCCGTCGATCTCCACTTCTCCTGTAGAGAAGTTTCGCTGGAAGTTCTCCATGTCGGTGGCCGCGTTCCACAAGCACCATTCCGCGAACGAGAACAATTTGAACTTGCGGGTTTCCCCGGTGGTGTTCTTCATAGTTAGTTTTTGTACTTCGCACCATTTCTTCAATGGAACGAAGAAGAGTACGCTTGCTTCGAGTCCGTTCTTTCTTCCAGTAATACGGGTATAGCTCATGCCATGGCGGCATTCGTAGAAGTCGAGTGGTGTCTTACAGGGTTTGAAGCTAGGATTCCATACCATTCTTTCCCCTTGCTCATCTACGATATAGAAATACCTTCCGCCATTATCCATCGGAACGCCATTGTAGCGGTAGCGGGTGATGCGGCGGAACTTGGCATCCTTGAAGAAGGAATAGCCACCGGCGGTATTGGAAATCAGTGAGAAAAAGTCTTCGTTGCCCAGATAGTTGATCCAAGGCCAGGGGGTTTGCGGGTCGGTGATGACGTATTCTCGGGCGGCATCATCGAAATGTCCATACGTTTTGTTAGTCATATCGAAATTTGATAATATTAGGGTTTCTAGTTATGCTAGTTTTACTAGTTATACTAGTTCAACTAGTTATTCATTCTTCAATTTTGCAAAGATACATAGTTTTCTTCACACATGCAATTATTTCGTGGTTTTTTTGCAAACAGAACGGAACCATTGCTAAAGTTTCTTAGTATATTCAAATAAATCGTTAAAGAGTGTTTGTGTTATGCAAGAAAACTCGTATCTTTGCATTAATCTTATGAACCAAAGATAATAACGGTCATGAAGAATTATTGTTTAAGATTATTACTGTTTACACTAGTATTTATGCCTTTCAATCTGTTCGGACAAAGTTATGATAGCCTGTGGAAACAGGTCGGCGAGGCAGAGAAACAAGATCTGCCGCAGACACAGATGACGGTGTTGGAGAAGATTATCGACAAGGCCGGAAAGGAAAAGAATTATGGTCAGCTGATTAAGGCGCGACTGAAGCATTGTCTGGCGATGGTGGAGATCTCGCCCGACTCCCTGCAGCCTGCTGTAGAGCGGTTGAAGCTGCAGAGAGATGTGGCAGAAAAGAAAGACCCTGCCTTAGCTGCCGTGCTGAACAATATCTTGGGGAGTGTTTATGAGAAGAATCCCCAGTTGGCAGATGATGCCAATCTGTTAAGTGCAGAATATTATGCGAAGTCGTTGGCAGATCCTGAAATGCTTTCTCGTCATCGTACAGCCGAGTTCGAGCCATTGGTGGAGAAAGGAGATGACAGTGAGATCTTCAACAACGATTTGTTACATTTGCTGGCTTTTGAGGCAGAGAACTATCAGTTGGCTTATGATTACTACAAGCAGACAGGGAACCGTCGGGCAATGCTTATCTGCAAGCTCCGTGAAGTGGAACAGCGCTTTGAGGGTAAGGAAGGTACTAGGTTTAAGACATCCAAGTACGCTGCTGCCCTTGACTCGTTGATCGAGGAGTTTGGCGACCTTCCCGAGTGCGGAGAGGTAGCCATCGCACGTTGCTCATATATGGAAGATTGTACAGATGTTTCCATTGACGACCGTATCGCTTATATCCATGAAGCACAGAACCGATGGGGATCGTGGAAACGTATCAAGTGGTTCCAAGAAGAGGAAGCAAAACTCCGTCAGCCCATGTTCTCCTTGGCCTTGGAACGTGAGGTGGCTTTGCCAAACCGACCGATACAAGTGGCATTATATTCTATCCGTAACGTGCCGCAGTTGACGATTACGGTGACACGACTGAACCATACGGGTGAGAGCGATATTAACGCCAATCTCAAGAACGATAAGCTGAAACTGATGACCGGCTCGGAAAAGGTCTTTACCAAGGATTTCTTCTTCGAACAGGAGTATTATTCACGAAAAGACTCGATGGAGATCGGTCCTCTACCCGTGGGTATCTATCTGGTGGAGGTTGCTGCTCCGAAGAACAAGATCGACAAAAGACGTATGATTCTCTACGTGAGTAACCTGTTGCGCTTGGAGGAGTCGCTGCCGAACGATAAGGTCCGTTATGTCGTGGTGAATGCCACGACAGGACAGCCAGTGCCTGGTGCAAATATCAAACTAACTATTCCGCAGGGATACAGGAAGGCTGACAAGGTGGTGAAACTGACTTGTGACAAGAAAGGGGAGGTTATCTACCAGATGGAAGAGAATAGGAACAGACGTCCTGACAAGGTCTTTGTATCTGCAGGTGATGACCGCTATCTGCCCGACCGCTCATTCTGGGGAGGACGTTTCTATTATAATAATGATGAGAGAACACGTGATATCATCAGTGTTTACACCGATCGTTCCATCTATCGTCCTAGTCAGACGGTTCATGTATCGGTGTTGGCTCATCAAGTCAACGATCTGCAGACGCAGGCTTTGGAGAGGAAACGCTATACCGTACGACTGCTGAATGCTAATTACAAGACCGTAGAGGAGAAGGAGGTGACAACCGATGCGTATGGTACTGCTTCAATTGATTTTGTTTTGCCGACCAACGGACTAACAGGTAGATTCCAGATACAGGTGCCCAATCACGGATCCACATCCATTCGTGTGGAAGAATACAAACGTCCTACCTTCCAAGTGGAGTTCGATGAGGTAAAGGAAGCTTACAAGAGTGGCGACGTGGTGACGGTAACGGGTCGTGCAAAGACCTACGCTGGGGTACCTGTTCAAGGAGCAAAGGTATCATATAATGTTGTTCGCACACGGTCATGGTGGTGGCGTTGGTTCGATTCCGATGATTCCGACGAGGAACTGAGTGATGATGAGGTAATGACCGATGAGAAGGGTGAGTTCAAGATTCAGGTCCCGATGGAACTACCAGAATGGGTGGAAGAAAATGACCTTTCTTCCGGTGGCCCGCTGTATCGTCGTCCGCGATTCTATTCATTCGTCGTCAGAGCTACCGTGACCGATCAGGGTGGTGAGTCACACGAAGCTTCCACCAATGTGCCCTTGGGCAGCAAACCCACAGCCTTCTCTTGTCAGATTGCAGAAAGAAGTGAGAAGAAGGATCTGAAAGAATTCACCTTCTCGCTGCGGAATGCAGCAGGTAAGGAGGTGGAGGGAATGGTGAACTATTCCATCGACGGGAAAGAAATGGGTACCGTGAAGGCGAATGAGAAGGTGCCCATTGATGCCCTTTCATTGTCATCTGGACGACATATCATTGAAGCCACCTGTGCCGGAGATACCATCAAGGAAGAGTTCGTGGTATTCTCGTTGAGTGATAAGGTTCCTTGTATAGAGACGCACGATTGGTTCTATCAGACATCCACAGCCTTCCCTCGTGACGGCGGATCTGTCACCATTCAGATTGGATCATCCGACAAAGATACTCATGTGGTTTACTCCATCATTTCGGGTAACCGAGTGATTGAAAGCGGTACGCTGAAGATGTCCAACAGCATCATTACCCAGGAGTTCAAGTACAAGGAGGAATATGGTACAGGACTGCATCTGACTTACGCTTGGGTGAAAGAGGGTGTCGTTTATACCCATTCCACTTCGATTGAACGCCCCCTGCCCGATAAGAAGCTGAAGGTGAAGTGGGTGACGTTCCGTGATCTGCTGACTCCCGGACAGCAGGAGGAGTGGACGCTGAATATCACACATCCAGACGGAGCACCCGCCAATGCGCAGTTCATGGCAACGATGTACGACAAGAGTCTTGACCAGCTTGCCATGCACTATTGGAACTTCAGTACGGGAATCTCACAAAGTCTGCCTTATACCTCATGGAATTACGGGTCGTCCGGCTCGTTACATGCCTCGGCATCACAGAAGCTTCCCAGTTTTACCTACCCTCGGCTTGTCTTCTCATCCTTCACGAATGATATTACCGAGTTTGCTTCTCAGTTCAGTTATCATGGCATTCGTTTACGTGGAAGAATGTTGGGAGCATCAAGGAATATGGTGATGGATGCCAAGGAATCAATGGCCATGCCGATGGCGAGTGGAGCTCTGGCTGAAGAGGAGGTGGCCTTTGATGTAGTAGGTAATGACAGTGAACTCAATGAAATGGTCGTGGTCGGTTATGGTACCCAAAAGAAAAGCAACATGACCGGAACGGTAAAGGAAGAATCTGGCAATCAGCAGATGGATGAGTCGCAGGTACGAGAGAACCTCAACGAGACTGCTTTCTTCTATCCCACATTGGTATCCGACGAAAACGGAAATGTTGCCATACGATTTACCTTACCGGAGAGTGTCACCACATGGAAGTTCATGGGTTTGACACACGACAAGGAGATGAATTACGGGTTGCTGGATGGTGTTGCTGTGGCCAAGAAGGATGTGATGGTGCAGCCGAACATGCCGCGCTTCCTCCGTACTGGTGATAAGGCTAGCATCACCACGAAGATATTCAATACGGCTGAGAAGGATGTGACTGGACAGGTGGGTATCCGACTTATTGATCCGGAAACGGAGCAGACGGTTTTTGAATCCACCCAACTGTTCAACGTGAAGCAAGGTGATACGGGTAGTGCTACCTTCCGTGTGGAACCGACGGAGCAGATGCCAAGTCTGCTGATCTGTAAGATTATCGCCTATGGCGACGGTTTCAGTGATGGTGAACAGCATTATTTGCCTATTCTGCCGAATAGCGAGATGGTTACCAAGACAGCTCCGTTCACGCAACATGAGCCTGGAGTGAAGACCATCGATCTGACCAAACTGGTTCCTTCGGATGCGAAGAATACCAAACTCACGGTGGAATACACCAATAACCCAGCATGGCTGATGGTGCAGACACTTCCCTACGTGGGTGATGTTAACGAGAAAAATGCCATTAGTTTGGCAGCCGCCTATTACGCTAACAAACTGGGTGCTCATCTCATCGGACAGGCTCCGCAGGTGAAGAATGTGTTCGCACAGTGGCAGCGGGAAGAGGGGAATGAGACATCCCTGATGAGTGCTCTGGAGAAGAACCAGGAACTGAAAGCGCTCGTGCTGAACGATACACCGTGGGTGCTTGATGCAGACGATGAAAGCAGTCAGAAGAAGGCGTTGGCTAACTTCTTTGACGAGAACGCTCTCAACAACCGATTGGAAACTGCTCTGGGTCAGCTGAAGAAACTGCAGAAAGGCGACGGCTCTTTCTCTTGGTGGGAAGGAATGAACGGGTCACCCAGTATGACCGCCGAGGTGATGGAGTTCTTGACTCGTCTGAACCTGCTCATCGGTACGGATGCTGCGACGAAGAACATTCTCTCGCAGGCCAACAACTATCTTAGTAAGATTGTTATTGATGAGGTGGCCGACATGAAGCGTCGTGAGAAGAAGGGCGAGAAGGTATATATTTGGTACTCCCACGCTTTGCAGTGGGTGTATATCAACGCCATCGCTAACCGTCAACTGAGTGCGAAAGAACAGGAGGCAACGGATTATCTGTTGGGGAAACTGGAGAAGATGAATACCCGTCAGTCGATGTATGCCAAGGCGAAGATGGCTGTGGTCCTTGCTAGGAACGGCAAGAAAGAAAAGGCAGACATCTATATGAAGAGTCTGAAAGAGTATATGGTCTATACCGAGGAGCAAGGACGCTACTTTGATACGCCACGTGCCGGCTATTCTTGGTGCGATTACCGCATTCCTACCCAGACTGCTGTTATCGAGGCATGGCAGTTGTTGACACCAACTGACCAGCAGACTATCACGGAACTGCGCCGTTGGTTGCTGTTGCAGAAGCGGACACAGAACTGGGACACCCCAATCAATTGCGTAAATGCGGTGTTCGCCTTCCTCAACGGGAATACCGAACTACTTGCACATCAGGAACAGACCGTGCTGAAGGTTGACGGTCAGCAGCTTGATCTGCCAAAGGCGACTGCAGGTATGGGATATGTCAAGACCGTTGTTCCTGTGAAGGAGGCACGTTCGTTGACTGCCGAGAAGAGTAGTACAGGAACATCGTGGGGAGCCGTCTATGCGCAGTTCCTGCAGCCAACAACTTCGATAGATAATCATAGCTCTGGTCTGAAGGTAAGACGCCAGCTGCTCACCGAGGATGGTAAGCCTGTGACGAGTCTGAAGGTGGGTGACCGTGTTAAGGTGCGACTGACGATTGAGGCTGACCGTGACTACGACTATGTACAGTTGATTGACAAACGGGCTGCCTGCATGGAGCCGGTGAACCAGCGGAGCGGTTACCATTGGGGCTATTACTGCGCCCCCAAGGATCAGACCACCCAATACTATTTTGACATTCTCTCAAAGGGTAAGCATGTGGTGGAGGCGGAGTATTATATCGACCGTCCTGGCACTTACGAAACAGGTACTTGTGTGGTGCAGTGTGCCTATAGTCCTGAGTATATGGGTACGACCAAGTCGCAGACTATCGAAATCAAATGATGATGAACAAAACAACAATACTATTAGCGGTCTGTGCATGGGCAACAATCCATGCACAGGCACAGAAGATTACCGCAAAGACCGACGTGATTGATTGCGGAAGTGTGGTTTACGAACATCCTGTAACGGTGAAGTTCGAGATGCAGAACAGTGGATTTGCCCCGCTGACGATACGGAACATCAAAACGAGTTGCGGCTGTACATCGGTGGAGTATCCCCATTCGGAGATTCCTGCTGGTGACGGTTTCACGATCGCTGCCACCTATGATGCCCGTCAGTTAGGACATTTTATGAAGGATGTAGGAATCTACAGCAATGCCTCCGACAAACCTTACTACCTGTCCATCCGTGGCATTGTGGTGGAGGAATTGGTGGATTATGAAGGCACTTACGACTACACTTTGGCGGATATCAAAGCAGACAAGAACAATATTGAATTCGATGATGTAACTCGTGGTGATATGCCGATGGAGAAGATCCATATTATGAATAGAGGTGCTAAGTCGATCACACCAACTGTGATGCACCTGCCGGAATACCTCAATGCCATCGTTTCACCCACAACTATCGCGCCAGGACGACAGGGAACAATCACTATTGCTCTTGATTCCCGGAAATTGCGCGACTATGGTCTGACACAGACAAGTATCTTCCTCGGAATGTTCCCAGGGGATAAGGTTGCTCCGGAAAAGGAAATCCCTGTGTCAGCTGTTTTGTTACCGGCCTTCACCGAGTTTACGGAGAGTCAGTTGGAGAATGCACCGGAGATTTTGCTTTCTCGAGAGTATGTGGATCTTGACTTCGGTAAGAAGTCGAAGAAGACCGAGGTGGTTACCATCTCGAACGTTGGTAAAACACCTCTTGAAATCAACTCTTTGCAGTTGTTTACCGGAGGACTGAAGGTGAAGTTGAACAAACGGCATATCAAGCCTCATGAGACGGCCATGCTGAAGATCACAGCTGAGGCGAAGGTGCTTCGCAATGCCCGTTCTAAACCTCGTGTACTGATGATTACCAATGCTCCGGTGGCACCGAAGTTGGTGATTCCTTTGAATGTGAAATAATCATTATTCACTTAACACTTTTCCCTATACCCTATATCTATGGAGCATCCAGAAAACAACGAAGAATACAAAGGATTGCAGGTGAACGCTGGTGTCACACAGCAGTCGATCGTTAATCCTTACCTGCAGCGAGGGCGCTTTCGTCGTCGTGAGATTAGTGTGGCCGATATGGTTGAGGGTATCTTGAAAGGCAACGTTACCATCCTTAGTCAGGCGGTGACGCTCGTGGAGAGTGTGAACCCCGCCCATCAGGCCAAGGCGCAGGAAGTGATTGAGAAATGTTTACCGTATAGCGGAAACAGTATCCGCATCGGTATCAGTGGTGTACCTGGTGCCGGTAAGAGTACTTCCATCGATGCGTTCGGCTGTCACGTACTGGATGAACATGGCGGAAAGCTGGCTGTGCTGGCCATCGACCCAAGTTCGGAACGCTCGAAAGGTAGTATCTTAGGTGATAAGACACGTATGGAGAAATTGTCTGTAAGAAGTGAAACCTTCATTCGCCCTTCGCCCACTGCAGGCTCTTTAGGTGGTGTGGCCCGCAAGACTCGCGAGACCATCATCCTCTGTGAGGCTGCTGGTTATGACAAGGTGTTCGTGGAGACGGTGGGTGTAGGACAAAGTGAGACGGCATGTCATTCGATGGTCGATTTCTTCCTGCTTATCCAGTTGGCAGGAACGGGTGATGAGCTGCAAGGCATCAAGCGCGGCATCATGGAGATCAGCGATGGTATCATCATCAATAAGTGCGACGGGAACAACGTTGACAAGTGTCAGATGGCGGCTACGAACTTCAGAAACGCCCTGCATTTCTTCCCCATGCCCGATAGTGGCTGGTTGCCCAAGGTGCTCTGCTACAGTGGTTTCTATGGTACGGGTATCAAGGAGATCTGGGACATGATCTATCAGTATATAGATTTCGTGAAGGCAAACGGTTACTTCGATGTTAGAAGGAATGAACAGAGCAAGTACTGGATGTACGAAACCATCAACGAGCAGTTGCGTAACTCGTTCTATCACAATCAGGTGATTGAGCAACAACTGTTGAAGACCGAGATGTCGGTATTACGCGGTGAGAAGACCTCCTTCATGGCGGCGGGTGAACTATTGGAAAAGTATTTCAATGACATCAAGGGATTCAGAGTCAGGAAGGAAGGGTAATCTTATCGGTTGTCATTAACAAAGAAAGAAATGTATCAGGTAGAGATAGACACAGGTTCGGGATTCTGTTTCGGTGTGACAACAGCCATCCGTAAGGCGGAGGAGGAACTGGCGAAAGGTAGTACGCTTTATTGTCTGGGCGATATCGTTCATAATGGTATGGAGTGTGAACGACTGCGACAGATGGGACTGATTACCATCAACCATGACGACCTCAAGCAGTTGCATGATGCCAAGGTGTTGCTGCGTGCACATGGTGAACCGCCAGAGACGTATGCCCTGGCCCGCAAGAACAACATTGAGATTATCGATGCTACTTGTCCTGTGGTGCTCCAGTTGCAGCGGCGTATCAAGAAGCAATATGATTCAAGGAGTGAGGAACAGGAAAAAGGTGGCGAGAAGCAGATTGTGATCTTCGGAAAGCCCGGACATGCAGAGGTGTTAGGACTGGTGGGGCAGACGGAGAACAACGCGATTGTCATTGCCAGTTTCGAGGATGTGAAGAAGTTGGATTTCAGTCGCGATATCTATCTGTACTCCCAGACCACCAAGTCGCTGGATGAGTTCCAGCGGATTATCGAGTACATCAAGCAAAATATTTCCCCTGATGCGAATTTCAAAAGTTTTGATACTATTTGCCGACAAGTGGCAAACCGCATGCCGAGTATTGCCTCTTTTGCTGCCCGCCACGATCTTATTCTTTTCGTTTGTGGAAGGAAGAGCAGTAACGGAAGGGTTCTCTTCAATGAATGCCGACGTGTAAATGCTAATAGTTATCTGATAGAAGGTCCTGATGAGATCAATCCTCAGTGGCTCAACGAAGAGTTAAGAACCGTTGGCATCTGTGGGGCCACCAGTACACCGAAATGGCTCATGGAGGAGTGCCGTGATGCCATCCTCAAGTAACTACTCCTTTACTCTTTCCAGATACCGCTCATAGAGCCATTCGTTCTGTTCAGGGATGGTCAGGTAACTATTGTCAAGAACTAATGCATCCTCGGCTTGGCGTAGTGGTGATACTTCGCGGTGAGAATCGATAAAGTCACGTTCCTGCACGTTCTTCAGAATCTCATCGTAATCGGCTTCCATCCCTTTCCCTAACAGTTCCTTGTAACGACGTTCTGCACGCACCTCGGCAGAGGCGGTGACAAACACTTTCAGTTCGGCGTTGGGGAAGACCACGGTACCGATGTCACGACCGTCCATCACGATACCTTTCTCCTCACCCATTTTCTGCTGCTGGGCAACCAAGGCCTCGCGGACAAAGGGTAGGGCAGCGATGGGAGAAACGAGGTTCGATACCTCCATGGTGCGGATATCCTGTTCCACCAGTTCATCGTTCAGATAGGTATCAGGTTTCCCCGTTTCCTCGTTGAGCTTGAACGAAATGTTGATCTCAGGCATCTTTGCTTCCAGTTCCTCCACGCGGATACTGTCATCCTCATTGAACAACCCGTTGCGCAGGGCAAAGAGGGTAACTGCACGGTACATGGCACCCGTATCCACATAGATATATCCTATCTTTTTGGCCAGGTCCTTGGCCATGGTCGATTTCCCGCAAGAGGAATGACCGTCAATAGCTATCGTAATCTTTTTCATCATTTATCACTTGTAACTTATCACTTGTAACTTGTCACTTATAGTGAGTAGCTCACATTTACCAGTAGGGAATGCGACGAGATATGGTATTTCCCGTAGGCGATGTTCAGTTTAAAGCGGTCTAACTGAAGACCGGCACCTAACGACAAGCCAGCACCATGACTGCTTCCACGCTCCTCATCATTGCTGACAATCTCCATCTCGCTGGCTCTACGGAAGTTGTAACCGACGGCCACGTAGATTTGAGGTGATAGGATGATGTCGGCACCTGCCACAAGATGATGAATGAACTTCTTGTTCATGTGGTTCAAGTCAACGAGTGTGGCCGAGAGTCTGAGTGGTGATCCGATCAGTCGTTTGCTGGCACCAATCTGCAGGTCGAGCGGCAGCTTACTGTATTCCTCCTCATACGCATCCAGTTCACCACCGAGGTTCTTTACAACAGCAGATACCGACAAATCCTTCTCTGGATTGTAGTAGTTTACACCTAAGTCAACCCCCATGGCAAATGCGTTATAGTCGCCGATATAGGAAGTAATGAAACGTGCCGTGATACCGCCCACGATATTGGTACCTAACTGGTAGGAGAGGGCACCGGCAATGGCGATGTCCTTAGCTGAGAACTCACCAGTCTGCACATTATGTTCATCTACCTCCTTCATCTTCCCATAATCCAGGAACTGAGCCATGATACCTACCGTGGCCTTCTCCTTGACGATCTTGCTGAACGAGGCACTTGCCGCGTTGGCTCCTTCCATGTAATTCATGTAGTTCAGGTTCAGACTCTTGTCGCTTACCGATGAGAGCAGAGCTGGGTTATGGAACATCAGCGAGGGATCGTCTTCGATGATGGAGATATTGTCACTGCCTAATGCCGCTGCATGCGCGCTCACTGGCAGTCGTAGGAAATTATAGCCCGTCTGACTGTCTTGTGCCCATGTAAGAACACTGATGAGCGTGAATAAGAGGCAAAATATGACTTTTTTCATTTAATTCATTTATTTTAGTGCAAAGATACACCTTTTTTACAAATATCTATACTAATTTTGCAAAGCAATCATTATCATAACGAAAAAAACAGCAATTTAGTGTAACTTGGAAGTCAAGAAATCATACGAAGCCGATCTGGAGCACCAGTGGAAGAAGCGATTCCTTTTGGGAGTGGTTCTCGTACTGGCTGTCCTTGCTGTTGCCTTGGAACTTAACTTCAAGGATGGAGCGGTGGAGTATAATGAAGAACTGTTGGATGATATTGTGCAGGAACTGGAATTGAAACCTGCCATGAATCAGGAGGATATGATTGCTGTTATCGAGGAACCTGAGGAAGAGCCTGCTCCTCCCACCCGCATCAATCCTGTGGATGAACCAGTAATGAGGGATGCCACCGACCGTTTGGTAGAGAACCGTCAGGAGCTCTTTGAGGGTGAGACTGAGGCCGCAGAGCAGGAAAAGGTGTCACCGATTCCACCAGTGGCCATCGATGCTGATAACAACCCGCTGAACTTCCGTGTGGTGGAACGTTTACCAGAGTTCCCCGGCGGCATGACGGAGTTTATGAAATGGCTTACCAAGAACCTGAAATACCCAGAGTCAGCCCGTCGTCAGAACATGCAGGGCACGGTAGTCATCTCCTTTATTGTCAATACCGACGGCAGCACATCCGAGATAAAGGTTGTCCGTCCGCGTCATCCTGACCTCGACCGTGAGGCTGTGCGGGTGGTTCGAATGATGCCCAAGTGGAAACCAGGAGAGGATCACGGCAAGGTGTGCCGTACCATGATATCAATCCCAATCGTATTTAAGATATGAAAACAGCTAACGAAATTCTGCAACTCATCAACCGCTATATTGATGAGATGCCCTACAACCGTCAACCGGATCGTTTGTACGAACCAATCCGTTACATCCTTTCATTGGGTGGGAAACGCATTCGTCCTACCCTCATGATGATGGCTTATAACCTTTATCGGGAGGATCCCGAACGCATCTTGTCACAGGCCTGTGCTTTGGAAACCTATCATAACTTCACCCTGTTGCATGATGACCTGATGGATCATGCAGACATGCGTCGTGGTCATGCCACCGTTCATGTGAAGTGGGATGCAAATACGGCTATCCTTTCAGGTGATACGATGCTACTGATGTCTTTCCGCCAAATGATGCAGTGTCCAGAAGATCAATTGAAAGAGGTTCTTGATGTGTTCATGGAAACCACCTTTGAGATTGGTGAAGGTCAGCAGTATGACATCTGTTTTGAGACACGAGATGATGTGCGTGAGGAGGAGTATATCGAGATGATCCGTCTTAAAACAAGTGTGTTGTTGGCTTGTGCCCTGAAGATTGGTGCCATCTTAGGCGGAGCCTCTGCTTCAGATGCAGAAAACCTGTATAAGTTCGGGGAGCAGATTGGACTCGCCTTCCAGTTGCAGGATGATTTCCTGGATGTGTATGGCGACCCGAAGGTGTTCGGCAAGGCTATAGGCGGTGATATCCTCTGTAACAAGAAGACCTTCATGCTCATCAATGCGTTCAATATGGCAGATGAGGCGCAACGGAAGGAACTGGAACAGTGGGTCAATGCCGAGAATCCTGATCCGCAGCAGAAGATCGCTGCCGTTACTAACCTATATAATATAATAGGTGTGAACCGCTTGGCCGAGGAACGTATCCGCTATTACTTTGAAGAGAGTCGTAAGTACCTCAGTGCCGTGCAGGTGCCGGATGAGCGGAAGCAGGAACTGACTGCCTATACGGATAAGATGATGAGGAGGAATAAATGATTGATACGCATGCCCATCTGGAAGGTGAGGAGTTCGCAGAGGATCGTGCTGAGATGATGGCGCGGGCTCGGGAAGCGGGAGTCAGTAAGGTACTGGTTCCTTCTATCGATCTCGTCTCTGCCAAGCGTGTCATAGAACTCTGCGCCCAATATCCCGGCTTTACCTATCCCATGATTGGTCTGCATCCAGAGGAGGTGAAGGACGATTGGCAAGAGGTGTTGCGGGAATTGAAGTCAATGTACCTTCTACATCCATCTCAGTTTATAGCTATAGGCGAGGTGGGTCTCGACTACTATTGGAGTCGTGAGTTCGAGAAGGACCAGTTAGCCGCATTCGACGAGCAGGTGCAATGGAGTATCGAGACCCGTTTGCCACTGATGATTCACTGTCGAAAAGGACAGAACGAGATAGTTCACCTGCTGAAACAGTATGAGCGCGAACTGCCAGGCGGCGTGTTCCACTGCTTCACTGGGAATGAGAAGGAGGTAACCGACTTCCTTCAGTTCGATCGCTTCGTATTAGGAATCGGCGGTGTGCTCACCTTTAAGAAATCACACCTGCCCGAAGTGCTTCCTGCAACAGTACCATTGGAACGTATCGTATTGGAAACCGACAGTCCTTATATGGCTCCCGTACCCATGAGAGGCAAACGCAACGAGAGTGCCTACGTGCGCTTCGTCCTCGAGAAACTTGCCGAATGCTACGGGATGACAGCAGAACAGGTGGAAAGGATTACCAACCAGAATGTTGAGCGCGTGTTTCCTTTGATAGCTACAAAACAGTGAGAGTTGGCGTGTGGCCAACTCTCAATTCTTAGTTTCGGTTTTCAACTCTTAATTGTACCAGATGGATGAATCCACATCTGCATAGAGTTCATCTGTTTCGCTGTTGTACACATTGTCGAGTTCATAGTCTTCTTGGTTGTACATCTGTTTTGTAGAATCCATAGTAGTTCCTCCATACAGGACTTAGGTACCATCGTCCCTTTTGATGTTTCATACATGGGTCCCATGCTTTTCTGCGACAAATATACTAAAAAAATGAATAGGTTGTTTGTTTTTCGTATATTTTAACCGATTGTGTCGTTTTTTTTCTTTTTTCTTTGTACATTTGCACTGCCCAAGTAGAAATCAATAAAGACAATCAATAAGAAGATGAAAAAGCTATTTGTAGTGTTGGCCATGGCGATGATACAGTCATCGGCCTGGTCACAATCCTTTACCGAGTGGCATAATATGGATGTGAATGGGGTGAACCGTATGGAGAGTCATACCTCATTCTTTGCCTGTGAAAACGCAGTTATAGCCCAGAAAGGCGACTGGAGTCAGTCATCCCGCTTCCTCTCACTGCATGGTGACTGGAAGTTCAACTGGGTGGAGGACGCATCTGACAAACCAACTGATTTCTTCCGTGCCGACTACGACGACTCCCAATGGGGCAAGATGTCCGTGCCAGGAATCTGGGAAATGAACGGCTTTGGCGATCCCGTGTATTTGAATGTCGGCTTCGCTTGGCGCGGTCATTTCAAACAACTGACACAGGCCGACTATAAGGAGGGTTTCAGAGATGTCCCTGTACCGGTGAAGGATAACCATGTGGGCTCCTATCGTAAGACCATCACGCTTCCGGCATCCTGGAAAGGACAGCAGGTGATTGCCCATTTTGGCAGCGTCACCTCGTGTATCTACCTCTGGGTAAACGGACAGTTCGTAGGATACAGTGAGGATGCAAAGATTGCAGCGGAGTTTGATGTCACGAAATATGTGCATCCTGGCGAGAACCTCATCGCCTTCCAGGTGTTCCGTTGGTGCGATGGCTCCTGGTGTGAGGATCAGGACTTCTGGCGATTGAGTGGCGTGGCTCGTGATAGCTACCTGTATTGTCGTAACGCCCAGAACCATATTGAGGATATCCGTATCACACCTGATCTAGTGAACGACTACCGAGACGGTGTCTTGCAGGTGGATGTCAAGGCCGCTGGCAAGGGTGAAGTACGGGTTGAACTGTATGATGCTGACGGTCATCAGGTGGCTGATGGAACAATCAACAGTTGGAAGGAATCGATGCCAAAGCAGGGTAGTGTGACGCTGACGGTGGAGAACCCGAAGAAGTGGTCTGCCGAGACACCTTATTTATATACGTTGGTGGCACGACTTCTGCCTGCCAAGAAATATCCTGAGATTGGTGCTGAGTACGAAGCAATTAGTCAGAAGGTGGGTTTCCGCAAGGTGGAGATCAAAGATGCGCAGCTGTTGGTGAACGGTCAACCGATATTCATCAAGGGTGTTGACCGTCATGAGATGGATCCCGACGGCGGTTATGTGGTGAGCCGTGAACGGATGATCCAGGATATCCAGTTGATGAAACGGTTCAATGTCAATGCCGTGCGCACCAGTCATTACTCCGATGATCCTGTGTGGTACGACCTCTGCGACCAGTATGGTATCTATCTCTGTGCGGAGGCAAACCAGGAGAGTCATGGGCTCGGCTACAATCCCAAGGAGGCCATCTCCTATACACCGCTCTTCGCCAAGCAGATTCTTGAGCGCAACCAGCATAACATTCAGGTGAACTACAACCACCCGAGTGTGATCATTTGGTCGTTGGGTAACGAAACCGTCGGCGGACCGAACTTCACAGCGGCATACAACTGGATCAAGAGTCAGGATGCCAACCGTCCGGTACAATATGAGCAGGCGGCCAACGGCACACCCAGTGATATCATGTGTCCGATGTATGCTTCGCAGGACTGGTGCGAGCGGTACGCTTCCAACCCTGCCACTACCAAGCCGCTCATCCAGTGCGAGTATAGTCATGCGATGGGTAACAGTTGTGGTGGTTTCAAGGAGTATTGGGATCTGGTTCGCAAATACCCGAAGTATCAGGGAGGTTTCATCTGGGATTTCGTTGACCAGGCCCTGCATCGATACCCTAGTAAAAATAGTATCACTAGTACAACAAGTAACACTAGTATAGAATACACCTACGGTGGCGATTACAACGACTACGATCCTTCCGACAACAACTTCAACTGCAACGGCTTGGTATCTCCTGATCGTGTGCCGAATCCTGAGATGTACGAGGTGGGCTACTTCTACCAGAACATCTGGGCGGAAGCAGTGGATGCACAGAAAGGCGTGGTTCGTGTGAAGAACGAGAACTTCTTCAAAGACCTGAGTAATGTACGGTTGGTGTGGCAGCTGCTGGCTGATGGCGTGAAGGTACAGGAGGGAACGGTTGAACAGTTGGATATTGCACCGCAGCAGACCAAGGAGTACACACTTCCGCTGAAGAATCTGGATGAGTATAACGGAAAGGAGCAGCTGCTCAACATCGACTTCGTACTGAAGAAGGCGGAGCCGTTGATGGAGGCAGGACAGGTGATAGCTTATCGGCAGTTGACCGTCAATGACGAACGACAGAGGGAGTCTTCTGAGTCGATCGCTGCGAAGTTCAAGGTGAAAGAAGATAAGAAAGCACAGGAGGTGTCGGTGCAGACAGGTGATGTGAAGCTTGTCTTCGACCGTGCCACAGGCTTCCTCTGCCATTATGAGGCGGCAGGTAAGCAGCTGCTGGGTGAAGGCGGTACCATCAAACCGAATTTCTGGCGTGCCGTCACGGATAATGATATGGGCGCATGGATTCAGCGCAGGTATAAGGTGTGGCGCAACCCGGAACTAAAACTCACCGCCTTTGAGACCAAGAAAGCCAAGACCAAGCAGGGTGAGAACTATGTGGATGTAACGGCGACGTATGATATGCCATCAGTAAAGGCACAGTTACAAATGAACTATGCTGTGCTGGCTGGCGGACAATTGTTCATTCATCAGACCATGACGGTGAATGATACCGCGAAGGTGGCCGACATGTTGCGCTTCGGTGTGGTGATCCAACTGCCGTACGATATGGACAAGAGCAAGTTCTACGGTCGTGGACCCATTGAGAGCTATGCCGACAGGAAGGAATCTCAGCGTGTCGGACTGTATGAGCAGACCGCCGATGAGCAGTTCTATCCGTATATCCGTCCTCAGGAGACAGGTACGAAGAGTGATATCCGTTGGTGGGAGCAGACCGATGCGGCAGGCAACGGACTGTCTATCTCTTCACATCACAAGCTGTATATGTCGGCTCTGCATTACGACATAGAGGATCTAGACGATGGCGACAACAAGGAACAGCGTCATGTGCAAGATGTGCCGAAGTCGAAATACACCAACCTCTTCATCGACAGTGAGCATGCCGGTGTGGGTGGTGTGAACAGTTGGAGCATGGAAGGCTTCGCCCTGCCTAAGTATCAGGTGAAGTATAAAAACAAACGATTCGGCTTTATCATTGATATCATAAGGTAAATAATTCGTTTCGTCCACCTAATAATACATAAAATCCACCTTCCATGAGGTGGATTTTTGTATCTTTGCACCCAAAGAATAATATCAATAAACTAACTGTCAATGAAAAAAGCAAGAGTTTGGGTCCTTGCGACCATGGCTGTCTTGGGCGTCATGAACGCCAACGCACAGCATCAGTTCACGGTGAATGCCAAGAAACTTGGCGCACCCATCCAACCAACCATGTACGGCATCTTCTTCGAGGATATCAACTTCGGAGCCGACGGTGGACTCTATGCAGAGTTGGTGGAGAACCGCTCCTTCGAGTTTCCGCAGAGGTTGATGGGATGGAACACCTTCGGTAAGGTACAGGTGAACGATGCCAACCCGGCATTCGAACGGAATCCACATTATGTCACCCTGAAGGAATCGGGGCATCGCGATAAGTTCTCGGGCTTGGAGAACCGTGGTTTCTTCGGTATGGGACTGAAGAAGGGGATGGACTATCACTTCTCTGTTTATGCCCGTTCCGCAGGTAATACCAGGATCCGTGTGGAGTTGGTGGGTAGTGATGATGAGGTGATGACCAAGCAACAGATCACCATCGCGGGCAACAACTGGAAGAAATACAACGCTACGTTGAAGTCACCCAAGACCGATGCGAAGGGTTTCATGCGCATCTACCTCGAAGGGAAGGATGCTGTTGACCTCGATCATGTGAGTCTGTTCCCTGCAGATGCATGGAAAGGACTGCTTCGCAGTGATCTTGTCAAGGATCTCAAGGATCTGCATCCTGGCGTGTTCCGCTTCCCAGGTGGATGTATCGTGGAAGGAACCGATCTGGATAGTCGTTACCAGTGGAAGAATTCCGTAGGTCCTGCAGAGAACCGTCCGCTGAACGAGAACCGCTGGAACTACACGTTCCCGCACCGTCTGTTCCCGAACTACTACCAGAGCTATGGTTTGGGATTCTATGAATTTTTCCTGTTGTCAGAGGAGATTGGGGCACAGGCGCTGCCGGTATTGAGTTGCGGATTGGCTTGTCAGTTCCAGAATGATGACAAGGATGAGGCTGTATGTCATGTGGCAGTGGATGATCTGCAACCGTATATAGATGATGCCCTCGACCTCATTGAGTTCGCCAATGGAGGTACAGACACGAAGTGGGGAAAACTGCGTGCCGACATGGGTCATCCTGCTCCCTTCAACCTCCAGCAGATCGGTATCGGCAATGAGCAGTGGGGACCTCTCTATCCTGTACGCTTGGAGAAGTTCATCAAGGCTATCCGTGCTAAGTATTCCAAGATGAAGATCGTGGGAACCAGCGGACCGTCGCCGGATGATAACGACGGGAAGCAGTTCTCGTATGGTTGGGAGCAGATGAGAAGACTGAAGGCCGACCTCGTGGATGAGCATTACTACCGTGATCAGGACTGGTTCATGAGGAATGTCACCCGTTATGACAACTACGACCGTAAGGGTCCGAAGGTGTTTGCAGGCGAATATGCTTGTCATGTAAAGGAGGAACCAGCCGACTTCCCCACAGCGAAGAACGTGTTTGAGGCTGCACTGTGTGAGGCTGCCATTATGACGGGCTTCGAACGCAATGCCGATATCGTGCACATGGCCACCTATGCTCCGCTCTTTGCTCATGTGGAGGGCTGGCAGTGGCGTCCCGACCTGATCTGGATGGATAACCTAACCACCGTACGTACACCTAATTATTATGTACAGCAACTGTACGGACAGAATCCCGGCACCCATGTACTGAGTCTGCTGGAAGGAAAGAAACCTATTACTGGTCAGGACGGTCTTTGTGCCAGTGCTGTGTATGACAAGAACACCAACGGCTACATCGTGAAGATCACAAATACTTCGTCAGAGTCGAAGGGGGTTGACATCACCTTCAAAGGCATCAAGAACTTAGGAAAAGGAACGGTTACCACCCTGCATGCCGACCGCATGGATGCGGCCAACACCATTGAACATAAGAACAATGTGGTTCCGCAAACGGGAGATGTGCAGACCGAAGGGAATGTGCTCAAGGCAATCATCCCCGCCAAATCATTTGTCGTATATCGATTCTGAAAAAGCAGCGAGGGCGCAAAACTTGCGCCCTCGTACCTTTTAACCTTACGTGCTGTTGATTACTTCTTGAATAGCGATGCTACCCAGAGCACAACGATGGCACCTACAAGTCCTGTGATTGTCTGGCCAATCCAGCCACCGCCTGCGCTGATGTTCAGCAAATCGAACAGCCAGCCGCCGACAGCACCGCCGACCAAGCCTAATAACAGGTTCAACACTAGGCCGAAGCCACCACCGCGCATGATCTTGCCAGCTAAGAAGCCGCAGATCAAACCGATAATAATTGCACAAATGATTCCGTTCATAATCAAAAGGTTTTTTAGTTAATAAGGGCGAAAACATAAACGTTTTCGTATCTTGATGGCAAAGATATAAAAAATATCAATACGATGCAAACATTCCTTTGGAATTTCGCTTGATTTGCACTATCTCTGACTTCGTCGAAGATACTCTCGTTCGGAAAAGCCAAATTTATTTGGCTTTTCACTCACTTATTCGTACCTTTGTAGCATGAATATCAAAGAACTGGAAGGAAAGCGGATTGCCGTATTGCTGTCAGGCGGCGTGGATTCATCCGTGGTGCTCTATGAACTGGTGCGCCAAGGACTGAAGCCCGATTGCTTCTATATCCATATCGGCCCGGAGGAGGATGAGGACTGGGACTGCTCCAGCGAGGAGGATATAGAGATGGCAACGGCTGTGGCACATAAGTATGGATGCAAACTCGAGGTGATCGACTGTCATCAGGAATACTGGGACCAGGTAACGGCCTATACTATAAATAAGGTACGCGAGGGATTCACACCCAATCCTGATGTGATGTGCAACCGACTGATCAAGTTCGGGGCCTTTGATGAGAAGCGGGGACATGACTATGACCTTATCGCTACGGGACATTATGCCATGACAGAGATAGACGAAGAGGGGAGGAAGTGGTTATGTACGAGTCCTGATCCTGTCAAGGACCAGACCGACTTCCTGGCACAGATATACGACTGGCAGTTGCGGAAGGCATTGTTCCCCATCGGTCATTATATGAAGGATGAGGTGCGGGCCATTGCCGAACGCGAACATTTGGTGAATGCGAAGCGTAAGGATTCGCAGGGCATCTGCTTCTTAGGGAAGATCAATTACAATGAGTATATCCGTCGTTACTTAGGCGAGAACCCAGGAGATGTCATTGAACTGGAAACGGGAAGGAAGATCGGCGAGCACAAGGGATTGTGGTTCCATACCATCGGACAGCGCAAAGGACTGGGCTTTGGTGAAGGTCCGTGGTTCGTCATCCGTAAGGATGTACCGAAGAATATCCTGTATGTGAGTCATGGCTACGATCCGCAGAATGCGTACAAACAGGATTTCCTGATACACGACTTCCACTCACTAACCCTACCGTTGCATACCTTGTTCAATGGTGAGGCAACGCGGGAAGTGACGTTCAAGATCCGTCATACACCGGAATACCATCCAGCCGTGCTGGAAATGGTGGATGAAGGGAAATACATGGTGCATTCAGCACATGCGATTCATGGGGTAGCACCAGGACAGTTTTGTGTGGTGTATGATGAGAAGCATCATCGTTGCTTGGGGTCAGCAGAGATAGAGAGCCACCCCTAACCCCTCCAAAAGGAGGGGGAATTCTCATTCCACATTCCACATTCCACATTCCACATTTTACAAAGTGCGGTCATGGAAGGAACGACAAGGTCGGCTCCTGATTGCCACAGTTGTTCATCGGGTAGCGGACCCGTATTCACACCGATGGTGAAACACTTGGCGGCCACACCAGCTTGAATACCCAAGGGGGCATTCTCTACAACGATAGTCTGCCAAGGCTCTGTTCCACATTTCTTCATACCTGCTAGATAGGGATCGGGCTCTGGCTTGCCCCGCTGCACATCATACGCAGTGGTGATGCGGTCTTCTGTGATAAATGGAGAGAAATCGGTGGTGAGCCTATTGATGAGCGGGCGCTGACCGCTACCCGTCACCACTGCCATGATCAATCCTTCTTGGTGCAGCTTCTCCATCAGCTCATAGGCACCGGGCATGATCTCTGCCTTGGGCATCTCGCCGAAGAAGCGGGTCTTCACATCGTACATCTTTTGCGCCTCTTCCAAAGAGATATCCTTTCCTTGCTGTTGCTTCACCATATTGCGAATGGTATCAATGCCGCGGGCACCCTCTGTGGCGTAGGCATCATCGGCAGTCATGCGGATGCCGAAGGTAGCCATGGAGCGTTGCCAGGCCACAGCGTGGTTGGGCATACTGTTGATGAGCACACCATCCATGTCAAAGAGAACGGCTTTGGGGTGGAATGCCCCAAAGCCGTGTCTTTTCAAGTAATTGACAATTGACAATTGATAATTGGTCATTCCTTTTATATTCAAATTACTCATTAACACTGATTAATTATCACTTGCCAGGCGCTCCTTGATCGTCTTTGATTCGGCCTCATAGCCGGGCTTGTCGAGCAGAGCAAACATATTCTTCTTATAGGCTTCCACACCTGGCTGGTTGAACGGGTTCACGCCAAGCACGTTGCCGCTGATGCCACAGGCAATCTCGAAGAAGTAGATGAGCTGTCCGATATAGTACTCGTTCAGCAGGGGCACGCTGATGCGGATGTTGGGCACGCCACCGTCAACATGTGCCAGACGTGTTCCTAACTCTGCCATCTTGTTTACCTCATCCACTCGCTTGCCAGCGAGGAAGTTCAAACCGTCGAGGTTCTCATCATCATTCGGGAAGAGCAGTTTCTTGTTCGGCTCCTCCACGCTGATAACAGTCTCGAAGATGGTGCGCTCACCTTCCTGAATCCACTGTCCCATAGAGTGGAGGTCGGTAGTGAAATCGCAAGAAGCGGGGAAGATACCCTTGTTCTCTTTACCCTCGCTCTCTCCATAGAGCTGCTTCCACCATTCAGAGATGAAGTGGAGCTTCGGCTGGTAGTTCACCATAATCTCGATCTTCTTGCCAGCGCCGTACAGACCGTTGCGGATGGCAGCATACTGGGCAGCGATGTTATCCTCGAAGGGCACATCCTTGCCACAGGCTTTCTCCATCTCCTGAGCACCCTCCACCAGCTTTACGATATCAAAACCGGCACAAGCAATGGGTAGCAGACCTACCGGAGTGAGCACAGAGAAACGTCCACCTACGTTATCAGGAATAATGAAGCTCTTATAGCCTTCCTTGTCAGCACAGGTGCGGGCAGCACCACGCTTGGCATCTGTCACGGCTACGATCACCTTCTTGGCCTCTTCCTTGCCGCGCTGATCCTCACACTGCTTCTTCAGCAGACGGAAGGTCAGGGCAGTCTCAGTGGTTGTACCACTCTTGGAGATATTGATCACGCCGAACTTCTTGTCCTTCAGATAGTCGGTCAGCTCTGCGAGATAATCCTCTCCTATATTATTACCAGCAAACAATATCACGGGGGCCCCCTCCCGACCTCCCCCCGCAGAGGAGGCTAATAGCCAAGCAAACGAGTTGCCAAGCGCTTCAATAACGGCACGGGCACCAAGATAGCTACCGCCGATACCTGCTACTACCACAGCCTCGCAGTTCTCGCGAAGGGTGTTGGCACAATCCTGAACATCTTTCAGGAATTCAGGAGTGATCGATGACGGCAGATGTAGCCATCCCAAGAAATCGTTACCTGGACAGGTACCGTTCTCCAATGCTTCCTGAGCAGCCTTCACCTGGGGCTCGAAAGCCTTCACCGCACCTTCCTTGAGGAAGCATGCAGCCTTTGTCATGTCTAAAGAAATATTCTTCATCTTATTGTTTTTTAGTATTTTTGTTAGGATGTGTATGTCTTATCGGAAACTGTCGGTAAGGAGCTTGATCTCGATCTGCGGCGAGATACGCTCATACAATATATTATATACGGCATCGAGGATGGGCATATTGACGTGCATATGACGGTTGATCTCCTTCATACACTTCGTACCGAAATAACCCTCGGCAATCATCTCCATCTCTATCTGTGCCGACTTCACACTATAGCCCTTACCGATCATGGTACCAAAAGTACGGTTGCGCGAGAAGTTGCTGTAGCCCGTTACAAGGAGGTCGCCCATATACACCGAGTCGTTGATGTTCCTTTCGATGGGATGCACGGTATTCAGGAACCTGTTCATCTCCTGTACAGCATTCGACATCAGTACGCTCTGGAAGTTATCACCGTATTTCAAACCGCTACAGATACCTGCCGCGATGGCATAGACATTCTTCAATACGGATGAATATTCGATGCCGATCACATCCGTGGAGGTCTTGGTCTTGATATAGTCAGATGCTATCAGATCGGCAAACGACTGTGCCTTCACCTTGTCATCACAACCGATGGTGAGGTAGGAGAGACGTTCCAGTGCCACCTCCTCAGCATGTGAAGGACCGCCGATGCAGGCCAGGTTCTCGTAGGGCACATCATATACCTGATGGAAATACTCGGAGCACACCAGGTTCTCATCGGGCACGATACCTTTGATGGCGGTGATAATGAACTTATCGCGGATGCGGGTCTTGAGTTTCTTCAGGTGGTTCTTCAGATAGGGTGAGGGCGTAACGAACACCAATGTATCGTAGTTCTGTACGATCTTGTTAATGTCACTGGAGAACGCAATCTCGTCAACATCGAAATGCACGCTCATCAAGTAGGCGGGGTTATGCCCCATCCGCTTGAAATCCTCTATGCGGTCGTCGCGGCGCATATACCACCCGATGTGATGGGTGTGGCCCACCACGATCTTGGCAATGGCGGTTGCCCAGCTTCCGCCGCCAATAATGGCTATTCTACCGCAGTCGTACACTTTCTAAATTGATAATTGACAATTGACAATTGAAAATTAGGCTTGCGCCTTTTCAATCCATTTGGCTACCTCATCTACAGAGGGCTTCTGCATATCGAGCTTGAACTTCTTCACGATGTCACCGATCTTCTGCTGCAGACCCTGTGCCTTCTCGTCCTTGATGTTCTGCACGAGGTTGAAACCGATCTTGCGCAGTACGGGAACCCATTCCTCGGGAACACCGATCTCAGCCCATTCAGCCACAGTGCTCTGCGGCACCTTCTTCTCGGGCTTCATCTGCGGGAAGAACAATACTTCCTGGATGAAGGTCTTACCTGTCATGAGCATCACTAGTCGGTCGATACCAATACCGATACCGCTGGTAGGCGGCATTCCGTATTGCAGGGCGCGGAGGAAGTCCTGATCGATGATCATGGCCTCGTCGTCACCCTTGTCAGCTAACTTCATCTGCTCTACGAAACGCTCTTCCTGATCAATGGGATCATTGAGCTCAGAATAGGCATTAGCCAACTCCTTACCGTTCACCATCAGCTCGAAACGTTCAGTGAGTCCTGGCTTTGAACGGTGCATCTTGGTGAGCGGTGACATCTCCACGGGATAGTCGGTGATGAAGGTAGGCTGGATAAAGGTGCCTTCGCAGAATTCACCGAAGAGCTCATCAATCAGCTTACCCTTACCCATGGTCTCATCCACTTCCATGCCCTTTGACAGACAGAAGGCGCGGATTTCCTCTTCGGTCTTACCGCTGCAGTCGAAACCAGTCTTCTCCTGGATAGCCTCTAAGATAGGAAGTCTTCTATACGGAGCCTTGAACGATACAATCTGTCCGTCGATCTCGCGTTCGGGCTTGCCGTTCACAGCAATACAGATGGTCTCCAGAAGTTTCTCTGTGAACGACATCATCCAGTTGTAATCCTTGTACTGCACATACAGCTCCATGCAGGTGAACTCGGGGTTGTGGTTGCGGTCCATACCTTCGTTACGGAAGTTCTTACCGATCTCATACACACCTTCGAAACCACCCACGATGAGGCGCTTCAGATAGAGCTCTGTAGCGATACGCATATACATATCCTGATCAAGGGCATTGAAATGCGTGATGAAAGGACGGGCTGATGCACCACCGGCAATCATCTGCAATGTGGGGGTTTCCACCTCGGTATAACCAGCTTCATCCAGAACCTTTCTTAAAGTACGGATAACCGTTGCTCGCTGCAGGAAGGTATCCTTGACACCCTCGTTCACAACAAGATCCACATAGCGCTGACGATAGCGCAGCTCGGGATCATCAAACTTATCGTATGCCACACCATCCTTGTATTTCACGATGGGCAGCGGTTTCAGACTCTTTGCCAACAAGGTGAGCTCCTTGGCATGAACCGAGATCTCACCAGTCTGGGTACGGAACACAAAACCCTTGATACCGATGAAGTCACCGATATCCATGAGTTTCTTAAATACCGTATTATATAAATCCTTGTTCTCTTCAGGACAGATATCATCGCGGGTAATATACACCTGAATCCTGCCCTTGGAGTCCTGAAGCTCCACAAAAGAGGCCTTGCCCATCACGCGGCGACTCATCATTCTTCCGGCAATGCAAACCTGGGGCAGCTCTTCTCCTTCCACATTCCACATTCCACTTTCTACATTGTTACGGATGTCGGTGCTGAAGGCATTGGTTGCATACTCAGCTGCAGGGTAGGGGTTGATACCCATGTTGCGCAGTTCCTGCAGACTCTCGCGTCTGCCTATTTCCTGCTCACTTAATTCTAAAACATTCATATTCTATTGTTGTTTTTATGGTGCAAAGTTACGAAAAGTCGAGAGCAGGACAAAACAAATTCCTTTGTTTTTTATGCCGAGACGTAGTAACTTCGCCAATTTTATTGGCAAAGATACGAAGAAGTATGCGAAAAACAAAATAATACGTTTATTTTCATTGATGATGGAGGTTATTCAAAGAAAAAATATTACCTTTGCAATGATTATTATCAACGCTATCACAAACAAATGAAGAATATGAAAAAATTATTAGTATCATTACTACTACTGAGCACACTCAGCGTGTATGCCCAGAATCCGGTTATCCGTCATCTGTACTCGGCCGACCCGACGGCTCGAGTATTCAATGGTAAGGTGTATCTCTATCCGTCGCATGACATCTTCCCTCCTGAGGGACAGCGTCAGGACTGGTTCTGCATGGAGGACTATCACGTGTTCTCTTCTGAGGATCTGATCGACTGGACCGACCATGGTGTGATCGTTACTCAGAACAAGGTGCCTTGGGTAAGACCGAACTCCTATTCGATGTGGGCACCCGACTGTGTCTATAGAAACGGTAAGTACTATTTCTATTTCCCATCCGCTCCTGCAGCTGGTAGAGGTGGATTCGCCGTGGGTGTGGCCATAGCTGATAATCCCGAAGGACCGTTCATTCCTGAACCGGAACCCATTGCGGGTATCAACGGTATCGATCCCTGTGTGCTTCAGGCATCTGATGGTAATGCTTACATCTTCTGGGGTAACGGTCGTTGCGCCAAGCTCAAGGAGAATATGAAGGAGCTGGCTGATGACAACCCCAAGGAAGTTGTGAAGTGGGGTAACCGCGAGATGGAGATGGTAGGTGCCAACTGTCTGCAAGGACTGCCCAACCGTCAGGCTGAAGGTCCGTTCGCCTTTGAATACAACGGAAACTATTACCTCACCTATCCTTATGTAAGAGAGAATACCGAGGTGCTGGGTTATGCTATGAGTAAGAACCCGATGGGCCCTTATGAGTACAAAGGACTGATCATGGCTGAGCATGCCAATGGTTGCTGGACCAACCACCATAGCATCATCAACTACAAAGGACAGTGGTATCTGTTCTATCATCATAACGATTATTCGCCCAATGATGACAAGCGTCGTTCGGTATGTATCGAGAAACTGTTCTTCAATCCTGACGGAACCATTCAGGAGGTGAAGCCGACATTGCGCGGTGTAGGTATCTCAGATGCTACCAAGCAGATCCAGATCGAACGCTATAGCGACAAGAGCAACAATATGGATATCCAGTATCTCGACACCACCAACTACTTCAAAGGGTGGTCGTCCGACTTCCAGAAAGGTAGCTGGCTGCGTTACAATGATGTTGATTTCAGTAAGGCAACAGGTAAGCAGGTGACTCTGATGGTGAAGACTGACGGAAAGGCAACCCTTTCTGTTCGTGTAGGCAGTGCTACGGCTGCCCCGCTTGCCGTTGCCAAGATCAAGAAGCGTATTCCTTGGTGTGAAGTACCTGTCAAGATCAAGAACGTTCCCACGGGTAAGCAGGATCTCTTCGTTACTTGTGAGGATGGATCTGCCAGTGTTGACTGGGTACAGTTCAAATAATAGATATGGATGTAGAAGCTGTTAAGAAAATCATTGCAAAAGAACCGAACCTCTCGACAGCGTTGGGTATGGAGTTCTATTCCACCCCCGAAGAGGATACCTGCATGGCGGTGATGCAAGTGGATCAACGCAACCGGCAACCCTTCGGCTTTCTCAGTGGCGGCGCTTCATTGGCACTGGCAGAGAACGTGGCGGGTGTGGGCTCTACAGCCCTTTGTCCAGGTAAGATCTGCGTGGGCATCAGCGTGAGCGGTGATCATGTCAAGGCGGTGTCTGAAGGTGATACGGTGACGGCTCATGCCAAACTGGTGAGTAAAGGACGCACACTCCATGTGTGGGACGTGAAGATCGTGAATTCATCCAATGAGCTGATCTCCAACGTACATGTCACCAATTATATTATCAGTCCGAAAAGGAGTGGGAAATGACGAGCTTTGCCTTGTATCGATTACCGTATCAGACCACTCAGACGCTGATGGTTCAGCATGAGGGACAGCCGAGGGAACTGAAGTCGTTTACCGAACTGAACGGCAAGAACGGCTTCGTGATGGCTCCCTTTGCAGTCTCTCCTGATCAGCCGATGTTGCTGATCGAGCCGGAGGAGATCAAGATAGTGGATAGTGGAGAGTGTAGAGTGGAGAGTTTGCTTCCGCAGTGGCAAACAGTTCAGGTGACTGGCGCGGTAGCAAACTCTCCGTTCTACACTCTCAGTTCTCAACTCCCCAACCGTGCTCGTTATCACATCGACTTCTCCAACTTTCATTCCAATCTGTTGAACGGGGAGTTCCAAAAGATTGTGCTGTCACGATGCGTACAAGAAAAAAGGAGAGAGGAGCAGTCACCGCTGACCTTATTCCAGAAGGCATGTGATATGTATCCGCGTATGTTCATCTCGCTGGTCTATACTCCACAGAGCGGTATGTGGTTGATGGCGACACCTGAGATTCTGTTGGAAGGAGGCGGGAATGACTGGCATACCATTGCTCTTGCGGGAACGATGAAGTTGGAGGGGGAGTCACTATCCTTTGATTCACCGCCATCTCAAGGAGAAATGAGGATGACTGACATCACCTGGACAACGAAGAATATCCAGGAACAACGGTATGTGGCTACCTATCTGATGGAGTGCCTGGAGCATTTCTCCAGTCAGATAACAGAGGAAGGACCTTACACGGCGCGGGCTGCCAACCTGGTACATCTGCGGAGTGATTTCAATTTCGTCATGGAAGATACGCAACGGATAGGTGAACTGATCCGTTCGCTCCATCCTACGCCAGCGGTATGCGGACTGCCAAAACAGCAAGCATTCGACTTTATCCGACGGAATGAATCACAATCACGCCAATATTATAGCGGCTTCTCTGGTCCTTTGAACCTCTCGCCTGACTCCCCAAAGGATGCTCAGACGCATCTCTTTGTCTCTTTGCGGTGCATGCAGATCCTTGCTGACAGCTACATTCTCTATGCAGGTGGCGGTTTACTCAAGGACAGCGTGGAAGAGCAGGAGTGGGAAGAGACAGAGGAAAAGCTTGAAACAATGCGTCTTCTAATTGAAAATTGAAAATTGAAAATTGAAA
>JAFZBK010000010.1 GCA_017561825.1 Prevotella sp.
AGCCGAGCGCTACTAATTGCCCGAGACTTTCGCAGCGAAGCTGCAATTGAAAATTGACAATTGACAATTGAAAATTGCTGCTTTGCGTTATGGCTCTATTTTCAGGTGTTGGTGTTTGGATCGACATCTATGGTTGTTGCCTGTTCAGTGTGTCACCCATACCGGTGCATTTCCATTATGCATTATGCATTATGAATTATGCATTGAGGAGTTTATCAGGTGGTTACAGCGGCGGGGTCCCACCTCTTCCCATTCCGAACAGAGAAGTTAAGCCCGTCATCGCCGATGGTACTGCAATGCAATGCGGGAGAGTAGGTAGCCGCCTTCTTTCAGACGGAGAGGTTTCCCAACAGGGAAGTCTCTCCTTTTTTTTGTCCTTTCCAAAGCAAAATCTCTCATCTTTAATGTTTAATCTTTAATTTTTAATCTCTCATCTTATTGTGTGTGTACTGATATAAAACACGATGCCTCCCGAAGTTTGTACTTGGGAGGCATCATGTTTATGGAGTTTGGTTGATCAATCAGATCATTGGCATGGAATCTTATCGATTCTTCTCTGGTGTCTTCCTCCTTCGAATTCAGTAGCGAAGAACTCATCCATGATACGCTCAGCCATATCAGAGTCGATGAATCGTCCTGGCATAACGAGCACATTCGCATTGTTATGCTGTCGGATGAGGTGAGCGATTTCAGGAATCCAGCACAGACCAGCACGGATACCTTGGTGTTTATTCAAGGTCATGTTGATACCTTCTCCAGATCCGCAGATAGCGATACCTGGATAGACTTCTCCGTTCTCGATACCTTCTGCAAGTGCATGACCGAAGTCGCTATAGTCACAACTCTCTTCAGTATAGGTTCCGTAGTCCTTGTACTCGTAACCATTCCTTTCGAGGTATGACTTAACGAACTGTTTCAGTGCAAAACCTGCATGATCAGAGGCTATGCCTATCGTTTTTATTTCCATATTCTTCGAAGTCAAAGACACCGTTATTATCCCAGCAGGGCCTTCACCTGCTTGTACACATTCTCACCAGTGTAGCCCAGTTTCTCGTCGAGCACCTTGTAAGGAGCAGAGAAGCCGAAGCTCTCAAGACCCCAAACCTTACCGTTTGCACCAACGAGACCCTCGAGGGTAACAGGCAGACCAGCGGTCAGACCGAACTTCTTGGCTGCTGCGGGGAGCACGCTCTCCTGATATTCCTTGCTCTGAGCGCGGAACAGACCTTCAGAAGGAACGCTTACTACGCGGAGTTTCACGCCGTCCTCACGGAGCAGTTTGGCACCAGCCTCCAAGGTAGATACCTCAGAACCAGAAGCGAGGAGGATTACATCGAAGTCCTCATCCGATCCTGCTACTACGTAAGCACCCTTCTCAGCCTGACTATAGTCATTGCCCTCGGGCAGCATGTCGATATTCTGACGAGAGAAGATCAGGGCAGTCGGAGTATCTGTATTCTCCATAGCCATCTTCCAGCATACTGTTGTCTCTTCTGCGTCTGCAGGACGAACAACCAGTACAGAGTTCTTGCCACTGTGGTTCTTCAGTTTCTCCATCAGTCGGATCTGAGCCTCCTGCTCAACAGGCTCGTGGGTAGGACCATCCTCACCAACGCGGAAGGCATCGTGTGTCCAGATGAACTTCACGGGCAGCTCCATCAGTGCAGCCATACGAACAGCCGGTTTCATGTAGTCGCTGAATACGAAGAAGGTACCGCAAGCGGGAATCACACCACCGTGCAGAGCCATACCGATACAGCAGCAAGCCATGGTCAACTCAGCCACA
This sequence comes from Prevotella sp., assembly GCA_017561825.1. GTDB lineage: Bacteria > Bacteroidota > Bacteroidia > Bacteroidales > Bacteroidaceae > Prevotella. The sequence continues at coordinate 1,787 of JAFZBK010000010.1, forward strand.
CCAGCCTCGAAGAAGGCGCCACTGAAGTCACCGCGTACGATATCATGTGTCTTCTTCAGGAAGCCGTCGGTCTTGTCAGAGTTAGAGAGGTCGGCAGAAGCACAGATCATGTTGGGAACCTGCTCAGCGAGCACGCTCAGCACGGTAGCACTTGCGCCACGAGTAGCCGAACCAGCCTTCTGTTCAACCTTGCTCCAGTCGATCTTCGGAGCCTTGCCACTGAACCACTCCTCAAGCTGTTTTGCCTGCTCGGGATGACCCTTAGCCCATTCAGCCTTGGCGGCATAGCGCTCAGCCACGATCTTCTTCAGTTCCTCAGCACGCTTAGCATACAGCTCCTGTACCTCGGGGAAGATTACGAACGGGTTCTCAGGATCAGCACCCAGGTTCTTCATGGTCTGCACGAAGTTGTCGCCACCCAGAGGAGCACCATGTGTAGCACAGTTGCTCTCATAGCTTGAGCCGTCAGCCTTGCGGGCACCCTTACCCATGATACAATGACCGATGATCAGTGAAGGACGCTCTTTCTCAGCCTGAGCCTTCTTGATAGCCTCGCGGATCTGCTCTACATCATTACCGTCGATCTTCTGCACATACCATCCCCAAGCCTCATATTTCTTGGCAGTATCCTCGCAAGTAACCACTTCGGTCTTGGTAGAGAGCTGGATATCGTTGGCATCATAGAACATGATCAGGTTATCCAGTCCAAGGTTACCAGCGATACGTCCGGCACCCTGAGAGATCTCTTCCTGCACACCACCATCAGAAATGTACGCATAGATGGTCTGGTTCATCACGTTACCCAGACGAGCCTTGAGGAACTTGGCAGCGATGGCTGCACCAACTGCGAAGGTATGACCCTGTCCGAGCGGACCAGAAGTATTCTCAATGCCGCGAGCCAGTTCGCGCTCGGGGTGACCAGGAGTAACAGATCCCCACTGGCGCAGGTTCTTCAGGTCCTCCAGAGTATATTTACCGATCAGGGCAAGCTGACTGTACAGCATGGGAGCCATATGACCAGGATCGAGGAAGAAGCGGTCGCGACCTTCCCAGTTGGGGTTCTCGGGATCATAAACCAAGAACTCGCTATACAGCGTGTTAATGAAGTCGGCACCACCCATAGCGCCTCCGGGGTGGCCAGACTTAGCTTTTTCTACCATAGCAGCGGCTAAGATACGGATATTGTCCGCTGCTTTGTTCATCAATTTTTTGTCGTTCATAATGTTGAGTTATTTAATATTGTATATTACCTATTTGATGTTCATTACCACGATACTCTTGGCAGGCACCTTCACGGTGAGCTTGTTCTTCTTCAGCTTGGCATCCTTGAACTCAGCAGGAGCCACTACGTTGGGATGGTTGAAGTCGTTGAAGTCAGCCACGTTCTTGGAAGTCAGGATCTTTCCGCTAACCGTCTTGGCATTATAGCCGTCGATGTCGAAGTCGATGGTCTGCGCCTTGTCGAGACTCACGTTGGTCACAGCCAGGATGATGCCGCCGTCGGTTGTCTTAGCAGCAGAGGCCGAGAGGAGAGGGCAGGGGCGATAGCCGGCATCCTTGGCACCTTCCTTTTCCTTGAAGTACTCCTTGCTCACCTGGATAATCTCGCTCTTGAGATCCACGGGCAGGTAGGTAGCCTTCTGGAACGGTGTGTACATCTGGAATACATGGTATGTCGGTGTGAGCACCATATGACCTGTTCCTTCCTGGTCAGTGAGGATCATCGACTGCAGTACGTTCACCACCTGTGCGATGTTCGCCATCTTGACACGGTCGGTATGACGATGGAACACGTTCAGTGAGAGTGCTGCCACGAAAGCATCGCGCAGTGCATTCTGCTGGTAGAGGTGACCAGCAATGGTTCCGGGCTCCTCATCCCACCAGGTACCCCACTCATCCACCAGCAGGTCAACCTCGTGCTTGGGGTCAGCTGCGTCCATGATGGCCTTGTGCTTCTTGATCACATCCTCGATCTCCAGACACTTACCCAGTGCCCAGTAGTACTGGTCGGTGTCGAACTTCGTGGCAGAGCCTTTCGAGCCTGTCCAGCCAGAGCAAGTATAATAATGTAAAGAAACACCCTGCATGCGGTTTCCGATCTTGTCCATCAGCACGGTGGTCCAGTTGTAGTCATAGTCAGAAGCACCACTACCAATACGGTAGAGCTTGTTACCGGTATAGTCGCGCAGATAAGTATTGAACTTGCGGAACTCGTCAGAGTAGTATTCCGGTGTCATGTTACCGCCGCAGCCCCAAGCCTCGTTACCGATACCGAAGTACTTCACCTTCCAGGCCTTGTCACGACCGTTTGCTCTACGAAGACGAGCCATAGGTGTATCACCATCGCTGGTCATATATTCCACCCACTGAGCCATTTCCTTCACAGTACCAGAACCTACGTTACCGCTGATATACGGCTCACAGTCGAGCATCTCGCAGAGATTCAGGAACTCGTGTGTACCGAAGGAGTTATCCTCGATGGTTCCGCCCCAGTTGTTGTTGCGCAGTGAAGGACGCTGGTCCTTCGGACCGATACCGTCCATCCAGTGATAGTCGTCGGCAAAGCAGCCGCCCGGCCATCTGAGCACAGGCACCTTCAGCGCCTTCAGTGCTTCAAACACATCTTTTCTGTAACCGTTGATGTTGGGAATCTGTGAGTTCTCACCCACCCAGAGACCACCGTAGATACATGATCCCAGATGTTCTGAGAACTGTCCGTAGATCTCTCTGTTGATTTTTGCCCCCGGTTGGTCGGCATGAATGGTAGCCTTCAAGTTGTCGGCAGCCGTTGCTGTGACTGCGCAAACCAGTGCGATAGTCGCGGTAACTAGTTTCTTTCTCATTTCGTCTTTTCTTGGTTAATACAATTTGCTTGCAAAGTTACGAAAAATAGAGCAGAATGCAAAAGAAAAACATATAAAAAAGCCATCACTTTTTGGAAGTGATGACTTGTATGATAATATGCTCGATGCGTATGTCTTAGAAATTCTTTCGAACGCCTTGCCATTCGGGGAATTTCATCTTCAGGTAATCATCATCGAGGAAGAGGGCAGACTGTCCCACTTTACCTTTCAGCTGCCAGTCGAGCCACTTCACCACGGCTTTGGCATAGTTACCGCCATACTTCTCGTAGTAGGTTCCGCTATGACCGTCCTTGGAGTTCAGCATCACCACAGGAATATTGTCGGCAATGCGCTCGTAGTCCTTCTGGGCATTGTTGTATGCGATGTCGCCCTGACCGCCAATCATGTAGAACATCGGCTGGTGAAGATTCTTGAGCAGCTCTTTCGTTGTACCCATCATCTCCATGTCGCCAATACCTGAGTTCAGCATCACACAGGTCTTGATGCGGGGATCATAGGCAATGCCCAGCACTTGTGCGCCACCACACGACTGTCCCATAGCTGCCACATGATCGAGATTCAGGCAATGGTAGTATTCAGAACCAGCGGTAGCATTTTGTTCTGTCAGCCAGTCAAGCACCTCCAGCAACATCTTCGGATAGGTTCTGAAAGGTGGTTCTGCCTGCTGTTGTTTCTTACCCTTCTTGGCTTTCTTGGCCTCTTTCAGCGCCTGCTCACGCTGCTTGGCCTGCTGCTCCTGACGAGCCTTGATCTCTTCGGGAGTCATGGGAAGAATCTTCTCACCATTGGCCATGATCACTTCACCTTTGGTTTCAGGATAAGACGACTTCAGCACACCTCTCCATTGTGCCATCACATCCTCTTCGTCGTACGGACCGATGGCTGCTGCCACATAACCGTAAGAGGCTACCTCGCTCAACAGTAAGCGCATTTCCACATTATGGTTAAAGCAAGCACCATTGGCATAAACAATAACGGGTAATGCTCCGTTCTTTGCCACCACTTCCTTCAGGTTCTGCGGACGATACACCGTGAAGCCAGGACAAGAGGCGTCTCCCACCACTTCCGACTTAAACGGTCCTGTACCACCTTCTTCCACTACTTGCCGATGAGCAGTCTGCGCATTCATCAGTCCTACACTTGCAGCGACCATCATCGCTGTCATCAATACTCTCTTCATAATCTTTTCGTTTGCTATTTTTCCGCAAAGATATATAGAATAATCGATACTACCAAGTTTTGGAGCAGTAAATACTTTCTTCCAATCAAAATAGCAGAAATGAATTTTAAAACACGTTTCAATTTGGGTATAGGCGACAGATCGTTTGCGTATAGCCACACGATCATTTGGGTATAGGCAAACGTTGGAAAAGCGGCACTTTCTTCGTCAATTCCTTATGGTTTCACCCCACTAAGTACTATGATAATGCCCTCCAAAACCATACAAAAGGTAACATGGTAACAGCTGTTACCATGTTACCTTTCAAGATTGGCAAATAAGTAACAGAGAAAGGGCGTTTTGATTATAAGTGATTGATTTATAGTGAGTGCGGACATGGTAACAGCTGTTACCGTTACCATTTACTGAACCAGGAATCATTCAACGTCTGCTAGGGTTAGGAATGAGGTACCCACAAAGGCATTCAACCGATGGCAGGGTTAAAATACCTTGTACTTTATCATTATGTTAGCTTTATGGAAAAAAAATGACCCGCCAGCAGTTCTTATGGTATGCACGGCGGGGACTCTTATCGTTTGATTCGGACATCAGTCCGAGAATCTCTCATCCTTCTGTGTGCAAAGGTACATACTTATTTTGAAACTTCCATAAATTTCATATAAAAATTAAGTAGATGCCCGCAAATAATACTGACAAAAGTCTTAATGATGGCAGGTACCAGATCCTTGGCACCCCCAATATTATTGTACCGAATTCGGTACATTTAGAAAGACAGCAAATGGTCACACGGTCACAGCTGTGACCATAACCGCTCAGAGGAAAACAATCTGCTGAAATTTTATATAAGATATTGATTATTATGTATTTAAAGCAATGGTGCTCTTTCCTTTAAGACAAAACGGTCACATGGTCACAGCTGTGACCGTGACCGTTTTTATGTCTTTATGGTTCCGCTGTGACTACTGGCTTGACCATGGACTTTGGTTCTTGTAGGGCTATGAATAATATCTCAACTTCATCCCAACTTAGTCCTTACTTAGTTCCAACTTGGTCCCAACTTGGCCCCAAATTATTGCGGTCTCTGATAGTCACAAATCACATATCGGCGTCCATCTTTCATTTTGGCACCGAGGCAATGGCCGCATCGTGGGCGATAGATAGGACAAGAGAAACATTCTTGTGGGGTTAGCAATCTTACATTCTGCTCTAGTTCCGGAACAGGAGTAATTGTTTTTTGTTCTATGGGCTTTGTCGGAAGCAAACTCTCATCCACCCACAATAGATGATTTTTCTTTTCAATTAAGCGAACTGTTTTTGAAAATCGTTGTTTGTCCAATGAGTATTTCCTACAGCCTACTGCTTGTTGCGACTTGTCAAATCCGTCACAACGATATGGAATGTGGCATATACTAGGATTCTCTTCTTCTTTTATAATCTTACCATCAATATCTGTATATGTTAGTTTTTTGTTGATTAATGCGCAGGTATATGTCAACATCTGATCCCCACGACGAATTGTTTGTATATATTTATTACATAGAGTACAATCACGAACTATTAAACCTAAATCAAGGGCTTTTGCTATCCCCATTTCGTAGATGTCGATATCTTTCAATTCGTTTGAAGGAATTGAAAGGCTGAAAGCACAGTCTTCAGGATTATGATCATTTATTTCATTACAAGCAATGGTCTTACAATCTGCATATAAACTATCCTCTTTCTTTGTCAGCGTGAATTTATGGAGATTTGTATATTTGTCGAAATCATCAGAACGTATAAATCCATAGAATTTAATAGGTGGTACTTGAGGCTTATTTTCAGGTTCTAAAAACAAATAATTATCAACTAATTCCCCCGCGTTTTCTATGATTTCATTCTCTGCATCCTCTTCCTTCACAATCTTTATCTCGATAATCCTTTTGCCTGATTCTTTCTTCTCGTCTGAACATTTGTGTGTAACCAACACCTCAAGTAAAGTCGGCTGAATGGGATTCTTACTGCTCTCTAATAGCAAGTCGGCTATATATTTGTCTTCTCCTTTCTCTATAGTACAAGTATCATATAATTCCCTTAGATTCAACTGCTTCAAGGTTAAATACTGATTCCCTTGACAGTTAATTACGTCTTTAACTCTACATTCTTTATAATACGGACATCCCTCTTCAACATAATACTTAACGAAGAATTTTCCAGTTTCTTTACTCTCATCAAAACGTTGCTTCAATCTCAACTCCGCATAGTTATGTAAGTATCGGTCTGGCTCTTTTTTGTCTTTTATATAACCTGGTTTATGTCGAAAGAATTTTGTAACTCCTTTCCTATGCTTCCGTGCAATAAATTGCATTTCCTCTTCATCGTCTCTCTCACAACCAGGAGAATAGAAATGCATTCCATCACATTTGACACGTTCTTTGTCCAACTCGATGGCACTGACAAGTTGACCGTCGCTCGTGACAGCAACTGGATATTTTATGCCACGTGGCTTATTGGCGGATTTCTTCTTCATAATGATTATGTTATACTAAGCATTATGCAAAGATCAAGCCAAAGTTCTCAACATGTGTGCTTAAAGACAGGTGAATTGTAGGTGACACGTCCTTTGTCACCTTTTGAAAGTGGTTTATATCAGAGGCACCTTGGGGTTGACAATGCTTTTATTTCAACTTATCGTATACAATGTATTTAACACTGAGCATATTTGCCGTCTTGCGATTATCCTCACTCATCTCATTTTCAATGACTAAAAAGGAATCCACATCTGCTTTTTGGCCTTTTGCAAAACACTCTGCTGACATGACTGCTTTATACTTAACACATTGGAAAATGCCACGCAGTATGTCTGCATCATCAGATATACGAGATTTTACTTCTATGGCAACCTGCTTATTGTCTTTCAATCGAAAGAAAACATCAAGACGATCACCTGAGAGCAAGATGTGTTCATTCTCTTTTTCTTTAACATTAGTAATAGAGAATAATTTGGGATGTTCCAATATATGTTCTTTCAGAGCTTTGTGATAAGGACCTTCAGATGTATCTTTTTTTAATAACCCTTTGCGGATGCTTTCCTCTGTACTCCCATTGTAAGGCATTAAACCAAGTGCGTTTAAGACCCATGGCCAGTTCTTGTATGAATAAGCCTTATCGTTAGTTTTCTCTGCTGCTTGACGTTTCTTTTTTTCACTCCATTTATCGTACCCATCAATAAATTCAGATAAGCCACCACTTGGAATCTTACTACCTTTATTTATTACAAGGGCATTAAGGAGTGGTACATTTTCACCGGACTCATTTTTAAGATCGATTAAGATTCTACCAATCACACCCAATTGACGCCCTATTCGGGCTGTATTATGCCCAATGGTCTTAGATAGTGTGCTGTAATACTGTGGACTACGCTTTTCTTGCGCCCATGAGATTAATATGGGAATCATCTGTTTTGCCAACTCGTAAGATCTTCCAGGCTTTTCAACAAGATAAGAATACGATTGTTTCATGATATTAATAGAAGATTATGAATTCTATTATCTAAATCTATTTCTTAATTTCTTCTATCTGCTCTTTATACTCACCAATGGCTTCTTGCACTTGATTGTAATCTTCAACATCCATATAATAAGTGACTTCCTTAAAGCTTTCGTCAAAGAAGAAAATAGTGTTGCCAATCAGGGTATTACCTGCATTGTTATCAGCACGATAGTTATGTATAGCCTTATAGCCAATGAATCTCCGTTCAGCTTTAAGTATTGTTTCTATCTTATCGCTTAGTTTCTTTCTTTGTGATATTAATTTCTCCATCTTAGCATTTGCATCATCATACTTTTCTTTAGCTTGCTGGTATTCTTCTTTCCCAAATAATGATTGATACGGACCACTCCAAATTGCCATTGCAGACTTTTCACGTTTAGCTTCCTCATTCAAGTCTTCATACTCGGAGTTAATTGATTCCAATTTAGCTAACGCTTCAAAGAAAGCAGGGTCGTCGTATGGTGCAAAAGCACTATCCACTTTTGTATCTACAGGTTTGTATGTCTCAGGTTTATACAGATACTTTTTCAGACTCTCCTTAATCAGAGTCTCAGCCTTTTGTTCCTTCGACTGACCACATGCGACCAACATTAACGTTAATAATGCAAAATAAAAACTCTTCTTTATATTATAATAAAGTAGTTTCTTTTCAATTGTAATTATCATAGGTATATCGAATTATGTTATTATCACGTTGCAAATATACAACTATTTTTTGAATACAACCGTAAACTAAGGATATTTATTTTTCATGACCAAGAAAAACAGCATCAACAGCTGGTGGCTGCACCAAATTAATTTGGATCATTGGTCCTATTTTGTAGCATCCTGGATGCATTAGAAGTGTTGTTATTCAAGGGGGGAAAAGCAATTTCTATAGACCGTGATTTAACACTTAGTCCGCATTTCCACAAGCTGTTTCGTAAGAGATATGAAAAATAAAAGTCACCCTAAGGTGACTTTTAAATGGAGTAGTGTCGATCAAGGCTTGCTCCCCGCACTCAGCGGCGTAGTCAAAACTTTCGTTCTGACAGTGCAAAGATAGGGTATTTCTTCAAAACTTCCAAATAAAATGGGGAAAATGTAGGGATAAAGTTATCGCGATGCAAAAACACAGGTCGCGAAAAAAGAATTTTCACAATTTCCTCAAGACCTAACATTGAAAAATCTTAATTGCTTTATTTAGAGTAACTTAGAGGCAAAACGGGTGCTAAAAGACCTACCGTAAGAGGTAACATAGACCTACCGTAACACCTAACGTAAGACCTAACATTTTAGAAGCAAGAAGCAAGAGGCAAGAATGAGATTCGCCAGAACAAGGTTGTCTGTTTTACGTCTTACGACTGTTCTAAGTTGACATGTTAGGTGTGATGTTAGGTCTTATGTTACCTCTTTGTTAGGTGTTACGGTAGGTCTTTAGGGTGTCAAAAACGCGTGAAACATTTATATACAGGGACTTTCTTCCGTGAAACCGTTAGGTCTTGGGCAAAAACACAAAATTCTTTTATTTTTGTCAGAACAAGAAGGTGACTAGAACAATGTTTATTACAAGGAAACTCTTTATTCCCATGTTGGGAACACATTATTCCCACGTTGGGAACAACTCGTTTATAAATCTTGCGGGTGTTGAATGAACTCCTCAATGGCGCTGACAAGTTGGTCGTTTTCTTGTGGCGACTGGGTGGAGATTCGGAAGTGATGGGAGGTGAGACCGCGGAAGTTGGAGGCATCGCGGATAAGGATATGGTGGTTCTTTGCCAGATAGTCTTTGAGCTCGGCGGCGGTATGGGGCGTTACCTGCGCCAGGAAGAAACTGGTTTGCGTTTCAGAGGCCTTGATGCCCGGTATCTGGTTCAGTCGTTGACGCAACCGTTCCGTTTCTGTCAGATAGGAGTTTAAGTCGGGCAACACATGTACGTTGTTCTCCATCAACCATTTACCTGCTTCGATGGCAAGAACATTGACACTCCAAGGACGCACATATTGTCGTAGCAGACGGATGATGGATGGAGGTGCAATGATATATCCGATGCGTAAGCCGGGAATGGCGTAAGTCTTAGTAAGCGAATACAGTTGCAGGATGTTTCTCGATGTGGCAGCATCTTTGGGAGAGAGCATTGGTGCCAATGTGTAATCCTCATAGGATTGGTCAACTATTACATAGTCAAACTGCTGGGCATACTGTCGTATCTCTGCAGGTGAGAACACAGTACCTGTAGGGTTATTGGGATTGCAAAGCCAGAGGATGGAATGCGCTGTGGCATCATAGGCTGAGAGGGGAGGGATACCATACATCCTACAGGCATCCTCGTATTCGCTGAAGGTGGGATGAAGGATGGAGGCCGTATATGACGCCTTTTGCAAGCTGAACGTCTGGGCAATGAGATAGATTGCCTCCGTGGCACCACTGGTGACGAGGATACTATCGGCTGGGATATCATGTTTGCTGGCAATGACCGCTTCGAGCGAGAACGGTTCAGGCTCCGGATAATTGCGTAACATCCCCACCACCTCACGTAGATGAGTCTCCAGTTCCGACAGATCCGCATGAGAATAGATATTCGAACTGAAATTGATTCGAATATCCTTGTATCTGTAGATATCGTCGCCGTGACCTTGTAACATCGTTTTAAATTCTTCGCCAAAGGTACAAAAAGTTGAGGGCAGAACAAAATATATTTAATTTATTTTGTATCTTTGCCTCCGTGAAGTCTTTTTTTGATATGAAACCACTCCATCCCATCATGTTTGCCGGTACGGGCAGTGATGTTGGCAAGAGTATTATTGCCGCAGCTTTCTGTCGTATATTCCGACAAGACGGCTATCATCCTGCTCCTTTCAAGGCGCAGAATATGGCCTTGAACTCGTATGCTACGCCCGAAGGACTAGAAATTGGGCGTGCTCAGGCTGTACAGGCTGAGGCAGCAGGCATCGCTTGTCATACGGATATGAACCCGCTGTTACTGAAACCCCAGAGCGATCATACCTCGCAGGTGGTGCTCAACGGCAAGCCACTTGGGAATAAGAGTGCTTATGATTATTGGAAAAACAATTTTCAATTTTCAATTTTCAATTCTCAATTAAGAAAAGAAGTGTGTGATGCTTTCGACCGTTTGTCAGCCAGATATAATCCCATTGTGATGGAAGGAGCGGGCAGTATCTCGGAGATCAACCTCAGGGATACCGATCTGGTGAATCTTCCCATGGCGCGCCATGCCAAGGCCGATGTGATTCTTGTGGGAGATATCGACCGTGGTGGTGTCTTTGCTTCCGTTTATGGTAGCATCGCCTTGCAGAATCCAGAAGACAGAAAGCTCATAAAGGGTATCATTATCAATAAGTTCCGAGGAGACATGCGACTCTTTGATAAAGGGAAGCAAATGCTGGAAGAGATCTGCGGAATACCTGTACTGGGTGTGATACCTTATTATACTGATATCCATATCGAGGAAGAAGACTCGGTGGCGTTGGCGCAGAAATCGTTCGAGATGCGACAAGGGAAGGTGAATGTGGCTGTGGTGATGCTACGGCATCTCTCAAACTATACCGACTTCGATGCCTTGGAGCAAGATCCGCGCATCCATCTTTTCTATACGAACAATACCGATGATATCAGTAAGGCGGATATCATTATCCTGCCTGGTACGAAATCCACCTTGCACGACCTCTACGAACTGCGTCGCAACGGGTGTGCCCAGGCTATCATCAAAGCGCATCGAGACGGTGCCACCGTTCTTGGCATTTGTGGCGGTTATCAGATGATGGGTGTTGAGGTGTGTGATCCTGATCATGTGGAGGGCGATATCGAACGACTGCCTGGCTTAGGACTGCTACCTATCACCACTACCATAGGTGGTGAGAAGATAACACGACAGGTTGTTTTTACAAAGTTCAAAGTTCAAAGTTCATAGTTCAAAGGCTATGAGATTCACATGGGTGAGACAGTTCCCTTTGGCGATGCGAAGGAATCACCTCTGTTGCAATTGACTGATGGACGTACGGATGGCTACATTGTTGATAATCAATGCATGGGAACATATGTTCACGGCATCCTTGACAACGCGCCGTTTGTTGATTTCCTGTTACAGCCCTTTGCTGATAAACTGACGGAGACTGATAAGTCGTTTGACTATCAGGCATTCAAGGAAGAGCAGTACGACCGACTGGCGGAGCATGTCAGGAAACATGTGGATATGGAGCGGATATATAAGATACTGACAGATGACTAACCCCTTTGCCCTTCTCATCGGCTGGGTGCTTGATCTGCTCTTTGGTGACCCCCAGCGACTGCCGCATCCCGTTGTGGGGTTCGGAAAGATGATTTCGTGGGGAGAACATCGACTGAACAAAGGTGCTCATCGTAAACTGAAGGGAGCCCTGTTTGCCGTCTCACTCATCCTCCTTATCTTCGTCGCCACTTTCCTTCTTCGTTATCTATTCAGTAAACTCCCCTCGCCCTTTGGAGAGGGGATGGGGGTGAGGCTTCTCTTTGATATTATCATTATCTATTTCTGCTTGGCCGGCACCACATTGATCCGCGAAGTACGCAACGTTTTTCTGGCAATTGACAGATCGTTGGAAGAGGGTAGGGCTCAGGTGGCCCGCATCGTGGGTCGTGACACATCAGAGCTCTCTGCCCAGGAAGTACGCACCGCTGCCCTTGAAACCCTTGCTGAAAACCTGAGTGATGGTGTGATTGCTCCGCTGTTCTGGCTGGCGTTGTTGGGAACACCTGGGATGCTGACCTATAAGATGGTGAACACGTTCGACTCGATGATTGGCTACCGCACAGAACGTTACCGTGATTTCGGTTGCTGGGCAGCCAGTATTGATGATGTGGCTAACTATATCCCAGCCCGTCTTACCGCCCTGTTAATGATCATAAGTGAAAAGGTAATAGTGAATAGTGAACAATTTGCTACCGCACGAAGTGGTAGTCTATTCAGTTTCGTAAGGAGATATGGTAAGAACCACGCAAGTCCCAACAGCGGATACCCAGAGGCAGCCCTTGCAGGTATTCTCAACTGTAGGTTCGGCGGTCCGCACTACTATTTCGGTGAACTGTTCGACAAACCTTATATCGGTGAGAACGATCGTGAGCTCACCACAGATGACATGAAAAAAGCGATTCGTGTGAATAGAACGGCAGAGGTTTTGATGGTAATCATTGTTTTTTTAAGCTGTTGGTGGATGTAAAGCGAAATAATAATCCCGTTTTCTTCTCACTTATTCTTTTTTTTTATATCTTTGCATTCAACTAATAATATAATCAAAGAAATGATATTGATGAAACGAACGATGATCAGTTGCCTTATTGGGTCGTGTCTCATGATACCCGTACAGGCACAGACTTCCAGGTCTGAATTGCTGTCACACATTGAATTGGCGAGTGGTAACTATTGTAACTATCCGAACCCAACAGGTCATGTAACGCCGCCCCCGGCAGGTTATGAACCCTTCTATGTCAGTCATTACGGTCGACATGGCGCCCGTTATATGACTGATGATGATGCGTACAAGTACGTGTTGGGAAAGATGGACACGGCACAGATTCGCGGTTGGCTGACCGACAAGGGTAAGGAAGCCTATGCACGGTTGAAGGTTGCAGCGGCAGATGCCTATCGTCGCGCTGGTGATCTCACCCAGTTAGGCGGTCGTCAGCATCGTGCCATTGCCCATCGTCTATGTGTCAACTATCCTTCTTTGATGATGCAGCCCATTACCGTGAAGGCTAATTCATCCACAGTGAGACGCTGTATGCTCAGTATGGCTAACTTCTGTCAGGAGTTAGTTATCATGAACCCCTCGCTTACCATCAATATGGATGCCAGTGAGCACGACATGTATTATAACATTCCTAATGACAGTATCAATATTCCGAAGTCAGAAACCGATGATGCGCTGTACGAGAAACTGGATTCGTTCAGGCACGAGAAGTTGAACGGTCGTCATCAAATCGAGATGCTATTCAACACGAAGGAGGCCAATGATTTCATCGACGGGTATGAGTTTGCGGATGCCTTGTGGAATATCGCCTCGGATATGCAGTGCCTGCCGGAACTGGGACTGTCGTTCAACGACCTGTTCACAGAGGATGAGCTGATTGATGGGTTCCGCGTTTACAATGCCAGCTGGTGCTTGTGGGAAGGACTGATGCCCGGATCACAACATAACTACTATGCCATCTATCCGTTGCTCAAGAACTTCCTGGATGAGGCCGACCTGATGATTGCCTCGGGTAAGAGTGGGGTACGACTGCGTTTCGGTCATGACAGCGTGGTACTGCCTTTCTCGTTCATCCTGGGTGTTCAGGAGGCTGTCCATGGAACAGATGACATGGAAGATCTGCATAACCATTTCTCTATCTTCCGTCTGATACCCATGGCAGGCAATGTACAGCTGATCTTCTTCCGCAAGCAGGGCTCTGATGATATCCTCGTCAAGTTCCTGATGAATGAGAATGAGACATCCATTCCCATCACGACCGACTGCTATCCTTTCTATCACTGGAAAGATGTGAGTGCTTATTATCGTAACATGCTGAAAGAGGCAAACATTACTTATAAAACAAAAATTGAAAAAGATGAAGACGATGATGATGATTAACAGAAGACGGCTGATAGTGTTGTTCACTATCCACCTATCACTATTCACTTGTGTAGCGTTTGCCCAGACCAGTAAGAAAGAGATCTTCAAGGACATCAACCGTACGGGCTCGAACTACTTTGCCTATCACGGTCCTACAGCCAAGAAGCTGACGAAGGCTCCCGCAGGGTATGAACCTTTCTATATCAGTCATTACGGCCGACATGGCTCGCGCTATATGTCGAACAACGAGTATTACGTTACCGCCATCAACAAGCTCGACAGCGCCCAACAGTTCGGTCTGCTGACAGCAGAAGGCAAGGATGTGCTGGAGAAACTGAGGATTGGTTATGCGGATGCCTGGCATCGTGATGGTGACCTGTCCAAGCTGGGAGCACGACAGCATCGTGAGATTGCTCACCGTATGTATGAGAGGTATCCGGAACTCCTGTCGCAACCATTGGCGATAGATGCAAAGTCATCTACCTCCCGTCGTTGCATGCTGAGCATGTTCAACTTCTGTCAGGAACTGCAAAGGCAGAATCCACAGCTCTCGATCAGCATGAATGCCAGTAAGCACGACATGAAATATGTGGTGGAGGACCTGAGTATCAAACCCACGGAAACTCCTGAGAGCAACCTCTATGAGCAGCAGCGTGCAGCCATCTTCGAAAGCGCACACGACAGTCGTAGGTTGATGAAATCTCTGTTTACTGACCCTGCCAAGGCGGAAGTGTTTGTCAACGGACGGGATCTGATGGAGGCACTCTATAATGTGGCAGAGGATCTGCAGAATGTTCCTGAACTGGGAATCTCGTTGATGGAGGTGTTCACCAAGGACGAGCTGTTCAATATGTGGAAAGGCTATAATGCAGGGTGGTTACTGAATACCGGACTCGTGCCGGGTAGTACACCTTATTATATGCAACAGCAGGAGGTGTTGGATAGTATTGTGAGCACAGCCGATCAGGTGATCCGCAAGGGTGAGCCCACTGTAACCCTACGCTTCAGTCATGACAGTTCCGTACTGCCTTTGGCTTATCTTCTTGGTCTCAAGGAGGCGAGGGGAGGGAAGGCTGACATCCCCAACCTGTACAAGTACATCTCTATTGACAAGATTATTCCGATGGCAGCGAATATCCAGCTGGTGTTCTATCGTAAGGCGGATTCGGATGATATCCTTGTGAAGTTCTTCTTGAATGAGAACGAGACGACGGTTCCTGCAGTGAAGACCGACTGTGCACCGTATTATCATTGGAGGGATGTGAAGAGAATGTGGAATGAGGAATGTGGAATGAATAATAAAGATTGAGATATGAAAATTGGAATTGATTTAGGAGGAACGAATATGCGAGTGGGACTCACAGATGGAGCCACGCTCGTGAACAGTGTGATTGAACCCTGTCCTGCAAAAGAGACGGAAGAGGTGGTGATCAACCAGTTGAAAAGGCAGATTGCCCAACTGATGAGTACTGACGTGACAGGCATTGGTGTGGGTGTGCCATCAGTGGTTGACTGTCAGCAGGGTATCGTATATAACGTGGCCAACATCCCTTCGTGGAAAGAGGTGCATCTGAAGGAGATCCTGGAGAAAGAGTTTGGCGTTCCTGTTGCTGTCAACAACGATGCGAACGCCTTTGCCTTAGGTGTATGGAAATATGGCGAAGGAAAAGGAACACGCGATATGGTAGGACTGACGATGGGTACGGGCATTGGCTCGGGCATCATCATTGATGGGAAACTGTATAACGGTGTGAATACTGGCGCAGGCGAGATCGGTTCACTGCCTTATAAGGATGCCGATTACGAGTTCTACTGCAGCAGCAGGTTCTTCAGTCATCTGCATGGTGACACAGGAGCGAACTTCGGCAAGCGTGCTCAGGCAGGTGATGCTGAGGCTATTGCTGTGTGGAATGAGTTCGGGCAGAACGTGGGCGAGCTGATCAAGGCTGTCCTCTTTACCTATGCCCCTGAGGCTATCATCATCGGTGGTGGTATCGCCAGTGCTTTCTCGTTGTTCGAAGCACCCATGCGTGCCTCGTTGGAATCATTCCCGTATCCCGCTAATGTTGCTGCTACCCGCATCATGCCATCAACATTGCCTAATGCAGCTATTTTAGGTGCAGGAGCTTTAACAATTGATAATTGATAATTGACAATTGAAAATTATGAAATGCAGAGATATAATGGCCGGTTTGATGCTCGTTGGGGCATTGACGGCATGTACAGAGAAGGCTGCACAAGACATGGAATGGCAGGTGCAATCATCGGATAAGGTGAATGTGACGGGCGATATACTGTCAACACCTGAAGCCAAAACCAAGGGATGGATACCAGCACAGGTTCCATCGACATTGATGGGTGTCCTGACTGCTAATGGAATAGAGCCTGAGGCGATGACTGCTGAGGATTATGCAAAGATTGACAAGAAGCAGTTCGAGAAGAGTTGGTGGTATCGTACCACGTTTAAGGTGCCTGCATTGAAAGAAGGTGAGCACGTGTTGTTGGACTTCGACGGTATTTGCTACCGCGCCAATGTGTGGCTCAACGGTAAGCAGATAGCCAACAGTCAGGAGATGGCAGGCTCGTTCCGTCAGTTTGAGTATGATGTAACCAAGCAGATTACTAATAATAATGTGCTCGCAGTGGAGGTGTTCCGCGCTCAGCCAGGAGAGCCGAACATTGGCTTTGCCGACTGGAATCCTCGTCCTGCCGACGAGAGTATGGGTATCTATCGTGAGGTGAGAGTAAAAACCTGCGGCAACGTGGCCGTATCGCATTCAGCCGTTCGTTCAAGGGTGAACACCGAGACACTGAAAGAAGCATGGCTTACCGTGGCTACCGAACTGAAAAATCTTTCGGACCAGTCGGTTGAAGGTGTTTTACAAGGCACAGCTGACGGTCATTCGTTCAGTTGTCCTGTTACCCTAGCTCCTGGTGAGGATCGTCTTTTTGCCTTGCCCGAAGAGATTCATATAGACAATCCCCGTCTGTGGTGGTGCCACAACATGGGTAAGCCCGAACTCTGCGACCTGCATGTGGAGTTCGTGGAGAACAACAAGGTTTCGGATAGTGAAGACGTGCGTTTCGGTATTCGTGAGATTCGCAGTTATCTGACAGACGAGAATTATCGTGCCTTTACCCTGAATGGTAAGAAGGTGCTGCTCCGCGGTGCTGGCTGGACGGATGATATCTATCTGCGTGACACCCCTGCTACCAACCGACTGCAGTTGGAGTATGTTCGTGATATGAATATGAATACCGTACGACTGGAGGGCTTCTGGGGAACCTCGCAGAACTTGTACGACCTCTGTGATGAGCTCGGACTGTTCATCCTGGTGGGCTGGAGCTGTCATTGGGAGTGGGAGGACTATCTGGGCTCTCCCTGTGATGAGCGCTTTGGTGGCATTACCAGTGAGGAGAATATCGAGTTGATTGGTCAGTCGTTCGAGGACCAGGTGATGTGGCTGCGCTATCATCCTTCCATCATCGGATGGTTTGTGGGTAGTGACATGCTTCCCAAGCCTGAATTGGAAAAGCGCTATCAGGAGTTCCTCAGTAAGAATGACGATCGTGACTACCTGATCTCTGCCAAGGAGATGGAGAGTACGATATCAGGATCATCGGGTACGAAGATGGCTGGACCGTATGAATATGTAGGACCGGCCTACTGGTATCTGCCGGATGCACCAGGTGGTGCCTTCGGTTTCAATACCGAGACAGGTATTGGTGCGCAGCTGCCCGTGAAGGAGTCGTTAGTGAAGATGTTAGGTAATAACCTGTTCCCCATCGACAACCGTTGGGATATCCTCTGCACGGCATCGGGTGCTGACATGAACTCGCTTAAGCAGCTCAACGAAGTGATCCATAACCGCTTTGGTGATGCAAAGGATATCGACGAGTACCTGTATCGTGCAGATATGCTGAACTACGAGAGTACAAAGGCGATGTTTGAGTCGTTCCGTGCCAGGATGCCTCATACCACGGGTATCATCCAGTGGATGCTGAATGGTGCACGACCAGGAATCTATTGGCAACTCTATGATTACTACAAGCAGCCCAATGCAGCCTACTATGGTGTGAAGAAAGGTAATGCACCTGTGCAGTTAATCTACGACTATCACCAGAAGGCGGTATATGCAGTGAATGAGACACTTGAACCCGTTGCGTTTAAGTCGTCCATGCAACTGATCAGGAACGCAGGAAACGAAAAGAATGAGCAGGAGGTAAAGGTAGAACCTGCCACATCCGTCAAGGTGTTTGATATTGATCTGGGAGATGATCCAGCGGCTTTCCTCTTCCTGAAGTGCTTGGATGCTGACGGAAAGACTTCCGAATCGAACGAGTATTTCCTGATAACAGGTGATGATACTTACAACTGGAGTGCTACCACTTGGGTACATACGCCCATCACCCAGTATGCATCCTATAAGATGCTTGATGAGATGACGGTCAGGACTTGTGATCTGTCGGTGGAGAAGAAGCAGGCGGACAGCTATGAAGTAACGGTTAGCAATCCGTCCGACAAAGTAGCCTTCATGATCCGTCTTACCGCCAAGGATGCAAAAGGAAACCTGGTTTGTCCTGCCTATTGGTCGGACAACTATCTGACACTGGCTCCAGGAGAATCGCGAACCATTACTTGTAGAATGCCTTCCTTACCGAAGGATGCAAAGGTAACGATTCAGGCAGAATAAACAAAAAGGGAAGTGAACAATCACTTCCCTTTTTCTATGTCGCTTCAGCGATTACTTCTTGTCAACAGCGCACTGCTCAATGGGCAGACAGCGCTTGTAGTTCTCAATGTATTTCTCGAAGCCTGCTACATCTTCCGGAGTAGGAGCGATGCTGGTACCTGTATTACCTGCGAAGACCACATCCTCGAGGTAGTCAGCCAGGTTCTTACCATTCTGGTTGATCAGGTAAGCAGCCAGCAGGGCAATACCCCAAGCGCCACCTTCGCCAGCAGTCTCCATCACGCTGATAGGACTGTTCAGTGCGGCAGCCAGCATGCGCTGACCAACGCCAGCAGTCTTGAAGTAGCCACCATGACCCGTGATACGATCCACGCGAATCATCTCGTCCTTGAACAGGATGTCGTTACCAATCTTCAGCACACCGATAGCACCATAGAGCTGGGCACGCATGAAGTTTGCCAGGTTGAACTTATCGTTGGCTGAGCGAACGAAAAGCGGACGACCGTCAGCTAATCCTGTAACAGGCTCACCGCTGACGTAGTTATAGGCCATCAGACCACCGCAGTCGGTATCGCCATCCAAGGCCTTGTTGAAGAGTTTGCCGTAGAGCTCGTTCATGTCAACAGGCACACCTAACAACTGCTGATACTCCTTGAAGAGACCAACCCACGCATTGATGTCGCTGGTACAGTTGTTACAGTGTACCATGGCCACAAGACTTCCATCAGGGGTGGTTACCATATCAATCATCTCGTAAGGCTTGGAGAGTTCCTTCTCCAAAACGATCATTGAGAAAGATGATGTTCCTGCACTGACATTACCTGTACGCTGCTTCACGGCATTGGTAGCCACCATACCTGTACCCGCATCGCCTTCAGGAGGACAAACGGGGATACCAGCCTTTAGGTGACCGGATACGTCAATCTTCTTAGCACCTTCAGCACTGAGGAAACCAGCGTTCTCGCCTGCATTCAGTGATTTAGGCAGAATGTCGAGCAACTTCCAAGGATAACCCTTGGGAGCCACGAGCTTGTCGAACTTCTCCACCATCGTGGCATCGTACGTCTTGGTCTTGGGATCCACGGGAATCATACCCGAAGCATCGCCAACACCTAACACAAACTGACCTGTTACCTGCCAGTGAACATAACCTGCAAGGGTAGTGAGGAACTTGATATCCTTCACGTGCTCATTGTCCTCGAGGATGCACTGATAGAGGTGAGAAATGCTCCAGCGAAGAGGGATGTTGTAGTTGAAGAGCTGAGAGAGCTCTGCGGCAGCCTTACCGGTATTGGTGTTACGCCAGGTACGGAAGGGCACGAGGATCTCCTCTTTCTCGTTGAAAGCCATATAGCCGTGCATCATAGCTGAGAAGCCGATGGCAGCAAGAGACTCGATCTCGCAGTCGTATTGCTTCAGCACATCCTTGCGGAGATCAGCGTAGCAGTCCTGCAGTCCGTACCAGATAGCCTCGATAGAGTAGGTCCAAAGACCGTCAACCAGTTGGTTCTCCCACTCATGCGAACCCTGTGCAATGGGCTTGTTGTCCTCGTCAATGAGGACTGCCTTGATGCGGGTAGAGCCAAACTCGATACCGAGAATGGCCTTACCTGCTTCTATTGTTTGTTTTGCGGTCATAACTGTCAATTTTCAATTGTCAATTATCAATTACTTCAGTGCTTTGTTAAGCATGAAGTAGATCTCGTTGTTGCGGAGGGTCTGCTTGAAGTCATAGATGTTCGTCTCCTTGTTGATCTTGACATACTCGATGCCAGCCATTTCTGCGAAGTCCTCCCAGTACTCTTCAGTGATATCATAAGAGAAGGCACTGTGATGAGTACCACCGGCGAGGATCCAAGCACCTGCGCCAATCTCGAAGGTAGGCTGTGGAACCCAGAGGGCAGAAGCCACGGGCAGATGAGGCATGGGCTTCGGCTCGATGCACTCAACTTCCTGAGAGATCAGGCGGAAGCGGTTACCGAGGTCAACCACGGTAGCCTTGATACCACGACCAGTCTTTGAGGTGAACACCAGACGGGCGGTCTGCTGCTTGCGGATACCGATACCGAGGAAGTGAACCTCCAGCTTGGGCTTGTCAGTAGCAATCAGCGGACAGATCTCGAGCATGTGACTCTGCAGACAAGAAGAGCGGTCACCAGCGAAGTTCAAGGTGTAGTCCTCGAGGAATGAGCAACCAGTAGGCATGCCCTGCTGGATCACCCACAAGGTGCGATACAGGCAAGCTGTCTTCCAGTCACCTTCAGCACCGAAGCCATAACCCTCTTCCATCAGACGCTGTGAGGCAAGACCCGGAATCTGGTCGAAGCCCACGAAGTTAGGATCGTTGATGTCAGCATCACCCAGGTCGTCGAAGTTCGTGGTGAAGGCAGTAGCGCCCTCATCCTTCAGTACGCGGCGCAGTGCGATCTCAGCCTTAGCCGAGTTCTTTACCTTCTCCCAATAAACCTCTTCGCCACTCTCGTCGATCTTGATGGTATAGAGCTTCTTGTATTCCTCAACGAGCTCATCAGCCTCCTTGTCGGTTACCTTCTTATAATACTCCATCAGAGAGCTGACAGGGTAGTAGTCAACATGATAACCCAGACGCTGCTCGAACTCCACGCGGTCGCCATCAGTCACGGCCACATTGTTCATGTTCATACCGAACATCAGACAGCGAACGTTCTTGGCGTCAGCCACACCGGCAGCTACACGAGCCCAAACGGCAATCTTCTTCTGAGCATCCTCATCCTTCCAGTAGCCGCAAACCACCTTACGGGGAACGCGCATACGGGTGCAGATATGACCGAACTCGATGTCACCGTGAGCACTCTGGTTCAGGTTCATGAAGTCCATGTCGATCTTGTCCCAGGGAATCTCAGCGTTATACTGTGTGTGGAAATGGAGCAACGGCTTCTGCAGTGCCTGCAGACCCTTGATCCACATCTTTGCGGGAGAGAAGGTGTGCATCCAGGTGATGATACCCACGCACTTCGCATCGTTGTTGGCAGCCTTCATCACATCCTCCACTTCCTTGGAGCTGTTGGCTGTACCTTTATAAACAACCTTGATAGGGATGATGCCACTGGCGTTCAAGCCTTCCACCATCTCCTTGGAGTGACCGTCAACAGCAACCACTGCGTCACCTCCATATAGTAACTGTGCACCAGTTACCCACCATACTTCACAATTTTTAAACATGGCTTTAAAAATTTAATTGATAATTGATAATTGACAATTGACAATTAGATGCCGGATGTGAACTATCGCATATCTTTGTTATTATTTATACTTTTCTTATTCTGTTTTCTTCAGAGATCTGATAATCGACGTTAACAGTTTTGTAAGCTCTCGACAATCAGTAACAATACTTGAATACTCAGAGTCATTGAGGAATCCTGTACGATGAAGTAATCTTAGCCAATAATCACTTTCACATGCTTCCTTGAGTGAGATGCTTAACTTAGATATAAAATCTAATGAACTTTGTGCTTGTTCTGCTTCGCAGATGTTAGCTCCAATACTTGTTCCTGATCGTAGCAACTGTTTTGACATGACATATTCTTGTTTCGTGGCAGTTAGATGTTTATATAGATTTACTATTCTTACCGAAAACTCAAAACTCTTGTCTTTAACTACATTGCTATCTTTCATAATTATCAATTGTCAATTATCAATTGTCAATTCTATGGTCAGCGTTTGCGCTGACCATAGTACGCATTTGGTCCGTGCTTTCTTGAATAATGCTTCTCGATGAGCAACGGGTTCATGGTCAGGTTGGGATTGACAGAGAAAGCCACGAAGGCCATCTTGGCACATTGCTCCATCACCTTGGCGTTATATACCGCATTATCAGGAGATGTGCCCCATGAGAACGGACCGTGGTTCTTGACCAATACAGCAGGTGTGTGATCGGGGTTGATCTTGCGGATATTCAGGATCTCATCAACAATCACGTTACCCGTCTCCAGCTCATACTGTCCTTTTACCTCTTCCTCGGTCATATCACGTGTGCAGGGAATATCCTTATAGAAATAGTCGGCATGTGTAGTACCGATATTGGGGATATCCTTACCTGCCTGAGCAAATGCCGTGGCATAGGTGGAGTGGGTGTGAACAACGCCTTGGATATTGGGGAAGGCCCTATATAATACAAGGTGTGTGGGGGTGTCGCTGGAAGGATTCAGATCACCTTCCACCACCTTACCCGTTGCCAGATCCACCACGACCATGTCGCTGGCCTTCATCTCATCGTAGCTAACGCCTGACGGCTTGATCACCACCAGACCCTTCTCGCGGTCGATACCGCTCACGTTGCCCCATGTGAAGATCACCAGACCTTGCTTGACCAGGTCGAGATTCGCTTTGAATACTTTTTCTTTGAGTTCTTCTAACATTTCTTTTACGAATTATTTCAGTTTGAAACTCGGCTCCTCCATATACATACGCTTGTTGAAGCGGTAAAGGGCTGCGCCGCGTTTAGATGTCACCTTATCGATCAGATCCGTTTTCTCGATGAAGTCGATCTGCTTGATGCGCTTGCGGAAGTTGCGCTTATCGATTTCCTCGCCGAGGATGGCTTCATAGACCAGTTGCAGTTGTGTCAGTGTGAAAAGGTCGGGCAGGAGGTTGAAGCTCAGCGGCTCACTGCTGATACGTCGGCGCAGCATGGTAACGGCTTTCCTGACCATCTCGTTATGGTCGGAGTAGAGCTTGGGCATCTTGCCCAGCTCTACCCATTCCACGCTATGCTCTTCCAGCAGTTTATTGTCGTAGTCCTTCACGTTGATCAGCGCGCAGTAGGCAACAGAGATCACTCGTTCGCCCGGGTCGCGGTCAACGGCACCGAAGGTGGCCACCTGCTTCATATAGATATGCTTCAGGCCGGTCAGCTCGTACAGAACCCTATGGGCCGCCTCGTCAACGCTCTCGGTGGGCTGAACGAATCCTCCGTACAACGACCATTCGCCGCGCCCTGGATCCATCTGCCTCTTTCCCAACAACAGTTTCAGCTTGTTGTTGTCGAAACCGAAGACGATACAGTCAACGGCAACAAATGCTTTATTATGATCACCGTAATAGGTTGTCATATCTGTCTCGTTGGTTTACCAGAAATACCAATAGAATGCAATAGTGATACAGATGATGATAGCTGTATGGAATACATCCCATCCGTTCCAGCTGGCACGTGTGGCAGCCTTCTGCTCAGGAGTAGCTGTACCGAATACCAGACCCTGGATCTTGCTCTCAGAGGGAGCTTCTGTACACAGACTGACGATGATCACGATCAGACAGCATACAATCAGCATCACACCGCAGAAGTAGAGCCAGTTGAAATCGTAGAATACAGACTTGAACCACGACGGTGAAGCATCTGACACATTACTATAATATACCTTGGCACCCAGACGGGTCAGACCGATGATGATACCTGAGAGCAAGCCCCACATACCACCCTTGGCAGAAGCACGTTTCCAGCAGATACCCAAGAGGAAGGCGGCGGCGATACCAGGAGCCAGTACGCTCTGTACGTCCTGCAGGTAGTTATACAGCACGTTACCTACTGAGCGCATGATGGGGATCCAGAGGATACCGAGAACCACGATAACCACAGTGGCAATCTGACCAATGCGTACCAGACTCTTCTCAGAGGTCTGCGGCTTCAGGCGCTTCCAGAAGTCGATGGTGAACAGCATGGCTGATGAGTTGAACAGAGAAGCCAGTGATGACATCAGAGCTGCGAGGATACCGCAAACCACCAGACCCTTCACACCGGCAGGCAGCAGCTTGGCTACGAGGGTGGGGAAGGCAGCGTCAGGTGTTGACAGTGAGAATACCTCACCGTTCGGCATGGCGATACCCTTGGTGCTCAGTGCGTAAGCAATCATACCAGGAATAAGGAACAGGAACACGGGCAACAGCTTCAGGTAAGCACCGAAGATGGTACCACGGCGACTCTCCTTCTCATTCTTTCCTGAGAGTACACGCTGAACGATATACTGGTCAGTACACCAGTACCAGAAACCGATAACGGCAGAACCCACGAGGGCACCCAGCCAAGGATAGTCAGGATCACGCAGGTCGCGAATCAGGTCGGTCATGTGATCACCATACTCATTCACCGTCTGAATAGAACAGGTTGCCATCATCTGATCCCATCCGCCTAAGGCCTTCAGACCCAGCACGAGGATGATCAGTGAACCCAGCAACAGGATAGGAGTCTGCAGCACAGAGGTATAGAGCACTGATTTCATACCACCGAAGATGGTATAGAGCGCAGTGATAACCACCAGTCCGATGGCAGCAATCCAGAAGAAGTCGATACCCCACAGTTCCTTGATGCCGAACACCTGCTGGAATACCAGACCACCAGCATACACGGTTACGGCCACCTTGGTGAGCACGTAGCTGATCAGTGAGATCACTGAAAGGATGGTACGGCTTTCCTTATTATAACGACGCTCGAGGAACTCCGGCATGGTGTAAACCATGGAGCGACTATAGAACGGTACGAATACCCAACCGAGAATCAAGATGATCCAGCCTTGGATCTCCCAATGGGCCATGGCCATACCTGATGAAGCACCTGCACCGGCAAGACCGATAAGGTGCTCTGATCCGATGTTTGAAGCGAAGATGGAAGCACCGATAGCGATCCATGTCGCATCCTTACCTCCCAAGAAATAGTCTGCTGAATTGTCGTTCTTCTGGTTAACGACCCAAATGACGATGCCGATCAGTGCGCAACAGAATACACCGATGACTATCCAGTCTAATGATTGCATATTATACGATTGTTATAAGGTTTAATGATGTTTGATTTCATGCTTGTTTATTCCTTAACCACGCCGAACTTGAAGATACAGTGTGAGTAGTATTTCTCACCTGGGTTCAGGATAGCTGTCGGCCACTTGGGCTTGTTGGGGGTGTCAGGATACTTCTGTGTCTCCAGACAGATACCAGCATGCTTCTGGTACTTGATGCCCTTCTTACCAGCAACTTTTCCTTCGAGGAAGTTACCTGAATATACCTGGATACCTGGCTCGTTGGTATAGACCTCGAGAACGATACCTGTTACAGGAGAGTAGAGGCTGGCAGCCAGCTGCTTCTCGTTACCCTTACCGTCGTGATAAGAGGCGAGGCACCAGTTGTGGTCGAAACCATTGGCGTTCTTGATAGCCTTGTAGTCGAAGTTGTTCACGTTCTTTCCTACTTCCACGGGCTCCATGAAATCCATCGGAGTGCCCTTCACCCAAGCGGTGTCACCTGTTGTCATATAGGTCTCATCGGTCGGAGTGTAGTAGTATGAGTTCACATGAAGGATGTGGTTCTCGATGGTCTGGTTGGGATCACCGTTGAGGTTGAAGTAAGAGTGGTTGGTCATATTGATCACCGTCTTCTTATCCGTCGTAGCGGTATAAGAGATGTCGATGCTGTTGTTACTGCGAACGATGAAGGTAACATCAGCCTTTACATTGCCGGGGAAGTTGTTATCACCGTCGGGTGAGTCCATGGTCAGTACGAGGGTAGAGTCGTTGGTCTGGTTGGCATCATAAACCTGATACTGCCAGCCTGAGAAACCGCCGTGCAGACAATGACCGAAGTTGTTGCGAGGCAACTGGATGGTCTTGCCGTCGATGGTGATCAAACCGTTCTTGATACGGTTGGCATAGCGACCGATAGAGGCACCGAAGTCGCTGGGAGAGTTCACAGAGTCAGCATACTGAGCCACATTGTCATAACCCAATACCACATCCTGGAGATTGTTGTCCTTGTCGGGAACCATCAGTGATACGATACGACCACCGAAGTTGGTGATGCACACCTCCATGCCTCTGTTGTTCTTCAAGGTGAAGAGCTTCACGGGCTTCTCATTGATGGTGGTGTCGAATGCTGCAGGATCAAGTCCTGAAACTGTTAACTTAGGCTTGCTTGTACAAGCAGAGAGCAGAATGGCTACCATTCCAGCTCCCCAAAACATACTTTTAATAGCTTTCATATTACGATTGTTTAGAAATGGATTGAATTTGGGTGTAAAATTACACATAAATTCAATAGGTTGTATCGGTTGATTATATGTTTTAAAACATAAAACATGGAACAAAGTGTCTTTTTGACACTTTTTAACCACACTTTTACTTTCGAGAAAGAAACAAAGCTTTTTCTCCTCTTTTTCTTTGGCGCAAAGAAAAGAGGCAAAAGAAACTTTCTCCCCTCTTTTTCTCTGGCGCAGAGAAAAGAGGCAAAAGAGACATCCACCCCCACCAAGCCGCCCCCTATATGGGGCGGATGTAATTGATTCCGGGCAGAATCCGCCCTCCATCAAGGTTTTGGTATGGCTCACCAGCCTTTGCCCCTTCGGGGTGAGCCATCTTTTTTTATTCCCCTCCCTTTGGAGGGGTTAGGGGTGGCTCCAATTTTCTCTCCCTTTGGAGGGGTTAGGGGTGGCTTTTTACTTCAGTTTCTTCACCATCTTCACCAACTTCTTCGATGGCTCACCCTGATAGGGCAGGAGATACCATTTAACGGTCCAGCTGAGGGATTCGCCGGGGTTCAATGTGGTGTAGGCACCCTGACTCTCCAGCTCGATGTATGTCTTTCTCATGTTCACATACACCTGAATCTCTGCCTCGTCGGGAGCGGGCTCACCAGCTTTCAGATCCTGGAACTTCTTCACCAGCAGCAGACCATCATTGATGTAGGCCAGCCATCCCTTACCGTCAGCATTCACCTTACGGTTCTGGTTGGCTTCGTCGGTGTTATACCATGCAGCACCGTACTTCTGTTCAAACGTCAGCAAACCTGCAGGTGTGATCTCATCAACAGGTGCGTCGAAGAAGATCGTTCCACTGTTGGGAACGCGGGTGATCTCCCAGGGAGCCACCTTGCGGGTCTCCTTACTCTCGTTGATGATGGAGTAGGTAACAACAAAGGCGTTGCGCTTCTTATCGGTAGTGAACTCCTTGCGGATGCGGAAGCCCAAGCGGGGAGACACTTCACTGGTCATCACCAGCGATGATCCTTTCTCTTCCACGGTATAGGGACGCTTATCGAACTCCTGTACAGGAGGCCAGTTCCATTCTTTCTGCGGACTAGTCCAGAAGGTGCTTCCAAACTGCTCGGGGCGGGTTAGCTGCGAGATCACCTCCTGATCCTTATATTTAAATGAGAGGATCTTACCGCCGCTGGCGCCATTGATCACCATCGACAGGTCGCCCATCTCGATGCTATACTTGGATTCTCCGAGGTTCTTGATAGCGGCAGTCTTCTGAGCTGATGCGGTGCAGCACATCCAAATCGCTGCCAAAAGTAATGTTACTGTTCTTTTCATGATTCTGATATTGTAGTTGATAATCTTTGCAAAGGTACTCGTTTTTCTTGACAACACCAAAAAACGGGGTGTCGTAGTGCGTAAAAATCTGTTAAGAAACCAACACTTATCTGTTAAAAAACACTGAACGCGTCATTCACTACCAGAGAGTGACGTTCTCTCTCATAGCGATCAAGGCAAACGCTACCGGTTAGCAAGACATAGTGCATATAAATATATAAATAATGTGGGGCGGATCGATTGATCCGCCCCACATTATTATTGAATAGATTTCTCTAAACGTCTATGCTGCTATGCATTAGCATAGTCTGCGTGCGCCATCACCGATGACCACATCGTACACCTTCAGGTCACGATTGAACTTGGCACGATACTTGGCACGGGCATCTGCCACGAACTTGTCGTACAGCTCATCCTTGACGAGGTTGATGGTGCAGCCACCGAAGCCGCCACCCATGATACGACTACCTGTCACACCGTTCTCCTTGGCTACATCGTTGAGGAAGTCAAGCTCTTCGCAAGATACCTCATATTCCTTGGATAAGCCCTCGTGGGTTTCGTACATCTTCTTACCAACGGTCTCGTAGTCACCTGCCACCAAAGCATCGCAAACGGCCAACACGCGGTCTTTCTCACCCAATACGAAATGAGCACGCTTGTAGTCCTCTTCGCCTACCTCGGCACGAACCTCTTCCAACTGCTCCCAGGTACAGTCGCGCAAGGTCTCGAACTTTCCTTCGGGGTGCTTGGCGGCAATGGCCTTCACCACGTTCTCGCAAGAACGACGACGGTCGTTATAGGGTGAGCCAGCCAACTCGTGCTTCACACATGAGTTCAGCAGAACGAGCTTGTAACCCTTGGGGTTGAAGGGGAAGTACTCGAACTCACGACTGCGGCAGTCTAAGCGCATCAGCTTTCCAGCCTGTCCGAACATACTGGCGAACTGATCCATGATTCCGCAGTTCACGCCGCAGTAGTTATGCTCTGTGGCCTGACCAGCCAAAGCCATATCCCATTGACTCACTTTGTTATCTCCGAAGATGTCGTTCAGACCAAAGGCGAAACAGCTCTCCATGGCTGCTGAAGATGACATACCTGCACCAAGAGGAACGTCACCAGAGAAAGCAATGTTGAAGCCCTTTACAGGAACACCCAACTTCTGCATCTCTTTGGCAATGCCATAGATATAACGTGCCCAGCTTGCCTTAGGACCCTTGGGGTCGCTGAGCTTGAAATCAACACGGTCTTTCAGATCGATAGCATAAGCCATCACGGTGTCTTCTGTACCATTGGCACGCATCTCAGCCATAATGCCGCAATCTACAGCACCTGGGAAGACGAAACCACCATTGTAGTCTGTATGCTCACCAATCAGGTTAATACGACCGGGAGACGAATAAACATTTCCCGTTAAACCATCGAAGTGCTTCACGAAGCGACTTCTTACATGATCAATTTTCATCATAAGCTTGTATCTTTTAAGGAAGATTGTCGGAAAGGATTAACGAACCACACCAAACTTGTAGATCGTCTTCTGCTTGTACTGCTGTCCCGGACGGATGATCACCGAGGGGAAGTAAGGACGGTTAGGACTGTCGGGGAAGTGCTGTGCCTCGAAGCAGATAGCACTGCGACGGGGGAAGGTAGCACCGTGCTGTCCTTTATGACCTGCTCCCCAGTTGTCGGAATATACCTGAACGCCTGGCTCAGTGGTATATACCTCCATGGTACGTCCGCTATTGGGCTCAATGATGCGGGCTGCAAAGCTCAGCTCGCCTTCTTCTTTCTTGTTCAGTACGTAGCAGTGATCGTAACCGTTACCGTTCTTGATCTGCTCGTTGTCTGCATCGATATCCTGACCTACAGGCTTCGGCTTGCGGAAGTCGAACGGAGTGCCCTCAACCTTGAGGATCTCACCGGTAGGAATGCACGTATTGTCGATGGGGATGAAGAAGTCGGCATTGATCTCACAAATCAGATCATCAATCGTTGGCGTAGGATCAGCGATGCCAGCCAGCGAGAAATATCCGTGATTGGTGAGGTTGATGATGGTCTTCTTATTGGTGGTTGCCATGTAACCGATAACCAATTCGTTATCGTCGCTGAAAGTATAGACCACGGTTACTTTCATTTCTCCTGTGAAACCTTCCTCCAGATAAGGAGATACATAGTTCAATACCAGGGTGTTGTCGCTCATCTGGAACGCATCCCATACTTTGGCGTGGAAGCCTGTAGGACCGCCGTGAAGGGCATTAGGAGCGTTGTTGATGGCCAGGTTGTACTCTTTTCCGTTCAAGGTGAACTTACCGTTCTTGATGCGGTTGCCGTAACGACCGATAAGGGTGGAACGATAAGGTTCCGGACTGTTAACAAGATCCTGGATATTGTCGAATCCCTGAATAACGTTGGCCACATTCCCGTTTTTGTCGGGCACCATGATGGCTACAACTGCGCCTCCATAGTTTGTGATTGCCACTTCATAACCCAGACTGTTCTTCAGGATGTACAAGTCTGTATTCTTTCCGTTTATCGTGGTCTGAAAAGCTTCTCTCTTCAGGCCACATAAATTCTGCGTTTCGGTAGTGCTCATAATATCTCTATTTTTAGTTCATAAACTTATTTTGCAAAGTAACGAAATAAAAATGAGAAAAGCAAACGAAATACGATAAAATAATACAATGTGAATGTTAAAAACCCATAAACGCTAACAAATCGGCCACCAGATAGCTGCTGCCGCCTACGAAGATGAAATCGTCGGGATGGGCTTCTGAAAGGGCTTGGCGGTAGGCTGCATGTACGGTAGGATAGGCGTTGCCTTGTAGTTGCAGTTCTTCTCCCAACGCTTGGACACGTTTGGCGGGAATGGCACGGTGTGAACTGGCTTGTGTCCAATAATAGACAGCCTGTTTGGGTAGCATCTGCATGACCGTACGGATATCCTTATCATCTACCATGCCGAAGACAATGCGCAGCTGTTTGCAGGGGGTGTTGGCAATCTGCGGAGCCAGATACTGCCAACCGCCGGTGTTATGACCAGTGTCACAGATCACAAGCGGTTTTGTCTGCAATGTCTGCCAACGCCCCATCAGTCCTGTCATCTCGGTGACATGTGCCATACCGTTGATCACTGCTTCTTCTATATTGATATGTTGTAGAATATCGGTATAGGTTTCCAAGGCCCTGACGGCACAGAGAATGGTACGTTTGTTCTTTTCCTGACAATAGCCCTTCAGCTCGAAGTCTAAATCCTTGAGTTGAAGCTTGGCAAGTTGGGGATCTTGGAATAGGTCCATACTGAACGACTCGGCAAAGAGGAGTGGGGCATGGTGCTTCTCTGCCGTTTGCATGAATACGGACTTTGTCTCTGGCGTTGTCTCACCAATCACTACAGGAATATGTTCCTTGATGATACCAGCCTTCTCAGCAGCAATCTTTGCCAACGTATCTCCCAAGAACTGGGTGTGGTCGAAGCTGATATTGGTGATGACGGAGAGGAGGGGAGTGATGATGTTCGTGCAATCAAGTCGTCCACCTAATCCCACCTCAATCACGGCAATATCCACCTCCTGCTCAGCGAAGTATTTGAAGGCCATCGCAGTGGTGAGCTCAAAGAAAGAGGGGTGTAAAGGCTCAAAGAAAGCACGTTCTTGTTCAACAAAATCAACTACGTATTCTTTGCTGATACATAACCCGTTAACGCGTATTCGTTCACGGAAATCTACAAGGTGTGGTGAAGTGTATAATCCTACCTTATAACCTGCTGATTGCAGGATGGCAGCGAGGGTATGGGAACAAGATCCCTTACCGTTCGTGCCTGCTACATGGATGGTTTTGAATTGATGATGCGGATGACCGAAATGTTCATCCAGGGCATAGGTGTTGCTGAGGCCTTCCTTGTAGGCGCTCGCCCCAGTCTTCTCAAAGACAGGTGTGACGTGGAACAGGTAATCAACCGTTTCCTCGTAGGTCATCATCAACTGAAGTAATTACGGAATTTCTCGAAAATGCTCTTCTTCGTGTCGTTGTCGCCTTTGAAGTTATCGCTCTTCTGCAACTCCTCAAGGGCTTTCTTCTCATCCTTGGAGAGTTCTTTGGGGACGTAGATGCTGATGTTCACGATGAGATCGCCAGTGTCACGACCATATCCCTGCACGTCACGTAATCCTTTGTCACGCAGACGGAGTGTCTTACCCGGCTGAGTGCCCGGCTCGATTTTGATCTTCACCTTCGAGCCGTCAACAGTGGGAATCTCTGCCGTGCCACCTAAAGCAGCTGTGGGGAAGTCGAGCAACAGGTTATAGATCAGGTTACTGCCATCACGGACAAAGGTATTGTTCGGCTCTTCCTCGATGAACACCTGGATATTACCTGCAATACCGTTGTGGATGGCGGCATTACCTTTACCAGGAACGTTTACCACCATACCCTCGGCTACGCCTGCAGGAATCTTGATTTCCACCACCTCGTCGCCCTTGACGATACCAGTGCCGTGGCACTCATGACATTTATTCTTGATGATCTTGCCTTCGCCCTGACAGGTAGGACAAACGCTTTGGGTCTGCATCATGCCAAACAGACTTTGTGTAGTACGTGTCACCACACCGCTGCCATGACATGTTGCACAGGTCTCAGTACCGCTACCATCTTCTGCTCCTGTGCCATGACAGTGCTGACAGGTAACGTCTTTTCTTACCTTGAACTTTTTGGTAACGCCCGTGGCTACTTCCTGAAGGGAAAGGCGGACCTTCAAACGAAGGTCGGAACCACGGTGCTGAGCAGGCTGTCTGCTACCACCTCCAAAGCCACTGAAGCCAGAGAATCCGCCATGTCCGCCAAACACATCACCGAACATGGAGAAGATATCATCCATAGAGAAGCCACCGCTTGAGAATCCGCCGAAGCCGCCCATGTTAGGACCGTCGAAGCCGAACTGGTCGTATTGCTGACGTTTCTGCGGATCATGGAGCACATCGTAGGCCTCTGCGGCCTCCTTGAACTTCTCTTCCGCTTCTTTGTTACCGGGATTTCTGTCAGGATGGTATTTGATGGCTATCTTTCGATAGGCTTTCTTGATATCTTCCTCACTGGCGTTCTTGTCAACGCCCAGCACCTCGTAGTAGTCGCGCTTTGCCATTTAATTGTCAATTGTCAATTATCAATTATTACTGTCCCACTGCCACTTTGGCATGGCGGATTACTTTGTCGTTCAGCGTATAACCCGTCTGCACACAGTCGATAACCATACCTTTCTTATCGTCGCCCATGCCAGGAACCATAGCAATGGCCTCGTGGTAGTCAACATCGAACGGTTTCTCCTCGGTCTCGATCTTCTTCACCCCCAGTCCTTCAAGGGTCTTGATGAACTTATGGTAAATCAGTTCCATACCTTGTTTGATGGCTTCAGGATCCTCGGTCTGGTCGGCCAAGGCACGCTCGAAATCATCCAGCACAGGCAGGATGGCCGTAATGGTTTTCTCACCACCGTTAAGGATCAGCTCAGCCTTCTCCTTGATGGTGCGCTTGCGGTAGTTCTCGAACTCAGCACGAGCACGCAGATACTGGTCTTTGAGCTGGGCGATTTCTTCCTCGGCCTTTTCAAGAGGGGATTGTTCGCTGGTTTCTTCTTCGCTAGAATCACTAGTTGTACTAGTTTCACTAGTTTCGCTAGTTTCATTAGTTTCGCTAGCTTCGCTTGCGTTCTCTGTTATCTCTTCTTCGATATTGATATCTTTCTCTTCCATAATTACAATGTTTTTATTTCTGCTGAACAATCAGCAAATATCATGCCAAATCATTCATGGTCAGTTGGGTTAACTGTAAAGCTTGGCTTTTTGCTCCTTGATGGCTGAATCATAGATATAGTCATCGTAGGTCATCAGCTTGTCGATGGTACCCTTGGGCGTCAGCTCAATGATGCGGTCGGCCACAGTATTGATGAATTCATGGTCGTGCGAAGCAAAGAGGATATTTCCCTTGAACTGGATGAGGTTGTTGTTGAATGCCTGAATTGATTCGAGGTCGAGGTGGTTCGTTGGGGTATCGAGAATCAGACAGTTGGCGTTCTTCAGCTGCATACGGGCAATCATACAACGCATCTTCTCACCTCCTGAAAGCACGTTCACCTTTTTCTCTACCTCTTCCTGTTTGAAGAGCATACGACCTAAATAGCCTTTCATCGTAACCTCATTGCCCACGCCATACTGTGAGAGCCAGTCAACCAAGTTCAGATCGCTTTTGAAGAATTCTGTATTATCGAGTGGCAAGTAGGCGGTAGTGATGGTAACACCCCATTTGAAGGTGCCTGCATCAGCCTCGCGGTTACCGTTGATGATCTCGAAGAGGGCGGTCATGGCCTTCGGGTTATGTGAGAGGAACACGGTCTTCTGACCTTTCTCAATATTGAAAGAAACATTGTCGAAGAGCACGGTGCCATCAGCATCCACGGCTTTCAGTCCTTCCACCTCGAGAATCTGGTTTCCTGGCTCACGTTCCATCTGGAAGATGATGCCTGGGTATTTACGACTTGAA
Source organism: Prevotella sp. (assembly GCA_017561825.1). Taxonomy (GTDB): domain Bacteria; phylum Bacteroidota; class Bacteroidia; order Bacteroidales; family Bacteroidaceae; genus Prevotella. Next base: position 36,500 of record JAFZBK010000010.1, read on the forward strand.
GGGCGGATTTCTTCTACGTTCAGCTTCTCCAGCATCTTCTTACGAGAGGTGGTCTGCTTGGATTTAGCCACGTTCGCAGAGAATCTGCGGATGAACTCTTCCAACTGCTTCCGTTTCTCCTCAGCCTTCAGTCGTTGGTTTTGTGCCTGACGGAGAGCCAGCTGTGAACTCTCGTACCAGAAGGAGTAGTTACCAGAGAACACGGTCACCTTACCAAAGTCGATATCCACCGTCTGAGTAGATACAGCATCCAGGAAGTGACGGTCGTGAGAAACCACTAACACACACTGCTCCAATCCGCTGAGATACTCCTCCAACCACTGAACGGTATCCAAGTCGAGGTCGTTGGTAGGCTCATCAAGCAGCAGGTTGTCAGGATGTCCGAACAAAGCCTTGGCAAGCATCACGCGCACCTTCTCGTTATTCGACAGTTCTGCCATCGTCTTGTAGTGCTGCTCTTCACGAACACCGAGGTTCTGCAACAACTGGGCAGCCTCGCTCTCAGCCTCCCAACCGTTCATCTCTGCGAACTTCAGCTCCAGTTCCGCAGCGTAATTACCGTCTTCTTCAGTCATCTCCTCCTTGGCATAGAGCGCCTCGCGTTCCTTCATGTTCTGCCACAGAGGCTGATGACCCATCAATACGGTATCCATCACAGGGATGGCATCGTATTTGAAGTGGTCCTGATCGAGTACGGAAAGACGTTCTCCTGTTCCTAATTCCACAGAACCCTTGTTAGGCTCCAGTTCGCCGCTGATCGCTTTGAGCAGGGTTGACTTACCCGCTCCGTTGGCACCGATGATGCCATAGATATTTCCGCTTGTGAACTTAATGTTCACATCTTTGTACAATACGCGTTTGCCGAATTGAATGGCAATGTTAGTGAGTGTTATCATCTTTTTTACCTTAATATATTATACACTATTGTTTCTTTCCTTTCTTTTGCTTGATGACGAAGAAGATGACCGCGATGATGACGAGCGCGATGATCGTCCATTTGATGTAGTCGCCGTACTCCATGATCTTGTCGTTGAGCTCACTCTCTGGTACGATGGCATGCAGATACCAACCCAGTGCAGCCAGAATGCAGTTCCATACGCCTGCACCAAGGGTAGTGTAGAGCAGGAACCACAGATAAGGCATCTTAGCCAGACCTGCGGGTATGGAGATCAGATGTCGGATACCAGGGATCAGTCGTCCGGTAATCGTGGCCACCATACCATGGTCGTAGAAGTATTTCTCACTCTTCTCCACCTTCTGCTGGTTCAACAGACACAAGTGGCCCAGCTTACTGTTGGCGAACTTATACACCACAGGTCGTCCTACGAAGTAAGCCACCACGTAGTTGATGGTAGCACCGAGGTCGGCACCAAGGGTAGAGAAGAGGATGACCAGCCAGATGTTCAGGTTACCGCCGGCTGCATGATAGGCTGCCGGACTGACCACCAGTTCTGACGGTACAGGTATCACGGTACTCTCAAGCATCATCAGGAAGAATACTGTTCCGTAGTTGAGGTTACCGAGTAGGGATGAGATCCAATTCATATTTTGTTATGATTCCTTTTCGTTGTGATTATTCATCTTGCCCAGATAAGACATGGCCTCTTCAGGATGGTTGGTATGTGAATAGGCGACAGCCAGTTCCTGATACAGATTCGTTGGTTCGAACAAGCACATGCCATCATTCTCCATGAGTTGTTCAGCCTTTTTCAGATGATCCAGCGCCTCCTCGAACCGGTTGAGGTCATTCAGACAAATCCCTTGGAGGAATTCTCCGTTCGCATTGGAGGGCATCAGCTCACAATACCGTTCGAAACAGTGCAATGCACCTTCAATATTGCCAAGCACATACAGTCCATTCGCCTTGTAGTAGATGGCCTCGGGGTCATTGGGATTGATAGCCAGCGCATATTCGCTACTTGTCACGCACTCCTTGGTCTCCCCGTTCTTAAACTGTGTATTTGCTAGCAAGTTCCAATAGGAAACAGCGTATGGGTCGCGGTCGATTAACTGGTTGATAATCCGCTTGGCTTCTTCGTACTTTCCTTCTATGGTAAGAAGTGTTGCCTTTAACTCCAGATACTCATCATCCTTGAACCCTTCAGTATGGGAATCGTCTTGAATCATTATCTGTTTTTAGTCCACGTATCCTTTAATCCTACGGTCTTGTTGAACACCGGATGACCGTCAGTACTGTCAAGATCAGCCATAAAATAACCGATGCGCTGGAACTGCAGGTATTGTCCTGGCTTCATGGTAGCGGCAAACGGCTCAATGTAGCAGTTACTGATCACATGGAGGGAGTCGGGGTTGATGATCTGACGCATAGCGGTAACGGCATCACACTGCTGCTCCTCACGGATGGCAGCCATCTCGTCACGCGGATTCTCTACCTTCCACAGACGGTCGTAGAGGCGTACCTCTGCTTTGACGGCATGCAGACAGCTTACCCAGTGCAGTGTCTTACCTTTGATCTTACGGTTAGAGCCAGGTAATCCGCTGCGTGACTCTGGGTCGTAGGTGCAGTAAATAGTGGTTATGCGACCCTCTGCATCCGTATCGAAAGGATGTTCCTCGTCGCACTTGATGATATAGGCATTCTTCAGGCGCACCTCCTTACCGGGAGCCAAGCGCATGAACTTCTTCTCGGCCACAGCCTGGAAGTCATCACGTTCAATCCACAGTTCCCTGCTGAACTCAACGGTATGGGTACCGTCTTCCTCGCATTCGGGATTGTTCACGGCTGTGAGTTGCTCCACCAAATCCTCAGGATAGTTGGTGAGCACTACCTTCACGGGATCAAGCACTGCGGAAACACGCAGGGCACGTCCGTTCAGGTCATCACGAACTGCACTCTCCAGCAACTGGATCTCGTTCAGTGCGTCATAGGTGGTATAACCAATCTTGTTGATGAACTTGATGATGCTCTCGGGTGAGTAGCCACGGCGACGGAATCCGCATACTGTCGGCATGCGGGGATCATCCCAGCCGTTCACAAGGTGTTCGTTGACGAGTGCCAACAGGTTACGCTTCGACATCAGGGTATAGCTGAGGTTCAACTTGTTGAACTCCGTCTGGCGCGGACCCTGATAAGAATCCAGTTTTTCTAGTTTCTCTAGTTTACCAAGTTTTACGAGTCTTTCAGGATCAATGGCAGCAAGCCACTCCTTCATCCATCCCACAAACAAATCATACAAAGGACGGTGCTCCACAAACTCCAACGTACAGAGTGAGTGGGTAACGCCCTCGAGGAAGTCGCACTGTCCATGGGTGAAATCGTACATGGGGTAGGCGTTCCACTTGTTACCCGTCTTCACATGCGGGATGTTCAGCACGCGGTAGATGAGCGGATCACGGAACAGCATGTTGGGATGAGCCATATCAATCTTGGCACGCAGCACCAAGGTGCCAGGCTGACACTCACCGCTGTTCATGTATTCGAACAGACGGAGGTTTTCTTCAGTAGGACGATCCCTGTAAGGACTGTTCGTGCCGGGAGAGGTAGTGGTTCCCTTCTGCTGCGCAATTACCTCTGCACTCTGCTCATCCACATAGGCACGTCCTTGCTTGATGAGCCATACGGCAAAGTCCCAGAGTTCCTGGAAGTAGTCGCTGGCATAATACACATTTGCCCACTTGAATCCCATCCACTGGATGTCACGCTCAATACTCTCGATATATTCAGTATCCTCTTTCTGAGGGTTGGTGTCATCAAAGCGCCGGTTACAGACGCCTCCGTATTGCTCGGTAATGCCGAAATCAAGGGCAATAGCCTTGGCATGACCAATGTGCAGATAACCGTTGGGCTCCGGCGGGAAACGTGTCTGTATCCTTCCTCCGTTCTTACCTTCTGCCAAGTCATCTACCACTATCTGTTCCACGAAGTTCAGACTTTTCCTGACCTCGTTATTATTCTCTTTGATCTCTGTCATATACTAATAAGGTGTTATTTTGCGCACAAAGGTACAACAATTCTATGAGAAAACGGACAAACCCCAAATGATTTTGCGAAATATGCGTTAATCTTAAAAAAAATATGTTATGAAACATACTAAATAATTTGTGAGGTCGGTAAAATAGCCGTACCTTTGCCGCCGTTATCCTGAATACAATCTTTTTACCTTAACAAAAGCTAATACCTATTTGAGAGAGATGCCTGCCTCTGCGAAGAGCCAGGCATTCTTTATTAATTACTAATCAAGATGCAAATACAAATACAAAAAAGAGGATACGTGCGCATCCTCTTTTAAAGTACGTGTACCTTATTATTAATAGCTACGAGCGATGATTACGCGGTACTTAGCTGGCTTGCCTGATACCATGTCGGTGCCAGGAGTCTGCTCCACGCCAAAAGGCACGCAGCGGATGGTAGCCTGCGTTTCTTCCTTGATCTGTGCCTCGGTCTCGGCAGTGCCGTCCCAGTGGCAGAGGAAGAAGCCGCCGTCTTTCACGCGCTCCTTGAACTCCTCGTAGTTGTCGCACTCATAGATGCGTGCATCGCGGTAGTCCTTAGCCTTCTTGAAGATATTCTGCTGGATATCCTCCAGTAGCTGCTCAACATATTGTACGATGCCCTCGATAGGACGTGTCTCCTTCTCCAAGGTATCACGGCGCATCACCTCGATGGTACCATTCTCCAGATCACGACCGCCCATAACGAGACGTACAGGTACACCCTTGAGCTCATAGTCGGCGAACTTAAAGCCAGGACGTTTATTGTCAGCATCATCATACTTTACGGTGATGCCAGCCTGACGCAACTCATCGATAACGGGCTGCAATCGCTCACTGATACCTGCCAGCTGGTCGGCACCCTTGGTGATAGGTACGATAACCACCTGGATAGGAGCAAGGCGCGGTGGCAGAACAAGTCCGTTATCATCACTGTGCGTCATGATCAGCGCACCAATGAGTCGTGTAGATACACCCCATGAGGTGGCCCACACATATTCGGGTTTGTTGTCCTTATTCAGATAAGTAACCTCAAATGCCTTTGCGAAATTCTGTCCGAGGAAATGTGAGGTACCGCTCTGCAGTGCCTTACCATCCTGCATCATCGCCTCGATGGTATAGGTGTCAAGGGCTCCGGCGAAACGCTCTGTCTCACTCTTCACACCCTGTATAACGGGAACAGCCATCCACTCCTCAGCGAACTTGGCATATACCTTCAGCATCTTCTGTGCTTCCTCTTCAGCCTCCTCACGGGTGGCATGAGCGGTATGACCTTCCTGCCAGAGGAACTCACTGGTACGAAGGAAGGGACGGGTACGCATCTCCCAGCGCATCACGTTACACCACTGGTTGCACATCAGGGGCAGGTCGCGCCACGACTGGATCCAGTTCTTATAAGTGTTCCAGATAATGGTTTCGCTTGTAGGACGGATAATGAGCTCTTCCTCCAACTTAGCAGCGGGATCAACAACCACGCCACTTTTATCTTCTGTAGCCTTAAGACGATAGTGAGTCACCACGGCACATTCCTTGGCGAAGCCTTCCACATGCTCAGCCTCTTTAGAGAGGAATGACTTGGGGATGAGCAGGGGGAAATAGGCGTTCTGTGCACCTGTCTCCTTGAACATCTTGTCAAGCTGCTGCTGCATCTTCTCCCAGATAGCGTAGCCGTAGGGCTTGATGACCATACAACCGCGCACTGCCGACTGCTCAGCGAGATCGGCCTTGACGATCAGGTCGTTGTACCACTGACTGTAATTGTCGGCACGTTTTGTCAATTCTTTCAGTTCTTTTGCCATATTGTTTCAAATTTCGGCTGCAAAAATACGAAAAAAATGCGAATTCCCGTCATTCTCCCCGATACTTATTGATGATAAGTATAAAAAAATACTTATTTTCCTTGGTAATTCAGAAATTTCCATTATCTTTGCAACGATAAAGTAGAAATTACAGACACTCATTTTTAAACTAAAAACTTAAAGACATGAAGAATTTAAAATTATCTGTTCTGGGACTGTGTTCCATGTTTTTGTTAGCAGGTTGTGGTATGAGCAACACTGCTAAGGGTGGTATTTTTGGTGGCGCCAGTGGTGCTGCCTTAGGTGGAATTCTTGGCCAGGTAATCGGTCATAATACGAAGAGCACTGCTATCGGTGCTGCTATCGGTACAGCTGTTGGTACTACTGCTGGTGTGCTGATTGGCAAGAAGATGGATAAGGCAAAGGCTGCTGCCGCTGCTGTTGAGAACGCAAAGGTTGAGGGTATCACCGATGCTAATGGTCAGACCATGGCTGTGAAGGTTACCTTCGATTCTGGTATCCTGTTCCCGTCAAGCAGTGCTACACTGCAGGCTGCTGCAAAGAACTCTCTGACAGAGTTTGCTAACGTGCTGAAGCAGAACAACGATGCTGACGTAGCCATCAAGGGTTATACCGACAATCAGGGCTGGAAGAACTCAACAGCTGCTCAGAGTGCCCAGAAGAACGAGGCTCTCTCACTACAGCGTGCCCAGAGCGTACAGAAGTACCTCAATGGACAGGGTGTGAGCAGCAGCCAGATCAAGAGCGTTGAAGGTCTTGGCGAGTCTGATCCCGTTGCCGACAACTCTACAGCTGCTGGTCGTCAGCAGAACCGTCGTGTAGAGGTTTACCTCTTCCCGAGCCAGGCAATGATCGATGCCGCAAACAATGGCACACTTCAGTAATGAAGATCATTAAAGGTATAAGAAAACTTATTCAATGGATGGTGGTGGCATTCTTTGCCTCCACCATCCTTTCTGTTATAGTGCTCCGTTTCGTACCGGTGTACTTCACACCCCTGATGTTCATCCGTTTGGCTGAACAGCACCAGGATGGGAAGGACCTGAAGCTCAAACATCACTGGGTGTCTTTGGAGAAGATGTCGCAGAGCATGCCGGTGGCAGTGATGGCCAGTGAGGACCAACGGTTCCTGAAGCATCACGGGTTCGACTACAAGGCTATTGAGAAGGCTACGAAGCGGAACAAGACGGGTAAACGACTGCTTGGTGCGAGTACGATCAGTCAGCAGACCGCCAAGAATGTCTTCCTCTGGCCGGGAAGAACATGGCTGCGCAAAGGTTTGGAGGCCTATTTCACCGTGCTCATTGAACTGATGTGGAGCAAGCAGCGTATCATGGAGGTGTACCTGAACTCCATTGAGATGGGTGATGGCATCTATGGTGTGGAGGCGGTGGCACGTGAGCATTTCGGTTGTCATGCCAAAGATCTAACTCGTGCCAATTGTGCCTTGATAGCAGCCACCTTGCCCAATCCCAGGGTGTTCTCGTCGAAGCACCCTTCTGATTATATGGTGAAACGGAAGTATGCGATTATGAAACAGATGAAATTCATACCGATCCTGCCGAAAGAAGGACAGAGCGTGGATCCAACGACAGTGGATGGAGGAATATATAAGAAATGAGAGATGAATTGCTGGGAGCGCTGAATGAGAGTCAGCGCAAAGCCGTAGAATATATCGATGGTCCGTCGCTGGTGATTGCCGGTGCAGGATCGGGAAAGACGCGTGTGCTGACCTACAAGATTGCCTACCTGCTGGATCAGGGGATGAAGCCATGGAATATCCTGGCGCTGACGTTTACCAACAAGGCGGCCAAGGAGATGAGAAACCGTATTGGACAGCTGGTGGGTGATGAGATTGCCCGCTATCTTTATATGGGAACGTTCCACAGCATCTTCTCTAGGATTCTCAGAAGGGAGGCGGAACGTATCGGCTATTCCAGCAACTTCACCATCTATGACGAGAGCGACAGCAGGTCGTTGATCAAGAGCATCATCAAGGAGATGAACTTCGACGACAAGGTATATAAACCTGCCACTGTACACCATCGTATCAGCATGGCGAAGAACCATCTGATATTGCCTGACCTCTATGCCATCGACAAAGATGCGCTGCAGCACGACCGTGAGTCGCGTATGCCAGCCATCAGTGCCATCTATTCAGCTTACTGTGCACGGTGCAAGCAGGCGAATGCCATGGATTTCGATGATCTGCTTACCCAGACGTTCATGCTGTTCAATGAGCATGAGGAGGTACGAAGGCAGTATGCCGAGCGTTTCCAGTTCGTGCTGGTTGACGAGTATCAGGATACGAACTCGGTACAGCAACGCATCGTGTATCAGCTCACTGAAGAGCATCAGCGCGTCTGCGTGGTGGGGGATGATGCTCAGAGTATCTATGGCTTCCGTGGGGCGAACATTGATAATATCCTCGACTTCCAGCAGACGTACGAGGGAACCCGCTTGTTCAAGCTGGAGCAGAACTACCGTAGTACGCAGTATATTGTTCAGGCAGCCAACAGTTTGATTAGGAAGAACGAACGACAAATCCACAAGGATGTGTTCAGTCAGAACGACAAGGGCGAACGATTGGCGTTCAAGCCTGCCTACAGCGATAAAGAGGAGGCCATCATCGTGTGTAACGATATCAAACGTATCAAACGCGATGAGCGTGGCTCATACAGCGATTTCGCCATTCTCTATCGCACTAATGCCCAGAGTAGAAGCTTTGAGGAGGTGTTTCGCAAGGAGAATATACCTTATAGAATATATGGAGGACTGAGCTTCTACCAGCGCAAGGAGATAAAGGATATCATCGCTTATTTTCGCGTGGTGGCGAATCCTGATGATGAGGAGGCGCTGAAACGTATCATCAACTATCCAGCACGCGGTATCGGTGATACGACGGTGGGGAAGATTGCTGCCTGCGCGATGAATAACCAAACTAGTCTGTGGAACGTAATTTCTCATCCTGTCCAGTACCAGTTGGATGTGAACAAGGGAACACAGACGAAGCTCCAGCATTTCTGTGAGCTGATCACCACCTTCATTAAGAAGATGGATAACACGGATGCCTATGAGTTAGGCTCAGAGATTATCAAGGTGAGTGGAATATCAGCTGATCTGTATGGTGACACATCCCCTGAAGCCTTGGCACGACAGGAGAACCTTGAGGAATTCCTGAGTGGTATGCAGGACTTTGTGCAAGGTCGTAAGGAGGAAGGACTGGAGCAGGAGGTGTCGCTGACGGATTTCCTGCAGGAGGTGTCGCTGATGACTGATCTTGACAGTGATGATGCAGAGGAAAATGCGCAGCGGGTAACACTGATGACCGTTCATAGCGCCAAGGGTTTGGAGTTCCCAACCGTGTTCGTGGTGGGCTTGGAAGAGAACATCTTCCCCAGTCCGCTGAGCACCACCTCCAAACGTGAGCTGGAAGAGGAGCGACGACTGCTGTATGTGGCCATCACACGTGCGGAGCGCCACTGTATCCTCACCTGTGCCAAGAACCGCTGGCGTTACGGGAAGATGGAGTTTGACACGCCCAGTCGTTTCCTGTACGACATTGATCCGAACCTTATGAAGGTTGAGGAGGAGAAGGGGGCTGACACCTTCACTGCCAGAACGTTCAACCCATCACCGCGCATTAGGACTGCAGAACCGCGTTTCCGTCAGACAACTACCGTGCCGAGTGGTAACCTACGACGCTTGTCGGACGTGACACGTCCTTCAGCATCCACCAGTACCGCCACTACCTCCAAGCCCATGTTGCAAGAAGGGAATACCATTGAGCACGAGCGCTTTGGTGTGGGTACTGTCATCAAGGTGGAAGGAACAGGGGAGAACACAAAAGCAACTGTCCAGTTCCGTCATGCGGGTACCAAACAGTTGCTGTTGAAATTTGCTAAATACAAGGTGATTGGATAGGGCGCTATAACGCTTCGTCGTCAGGGCGCTCCAGCTTTTTCTTCAGCTCGGGAAGATGCTTTCTCTTCCTGAGCCACTCAGCCTTCCTAACCTCGTAGTCCTCTTGATGACGTTCCAGATAGTTGTCAGCCATCGCAAGGGTTATTTGTTCGAGAACTTACTGTAGATCACGTTGATGTGGATGTCACCATTCACATTCTCGCTACCGCCTACCAGTCGCAGACTGGTAGGTGACATATCGTTCATCACACGACTGATGGCGGTACCACCGCTTGTCGTGGTTGTGGTGTTCACCGTAACGGGAACGATCACCACCTTGTTCCAGTTGGGATGCGTGATGGTATAGTCGCTGCCGCCCTTCTTCTTCTGGTCTGCCATATAACGGATCAGATTAGATATATTCTCGAAGGTATAGCTGTCTTTGTAGATCTTCTTCACCGTTGTGCTATAGTAGCTGCTGCCGGAACTAACAGCTGTGTAGTCGCGCTCCTTGACGTAAGAGTTGACGTTGTTGGGCAGACTGTTCTTCTCGAAGAAGGTGTAAAGACTGTCCTTGGGTACCATGAGCAGGTAGGTGGGCAGGTTGAAACTGTAGTCAGAATGACTTGTATCCTGAATTCTCGTCAGTGCCAGACGTGCTGTGTTCAGCGTGTCGTTCTGATGGTTGTTGATAATCTCGTCAACGGGGAGTGTGAGTTCGGTGAAAATACCTGCCGGGCTCTTGATATAGGTACAACTGTTGTCGCTTGCCAGTCGCTCAATCGACCGCTGGTCGTTGGTGATACGGGTGGTCTGCAGCACCTCTTCCGTACCCGAGAAGGATGTTCTTCCCACCTCCTCGTTACCATCCTCATCCTTGATCTTGAAATAGATCACCATCCAGCTGATGTTCACGTAGGCCATGGCACCGGTTCCGTCCTTGATCTTCACATAGAAGCCAGGACATACATGGTGCACGAACTGGTAGGAGTTCTTAAAGTAATTCGGGTTCTCGAAGTATTTACGCATCACATACGTACCGAAGTTGTTGTACGTCTTACCATCACTGTCGGTATAGGGCTCATTCAGCGTGAGGTGGATGCTCGGAAGGAAGTCGGACGTGGTACGCAGACTGTCGTCCACATTCTGGTCGGCTAGCGTGAACACCTTGTCAATCTTGATACCATCCTCGCGGATATAACCATTGGCAAAGGGATCGTAGTTGGAGTAATACAACTGGTTCTCTTCCAAGGGCTTTGCCATCTCGTAGGCCGTAAGCTTCATGGTAGAGAGTGAATCACCAAAGAATTTACTGTAATACAGACCGATGATACAGGAGTCGGCCACCACTTCACCGTTGATTCTGCTCAAAATACTGTCTTGAGCAGGGAATGCCGTGGAATTGATGGAATTGAACTGAACCATGAAGTCGCCTGTAACATATGCGCCCGTTTCAGGATCCTTAATCCTGCCGAGATAGCCTGTGGCAGTACGGGAAAGGACGGAGTCTGCTATGATGGAGCGTGATGTAACCAAGAAACTATCTGTGGTTATCTTCAGAAAATCCATGTTATCCGTGAGTGACGAACCGATCGTCTCTGTTGTTTCATCACAGGATGAGAGTGCCATAACGAACAGCACGAGTCCTGTCAGAAGTTTTGCTTTCATTGAATCAAAATTATTATCCTTCAATCTCATCGCCATATACCTCATCGTAGAACAGGTCGTACGGCTCGCTGATATTCTCTTCGCCCGGATAGCGCATCACAGGCTTTCCTTTGTCGATGGCATACTGAACGAGCAGCGGGTTGACGCTGTTGCCGGCTTCCACCACGCCATCCGAATAGTCGATGGCCAACTTATTGAGCTCGACGAAGTCGAACGGATCCTTATATGCATCGAGCAGCTCCCGCTTGGCATCCTTGAACACGATGCTGTCCTTGAAACGCTCACCCAGGTCGTTCTTCAGTTCCTTGCTGCAGAGCGAGGTGATGACCTTGGTATTGGCAAACGAGGGCTCATCATGGTAGGCTGTCTTGATGTACAGTGGGATCACTGCGCTCATCCAGCCCTGACAGTGGATAATGTCTGGCACCCAGCGGAGCTTCTTCACCGTCTCCAATACGCCACGGGCGAAGAAGATGGCACGCTCACCGTTGTCGGTATATTCCACACCGTTCTCATCAGCCTCCATCTGTCGTTTGGTGAAATAGTCATCATTGTCGATGAAATATACCTGGATGCGAGTCTGCGGAATCGAGGCCACCTTGATGATCAGTGGATGATCCGTCTCGTCGATGATAAGCATCATGCGCGAAAGACGTATTACCTCATGCAGCTGACCACGACGTTCATTGATATTTCCCCATTTCGGCATGAACGTGCGGATCTCATAGCCTTTGTCCTGAATGGCCTGAGGAAGATTACGTCCGAGCAGCGACAATTCACTGTCGGGAACATAGGGAGTGATCTCCTGGTTGATGAATAATACCTTCTTTGCCTTCATGATGATTTCATTTTTGATGTGCAAAGATACGAAAAATATTTGATATAATCGAACCTTTTTGTTTCTTTAACGTGCAACGACCTTCTGCATACGTCTTTAGAAACAACAAAAAAGGCACGGGGTGTGTAGCCTCGTGCCCTTGGATATGTTCCTTATGAACGGTTATTCAATGACAACAAGTGGGGTGTCTTCCATCACACTGTCACCTACCTTCACCAGAACGGCTGTCACCTTTCCGCTCTTTTCGGCATCGAGGTTGTTGGCCATCTTCATGGCTTCGAGTACTACGACGGTGTCGCCGGTAGAAACTGTGTCACCCACAGCCACCTTTACGTCGATAATGACACCTGGCAGCGGCGCTTTCAGGGCGTTGGCCGTGTTCACGTTGGCGGGTGCTTCAGTGGCAGGAGCATCAGCGGGAGCACTCTGAGAAGCGGCACCGGTCTTTACAACCACCTTCTTCTTCTCGGGTTCCGGCTCTTTCTCCATCTCTACCTTGAATTCCTCACCGTTGACGGTTACGTTGGCGATGTTCTCAACGATATCACCGATTGCAACCTCGTATTTCGTCCCATTGATAATATACTTGTATTCTTTCATACGATTTGTTTTTTTAAGGATGTTGGGTCATGGTCAGCATTCTCGAAGCCCAGTCAGTACGGCGCTCCTTGATGGTGATGATGCCTGTTTCCTTATCGTGCACGTTGTTGCCTTGGAACTCATGCATGGCAAGAGCGATAGCGGCATACACTTCGTTATTGACTTTTCCCATAATGATTTGGTTTTACATCGGAATATTACCGTGTTTCTTAGCGGGCAGACCCTGACGCTTGGTAGCCAGCTGAGCCAGAGCGCGACAGATGCGGAAACGTGTGTTGCGCGGCTCGATTACATCATCGATGTAACCATACTTGGCTGCCTGGTACGGGTTAGCAAAGAGCTCAGAGTACTCATCCTCCTTCTCGGCGATGAATGCCTTCACGTCCTCACCTGCTTCCTTCTTAGCCTTGGCTTCCTTAGCGTAGAGAACGGCAACGGCACCAGAGGCACCCATCACGGCAATCTCAGCGTTCGGCCATGCATAGTTGATGTCGGTACGCAGCTGCTTGCAGCCCATCACGATATGACTACCACCGTAGCTCTTACGCAGGGTAACGGTTACCTTAGGTACGGTAGCCTCACCGTAAGCATAGAGCAACTGTGCTCCGTGCAGAATCACGGCGTTGTACTCCTGACCTGTTCCGGGAAGGAATCCAGGAACGTCAACGAGTGATACGATGGGGATATTGAATGCGTCGCAGAAACGTACGAAGCGGGCACCCTTACGACTGGCGTTCACATCGAGCACACCAGCATAGCAAGAAGGCTGGTTGGCCACGATACCTACGCTCTGACCGTTGAAGCGGGCGAAGCCCACGATGATGTTCTTGGCGAACTTCGGCTGAACCTCGAAGAACTCCCCGTTGTCCACCACGGCACCAATCACCTTGTACATGTCGTATGCCTGGTTTGGATCGTCGGGCAGAATCTCGTTCAGACTGTCTTCCATACGGTTGATGGGGTCTGTGCAATCCTTACGTGGAGCCTGCTCCATATTGTTGCTTGGGATATAGCTCAAGAGCGTCTTGATCATCTCGATGGCCTCCTCCTCGGTAGAAGCAGTGAAGTGGGTAACACCACTCTTGGTAGAGTGTACACTGGCACCACCCAGGTGCTCCTGATCCACATCCTCACCTGTTACTGACTTCACCACTTTCGGACCAGTCAGGAACATATAAGAGGTGTTCTCCATCATCAAGGTGAAGTCGGTCAATGCAGGAGAATAAACAGCACCACCAGCACACGGACCGAAGATACCGCTGATCTGCGGGATCACGCCAGAGGCCAGGATATTACGCTCAAAAATCTCAGCGTAGCCGCCCAGGGCGTTGATACCTTCCTGGATACGTGCACCACCTGAGTCGTTGATACCGATCACAGGAGCGCCCATCTTCATACCGAGATCCATCACCTTACAGATCTTCTCTGCCATGGTCTCTGACAAAGAACCGCCGTTTACGGTGAAGTCCTGGGCAAAAACATACACCAGTCGTCCGTCAATGGTTCCGCTACCGGCAACGACACCGTCGCCCAGGAACTGCTTCTTCTCCATACCGAAGTTGGTACAGCGGTGGAGCTTGAACATGTCAACTTCCTCAAAGCTGCCTTCGTCGAGCAGCATGTCGATACGCTCACGGGCTGTGTATTTACCACGTGCATGCTGTTTCTCAATGGCTTTCTCGCCACCGCCAAGGCGAGCCTGCTCACGCTTGGCGATAAGATTCTTGATCTTTTCTAATTGTTTGCTCATTGTTTTATGAATTGGACAAATTGCCTAAAAGACTATTTGTAATAATTAGTGCTCACAGAGTTCGGTCAGGATACCGCAAGTAGATTTCGGGTGCAGGAACGCAATATTCAGGTTCTCAGCACCTTTACGAGGAGCCTGATCGATCAGACGGATTCCCTTGCCGTCACATTCAGCAAGTGCATTGGCAACACCGTCCTCAATACAGAAAGCTACATGATGTACACCCTTGTTACCTTTGTCGAGCCACTTCTGAATGGTGCTCTCGGGTGATGTCGGCTCCAGGAGCTCGAGTTTTACTTCGCCGCACTTCAGGAAGGCGGTCTTCACTTTCTGGTCTTCCACCGTTTCAATAGCATAACACTCCAGTCCCAGTACTTCCTTGAAGTACGGCAGAGCCTCTTCAATGCTCTGGACTGCAATTCCTAAATGTTCGATGTGTGAAATCTTCATGATGAATGAATTAATTAGCGTGAATATTTTATATGGCGCAAAGGTACGGATTATTTTCCAATGCGCCAAATATGGATGCTTAATAATTCCAAAAATATAGTGCTAAAACTCTACAAGAACGCGTACATTAACTTGGCGCCCTGTAAGATAGTTGGGCACGGCATATTGCTGACTGGTTACGTCGGTAATCCAATAGTACGAGTTCACGTTGTTGATGCCGAAGAGGTTCAGACAGTCGATACCCAGCCACACGTTCTTCACCCACTTGCTGGCGGGTGTTGACGGTGTGCTGACGGGGTAGGGCGACTCGATTTTGGATTGACCAATCAGACGATAGCTCATACCGATATCTGCTCGCTTATAGGCAGGTGCCCGGTAAGGCATCTTATCGAGTCCTTTGTGAGGGGTGCTGAATGGCAGACCGTCGGCAAAGGCGAGTTTCAGCGACATCTTCCAGCGGTCGGTACCAGGGAAATAATCGGTGAAGAACAGGTTCATGGCCCAACGCTGATCGGTGGGCAATGGTATCTGCTTCCCGTTGATCTTCATCTTCGTATCCATCAGCGAGAAGGTGAGCCACGAGTCGCTACCCGGCACAAACTCACCATAGAGCTTCAGGTCGAGACCCATGGCATGACCACCACATTGCTGACTGGCATCATATACAATCTTCACGTTGTTCACGGTGTAGGGCACGAGGTTGTTGAGCAGCTTGTAATAGGCTTCCGCCGTGAACTGGAAGGGTCGGTCGAGCATCTTGAACCGCTGTTCGTAGGCAGCAATAAAATGGATGGAGCGCTGACTCTTCACGCGTTCGTTCAGCGTGGCATAGGTGATGCCGTTGATGGTGGCCGTGTCGCGCAGTTCCTTGAAGAACGGCGCCTGGTAGTAGAGTCCTGTGGCAAAGCGCAGGGTGACATCCTGGTTGAATGCAGGAATGATGCCTAACGAGAGGCGCGGACTGAACAAACTCTCCCTGTTGAAGTTCCAGTGCGAGAAGCGTACGCCGTAGTTCAAGGTGAACAGCGTATGCTCGCCCGGACTGGTAAAACGGTAGGTGTCTTGGGCATACACTTCTAGTCGGTTGGCTCTCAACTCGTTCCTTGCATCCAGCGTGTAGATCATATTCAGGTCCTTACCCGTATGAGGAATACTGTAGCCGCTTGAGTCGCGCATCTCATATTCTCGTAAGGTCTCCTTCACCCGCTCAATCTTGTAGGTAACACCCGTCTGCAAGTCGTGTTTCCTTACCTTCTGCTTCAGCATCAACTTGAAACTCTGCACGTTGGCTTTCAGGTAGTTGCGTGCATGCTCCATGTAAGTACCCACGCCCAGGTTCTCGCTCGTCTCCGTCTGTGTCAGCCAGTACTGACCTTGGATGTCGTAGCGTTCCTGCTCATCGGTATAGAACGTGGAGTAAATTAACGACAGATGTGTATCGTTGGTGAGGTGGCGTGTGATGTTCAGCGTACCGAAATACGTACGGAATAGGTCTTTCTCCCATCCGTCGAAATACACGCGGAACGACTTCACATTCTCCATTGTACCGAACTTCGTCTCACGGTCCTCTGGGTCAAACTGATAATGGTTATCAGCTATGTCACCAATCAACTCGATACTCCATCGCTGGTTGGGCTGATAGGTGAGGTAGGTCTGGTAATCGAGGAAGTTCGGCTGATACTCACCCTTCGTCTCCATGGTTCCTAACAGGTAACGGGTGGTCTTGTAACGCAGTCCGTTGCTCCATGTCAGCTTCTTATTGGCGAAGCCCACATAGGCGCTGGCGCCCAGCAGACTGGCGGATGCGGTGGCCTCGAACTTCTTCGGACGCTTGTATTGGATATCGAGGGCAGACGACATCTTATCACCGTATTTTGCCTCGAAACCACCTGTAGAGAAACCAATCTTCTCCACCATGTCGGGGTTGATGACAGATAGTCCTTCCTGCTGTCCGCTGCGTACCAGGAAAGGACGATATACCTCCACATTATTAATATATACAGAGTTCTCGTCGAACGATCCTCCTCGCACGTTATACTGACTCGACAACTCGCTGTGCGTACTCACGCCAGCCTGTCCTTGAATCATCTCCTCCACAGCATTACCACTGGCCGACGGCGTGTTCTGGATATCCTTCTTGTCAAGTTGTTGTGTACTGCCGGTCTGTCTGATCCTCTCTGTCACCACCACTTCGCCCAGCTCCTTACTCTCGTCAAACAACTGGATCTGTAAGGTCTGCTTTCCTTGGGGACGGCGCAACACACGCGTCTTGGTCTTGTAGCCAATCATAGAGAACTTAACTTCTACGCTGTCAGCGCTCTGCAGTGTCATACTGAATTCTCCCTTCAGGTTCGTCATGGCCACCTTCCCCTGTTTCCAAACCGACACAGTGGCCAGCTCTACAGGGTTGTTGTCCTGGTCGGTCACCTTACCCTGCAGCGTAAAAGTCTGTGCCTGCAAACCGAGCGATGTCAGGAGCAGACACATCAGGATGAAGCACATTCTTCGTATCATCATAGACAATAACGTACCTTTCCACGATTTTATTGTATAGACCCCTTGGAATGAATGTTTCAACCGTCGTTCGTAACAATAACGAAAGAAATAGAAACAATTTGAAAATAACTTTTCCGTCGAATTGATTACCTTTGCACAAAAATCCAAAACTAATTACAAAATGAAAAGAATCTCTATGTTGTTCCTGATGTTCCTTGCCGTTATGGCGGTGAGGGCACAGAATCCTTATCTCCCTTTGTGGGAGCATGTGCCAGATGGCGAACCCCGTGTGTTTGAAGATCCGGATAATCCCGGGAAGTACCGTGCCTATATTATTGGTTCGCACGATGTCAACTACTCAGCCTACTGCGGTCCTGATATCCGCATGTGGTCGGCTCCCGTTGAGGATCTCAGCCAGTGGCGCGACGAGGGTCCTATCTTCACCTATTATGTAGATGGACAGTGGGACACAATGTATGCTCCCGACCTTGTAGAGGTGAAGGATAAGAAGACTGGTAAAAAAACTTACTACCTCTATCCTCATTCCCGTGGATGGCGCCGCACCCCGATGGTTTGCAAGGGTGACCGACCCAACGGTCCTTTCACACCCATCAACCTCACAGAGGATGGTCGTCAGTGCGTGCCTGGCTCGTTGATTGACTTCGACCCGTCGGTGTTCATCGAGAATATCACTGACAAGAAGGATAAGGATTACGACATCGGTTTCCGTGCATACGTCTTCTATGGCTTCCAGCACTCTACGGCAGTTGAACTCGACCAGAACACGATGTACTCACAGCGCCCGGGCACAGAGGCCATCGATCCGTTTATCCCCGCCAGCAGTGCTGACGGTCGTCTGCTCGACAAGGCAGGCAGCGAGTATAAGGCACTGTACGAAGGACAGGATCCGCTCGACTTCAACTTCTTCGAGGCTTCCTCCATCCGTCAGGTGGGTAACAAATACGTGATGGTATTCTCTGGCTATAGCGGTAAGGAGTACGGTCTGGGTAACACCAACTCAGCGCTTCGCTACGCCTTTGGCGACAGTCCGCTGGGTCCTTGGCGCTCTGGTGGCGTGTTGGTTGACTCCCGTGGTGTGGTTGTAGGCGAGGATGGCTCGCAGCTCATCACCACCAACTTCGGACATAACACCCACGGCTCATTGCAGGAGATCAACGGTCAGTGGTACGTCTTCTATCACCGTCCTCCACGTGGCTTCGGTAATGCCCGTCAGACTATGGTAGCTCCTGTGAAGATTACATGGGATAAGAAACCGGTGGCTAAGGGTGGTAAGGTAACCATTACGGGTTATGATCCCTATGTGAAGAATAATGTGTGGACAGCCAAGGCCAGCGACGGGAATGAATATACCGGTGCTGAGGTGACCAGCGAGGGCTTCCAGATCTTCGGTCTGCCTCCCTATGCCTACTACTCAGCAGGTTATGCCTGCTTCGTGTATGGCGGTACCAACAGTAACGACTGGATGCAGGACAACCACGATGTGTGGAACAACTCCATGGATCTCGCCGGTATCACCAATGGCGGTATCGTCGGCTTCAAGTACTTCGGCTTTGGTGGTCTGGCTAAGGATACCAAGGGCGTGAAGGCTTTCGAGGGCACAAAGGTGGGTAATGGTACGAAACTCACTGTGAATCTGACACCCAGTGGACGCGGTGCCTTTAAGATTCGCGTGCTGCTCGACGATCCTTGGAAGGGTAAGGAGATTGCCTCTATCGATATCCCCGCTGATGCCAAGGGCGTGATTGATTGGGTTGCTGATGTTCCCGCAGTCGAAGGACTCACGGGCAAGCATGCCATCTATCTCGTAACCGAAGGTCCTGAGGTACAGGCTCCGCAACAAGGCTTCGGACAGTTTGGTGGCCGTCGTGGTGGTCCCCAGCAGCCGCAGCGTCCGCAGGGTCTCTACGACCTCCACGGAATCGGCTTCGGCAAGGCTGGCAGTCCTTGTGTGGCTCCTATTGTTCCTCAGGTAACCATTACTTGCGACGGTAAGGCGTTGACCATTCCTTCAACCCCTGTTCGCTTCACCAACCAGAACGGTTATCCCGATCAGATTCGTTATCAGCTGTATGGTCCACTGAAGAATAACAGTAAACTCACTGCTACTTCCAATGCCAATGTGAAGTTCGACATCAGTCCTATCGTTGAAGGCCGTGCCACCATCAAGGCCACCTACAACGGTCAGACAAAGATATTCCTGATTAACTAAAATAGAGGAGTGTGGAGAGTGGAGTGTGGAGTGAGAATAGTACTGAGATACAGAATTCTGTATTTATGGCCTTGAACTATAAACATATCTCACTCCACACTCCACTCTCCACACTCCACTTTACAAATATTTACTCTGTATGAACCTCAGTTCCTGTTCCAGCATCTCGAGTTTAGGCATGGGACATCCCGCTTTCTTGGCCTCCTCGATAGGACGCGAATAGAGGTAATCAATTTCCATCGGACGGTGGAAGTCGGCATCGAGCTTCATGCTGGGCTTATACGGTGTCATTGCCTTCGTCATGGCAATCATCTTTTCCACGAAAGGCTCATCCACATGATCCACGCCCAATGCGCGGGCAGCAGCCACCACCTCCATCATCTGGTCGCGTATCAGCTGTTCCGTGGCGGGATTATCCAGTAACTTGTTCGTTGTGGTGTCAAGCGCCACGGTCATCCCATTGAACGGCATGTTCCACACGGCCTTCTTCCAGCGAGCCTCCTCATATTCCACCTCGTTCGCCTCGATCTCGGTGTTACGGAAATCGTTCAGCAGTTGAGCGAACAGATCCTTATCCTTCACGGAGTAGTTCCCTAAGTTGATGCTACCATAGCACTGATGGTCGATATGACCAGGTCCTACCTTGCCTGAGCAGATGAAAGCCAGACCAGCCACGATCTGCAGGGTGGGGAAGAGGTCTTGTAGATCAGACTCCAGACCGATTCCGTTTTGGATCAGCACCACCACGGTGTTCTCATGCAACATCGGTGGCAGCAGGTTGCGCAACAGATGCTCGTTAGTGGATTTCAGACACACCAGAATCACATCGCAAGGAGGTATATCCGCTGTTGAACGATAGGCGTTCACCTGATCCAGATGGAAACTGCCGTCGCATGAATCCACCTGCAATCCGTTCTCCTTCACATACTCATAATCGGTGTGCAGCAGGAAGTGCACCTCATTTCCCGCCTTCGCCAGCTTACCGCCATAGTAACCGCCAATGGCGCCAGTACCTATAATCGCATATTTCATATCACTTCACTTTTCTCGTTGCAAAGGTACGAATTATTTTCAATTTATATGACAGTAACTGATGGAAATGGATTTTTTTTCATACCTTTGCATGTGACATAAGTCAATAAATAAGAGATAAGGAATGGTTTTATGAAGTGGGGAATGATCATATTCATGCTATTGCCCCTCTTGGGCAATGTGTATGTGCTGTGGCATGTATGGCGCATCCTGCCGCTTCCCTCCTGGGCGAAGGTGGTGGTAGTGTCGTTGATGGTGTTCGCCTTCCTGTTACTTTTCGTAGGCTTCTCCCGTCATATACACCTGAGCATGCCCCTTGCCACGGCGGTGTATGAGATTGGAACCTCGTGGCTGTTTATCTTGCTCTACCTGTTCATGACTTTTCTGCTGTTGGATATCGGGCGCTGTGTGCATCTGATACCTGCAACCTTTTTGAAGAATAGCTGGGCAGGAACATTGACAGTTGCCGGTGCCATGCTCATCATCTTCATCTATGGGAATATCCATTATCATCATAAGGTGAGACAACCGCTGACACTCACAACGGAGAAGACACTCGCTCGTCAGATGAAGGTGGTGATGCTTAGTGACTTACATCTCGGCTATCATAATCGGAGAGCTGAGTTGGCAAGATGGGTGGATATGCTTAATGAGGAGAAGGCTGATCTGATCCTGGTGGCTGGGGATATCATCGACAAGAATTCGCAGCCGCTTGAAGAACAGGAGATGGAGAAGGAATTCTTACGCTTGAACGCACCCGTTGTGGCCTGTTTGGGTAACCATGAATATTACGGGGGCGAGTCGAATGCATTACTCTTTTATAAGAAAGCCGATATCACCCTGTTACGTGATAGTGTGATAACGGTGGGCGATCTATGTATCATTGGCAGGGAAGACCGTTCCCATCCGAAACGAAAGACATTACAGGAGTTGTTGAAAGATGTTGACCGCACGAAATACCTCATCGTGCTCGATCATCAGCCGTTCCAGTTAGAGGAGGCAGAGCAGAACGGCATTGATTTCCAGCTGAGCGGGCACACCCATCACGGTCAGGTATGGCCCATCTCATGGATCACGGATAGGGTATATGAGTGTGCCTTCGGCGAATGGCAGCGAGGAAACACCCGATATTACGTTACCAGCGGTATGGGCCTCTGGGGCGGTAAGTTCCGGATCGGCACCCGTTCAGAATATGTGGTGGCCGAGATTACACGCGACAGGTAGTTACCTGTCTGTTATTTCGTGTAGTCCTTCGGCGTGAACAGGTAGTCGTACAACTTCTTTCCTTTGTTCTTCGAAGAGAAGTAGATATAACGGAAGTTATAGTTTGCCTCCTTGTAACGCATCAGGGTAGGGGCGTTCATCACATCGCTGAGCAGTGCCTTATAGACTTCTTTCTCTGCATCACCCGTCAGTAATGTGTCAGCATCACCCCGTAAGGAATAGTAATAACAGATGGTCTTACTATCGCGTTCAAAGGTCATACTGTCGGAGATAACATTCATGTCAACAGGTGCAGGACAGTATTTCTCTGTATATTCCTTACATTCGCGTTCCGTCCTTTCGTCCAGGTTCTCATGACAGGCACAGAGTCCTGTTCCCAAAATCATTGCCATCATCATGGCTCGCGCAATTCCCTTCATATCTAATATTTAATGTTTCATGTTTAATCTTTAATCTTTCTTTATTCCCAACAGGTCCCGCCACGAGTTAAAGTCCTTCTTCATGATCAGACCCACACCCTGGGTAGTCAGACTGTTTCTGGTGAAATACCTATCATTCGTCTGGTTATACACTTTGATGGCCAGGTTACCACTGGGGAACAAGAGGTAGCGCACATCGAAGTCACCGATAAACGATGTCGTAGCATTGGCATTGTCACGGTAACCGAACTGTCCGTTGATGAGGAGTCGGTTGTTCAGCAGTCTTCCACTGAGCAGACCCTCGTATTCGGCATTGTTCCATCCCTCATCACCTGTGGAGATGTTGGCGCCGAAGTTCCAGTTGCTGGTGTTGACGAACGAGCTGAGCACCGAGTTGATCTGCTGACTGATCGTACCGCTGAGTAACGACTGCATGGCCAGACTGGTCTGACTCTGCGTGTTGTTCTCACCGGCATTATTGGTGTTCTGCGTATAGAAGCGACCGATACTGAGCAGGTAGATCACCTGCTGGTTCATCTCCTCCTCACCGTTGATGAGTGCTCGCACCATCTGTTTGGCATCCGTGTTCACCGTAGGCAGGTCGAGGTCGAAGTCCACCCGCGGTTCCTGTGGCGTTCCAGTGATGTTCATGATACAGTCAACACGGATGTTATTACTACTGAAACTCTTACCGATCTGCAGGTCGGAAAGGGGAACACCATTCACGGTGTAGAGCGCCTGCAGGTTCAGGATGGCATCATAGGGATCACCGCCGAACACAATGGTGCTACCCGGCTGGAACTGGAAGTCCTTCTTGATGATATTCTGGATGGTGAGCTTATAGACACCATGGTCCACATTATAGTTGCCGAACATATCGAACGCCCCCTTATTAAAATATGATGCATGGATAGAACCGTTGCCGTTCAGTGCGATATAGTCGCCACTGGCTTGATCCATCAGCACACGCAGGGTGAAGTCAGGCGTGGTATTGATCTGGAAGTTGATATGGATATCTGAGGGGATATCAGGCAGTTTGATCTGTTCTCCTGTCACCACCTCCACCTTCTCCGACTCATTCTTGTCTCTCCAGGTGATGAACTCCTGTTTAGAGATGGCATCCGGACTGGCAGCGTTGTATTCGATAAACGAGTTTCGCTCAGGTGTACCGCTGATCTCGAAGTCGATGCGTCCGCTTCTTCCTGTGATGGCGCAGTTTCCTGATGCAATGACAGTACCGTAGAAAGTGTTGTCACCGTAGGTGGGGAAGTCGTAGCACAACAAGTGCTGCGCCTGTATATCCAAGTCGTAGGTGAGTCGTGTAAGATGCTTATGATGCAGTGCTCCGCTGAGGATACCGATGTTTCCATTTCTGTCGCGAATCGTATCAGCCTGGAAGATGATCTCGTCGGGGATGAGTCTGACGGTATCGCTCTGCATCACATAGTGCGTGTTCAGTGTGGTGATGTCGAAGCCACCGTTGCCCACGATCATACCCGTGAGGTTGATCTCACTGAGGTCGCCTGCCAACCGAAGATCACCCGTACCCCTTGCCTCCACATTCGCCATGAAACTTCCGCAGAACGACTCCAGGAACTCCAGTCGGGTATTCCTTGCCCCGATGGCAAGATCAATCTCATGTCTTGCAGGCGAAACAAATCCCTTGACGAGCGTCTGTGCCTGTTCCGCGTCATCAGCATGGGCATCGATATCTATCTGCTTGTCCTCCTGATTCCAGTTCACGGCTGCGAAGAGCGTTCCCATTCTTCCTTCCTGGAAGCGGAACTCGCCTACAGACAGGTTGGCGTTGGCCTGAGGATGATGGAAGGCCGACTTTATACAAGCCTTTCCAGATGCCTTGCCACTGAATCTCACGGAGTGGAAGTTCACGAGGTCCAGGATATAGCTCACGTCCACATCCTGCAGGTCGGCCACAAGCGAGTCGGCAGCGGATTCCGTGCCCTTACCAGTGATGATGATATGCTGATCGTTATGCTCGATGGCGAAGTAGTCAACAAGCAGGTTCTTCTCGCTATAGATAATGTCAGAAGGCTGCACGTGCCATATAGAGTCGTTCACCAGCACTTCCGAAGGATGGATGCGCATGTGTGCCGCCGCCTTTCCCTGATCGGTCTTGAAGAACTCCGTGGTACTGTTGAACGTTCCCTTGATGGGATGTGGCTGGTTGTTGTTCCAGTTCAGACTGGTAATCAGCTCGTTGTTGGCAGCATTGGCATTGAGGTTGATGTCGAGTCGTTGTCCGTTATCCATCAGTTTGCGTAGATGACTGCTCATGAGGAGTTCATCTACATCCGAGGTGTGGAGACTCACGATACCATCTTCATAGCTCCCGCCGTCGTAGGTGAAAGACGGTAACCTCAACGTCATATCCATCTTCTTGGCATGGTCGTTCATGGTTCCCTCCACATGCATCGGCTGATTCAATACCACAGGGATATGGAGGAAGGTGTTCAGCCAGTCAGACCGTGTGATATCGGCGTTGATGGTGAAGTTATTATGTCGCACATTGTTTGTCTTGGGCAGTCCAGGCAGGGTAGGGAGCTTCGAGCCGATGAAGTTGATGATGCTCTGTGGCAGTGAAGCATAGTCGTACTGTCCTTGGATATTGATATCACCAAAGTCACTCTGCATATTCAGATATCGCACGTCTCCATCGTTGGCTGCCAGCAAGTGAAGGTCGTTTAAGGAGTAGTTCTCCTCCGAGGAGGTCATGGAGAAATGACTGATATCCAGCGTACCGTTCATGTTGTTGATCGAGTTGCCAGTGAAGTCGGCATCGATATCCGCATCGAAGGTGGCATCCTTGAACTGGTTCGACAGATGCAGGGCCTGCGGATTGAAGTGACGTACCGTTCCGGTGAGGTTCGTTTTCGACTGCTGACCGTCCAAAACGATCATACCTGTCACATCTATATCGCCATTGGGATCTGTTAACGTTAGCTGACCATTAAAGGTGTTTTTCTGATAATCACCATCAATGGATAAGTCGTTGTAAATGTAGTTGTTATACTGGAACTTCTGAACATTTCCTTTGAGTGCGATTTGCTGGTTGTTTCCAGCGCCCAGCGTACCGTTGATGTCGAGGTCGGCAGAGATATTTCCGAACCGTTCATCATCAAGAACACGACGTAAGTTGAAGTCGTTGGTCACGATATTCGCATGCACCTGTTGGTACTGCTTGGCGAGTTGCAGTTTCGCATTTCCTGCATCCGAGAGGAGGGAGCCGTTCAGTGCTACCTCATCCGTACCTGTACCATGCGCCTCTCCCTGAAAGTCCACATTACCCAATCGTACAACCTCTTCAGGAATACTTACCTTCTTACCCTGCAGGTTCTTGGAGAATACTTCGAAGGTCTTCCCACTGATGCGGAGGTTGTCGATCTTCGCTTGCCACTGGGGGGCGGTGTTCAGATGACTGACAGCGCCGCTGGCTTTCAGGTCGAGATCTCCCTCATCGGTATGCACCTGCAGACGGTTTACCTGCAGCAGGGATTGGGTTCCCGCACATGAACCAGAGAAGTACACGGCTTTCATGTCCGACTTCAGTGAAGGCTCGAAGCAGGCAATATCGCTGGGCGTGATCGTTGAGCGCGGTATCTGGAATGCGTACTGCAGCGTTCCTGGCTTCAAACGGTTGTCCTCCAGTTGGTAGGATGCACCGATACTGTCAACCAATACACGACTGTTCGGCAACTTGAGCGAGAAATCCTTCAGGAATGCCTGCTGCTTGTCGGCTTTCAGACGGAACGACAGGTTCTGGATATCCAAGCCCGATGCCTCCTTGAGGGATATCTTCTTGATGGTAGCCTCCAGGTTGTCATCCGTCAGTGTGGGTAACAGGATATGAGCACTGATGTCGTTGACATGCAAGTGGTTAGGATTGAATTGACCATTCGTTGGCGGAAGGTCGTAACGGTCGTATTTGATACTTCCATGACGGATAATCAATGAGCCAATACTGATGTCGAGTGGCTTGTGCTGGGTAGTATCCTTAGATGCCAGCGAGTCAAGCGCAAACTGGTAGTTGGCAGGCGTGAGTGCGTCTTTCTTATAGAAACGTCCCTGCAAGCCGAACAACTGCGCTGATGAGATAGATATTTTTCCTTGGGGGATAGAGAGGAGGCGCACTTTGGCTGACAGTCGTGAGGCATGGATCATGGTGTCTCCTTGCTGGTCGTTGATGAGCACATCATCGATGATCAGGCGGTTCAGGATACCCACGTTCACCTTTCCCACACGCACTTCCGTGCCCAGTTTATTAGAGAGGAATCTGCTGGTTTGATGGCCTATATAACCCTGTACTGCTGGAATGTGCAGCAGTATAATCAGCAATAGGTACAAACCTGCCAAGGTCCATACTATGCCACTGATGATGTGTGTCAGTCGCTTCAATATTTATTTCGAGGACAAAGTTACGATTAAGTGAGTGAAAAACCAAATTTTGTGGCATCAAAACAAAGAAATGCCTGCATTTCGTTTGTTAGGATGCGTCAAAATAAGACCGGAGGTCCAAATTTTTGGGGTTTTTCCGAACGTGAGTAAGTTCGCGGATATCCGCAAAATTACATCAAAATATTCGCATTTTGGAATAATTCGTGGCTTTTTTGTGCAATATTTGCAAAAAATTCCTTAATTTTGCACCATACTTTGTGTTGAGCAACCAATAATCTCATTTAAATAAATGCTATGGCAAGTGTAATTAAGCTATCAAAAGGCTTGGACATGAACCTGAAAGGCAAGGCTGCAAAGGAGAAAGCCACATTCGTACGGGGCAGTGAGCTGGCGCTTACACCCGATGCGTTTGTCGGCATGACTCCCAAGGTCGTTGTCAAGGAAGGTGATATGGTCAAAGCCGGGGATGCCTTGTTTGTCAACAAACAGTATCCCGATGTGAAGTTTGCCTCACCCGTCAGCGGACAGGTTACTGCCGTGATACGTGGTGAACGGCGTAAAGTGCTATGCGTGAAGGTGAAGGCTGATCAGGAACAGCAGTATGTGGATTTTGGCAAGAAGGATGTGGCACAGCTCGACGGCGCGGCTGTCAAGCAGGCACTCCTGGAGGCTGGTCTCTTCGGCTATATCGACCAGTTGCCTTATGCTGTTTCTACCAACCCCGAAACCCAACCCAAAGCGATCTTCGTCAGTACCCTTCGCGACAAGCCGTTGGCAGCCGACTTCGAGTTCGAGCTGCAGGGTAATGAGGAGGATTTCCAAACTGGACTGACCGCGCTGTCTAAGATGGCCAAGACCTATCTGGGTATTGGCAGTGAGCAGACAGCAACCGCGTTGACTCAGGCTAAGGATGTGGAAGTGAACATCTTCGACGGTCCTTGTCCTGCTGGTAATGTGGGTGTGCAGGTTAATCATCTGGATCCCGTGAACAAAGGTGAGACGGTATGGACCGTTGATCCCAGTGCCGTGATCTTCTTCGGTCGTCTGTTCAACACAGGTAAGGTGGATCTGCGCCGTCTGATTGCCGTTGTGGGCAGCGAGGTGGAACGTCCCGCTTATGTGGAAGCACTGGTAGGCGACCGTGTTGGTGATCTGGTGGCAGGAAACCTGAAGGAAGGGAAGAACCTCCGTATCATCAATGGTAACGTACTGACAGGTAAGCCCTGTAGCACCGACGACTATGTAGGCGGTCATACCTCAGAGATCACTGTTATCCCCGAGGGTGATGATGCTGATGAGTTGCTGGGTTGGATCCTTCCGAGATTCAAGCAGTTCTCCGTGAACCGCAGTTATTTCTCCTGGCTCTGTGGCAAGAAGAGTTACGCCCTTGATGCCCGCATCAAAGGTGGTGAGCGCCACATGATCATGAGTGGGGAGTATGATAAGGTATTGCCGATGGATATCTACGGCGAGTATCTCATCAAGGCCATCATCGCAGGAGATATCGATCGTCAGGAAGCGCTGGGTATCTATGAGGTAAGTCCTGAGGACTTCGCCCTGGCTGAGTTCGTAGATAGCTCTAAGTTAGAATTACAACGCATTGTTCGTGAGGGCCTCGACATCCTCCGAAAGGAGAATGCTTAATTATGAATTAAGAATTGTGAATTATGAATTTGCGTAGTTATCTCAATAAGATTAAGCCGAACTTTGAGGAGGGTGGCAAACTTCATGCCTTCCGTTCGGTGTTCGATGGCTTCGAAACGTTCCTTTACGTTCCTAACGACACGGCCAAGAGTGGAGTGAACATCCACGACGCTATTGATTCGAAGCGCATTATGAGTATGGTGGTCATCGCCCTGATGCCAGCCATGCTGTTTGGTATGTATAATATCGGCTACCAGAACTATCTCGCAGCAGGCACCCTCGAAAGTGCTGGCTTCTGGGAGATCTTCATCTATGGTTTCCTGGCCGTACTGCCCAAGATCCTTGTATCCTACATCGTAGGTCTGGGCATTGAGTTCGCCTGGGCACAGTGGAAAGGTGAGGAGATCCAGGAAGGTTATCTGGTATCGGGTATCCTGATTCCGCTGATTATTCCTATCGGCTGTCCGCTGTGGATGCTGGCTCTGGCCTGCGCCTTCAGTGTGATCTTCTGTAAGGAGATATTCGGCGGTACAGGTATGAATATCTTCAACCCCGCCATTGCAGCCCGTATGTTCCTGTTCTTCGCCTATCCGGCAAAGATGACAGGCGATCAGATTTGGGTGGCTAAGGATACCATCTTCGGTCTTGGTAACGCACTGCCCGACGGCTTTACGGCAGCTACACCACTTGGACAGATAGCACAGGGTATTGCTCCAGATGCTTCTATCTGTGATATGATCTGTGGCTTCATCCCCGGTTCTATTGGTGAGACCTCAGTTATCGCTATCGCCATCGGTGCTATCATCCTTCTTTGGACAGGCATCGCTTCTTGGCGCACCATGCTGAGCGTGTTCGTAGGTGGTGCCGTACTGGCATTCATCTTCCAGAGCACTGGTCAGTCAATGGAATGGTGGCACCACTTCGTGATGGGTGGCTTCGCCTTCGGTGCTGTGTTCATGGCTACCGACCCCGTCACCTCTTGTCGTACGACATGCGGTCAGTACATCTATGGTTTCCTCATTGGAGCGATGGCTATCATCATCCGTGTGATGAATGCCGGCTATCCTGAGGGTATGATGCTTGCCATCTTCTTTGGTAATATGTTTGCTCCCACAATCGATCACTTTGTGGTGGCCCGTAACATTTCTAAACGAGCAAAGAGAGGAGGTACCAAATGAGTAAGTTAAATACAAACAGTAATTCGTACATCATTGTATATAGTGCGATACTCGTGGTCATCGTGGCCTTCCTGCTGGCTTTCATCTATCAAGCACTGAAGCCCAGACAGGATGCTAACGTAGCACTCGATATTAAGAAGCAGATTCTCTATTCGCTGAATATCCGCGGCTTGGACGGCTCTGAGGCTGAAGCCAAGTATGCCGAGGTAGTGAAGAGCGAGCCAGGTGGATCGGGAGAATTTGCAAACCCATTCTATGAATGTGTAATTGATGGTAAACCTGTCCATGTTCTCCCTCTAAAAGGCATGGGTCTCTGGGGAGGTATCAGCGGCTTTATTGCTTTGGAAGGTGATTATGACACAGTCTATGGTGTCTATTTCAATCACGAGAGCGAGACAGCTGGTCTTGGTGCTGAGATCAAGGACTCTCAGGCTTGGCAGGAGAAGTTCATCGGCAAGAAAGTTCATAAGAACGGTGTCGATGGTATAGCTCTTTCAGTTGTAAAGAATGTGACTGATCCTGAAACACAAGTTGATGCTGTAACAGGTGCAACTTTGACATCTAATGGTGTAAGTAAAATGTTGCAGGATTGTCTGAACGATGTTGTGAAGCATGTAGAGTCTTCTATTATGTTTAATCCTGATTCATGCTGCCAAAAGGCCATGGACTGCAACAAAGATTGCAAGGATGGCAAGGATGGCAAAGACTGCAAGGACTGCAAAGATGACAAGAACTGCTGTAAAGAAGGCAAGGACTGCTGTGAAACTAAAGCAAAGGAGGAGTAAACTATGGCATTATTCAGTAAACAAAATAAGGAGGTTTTTACTAACCCGTTGAACCTCGACCACCCGATACTCGGACAGGTATTGGGTATCTGCTCGGCATTGGCCGTCACCTCGCAGCTGAAGCCTGCCATTGTGATGGGACTTGCCGTAACGGTGATCACTGCCTTTGCGAATGTGATCATCTCTATCATCCGCAACACCATTCCTAACCGTATCCGTATCGTGGTACAGCTGGTGGTTGTGGCTGCTCTTGTAACCATCGTTTCTCAGATCCTGAAGGCTTTCGCCTATGACGTGAGCGTTCAGCTGAGCGTGTATGTAGGTCTGATCATCACCAACTGTATCCTGATGGGACGCCTCGAGGCCTTTGCCATGCAGAACAAGCCCTGGCCTTCGTTCCTCGACGGTATCGGTAACGGACTTGGCTATGCCATGATCCTCGTCATCGTGGGTGCCGTTCGCGAGTTCCTCGGACGCGGCTCTCTCTTAGGCTTCCAGCTTATTCCGCAGAGCGCCTATGATGCTGGATACGTGAACAACGGTATGATGACAATGCCGGCTATGGCACTGATTCTCGTGGGTTGTGTGATTTGGGTTCATCGTGCATATTTTTATAAGGAGAAGTAAGTTATGGAACACGCAATATCATTACTATTCAGGTCGATCTTTGTCGACAATATGATTTTCGCCTTCTTCCTCGGCATGTGTTCCTACCTTGCCGTGTCGAAGACCGTGAAGACCTCACTGGGCCTCGGACTGGCTGTGACCTTCGTGCTCACCGTTACCGTACCCGTGAACTATCTGTTGCAGACCAGGGTACTGGGTCCCAACTGCCTCGCTGAGGGAGTAGATCTCAGTTACCTCTCGTTCATCCTCTTCATCGCCGTGATTGCCGGTATGGTACAGCTGGTGGAGATGACGGTCGAGAAATACTCACCCTCACTCTATGCTGCGCTGGGTATCTTCCTGCCGCTGATCGCTGTGAACTGCGCTATCATGGGTGCTTCGCTGTTCATGCAGCAGCGCATCCTCATGGAGCCCACCAACTCTCAGGCCATCACCTCTATCTGGGATGCCATCGTCTATGGCTTCGGCTCTGGTATTGGTTGGACACTCGCTATCGTGGCCATGGGTGCCATCCGCGAGAAGATGCAGTACAGCGACGTTCCCAAGCCCTTGCAGGGCCTCGGCATTGTGTTTATCACCGTGGGTCTTATGGCCTTGGCAATGATGTGCTTCAGCGGCCTAAACATATAATTATGCATTATGCATTATGAATTATGAATTAAAATTATGGCACAGTTTATAGCATATAGTATAGGAGTATTCCTCCTGGTAATCATCCTGCTGGTGATTATCCTGCTCGTTGCGAAGAAGTATCTTTCTCCTTCGGGCAATGTGAATATTGAGATCAATGGCGACCGCACCATCTCTGTAGCACAGGGCAACAACCTGATGGCCACGCTGAACGAGAACGGCATCTTCCTGCCTTCTGCCTGCGGTGGTAAGGCCAGCTGCGGACAGTGTAAGGTGCAGGTGCTCGAAGGGGGAGGTGAGATTCTGGATTCAGAGAAGCCTCACTTCACCCGTAAGCAGATCAAGGACCACTGGCGCCTCGGCTGTCAGTGCAAGGTCAAGGGCGACCTGAAGATCCATGTTGATGAGAGCATCCTCGGCGTCAAGGAGTATGAGTGTACCGTGATCAGTAACAAGAACGTGGCTACCTTCATCAAGGAGTTCAAGGTTCAGCTGCCTCCGGGCGAGCATATGGACTTCCTGCCTGGCTCTTATGCACAGATCAAGATTCCTAAGTTCGACTGCATCGACTACGATAAGGACTTCGACAAGGCACTCATCGGTGATGAGTATCTGCCCAGCTGGGAGAAGTTCGGTCTGTTCCCGTTGAAGTGTAAGAACCCCGAAGATACCATCCGTGCTTACTCCATGGCTAACTATCCTGCTGAGGGTGATGTGTTCATGCTGACGGTTCGTATCGCTACACCTCCGTTCAAGGCCGATAAGAGCGGCTTCATGGATGTGAACCCGGGTATCGCCTCATCGTATATCTTCTCACTGAAACCTGGTGATAAGGTAATCATGAGCGGTCCGTTCGGTGACTTCCACCCGCACTTCGACTCGAAGAAGGAGATGATCTGGGTTGGTGGTGGTGCCGGTATGGCTCCACTGCGTGCACAGATCATGCACATGACCAAGACGTTGCATACCACTGATCGTGAGATGCATTACTTCTATGGTGCCCGTGCACTCAATGAGGTGTTCTACTTGGATGATTTCCTCGGACTGGAGAAGGAGTATCCTAACTTCCACTTCCACCTCGCACTCGACCGTCCTGATCCTGCCGCTGATGCAGCAGGCGTGAAGTACACACCGGGATTCGTTCATCAGGTGATGTACAATACCTATCTGAAGGATCACGAGGCTCCCGAGGATGTAGAATACTACATGTGCGGTCCTGGACCGATGTCCAACGCTGTCGTTCAAATGCTCGACAGTCTTGGCGTAGAGCCCGAGAGCATTATGTATGATAACTTCGGTGGATAATACAACCGATTGTAATAAAGCAAAAGGAGCAAGCATCGCTTGCTCCTTTTTTCTGTTTCCTTATGATAGTTCAATTTTGTCGATGCGTAGCTTCAGCAAGCCCGCAGGAACACGCACTTCCACCACATCACCCACCTTCTTGTTCAACAGGGCTTGGGCAATGGGCGACTTGATGGAGATCTTCCCCTCACGGATATTAGCCTCGTTAGGACTCGCTATCGTGTAGGTCATCGACTTGTTATTGGCCAGGTTGGTCATCTCCACCTTACTGAGCAACTGCACACTGTCGGTACCCAGTCGCGACATATCGATCACCCGCGCATTGGCCAGCACCTTCTGCTTGAAACGGATTCTCCCAAGGAGTCGTGCCTGCTCGCGCTTGGCGGCATGATACTCGAAGTTCTCGCTGAGATCACCTTTGTCGCGGGCCTCGGCAATTGCTTCCCTGACCTGCGGCAGCTCAACGCTTTCCAACTGATGGAGTTCGGCCACGAGCTTATCGTAGCCTTCTTGTGACATATATTCCATGAAGTTAATCTTTAATCTCTAATCTTTAATCTTTAATCTTTAATGTTTAATCTCTCACCTCTGAGTTAGGAACCCCTTGGCCTTCAGCCAGAGAATCAACTGACGGCTCCACGTCTCTGTGGTGGTGGCACCCGTCTCGGGCATCAGCTCATACGGACCGTTCCCGTCGCCATACATGTGTATCTCTGCATTCGCACCTGCCTTCTTCCATTCCATGAACAAGGCCACCAAGCCAGCTGCTACGTTCGGATGGTCGGCACGCGTCATGATCAGCAAGGGTGGGGCATCAACGGGCACCGTGACGGGCATCAGCGAAGGACCGTAGTTGGTGCAGAGGAAGTTGGGACGCTCGATGGCTGTGGCCGACATCGTGGCGGCAATGGCAACACCACCACCGGCAGAGAAGCCTAAATAACCGATCTTATCCTTGTTGATGTTCCATTCTGCTGCGTGCTCCCTCACCATCTTAATGGCTGCCTTCGCATCCTGTTCTGCCAGGTGGATGATGGAATCGCCATGGGCGTTGTGCATCGGGTTCGCATCAGCCTGCGGGAAATGGTCAGGATGCGTCACATCCACCATCGGGGGCATCTGGGCACCTCGTGGCATCCCGCCACCACCTTTATTCAGATGATAGCGCAGTCCGATGGCAGCAATGCCGTGCGCATTCAGGAACGCCGCCATCTTCACCACATCACTCTCCCACGACAGCCATCGCATGGCACCGCCCGGACAGAGCACCACGGCACAGCCGTTGGTCTGTTCCTGCTGGGGCAGATAGACCTCGATCATAGGTCTGTCCTTTTCATCCATCGAACTGTCACCTGTAGGAAGGAAATACTGCTTCTGTGCCCAAAGACTCATGGGCACGAACAGCAAACAGAATAATGCGATTCTCTTCATATCTTTCTATATTTTCGGCCGCAAATATAGCAAAAAAAATAGAAATACCCCTCTTTTCCTCTAAAATCTTTCATCAGAGGGATCCTTACTAATTGTTGCTGATGGAAAGAATCCGCAACTGTTCGGAAAAATCGAACAGTTTGTATTATATGGAAACAACCATTGTTTTTTGTCAAAACCCTCTTTTTAGGCACGATTTTTCTGTTAATAAACCGTAATTAATCTTATTATTTTTAGAAAAGATGACGCCCCATGGAACGTCACCTTTTCGTTTTTGAGCGTTTTCTCCATATCCTAAAAATGTGTATCTTCGCGGTCGGTATTAAAAGGATGCACCCTCATGGAGGAAATTATCAACGCATTATCAAAAACGATACACGACACATTTATTGGTCTGAGGTGTCTCACCCCAGCCATGAAAATTTGTCGGATGCGGAATAATAAAGCCAAGAGGATGCAATACACCAGAGACCTTTTCAGGGTGTTATTGTCAATAGCCATCGTCCTAAAATCCGACAGTAAGTGCAATCCTCAGGAAGTGCGCAGTAGATTCGCGGAATTTGGCAGGATATTCGCCCTGTTTATTTATGATCTTGACATCGAAAGACAGAAGCAGATCGTTAATGAAGAGGTCGAGAGGTGCAAAACAAAGCCGTCATGCAGATAATGCAGATGATGCAGGACTGATCCAGCTCCTGTATGTTTCGTATCTTCTGTTATGAAAAACATCGTCGTAGCGCGACATTTATTATCCAACTATTTATAAATCTTTATGGAAAACAAGAGAATCAAAAAGACTCGTGGGTATCAAGATGCCCAGAAAGAGAAGAGATCGATCGAGGAACTGGCCACCCTGATCAGCAATCGCGTGGCCACAAGGTACAACACTATCACCCAGAAGAACGAATGCCGGTGGTATGACATCCCGGGTGAGGACCTTCCCGTTGACCTGAGCGGCGTGGGGGAGTTCTCAAACATGTGGCATGACATGACCGACCGCGAGGAAAACACCTTATGGGCGATGGTAAGCAGGGAGCAGAACTGGAAGAGCCACGAGGTGGGAACCCTGCTGCGCTCACATATCACCCCGCAGTGGAACCCCCTGCGCTCGTTCATCCTCGAGGCACTCGACCACTACGACTCCGACAGCGACTACATCGCCGACCTGGCAAGACATGTGCATGTCAAGCCCACCAACGACCAGTCGGACCAGGAGGCGCAGCAGGAGTTCCTGGAGTACTTCCAGCGGTGGTTCGTGGGTGCCGTGGCATCGGTGCTTACCGACAGCGTAGTGAACAACGTCATCCTCGTGCTCATCGGCGACCAGGGTACGTACAAGAGCACGTTCTTCTCGTACCTGCTTCCGAAGGAACTCCGTCGCTACTTCTACGTGAAGACCGACAACACCGTATTGAACAAGGACGACCGCATCCAGCTCTCGCGCAACATGTTCATCTGTCTGGAGGAGCTTGACACCCTGTCGAACAAGGAGCAGAACCAGCTGAAGGCGATGGTGACCATGCCCGTGATACAGGACCGTCCCGCCTACGGGCGTAACTTCGTGAACCTGCCGCACGTGGCGAGTCTGTGCGGAACGGGCAACAACGACAAGTTCCTGAACGATCCCACGGGATCGCGCCGCTGGCTGCCCTTCCTCATCGACCATATCGACGACCCCCGCACCTACCATATCGACTACATGAAGCTCTATGCGCAGGCGGCCATAAGCATCAGCGGTTTCCGCTACTGGTTCACGCAGGAGGAGATAGCGGCGCTCAACCAGCGCAACAGGGCCTTCGAGGCACCCTGCGCCGAGGAACAGCTCATCATGCGTTACTACGACTTCCCCAGCTCGTCTGACGAGGGTGTATGGCTCACCTCCACCGCCATCCTCGAGAAGATCAATGCCGGTATCAAGAAACCGTTATCGAATGTTAAAATTGGAATGGTAATGAAGAAGTTAGGGGTTAAGGCGATGCGAACGAAGAAGGGTATGACTTACAACGTTATTCCCCTTAAAACGATTGACATTGAGACAGTTGAGAGACAAACACCCGTTGCCATCAACGATATGCCGTTCTAGCGAATGGGTGTAGGGGTGTAGGATATGTAGGCACTTTTCATAACATTTATAGGAAATATGTATTTTATAGACGTCATTATATTATGTACGCGCGTGCGTGAAAGTTTTAAAAACATCCTACATACCCTACACCCTTCACCTTACTCACTTTATTCCCCTCCCATCTCAGGGGAGGGGATGGGGGGGGGTCTCCCTACAAGCCTACTTTCATGCTCCAACCAGTCTACTTTCACCCCGTTATCAGCCTACTTTCACCCCGTTATCAGCCTTCTAACACCTCCCAACCAGCCTACTTTCACCCCGTAACCAGCCTAGTTACGGTTCGCCGAGAGCCTCCACGATCGCCCTAACCTGCGGCGGTGAATAGGTGCGGGTGCAGGTGGTCCTGCCCAGCAACGACAGTTTCTCGTTCAGGTGCGGATAATAGTCGATCCATTCCTTCAGTTTCCTCCAGGCCGTCTTCGGCTGGACGTCGGGACAGTAGAGCTGTGCCAGTTCCATGCGTCCGTATGTACGTATCTTGAATGTATTTTCCATGTTACAAAGATACGCATTTTCTGCCACATTACCAAGCGTTT
Source organism: Prevotella sp. (assembly GCA_017561825.1). GTDB lineage: Bacteria > Bacteroidota > Bacteroidia > Bacteroidales > Bacteroidaceae > Prevotella. The sequence continues at coordinate 73,555 of JAFZBK010000010.1, forward strand.
GCAACAATATAATTCCCTTTAATTCCCCCTATCTCCATGTTCTTCCAAGCAACGTCCCGTAACGCTCTTTCCCCCCTCACGATGTTGTACCTTTGCAACGCATAAAGGAGGAGACAACAAGTCAACAAGACAACAAGTAGTGGCCAGACTCGTAGACCTGTAGACTCGTGGACCTGTAGACTCGTAGATTAGTATTAACCCTTTAAAGATAAGAAAAATGAAAGATCAGAAGAAGAACATGTGGAGCGTGGTCATTCAGGCCGCCATCGGAATCCTCAGTGCCCTCGCGGCAGCCCTCGGACTACAATCCTGCGGACTCGTATGAGAACCATCACGATGATCGTCATCCACTGCTCAGCCACCCCGGAGGGGAAACGCCTCACGTTCGCGGAATGTCGTCGCGACCACATAGCGAACCGCCGTTTCAAGGACATCGGCTACCATTACTACATCGATCGCGAAGGTGTGATCTGGCCGGGGCGGCCTGAGCAGCAGGTGGGTGCCCACTGCAGGAACCACAACA